>CAYPXR010000072.1:0-88682 GCA_964414585.1 uncultured Planctomycetaceae bacterium
GTCGGGTCCGACCGTCGACGGTCCGTCCATGCCACGCGGAACACGCGATGGCCCAGCGATGCGATCCAATCCCACGGATGTCCCATCGGCAGGAGCGCGCCGAGATCGAGACTCATTCCGACGAAGGGTGAATTGACGCGGTCGATGAATGTCCGGGCTTCCATTGGCGACAACAAGAAATGTGTGTCGCAGGTGGAACACGCCAGGTGGATCCCGCGATGCTGGGCCTCAAAACGCAGGGCCAGAAGGCTTTCGATTGCCCGCCCGTACGTTTCTTCGTAACGCTCTTCAGGGCGCGAGTGCGACGGGCCGCCGACGATCGCCGGCGTCAGCACGACCATCGTTGTTCCCAGCCAGGCGGCGCGATCGAACGCGGCGATGGACCGGTCGTATGCGCGGCGGCGGTCGGTCGGATCGGGGGAGGCCAGATGCGAGTCGGGCGTTGGTGACAACGACAGTGCCGCCACACGAAGCCCGGCGTCGACAACCTGCTTCGACCATTCATGACAAGCCGCCGGAGGAGATTCAAAGCTGATCGGACTCGCGGGCGCCATCGGCAATTCCAAGGACGTGAAGCCGGCCGCCGCGGCGTCGCGCGCGATCCGCGCGAGTTCGTCTGCGTCCCGAAACGATTCGATCGCCAGCGCAAGGTTCACGCGCGTTCTCCTGCACGCAACGTAGCGATAGTACGCGGACTGTCAAATTGCATCGTCCGGTAAAGCCCCGGCCAAGCCTGGCCGGGGCTTTAGAGATTCGCGGAGCGTCCGCGAACAGGTTTTTCGATTCAGGCGTTGAATGGGGCCGGCGGCGAAGCGTAGAATGGATACCACATCATCCTACCTGGGATGAGGAGGGTGACGCGCCGCCATTTTTCGTCGCGTCGGGGCATGGGCATTCACGAGGGGTAAAAGTATGAAAGCCAAGAGTTTGATGTTTGCGTTGGCCGCGCAGGCCGTTTTTTGCGTCGCCGCGAAGGCGATGGAGCCGGAAACCTGGCCCTATACGGGCCCGCGTGTCTACCTGATCGAGGGAACCGAGAAGGAACAGTCCGACGAACTCGCCAAGATCCAGACGGCGCTTCAGGCGCAGGAGATCAACGCGCGGGTCTACACGCCGGATAACTGGCTGCAAATCGTCGTCGACATCGACGATAAGCCGGACGAGGAGGCCATTCTCGTCGGTCATGGGCACGGCGCATTCCTCTGCACGCAGGTCGTGCGGCATTATGCCCAGCATCACAAGATGAAGCACATCGACGCGGTCTTTACGATCGACGCCTTCAACAAGGACTGGCCGCACAACGCCAAGGAAAACGGCGACAGCGACGAGCACACACAGCCGATGGCGACGCCGATCGGCCACAACGCGATCAAGGTGCGCAACTACGTGCAGGCAAACCCGGACAGCAAGAAGTGGGGCAGCGATCTCGTCTCGACGCGGGCGTCCAACATCAAGGAAGAGCATCCGTACTACTGGTACGACGACTATTGGGACCGCCGCGAGGTGACGGGCCAGCACCTCAAGTATGACCTGTCGAAATTCGGCGTGACGCACGAGACGATTGACAACCAACAGCGATTGGTTAATCGTATCATCCGGTTGTGTCGAAAGGCGGCGTTGTCGCCGTATCACTACACGCCGCCCGAGCACCACGTCGATGTCCCGACGAAAGACCCATCCCTCCGGCAGGCGTATCCGCGAATGGGACAAGCAACCGTCCGACCAGAGCCGACGCCGGCTCCGGAGCCCAAGCGACATTTCCAGTAAGGAGTCGTCGGGCGGACTGCCGGTCAAATTCATGATCCTTACGACGGCACTGGCGGTGATCGCCAGTGCCGTCTTTGTTTATCAGGTGATGGAGCCGACGAGCTTTCTGTCCGCGGTGCGCGGAGTGGAGGTCAACGCGATTTCGCGCGAGAAATGGGACGACGTGTATGCCGAGTTGCGGGGTCGGTTATCGACCGATTCCGTGGCGGGCCGGCACGAAGCCGTCGGGCATCTGCTCAATCTGGTGATTCAGGTCGAGCGAGGTCGGCAGCAACCGAGTGTGGTGCTATCGAGCGCGCAGGCTGCGTTGAATGTGGATGCGGATAATCTCGTCGCGCGGCTGGCGTACGCCGTTCTGGCGGACGCGAAGAAGCCGCCGCTGGATCGGTTTGAGGCGATGCGGCAGGTCGTGGAACGTCAGCCCCCGGCGGCCGGCGCGACGCTTTACAACGACGAGTACACGCGGGTCTGGCACGACGTGCTAACAAAATACATCCTACGAGCCGACGTCGCCGCATCGGCGGCGAATTCGCTCGATCATTATCAAATCGTCGAACACTACGCCGCGCTGCCGATGATGCAGCAGCGAGTTGCGTCGCTCGCCCACCAACTTCGCGCCGGCGGAAAAGCGACGGAGGCGGATACTTGCATTCGCTGGTTCGGTCGAACCATGCTGGGAGTGATGGATTCGGAAAAAGACGCCGGGACGAGTCTGCTCTGTGCGGAGCTGATGGCTCGATCGTCTTCTCCGGATTCAAGCATTGCGTCCGATCTAATCCGTTTTCGAAACGATTTTCATCAAGGGACCGATTCGCTTCCCACGGATTTGACAAGTTTGTCGCGTGCACCGGCGATCGATGGCAACAAGTTGCGTTGGATGGTCAAGACGCTGGCGATTCCCGCGGGAATTTTTTTTGCGTCCATCGGCTCCCTTGTGATGCTTTGTGGTTCCACCCTTGGCGTGTTGCTATTGCGATTTGGCGGCAATTCGCAGCTCCCTTCAAGCGGATCCAACCCGGCGTCCACTTGGAGGGGCTGGGTCATCCTTTTGATCGGCGCTTCATGCGTTGGCAATCTTGCACGAGCGATCGCTAGCGACGGTCTTTATTCGCCTTCATGGGGAATAACTTTGCTCGTTACGACGGCTGCTATTGGAGCGATGTTCTCCATTCTGTTAGTCCCGACCTACCCTGAATTTCAATCCAAACTGGATCGTCAATTCATATGTGTTGTCCTTGCGCTGGCACCTTCGATCATCGCGATTATTCCCTCACAGACATGGGCATCGTTTTGGCGACCACTGGATATTTCCGTCGGAGTACTTTGGATTCAGCCGCTCATTGCGGCCTTGCACATAGTCATCGTTCTGATGATTGCGCGTCCGCCGAGTCGGTTATTGGCGCAGGCGGCGGCATTTTCCTGGTGTTTCTTTGCGATTCTGGGGCTAGGTCTTCTCCAGCTTCATTTCATGTCCGATCCCAAATACCAAGAGGGGGCCATCAGGAGTTTGGACGAGATCCCCGCCCGCCTCGGTCCTGACTGGCAGGACCAGTATCTCAAATCCGCGCGGGCCGCGTATGATGTGAAGCCATGAACGCCCAGATTCTCAGCATCGGCACCGAACTGACGATCGGTCAGACAGTCGATACGAACTCCGCGTGGCTCGCGCAACATCTTGCCGCCGTCGGCGTCGTCTGCACGGCGCATGTCACCATTGCCGACGATCAGGCCGCCATTGAAGCGGCGGTTCGCACGGCCGCCGAGCAATCCGAACTCGTTCTCGTGACCGGCGGGCTCGGCCCGACGCCGGACGACGTGACGCGCCAGGCCCTCGCCGCGGCGATGGACGTGCAGCTTCGCTTCGATGAGACTTCGTTCCGGCAGATCGAGGAATATTTCAAGATGCGCAAGCGGCACATGCACCCTGAAAATCGAACACAGGCGATGTTCCCCGACGGGGCCAAGCCGATTCGCAACCACTTCGGCACGGCCCCCGGCTTTCACGCCGTCGTCGGGCTCGCGGACATCTACGTCATGCCGGGCGTGCCGCGCGAGATGAGGATGATGTTCGAGCAGTATGTCCTGCCGTTCATCGAAGAGGCGGCGGCGGGGGAGACGATCGTCCAGAGGACGCTGCACACGATGGGCATGGCCGAGGCGGAGATCGGGAAGAAGATCGCGGATTTGATGGAGCGGGGCCGCAATCCCGCGGTCGGCACGAGCGCGTCGGACCTGATCATTTCCATCCGTATCAACGCCCACGGGCCGACGAAGGAAGAAGCCCACCGGTTGGCGGATGCTGACATGTTTGAGGTGATTTCGCGGCTGGGGCCGATCGTTTTCGGTGAGAAAGACGAGACGCTGGCCGACGCCGTCGCGAAGCTGCTGGTCGAGCGGAAAAAGACGATCTCCACGGCGGAGTCCTGCACCGGCGGGCTCATCGCCAAGATGTTGACGGACGTTTCCGGCAGCAGTGCCTACTTCATCCAATCGCTTGTCACCTATTCCAATGACGCCAAGCACAACCTGCTCGCGGTGCCCAAGTCGTTGATCGATGAAAAAGGGGCCGTCAGCGCCGAGGTGGCCAGGGCAATGGCCGAGGGGTGCCGAAGCGTGAGCGAAACGGATTACGCGCTTTCGGCGACCGGCGTCGCGGGACCGACCGGGGGGACGGCGGAGAAGCCGGTGGGTTTGGTCTATATCGCGTTGGCCGGGGGCAAGGAGACGATCGTGAAGGAGCTTCGTCTCGGCGAAAGCCTGTCGCGTTCGGAGATTCGCGATCGGACGGCGAAATGTGCGCTGAATCTGCTGCGCCTGGAACTTCAAAAAGGTCCGATTAAGCCCACCGATTGACATGCTCTCAACATGCCCTGTTTGTGAGAATCGGACGGACATTCCTTTTTTGAAAAGGGTTGATCGCTGTTCAAATTGCGGGTCCTTGCTCAAGCGAGTCATCGAAGGAAGCAATCCTTTCATCGTGGTCTTTTACTTATTCTTCCCGTGGTTGCAAAAGATTGATGTCCTCGAAAGGTCGTCTTTCTGTTGCAATTCGTGCGGTTACAATCTCACGGGAAATAAGAGCGGGATTTGCCCGGAGTGCGGCGCTGCCGTTGCCAACCAACAGGATGATCCAAAGTCGTGACTTCGACTCTTGAAATACGCCCGATCATCGGCCTTGAGATTCATGTCCAACTGGCGACGCGGACGAAGATGTTCTGCCGCTGCCCGTTGGAGTTTGCCGCCGAGCCGAACAGCCTCACCTGCCCGGTTTGTCTGGGGATGCCGGGAACGCTGCCGGTGATGAACCGACAGGCGGTCGAGTTCGCCATCAAGGCGGGGCTGGCCCTGGGCTGCAAGGTCGCGCCGTTCACCAAGTGGGACCGCAAGAGTTACTACTACCCGGACATGCCGAAGAATTACCAGATCAGTCAGTACGATCTGCCGCTCTCGACGGACGGGGCCGTCGAGATCGTCAAGCCGGACGGCGCGCTCAAAAAGATTGGAATCATCCGGGCGCACCTGGAGGAAGACGCCGGTAAGAACCTGCACGAAGGGCTCGATCATACGCGCGTCGACCTGAACCGCGCCGGGACGCCGTTGCTCGAAATCGTGACGAAGCCGGATATCGCCGACGCGGAAGAGGCCTACACGTTTTGTGTCGAGCTTCAGCGGCTCGTTCGCTATCTCGGCATCTCCGAGGCGAACATGCAGAAGGGGCAGATGCGGTTCGAGCCGAACGTGAACGTGGCGATCACAGAGGGCGGCAAGGAATACCGCACGCCGATCAGCGAGGTGAAAAATCTCAACAGCTTCCGCTCGGTGCGCAGCGCGATCCAGTTCGAGATCAACCGGCAGGTCGAGGCATGGAAGGCCGATCACGATTACACGCTCGACAAGAAGGGCAAGATGAATTTCGGCTGGGACGACGTTCGTGAGGTGACGGAGTTTCAGCGCGGCAAGGAGGAGTCGCACGACTATCGCTATTTCCCCGATCCCGATCTGGTGCCGGTGCGAGTTGACGACCCCTGGCGGGATAGGCTGCGCGGCGAGATCGGGGAGCTGCCGTCGATCAAGGAGCGGCGGTTCATCTCGCAGTATGGAATGACGGCGAAGGATTGCGAGGTGATTCTCGCGGATCGCGCGACGGGAGTCTTGTATGAGGACTCCGTCATGGCTGGAGCCGATCCACAACAACTAACAAAACAATTTATTGGCATTTGGAACCCTATCGCGCTTGCTAAGAATGTCTCCATAGGCAGTCTGAAAAACGTCAATCCAAGCACGAATTCTGCAATGACGACTATGGTAATAACCGGCACTATTAGCGCCACAGCCGCTAAACAAGTCGCCGAGCGACTCGTTAATGATGGCGGCGATCCGACCGAAATCGCAAAAAAGGAGGGCCTTGAACAAGTTCGCGACGAATCCGCCACGCAGGCCTGGGTGGATCAAGCCTTCGCCGAGAATCCGCAGGCCGTCGCCGATGCGTTGGGCGACAACCCGAAGAAGTCCAAGGCCGCTCCCGGCTTTCTCCGCGGGCAAATCATGAAGGTCTCGCAAGGCAAGGCGGATCCGAAACTGGCGGGGGAATTGATTGAAAAGAAACTGCAAGAATTGCGGATTACAAACCATTGACTGTTTGGAGTTATTTTCCGGTTTCCGATTGATATCCGATAGGCGGCCGTTTGGACTCCGGTGGCGGACTCATCAGCTCTCGGATTGCATCAAAGACGACTTTGAATTGCGAATCATATTTTTTCTCCAAGCCGTCGAGTTTGCGAGCAAGATCGGCATGAGTGGCGAGCAACGGTCGCAGGCGTACAAAAGCCCGCATGATTTCGATATTGACGGATATGGCCCGATCGCTTCGCAATACGCTGGAAAGCATGGCAACCCCTTCCTGGGTAAAGGCATAGGGAAGGGAGCCTCCCAGGCTTCGCCGGGATGGTATCACAGATTGTGATACCATTTGTTCCGCCTCCTTACGCGAGAGCTGGAACATAAAATCGGGCGGGAAGCGGCGCGAGTTCCGTTTGACTTGTTGCCGGAGCGCAATGGGCTTGACTCCGTATAGTTCCGCCAGATGACGATCGAGCATGATCTTATGACCGCGAAGTAGAAAAATCGAACGGTCAATTCGTTCGGCCGGAAGGATAGATGAGCCCTTGTGAGTGGTTCGCACAAAGTCTTTCCAGCGTAGCTTATTAATGGTTCGCGCGTCAACCGCGATAGGTTAGCGGCTGGTGTGATGGTGAAAATAAAGTACGAGTTGGGAATAATCAAAGGGGTCTAACCAATATGAAGGAAGCAGTAACGGCGGCGAAGGATTCGAAGTCACTCCGCCGTCCGCAGGTCGGCATCATCGGCTCCAGTCAGGCGGATGAGACGATGTTGCGGCTCGCGGAAGAGGCCGGGGCCGTTGTCGCCAAGGTCGGCGCCGCGCTGGTGACCGGCGGACGCGATGGCATCATGGCCGCCGCGTCGAAAGGCTGCGCGGAGGCCGGCGGGATCGTGATCGCCGTCGTTCCGGGGACCGACATGAACGAGGCCAACGCGCATACGCACTACGTCATTCCGACCGGTCTCGGCTGGGCGCGCAACGTCATCACGGCGATTGCCGGGGACGTCATCCTGGCCATCGGCGGCGCGGCCGGCACGTTGAGCGAGATCGCCTTCGCCTGGATGTACGACCGGCCGATCATCGCCCTGACGCCGGGCGGCGGCTGGGCCCAGCGACTCGCCGGGCAGTCCATCGATCATCGTCGAACCGACCAGATCGTGGATTGCCGAACCACGGCGGAGTTGGAGTCGGCGCTGCGGTCACACCTAAAGTCGCTTGAATGCGGTACTTGACATGGTCTGGCGCTGTAGATAAAACCGTTGTAAGTTGGGATGCCGGTGGGTCCAACGGGCGTCGTCGAGACCGCCGTGGACGCCGCATCTGGTCTTGAAGGATATGAATCGATTTTAATCGTAGGAGCTTATGATGAGTCCAAATCTCACGCTTCTGGCCGGCATTGGCGATTGGTTCCCCTGGTACACCTGGGTTTGTCTCGGTTTTCTGATCGTTGTACTGATCGCCTACAAGATGTATCAGAAGAAGATGATGAGCTGATCGAGGCGTCGCCGCACCGATCCTCACTCCCTGTTGCATCCTCTCATCGGAGGCAGGGCTTTCCTTTCGTCGCCAGATTGCTTCCTACGAATTCTCCACGTCGTGCTCGAATCGCTCCAGTGGACATCCCTCGCATTGTGCCCGCATCTTACAGTGACGCTTGCCGACCGCCACGATCAGCGCGTGGTATTCGTTGAACATCTTTGCGTCGCTGGTCAGATGATCTTCGAATAGCGCCTTCAGGCTCTCATAGTCCGCATCCTCGTCGATGAGTCGATGCCGCCGCGCCAGCCGCGCCGTGTAGGCATCGACGACAAAACTCGGCTGATCCAACGCGTAGAGCAGGATGGAATCCGCCGTCTCCCGGCCGATCCCGTTCACCGACAAGAGGTCCTCGCGCAATTGTTCCAGCGGCACGTCGCGCATCCGTCCCAGGTCGCCGTCAAAATTCGCCCACAGCCACGTGACGAAGTTCTTCAACCGTTTCGCTTTCACGTTGTAGTACCCCGCCGGGCGGATCAGATCGGCAAGTCGCTCGATCGCCACCTCGCGAAGCGCTGCCCAATCGATCATCCGTGCCGCGCGGAGCCGGGCGATGGCCTTTTCCACATTCTGCCAATTCGTGTTCTGCGTGAGGATCGCCCCGATGACGATTTCCGTCGGGCCGTCCCCCGGCCACCAGTGCTGGGGGCCGTAGGCGCGGTGCAGGGCCTCGTAGAACTGATGTAGTGTTTCTCCCGTGGTCGATGACATGGGTATGGGTTTCGCTACGTCCAGTTTGTTGCGGACCGCCCCGCGGCGCGGTAAGCATACCGCCATGGCCAAGCCACGGACCAGGCGAAAGCCACCCAAGACGCTCGCGCGAAAGCCCGCCCGGAAGCGCTCCACCCTTTCCGACCATTACTGGGACATTACCCATCGTCCGTTGCAATGTCTCGTCTTCCTCCTGCCGATGGTCCTCGCCTACGAAATCGGCATGGTCATTCTCCACGGCAGCACTCCGGACGGCGAACGGCCCGCGCTCGCCGCCCAGCAGCTTCTCAAGTGGTTCTTCAGTTTGTTCGGCGCGACGGGCTATTATCTGCCGGGCGCGGCGCTCATCGCCGTTCTGATGGTCTGGCACCTGGCCAGCCATAACCCCTGGCGCGTCGAGGGCCAGCCGCTCGCGGGCATGGCGGGCGAGAGCATTTTGCTTTCCATTCCATTGCTCATGCTCAACCGCTGGCTGCCGATCATGCAGGCCATGAGCGAGCGCGGAGTCGGCGCGGCCCCCACCGGCCGCTGGGACGATTTGCTCCTGTCCGTCGGAGCCGGTCTTTACGAAGAGCTTCTCTTCCGGCTCATCGTCATTACGTTATTGACCATGTTGTTCGTGGATATCCTGCGACTTCGCCAGGTGACCGGCGTGGCGCTTTCCGTGATCATCTCGTCGCTGGCGTTCGCGGCCCACCACTATCACCCGATCGGGGCCGACGCGTGGTCGTCGAAGGAATTCGCCTTTCGTGCCGCCGCCGGCGCTTACCTTGCCGCCGTCTTCGTTACGCGCGGCTTCGGGCTGGCGGTCGGCTGCCATGTGACCTACGACGTGATGGCGTTCCTGGTTTAGTTACCGCCTGGGCTCGATCAAATCGATCTTGTTTCCATACAAATCAACAAACACGGCAACCGTGCCGTACGCCTCCTCGCGGGGCGGCCGGATGAACTCGACGCCCCGTTCGCGGTAACGCTGGTAGTCTCGTTCAAAATCGTCCGTTTCGAGAAACAAGAAGACCCGCCCACCAGACTGATTGCCGATGCGGCTTGCCTGTTCATCCGTCACGGCCCGGGCGAACAGTAGTTCACACCCGGTGGAATCCGGCGGCGTCACGCGAACCCAGCGTTTGCCTCCGCCGAGGTCCGTGTCCTCCACGAGATTGAACCCCAGTTTTTCGGTGTAGTACCGAATCGCTTCGTCGTATTCCCGAACCACGATCGCGATTTGTGAAAGTCGCTGAGCCATCAAATGCCTCATTGTCGTCCCGGTCACCTTTGCGTGAATTGGAATTACGAGTATACTGGCGCCTGGCGTACAGGACGCCCCCAGTCTGCGGAAAGGACCGAGTCCACCTGGTCGAAAATGATATTCAGGATTCCAACGAATCTCCTTTCGCCCGATCCGGCAGACGATGGGCATGGCTCTTCAGGAGATCCGTCATGTCTGCCCGACACTTTCCCGTCCGTCCCAATCTCGATCAACTCAAGCATCAGGCCAAAGATTTGCTTCGCGACATTCGTCGGGGCGATTCTATCGCGATTGCAGAATTTCGGACGCATCATCCTCAGCCTGGTGAGCCGGGAATGGCGAAGCTCGCCGATGCACAGTTCGTGCTTGCACGCGGCTATGGCCTTCCGAGTTGGCCCCGACTGGTGCTGGCCTGCCGAATGACCGAGGCCATCTGGACGGATGACCTTGAGGCCGTTCGCAAGTTGGTGCTCGATCATCCACAACTATTGCACGACAACGCCCGGGGGGTTGAGAGCAATTGGGGGCCGCCGATGTCCTACGCGGCGAACCTCGGGAGGGACCGGATCGTCGAGATGCTCCGGGAACTTGGCGCGGCCGACGTGCAGCACGCCTTCGAACGGGCGTGTCTTCAGGGCCAACTGGATACCGCGCGACGGCTTTACGCGATGGGCGGTCGTCCCGTGGCCGGTTCCGTGATGGGGCCCTGCGAGACCCTCAACGATGCCGGGCTCGCGCTCTTGTTCGAACTCGGCGCCGAGCTTTGCGATCAACACGGCGATGCGCTGGCGCCCGTCGCACTCATTTTGGAAACCTACAGCCGCCATCCGCGGGGTAAGCACAAGTGCCTCGAACTCGTCGCCGGACGGGGAATCGCTTTTCCGGATACCGCGCCGATGGCGCTTCATCGCGGTCGGCGGGATTTGCTCGAAGGGCATCTGCGCCGCGATCCCGGACTGCTCTCCCGAACCTTTTCTCATCCGGAGATTTTTCCTCCAGCGCTGGGGTGCCACGCCGACTTCTCGCTCGCATTACACGGCTCGCCCCTCGCGGGAACGACGCTATTGCACTTGTGTGTCGATTACGACGAACTGGAAATCGCCCTCTGGCTGATCGACCGTGGAGCGGATGTGAACGCGAAGGCAGACATCGATGCCGACGGGTTTGGAGGCCAAACACCGCTTTTCGGATGCGTCGTTTCGCAGTCCTATCGAGTCGGCCTGCGAAACGACGACCTTTTCGCCCGTCTGTTGTTGGACCACGGCGCCGATCCCACCGTCCGAGCGTCGTTACGCAAGCAACTGCGATTCGTCGCCGACGAGTCGATGCACGAATATCGCGAGGTGTCGCCGCGGTCCTGGGGCGAGCAGTTTCACGATCAGGATTGGGTCAGTCCGCCGGTGATGCGGCTTCTCGGCGAACGAGGCGGATAAGGGCGTAAGGCATTATTGCAGATTGCGCTTTGACGTAGCATGCTGTAAAGGAAGCCGTTCCGGTATTATGCGGCCGGCAGGGGCGCCGGTCGCCACGGCGACTCGACTGGGCGAGCCGCTACGCGAAGGCGCAATCCACTCTAGCCGATCAAATAGGAGACCGCGTCCACCAGGTCGTGGATGTGCCGTCCGACCATCCACATGGGCAGGATCATGAGACTGACGCCGAGGAGGACGAGGCCGGCGCCCATCGGCGAGGGAAGCTGGGCGACGGTCTGGAGACGTGCGTGCAAGGTGCTGCCGATCTGCCGGACCCGAACGCGGGTCGAGGGATCCTGCACGTCAAAATGCAGCGTGACATTGCGCAGTAACGTGAACTTGCGGACCTCGATGGACAGCGCGCCGGAGTCGGCAAGCCAAGTCCGCCCGTCCCATCGGCCGGTCAACCCCAGTTCGCGGAGCGTCTGGGCCAGCAACTTGAGGCATCGGGTCTCGGCCACGTTGTAGATCACGAAACCCGCGTCCGGCTTTGGAAGCATGTACAGGAACGCGGCGACGGCGGCGAGAAGGCCCATCGCCAGGGATACGTACAGTTGCCCACGAATGAAATCCGGCACCGGCCAAAGCAGGACCGGCATCAGGACGCTGGTCAGCGCGAGAAAGTCCGATCGACTGGTGACGATCCACGGACGGGAATGGCTGTTGACGAGGCCGAGGATGAGAAAATAAAGCGCAATGGGGGCGACGTTTCCCACGAGCATGAGGACGTCGACGACCTGGTAACTGTCGGAAATCATGCGATTCCCCTGGCTTCGCATCGATCGCCGGCGGCGCCCCTCAGGCGTCGGGGGTCGGCCGGTCCACGTGTTGACCGACCTCGGCGACCTTTCGGTACCCCAGGTATTTTATGACCTCGAGGACCTCGGTCCAACTGGGGAAAGGCCTTTTGTTGGCCCTCTTATATTCGTCCATCGCGAGAACAAACTCGAATTGCTCGTCGCTTAATTCGCCTTCCTCGGCGCTGCGGCGGGAATCGGACCGCCGACGTCCGGGGCCGCGCCGACGTTCGAGACCGCTCCGACGGTCGATCGGGACCTGTCGACGGTCATCGCTTTTGCGTCGTTCAGGATTTTCGGTGGCATCGGACGAGGCGGGCTGGGAAGGGGGTTGATGGGTCATGTCGCGCCTCGTTTCCTTGTTGATCGGCTCCAACCAGTCGAATCGCCGCGGCCCGGTCGTCGGTCCGGCCACCCCCCGCGAGCGCCTTCGCACGCCGAAGCCCTTATCGGCTAAAAGCTGTCCGACTCTTCTACTTCTTCATCCTCGTCCTCGTCGTCGTCGTCATCATCATCGTCGAAGTCGTCCTCTTCGTCGTCGTCTTCATCGTCGAGGTCGTCGTCAACATCCTCCAGTTCGTCTTCGCCTTCCATGTCGTTTTCCGTATCGGCGTCTTCATCGCGGGAGGCCAGGACTTCGGACGCTTCGACAAATCGTTCCGCGGGAACGAGAACGGCCACGCCGCAGTTTTGCGACAGTTCGCTGGTGTTTTCCAGGCGGGCGGGAATCAGGCGATCTTCGAGATAACCGATACAACTCCGCGCTTCGTTGACCGACTTGGCGAACATGACTTCGACGTACTTGGTGCCGTCGACCCAGTGCAGGACATTGCCGGAGCCCATTCCTTCATCCATCATTTGCATCCACTCCTCAAATCGAAGCGCCGCGATCTTCGGGTCCCTTCGAAAACGAGTATCGAGCGAAATTCACATCCGCTCGTCTCTTCGAGCCGCCGGAGCGACCCGACTATTTCATCGATCCCATTGTACAGGTCAATTCACCGGGACTTCGGCAACGTCACCGCAACGTCAGCCATTTTACGACCGTCGATCCGACGAAATCACGCGTATTTCATCTTACCGACCGCGCCGTTCCGCCTGTGATACCTGAATCATTTTCTAAGGACGCGGCAATCGATGTCAAGCGGAGGATTCGACTTTCCGGGTGACCAAAATCGAGCATAGGGGAGGGTTGGGTTTCGGCCTGACGACCGACCGGGCGGGGCAGGACGCGAACCATTGACAAAAAAGCCCCCGGACGATCAACGTCCGGGGGCTAAGGGGTTTATGATTCGCCCGATTCAGGGTTACGATCGGGTCGCCGGCGAGCCTAGCGGCCCGGCAGCACGGTGATTGGTTCATCCGGGCATTCTTCCACGGCGTTGCCACCCCCGGGCTTCATGAACCAGGAGATCCCTCCACCGCCCGCGCCGGATCCTCCGGCAAAGGAGTATTCGGCTTCCAGCGCCTTGTCGATCCTCTTCTTGACGTCGAGGAGATGGGCCGTGGTCGTCGAGTCCATTTCGTGGTCTTTCATGAGCTTGCCGATCTTCTTCGTCAATCTGGAAGCACACATCCGCGCGATCGCGGAGGCGTCCGCCGGCACCGTCCGACCTGGTTGGGTCAGCACGAGATTCAGCATCATGTTCAGATAGCTTCGCTGGAGATTTCGCCGGAAGCTGTTGATGAACGGCTTCTTCTCGCTGGACTCGCGGTCCTTCTGATCGAGTTCCGACCAGATCGACTCGGTCAGGGAGTTGAGGTGCTCGTAGAGCGAATAGACGTCTTCGTCCTCGCCGAATTTCACCTGGTTGTCGTGGATTCGGGCGATCGTGAAGGGATTCATGAGCGTGACCAGGCAATAGAACTGCGCCTGGGCCACAAAATCGTGAATGTTGAAGTCCACTCGGAAATCGAAGTCGTCCGAGTCCCAGTGCCAATACCGGCCGGGCGCCAGATGGGCCAGGAGGTCGGGATTGATCTGGTAGGCGTTTTCGCTGAAGACGTGGTCGCAGACGAACTTCATCGCCTGGCGTTGTTTGTCCGCTTCGACGACCTTGATCGGCGCCTGGCCGTCGGGATCGCCCTTGTGGTCGCGGCGGATGATCTGGCCGCCGACAAAGCGGCCGACGTAATCGGTGACGTAGGCCCGCTCGGCAAAGATCCGCCGAAACGCATTGCGCAGCCGGGTGTAGGATTGTCCGTCCTTGACCGCCCATTTCTGAATATCCGACAGGAGGCTGTCGGTCAGTTTGACCTGATTTTGGGCGTAATCCATGACATCGCGGCCCATGTCGAAGCGGTTCGACAGCGGGTCGGGCGACAGGAACCACAAAGTATCCTCGTCGGTCGCGTAATCGAGGCCCGCTTCGGCGCACCGTTTGGCGATGGAAGAAAGCATTTCATCCTCGCCCTTGTCGCCGGGTCCCGTCGTGCGGTAGCCGTACTCGATCGCCCAATAGTCATACGGTCCGATCGAGCGGGTTGTGAACGAACCCTGCTTCTCGCCGCGCGGGCGAATGATCGGCGGGTTGTAGTCCATGACCGAACCGACGGTCGGTTCGCCGGCTTTGTCGTTCTCCTCGATTTCGTTCATGGGCAGCCAGGTCGATGCCTTGAAGTTGTGTCGCAGGCCGAGCGTGTGCCCGACTTCGTGCATGACCACTTCCTTGACGATCTGCCCGATGAACTCGTCGTTGTCGCGACCGAGGCCCTGGGCCTCGAGCGCGGTCCGGGCAAACTGCATGCGCTGGGCCATGCCGGCGGCGCATTCGCACATCGGCCGGCCGCTGGCATACATGTGCTTCATCAGGTTTTGCCGGAATTGCTCGTCGGGGTCTTCGCGGAATTTGACGTTGGGCAGGAGGTTCTGCCAGGGCGAGCGATAGACCCACTCCGGATGGGACTTGAAGAACGAACCCACGATGGGGTCGTAGGGCGACCAGGCGTCGTCGCCGCCGGTGAACTGCGAATAATCCGTCACATAGTAACGCACCATGGAGTCGTCAAAGACGATATCCGCATCGAAGATCTGCCCGGTCAACGGATGGTCGCGCGAGGGGCCCATGGCGAAGCCTTCGCCCGTGACGATCCATCGGAAGAAGTTGTAGCGGACGTCCTCGGGGTCGAGGTCCTTCGTCTCGCGATCGTAATCCTCCTGCTGCTTGACCTCCATCGCGTCGAGGATGCCGCACTTTTCGAAGGCCTTGTTCCATTCGAGGATGCCTTCCTTGACCCAGCGGCGGTATTTCAGCGGCACCGTCTTTTCGATGTACCAGATAATGGGGTTCTTGGGGGCCGAGAACTTCGCCGTCGGGTCGCGCTTCTCCAGGTTCCATCGATTGATGTAGCGATTGAAAAGCGTCCGGGCGTTGTGCTCTTTCGTCCAATCCTTGCGAACGGTCAGGAAGTAACCGATGCGATCATCCGCCACGCGCGGCTTATACGACTGGCTGGACTCCGGAATCTTCGAAATGCTGTAATGGAAGAGATTGCGCCGCCCGCTGGGTCCGTGCATCAGGGCAAGATCGACCGTCAATTCGACGTTTTGCGGGAAAGACTTGTACTTGGACCATTTGGAAAGCTGGGGGTTGACGCTGCCCAGGCCCCATTCGCCGATGCCGGCGAAATCGCCTTTGAACAGCGAGTCGAGATCAATGATCGGATCGCCATCCTTCATGGTCATGATGGGGACGGTTCGCAGTATTTCGTCGCCGCCGTAACTGCGTTTGATGACGTCGGAGAGGGGCTCGTCGCCCGATCCTTCGACATAGCGCGGGTCCACGCGCATCAGGACCAGGTTCTTGTCCATTCGATCGAAATAGGCCAGAAAGTGATCGAGCTGGAATCCGGTGGCGATCGGCCCGCCGGCCATGCTGGTGGCGATCAGGAATTTTTGCCCGATGAGACTCGAGGGGATTTGGGCGCGAAGCGAATCGCATTTTTTGTTGTACCAAAGGGGGAAAAACGGCGTTTCGGCGGTGGGGACCTCGGAATAGTCCTTCATGACCTCATCAAAGGGCGCAAACTCCGGCTTTGGTTTGGCGGAGGGCGAAGGCTTGGACGCCGGGGATGCTGGTGCGTCGTCGTCATCCGGGGGGGCGGGTTTGCCGGGGTCGGCGCTCACCAGCCCGGACAACAGCAAGATGCTGATCAGACCAAGCAAGTATAGAAAAGGCAGGCGTTTACAAGGCATTGGCAGCTCCTTAAAAAATTGCTGTGTCAAAAAAAACGGACGGCACCCGATCCCGTGATGCGGAAAACGTCGTCCATTGGGCTTTTACTGTGCGGGTAGCGTGAAGTTCTGAATTCTCCACACATTTCACCGTAACCTGTCATGGGGCTTCACGGAGATGTGCAAGACATCCGTCGATTCACCCGAAGTAACGGGATTGCTATCGGCGGGGGTTCATTCCGGCGGTAAGGGCGATTCAGCGTTGTGAATTGGATAATCCGGGGGGAAAATCAAATCGTTTTTTTCGATTTCACAGCTTGTCAACAGTACTGCTAATGCACTTTTCGAAGGAGGGGTGCTGCGCGAACTCTTCGTCTCAAATCATCTGCCTGCGATGAACGCGCAAATCTTGCCGTTTTGGCAGGTTGCGATTTTTTCCTGGGCAGCCAAGGAAGAGACTTCAACCACCCGAAACGTCACTTTGCAGGGGGCGCAATGTTAGCGCGTACCCTCCGGGCATCCAAATAGTGGCGATTTGACAGCGCCAATCGACCATGCTAGGTTCCCTCGCCCTGATTGGGGGGAGGGGGCGGCGAATACACGATTTTTGAGGGGCTTCTCCGCGGAGCCGATATACCGTCGTATCCGCCGGTTCCGTTATTGGCTTGAGGCGTGATCCAATACCGCCGTCGAAGCGGAAAAAGACAGAATTCACAAGAGGAACAATGGCGAAAAAGGCGGCCACCGCGAAAAAATCATCGAAGTCGGCTCCATCTCCGTCCAACGGCGGCGGCCGGTCGCTGGTCATTGTTGAGTCTCCGGCGAAGGCCAAGACGATCAATAAATACCTGGGTAACCGCTATGTCGTAAAGGCCTGCAAAGGCCACGTTCGCGATCTTCCGGCACACCGATACGGGATTGACCCCGGCCGCAATTTTGAGCCCTCCTACGAAATCCTTCCCAGCCATCAAAAGACGGTCGACGAGCTGAAAAAGCTGGCGGACGACGCGGACATGGTCTATCTGGCGACCGACTTGGACCGCGAAGGCGAAGCGATCGCCTGGCACCTGGCGACGGCCCTCGATCTTTCAGCGAAGAAGACGCAGCGCGTCGTCTTTAATGAAATTACCAAGTCGGCGATTACGGAGGCCTTCAATCGCCCTCACACGATCGACATGGATAAGGTCAACGCGCAACAGGCGCGGCGGATACTGGACCGGGTCGTGGGCTACGAATTGTCGCCGCTCTTGTGGAAAAAGATCGCCAAGGGATTGTCCGCCGGCCGCGTTCAATCGGTCGCCGTCCGGGTGATTGTCGAGCGGGAGAAGGCGATCCGCGAATTTCAACCGGAAGAGTACTGGACGATCCATCCGCTCTTTACCGCCGATCCGTCCAAGGCGTCCGCACAGGAAAAGGAGTGGTCCTCATTCCTTTCGGACAGGGCTTACGCACCGGACGGACCGTCGGGGGAAGCCAAGACTACCTGGCTCGGCCAGCACGGTTGTTTTCGCGCCGAACTCGTTGAATTTCCCGAGGGAGAGGCATTTCGTCCGGCCGGCAAAGTCGAGAAGAAAAAGGACGGTTCCTTCACCTTTCAAAGCGGTGTGGAAGCGGCCACCCGGGCCGCCGAAATGTTGGGCTGCCGCGTGAAGGAAGCGTCGCGGGAGGACCGCAAGGAATACCCGCACTTCCATCAGGAAACCATCACGCTTTCCGGAGAGATCGATCACGGTCGCGAGCCGAAGTTCATCGTGAAGAGCCTGGAGACCAAGCGACGGACGACCAAGCCCTACGGTCCGTTCACAACGGCCGCGTTGCAACAGGCCGCCGCGAATCAGATTCGTTTTTCAACGACCAAGACCATGAAGACGGCCCAGGCCCTTTACGAGGGGATCGACCTGAAGGATGGTCAGGGGCCGGTTGGTTTGATCACCTACATGCGAACCGACTCGACGAACCTCTCGGCGGAGTCCATTCACGCCGTCCGAGGCTTCATTGAGTCGAAATACGGCGCGAAGTATGTGCCTGAGAAACCGAACCGTTACGGAAGCGCCGAGCGGGCGCAAGAGGCCCACGAGGCGATCCGCCCGACCGATGTGACGCGGACGCCGGATCAGATGCGCGGCCATCTCAACGACGATCAACTCAAGTTGTATACTTTGATCTGGAACCGGTTCGTCGCCTGCCAAATGCCGCCGGCGGAGTGGGACACGACGACCGTGCAAATTTCCGCTGAAACGAAGGGCGGCACGGCGGTCCTGAAAGCTTCGGGGCGCGTCCTTGTTTTCGACGGTTTCTACAAAGTCATGGGTTTGCCGGAAGGCGACCCCTTGCTCCCGCCGTTGAAGGAGGGCCAGGCGATCGCGCCGTTGGAGCTGACGCCCGCACAGAAGTACACGACGCCGCCGCCTCGATTCAGCGAAGCCTCGCTGGTGAAGGAACTGGAGACGCAGGGCATCGGCCGGCCGAGCACCTACGCCTCGATCATCGACACGATCCAGTCGCGCGGCTACGTCGAGCAGGTCGACCGGCGTTTTCATCCGACGGCGCGCGGCGAGATCGTCATACAAAAACTCGTGGAGCATTTCCCCAAGATCCTCGACGTGCAGTTCACGAACTTCATGGAAGGGGAATTGGACAAGATCGAAGAGGCCCACCTGGACTGGGTCCACGTCCTCCACGAATTCTACGATCCATTCAAGGAATCGCTCGCGCGGGCGCACGAGGAAATGGACACCGTCCGGGCCGAGCCGAGCGAGTACGTCTGTGAACAATGCGGCAAGGCGATGGTCTATCGCCTGGGCAAGAACGGGCGCTTCCTCTCGTGCACGGGCTATCCGGAGTGCATGAATACGAAGAACGTGGACCGCGAGGGCAAGGCGATCGAGCCGATCCTCGGGGCCGATCCATGCGAATTGTGCGGCAAGCCGATGGTCATGCGCAACAGCCGGCGCGGGCCGTTCCTCGGCTGCTCCGGCTATCCCGAGTGCAGCAACACCAAGCCCTGCGACGAAAAGGGCGTCGCGCTGAAGAAGGTGAAAGCTGAGGACATCAAGCAGGAATGCCCCGAATGCAAGGCGCCGATGGGCGTGAAGCACGCGCGCGGTCGATCGTTCCTGGGTTGCTCGCGCTATCCGGAGTGCAAAGCGACGATGCCGATGCCCGAAGGCATCTACGTCGAAAAACCCAAACCTGAAGACGCGGGAGCGCGCTGCGACAAGTGCGGACGGCCGATGGTCATCCGCAAGAGCCGTCGCGGGCCGTTCCTTTCGTGCTCAGGATTTCCGCGATGTCGAAACGCGATGCCCATGGACAAACTGGAACACCTGCGCGAGCGCGAAGCGGCGGGTGAGATTCCCGAGGCGCCCGTCGAGACGGCCGGCTCGAACGGTCGTGGGCGCAACGGCGCGAAGGTCCGGGGCAAGGTCAAGCGTCTGACCAAGGAAGAAATCGCGGCGCTCGGTCCGCCGCCGTCCGGATTCGCGTGGACACTGACGGGGCGGCCGGTCGTCGAGAAATGGCCGAAGGATGCGCTGAAATGTTTCTCGTGCAGCGGCGAGATGACGCTGCGCAACGGCCGGTTCGGCCCGTTCTACAGCTGCGCCAAGTGCAAGTCGATCGCCAACCTGCGGGGTGATGCCAAGAAAAAGGCCGAAGAGGTCATGCCGAGTGAGCCGAAGCCCAAGCCGATCAAGACGGACGTGAAGTGCCCCGATTGCGGCAAGCCGATGCTGCTGCGCATGGGCCGCACGGGCCGCTTCCTGGCGTGCAGCGCCTATCCCAAATGCAAGAAGACAATGGAAGCCCCGCCGGGCCTCCTGCGCGAAGTCGGCTCGGAACTGGCGACGGCCTGAGGCAAATCTTAGGGCGCGAGCAGCATCGCCGTAAATCCCTGAACATCCTTCCCGTTCAATTGACCGTCGCCGTTCCTGTCGAACATGCAGATGTACGTCGGGTCCTGGGGATCGGCGAGAAGTTGCGCCACAAAGAGATCGACATCGTTGAACGCCGGTTCACATGGGTCGAGGACACGATTGCCGTTGCAGTCGTTGAGAACGCCCGGTCGGAAGGCCAGTCCCGTCGGCGAGACCAGCGGCGGATCGGCGCGGACGAAGGATCGCAGGTACAACCCCGTCGATGACTTGTACACCTGAACGCGGATCGTGCCGGCACTTCGCACGACGTAGACGTTTCCGTCCGGTCCCATCCTGACGCCCCACGGATTATCGATCGTGGGGCCGTTATTGAATTGTCCCATGGACGCGCCGGTCACGCCGTCGTAGCGCAGCACCCGCGAATTGGAAAAGCTCGCGACGATGAGGCTGCCGTCGGGAAGAAAGGTGAGTCCTCGCGGCCCCGAGAGACCGCCACTTCCCGCCGTGACGAACGTGCCGACGAGCGTTCCAGTCGCTCCGCTGTATTGGATGACGGTGTTGTTGGTGCTCGTCACGAAGAGATTGCCATTGGGCCCGAAGGTCAGGCCAAAGGGCTGGTTGAGCCCGCCGGCGCCGGCGGCGACAAAGGTTCCGATGAGCGCGCCCGTCGAGCCGTCATATTGAATGACGCTCGAATTGAGCTGGCTGGCGACGAAGAGATTTCCATTGGGTCCGAAGACGAGCGACGATGGCGCGCTCAATCCGCCGCTGCCGGCCGCGACGAAAGTCGAAGTCGCTCCGGTGTCGATGTTGACTTTCACAATGCGATTATCCGCCGAACTTGCCACGTAGAGCTGCCGGTCGGCTCCGAAGACGCAGTCGTACGGATCGGAGACGAGGCCGGTCGCGTAGTTTTGAATGGGGTAACCGCTCGTGGCGAAATATTCGCGAACGAAATCGGCGCGGTCCCCCACAAAGAGATTGTCCCCGCGACCCAGATCGATCCAGTCGGAGATCCCGTTGCCATCGCAGTCCTGACAGACATCGGGCTCATTGTTGCGATCGTAGTCTTCAAACCCACCGGCCGGCCGGACGTCCAGAAAATCGGGCATCGTGTTGCCGTTGCAATCCGGCTGACATTCGTCCGGTACGTTGTCGCCGTCTTCGTCGAAGGACGGATTCAAATCGCATTCATAGGGGTCGGGCACGCCGTTGGAGTTGCAGTCCGGCTCGCACGAATCGGGGATGCCGTTGCTGTTGACGTCCGCGGCGCCGCCGGTGATCTCGATGGGGTCGAGGATGGAATTCGAATTGCAATCCTGGCACTCGTCGGGGACGCCGTCGCTATTCACGTCGGCGCTCGCCAGCGTCGAAATGTCCACATCGTCCGGCACGCCGTTGCCGTTACAGTCGTAATCGAAACAGCCGCCGGCCTCGAAATCCGCCTCAATGACGTCTTCGACCTGCCGGTGCATCCACAAGTCGATGTTCGTGGTCCCGCCGGGATGGGTGTGACAGTAGCTCATGATCGTGCCGCGCGACGGCACGCCATTTCCGCAATCGTCGATGGTGGGGGAATATCCGTCGTGCGTGTGAAAGGTGCCGCTGTTGTGGCCCATCTCGTGCGTGGGAACGATCACGTCCCAGTTTTCCAGGCTCGGCGGACCGACGGAAGGGGGAAAGGTTCCATTGAGAAACCCGCTGATTCCATACGTCCGGCCGCTGTCGCAGGTCCCGCCGACGTAGGCAATGCCGGCGTAGCTCATGCCCCGCTGGCCGCTGTACATATGGATGTAGTTGTACAGGTCTGGATTTTCGTTATCGATCCAGTAATTCGCAAAACCGCTGAGGTTGTTCGCGTTGAACGGCGCGCCACCGGCCGGCCACAGGCGGACGAAGTCCAGACGCAACCGCAGATTCAGATCGCGCAGATAAATGTCCGACGTCGCCGCGACGAGTTGGACGACGTAAGCGTTCGCCGCCGCCACATCCGGAAAAAGCTGGACAAAGGCTTGATCGCCTTCGATCGCCACCTTCGCCATGCGGGCACCGCGGTTGTCGACCGGACTCCCCCGGACGCCCGGCTTCGGCGACCGCCGGTCCAGGGAAGCGTCAACGCCGCAAAAAGCGGTCGGTTCGAGCGAATCCTGGACCGTCGGCGCGGCGTGAATGGTCACCGCGCCCGGGGCGAAGTGCCCATTGGCGTCGCGCTGCGTGGCGATAAAGAAACGCTCGCTGTTGCGATCGATGTAGCCGTTGCCAAAGCCGTTCGCTCCCAGGGCCAGGAAAACGTGCGAACGGGGTTCGCCGGCGATTCGACCGCGAAAGAGGACGACGTCCGGCGTCGGTATCGGTCTCGGCCCCTGAGCAGTGACTTCGACAAATTCGCAAGCGGGCCCGACGACGTTGAACCGCTCGACTTCCAGTTTCACGATCTCTCCATTGGGCATCGGCCATACAAGCAGCCGCGCCGTGGGTCCCGTCTTCAAATCGCCGTACGTTGTTTCGTCGATCTTGATCCTCTGTACCTTGTTGTCGAGAGCGGACGAGCGAAACACCGCCGTTTTTCGCGGCGGTTGGGCATTCGCGATGGTCGCAAGGCCGAGGATTGCGGCGATCGCGATCGGCCGCCGGGGAGAATCGAAGAACCGGTATTGCATTGGGAAGACTCCAACTTTAGCGAGCGGGGAGGATCAACTCCGACTCCATCATTATACCGGATGACAATTGTCGTTTCGTCCATTTCAGGATTGAAAATAGCACTTCCGTTCGATTTTTTCGCGAGTGCGTATGGACACAGCCTGCGCATGGCCGATTCATGATGCAGGAGCCGGAAAGATCGCCGGTTTTGACGCATCGATGCCGACGACCTACACTCGTACGCAATTCTGCGGCGTCACGGATGGCGGCGCGACGTGGGATTTCGATTTCCTGCGAGGGCTGCATGAAAAAGATATTGGCACTGGGCGCGGTGTTCCTGGGAATCGGTTGTCAGGCCGTACAGCGGTCCGACGCGCCGAGCGGACTGTCGAGCCGACTGGATCGTTTGGAGCAGGACCGGCTCACGACGACGCCGGGCAAGTCCTCGGAAGCAAGTTCGCGGTGGGCGGTCAACGACGTGGCGACCGTCGCGCGCGCCAATCAGCCCCCGACGTGGGCGGCACAATACGTCGTCGCATCGGACCAGGCCTCCAGTAATACCATGCAGGGCTTAACGCTCAGCGAACTCGGCGACGAGCCTCCATCCGGGTCCGGCGACGGCTCCGGGGGCACGGAGACTGAGCAAACAACGAACAAGGATGACTCGCCTCGCGATCGGCCGCTCCCCTCTTTGTGGGAGACGATGAAGCGCGATGTGAAACACATGCCGCGCGATCTGTGGCGGGATACGAAGCGGGTGTATGCCAACCCCGTGAATCTGGTCATTCTCGGCACCGCCTACGCCGGTTCGCTGGCAATTCAGGAAAGCGGTCCGGATAGTACCGTCGAACATTATTACAACCGCAACAACGATTTCCAGGCGCCGCATCACACCTTCAAGGAAGATTGGCGCGATGCGTTTGGCGCGGTGGGCAACCCCGGCACGCACTTCGCCCTGGCCGGCGCGTGGTATTTGCTCGGCCAGCAGACCATGGACGACAAGACGTATGAAGTCGGCAAGACCCTCTTCTCGGCCTTGATGATCAACGGAATGACGGTCATGGTCGGCCAGGCGGCGTCGTGGGACAAAGCGCCCAACGGCGAGTACGGCACGTTCCCCTCGGGCCATACCTCCAGCAGCTTCGTCGTGGCGAGCGTGTTACACGAGGCGTACGGCCACGTCGTCGGCGTGCCGCTCTACGGTCTGGCGACGCTCGTTGGGATCGAACGGCTCGACGACCGCGAACACTATTTCTCAGATGTCGTGATGGGCGCCGTGCTCGGCACCGTCATCGGCCACAGCGTCGCCTCCGGCCGCAACCCCGAGTTCTTCGGCTGGAAAATCCTCCCCTACGCCAGCCCCGAAGGCGGCAGCGGCGTGGCGTTTATGAAGACGCTGGATTGAAACGCATCGCAAACTGAATCCATACTTGAGTGGTTCATTCGTCGCCGGAATCGTCATCATCCGGCGGCGGCGGTTCGTCCGGCGGAGGACCGTCGGGTGGGCCGTCGAAACGCGGCGGGGGGCCATCGTCGGGGCCGCGATGTCTTCGCGGTCGCGGTCGGCCGTCGGGGCCGGGCGGGGGACCGTCGCCGGGGCCGCGAGGTCGGCCCATTCCATCGGGGCCGGGCGGCGTCGGTGGATAGGGTCGGCGCAAGTTGCCTTTCTTGATTTCCTCCACGCGCTGTGCGACGTGTTCATCGAGCTTTGATTTTTCATCCTCGTAGCGCGAGCGGTGCTTTTGCAACATCTCCTGCTGTTCTTTGATCCGCTTTTCAAATTGATCGAGCCGGAAGGACATGTGCTGCAGGTGAAGCTCCATTTGCCTTTTCACCAGCGTTTCAATCTCCTGCGCGATCTGTGCCTGCTTGGCGGAATCGTTGGCCGCATCGCGGTAATTACGCGACAGCTCGCCGAGCTGCCGCTCGTTCTTGAATTCCTCGACGATTCCCTTCGCCAAATCCGGTCGCTGGTCTCGCAAAAGCATCGTGTACTCTTTGAACGTGGGGACGACCGTGCGAATGGCGTTGCGAAACCGCTCAGGGTTTCGCTCGCGAAGTTTTTGCAACTTCGCGTAGGCCTCCGGCAGATTGTTGCGCAGCATCTCCATGACCCGGTCGGCCATTTCGGTCGGCAGCTCATCATTGGGGCCGTTATTTCCCTGACGGCGATCATCCATCCGTCGTCGCATCCGATCGCGAGGTCGCTCATCGCGCCGCCCGTCGCCGTTGCGAGGCTCGCGCGCTCTTGGTTCGCTGCCGTCATCGTTCGGCGGCGGCTGCACGGCGAACGCCGTGGACGTCCCCATCAATATCGCGGCGAACGCGATGCTGAGCAAAGTTAGAACTCTTGAAGTCTTGCATTGACGCGGGTGCGGGCTCATAGGTGTCCTCGAATCCGTCAGCCTTGTGAACGGCCGGATTTTGTCGTCCCGCCGCGAACAGGCTCGGACGAAGAATCATCGTTGAGGGCGTCTTCCAGCGCATGATACATCGAAGCGCCGCCGGCGCTCCATCGCTGTTCGGAGGACCACTCTTCCAGGTCCGTCATATCATCATCCATCGAAGCCAACTGCACCGTTTCCTGCCGCGCCGACTCCGGCAAGAGCTGTTGAACCTCCGCCTCGACGGCGGCGAGCGGCTGCGTCGGGACCGTTCGATCCACGGCGAACCAGCCGACCGTCACGCAAAGCGCGATGGCGGCCGCCGCGCCGAGCACGCCCTGCCACGATTTCCATGACCTCGTGGAGATCGTGCCGAGCATTCGCGCCGCTTCGCGCCGGGCCGCCTGCTTCGCGCGGGTGACGGCCTCGGCCGAGGGTGCCGGCGACTTGAACCCCGCCAGCCAAGCCTCGTGGACCTCGATCTCTTCGATTTGTCGATCTTGCTCGTTCACGTATTCGCTCCCCCGCCTTCCATGATCTTTCGCAATCGCGCGAGCCCTCGATGTCCCCTCGCCAGCGCCGTCCCCAGCGGCACGTTCGTCGCTTCGGCGATTTCCTTGAACGTCATTTGCGAAAAATGCCGAAGCATGATCACTTCTCGTTCCGCCGCCGGCAGTGTTGCCAGGGCTTTGTGCAATTCGTCCATCGTTTCGCCGTGGACGAGTCCGGCATCAACCGACGCTTCCGACGAAGCGAGGTCTTCCATCGACGTCACGCCCGAGAGCGGCCGGTTCTCGGAGTCGCTCTCGATGATCGCCACCAGCCTCGGCGAGCGGCGAACTTTGCGAACGCGATCGCGGGCCAGATTCGCCGCGATACGAAAGAGCCACGCCTCGAACCGTCCGTCATGCTGATAGGCGCCGATCATCCTGACGAGTCGGACAAAGACCTCCTGCATCAGGTCCTCGGCGTCGGGTCGGGAGCCGGTCATCCTGTAGAGAAAGCCGAAGATTCGGCCCGCAAAGTGCTCCACCAGCCGGTCCAGGCACGCCGAATCGCCGCGCTGGGCTCCCAGGATCGCCGCCGACAGCGCCTCGCCGTCCATCAGACCTCACTAAGCCAAACGCCGGGCCGCGATTTCCATTGCACGATCACTCGACGACCGTAAGTGGCTTAAAGGCCTCAGATTATGAGGCTCTTTTGACCGCCGTAAAGGCGGAAAAGGCGGACCATTGCCTTGAACTTCAAGGGGTTCGCCGATATGCCGTTTCATCGAAAGACGTTCGTTTTCGGAGCGGAATGCCAATGGGAAAAGCAGAATCGACGACGATCGGGCTCGTGGGTTGCGGCGCTTGGGGGCGTTTCATCCTGCGCGACTTGGTGTCATTAGGGTGCCGCGCGACCGTCGTGGAGATTTCGCCTTCGGGAGTCGAAAACGCAAATGCCGGTGGGGCCCATCGAGTGGTGGAGCGGATCGCCGAGCTGGGTGAACCGTCCGGCGTGGTCGTTGCGACACCGACCGCCACGCACTTTGAAGTGGTCAGCGAGGTGTTGGACCGATTCCCCAAAATTCCGGTCTTCTGCGAGAAACCGCTGACCTGTGATGCGGCACACGCCCGGACCCTCGTCGAAACGGGAGGCGATCGGCTGTTCGTGATGCACAAGTGGCGCTATCACCCCGGCGTGGAGGCCCTTGCGAAGATTGCTTGCAGCGGAGAATTGGGACCGGTCACCGGAATCCGTTGCACGCGCGCCGGTTGGGGGTCGCCCCACGCCGACGTTCATGCAATTTGGATTTTGCTGCCGCACGATCTATCGATCATCCAGCACGTTTTCGGTGCGATCCCCGATCCACAGGCAGCCGCCTATGATTTCGATTCAACGGGCGACCCCGCTGGTCTCTTCGCGCTGCTGGGCCGACAGCCGTGGGCGATCATGGACATTTCGGCACGGCGACCGGACAAAAAGCGCGAGATCCAGTTGCACTGCCGGGATGGTATTGCAACGCTCGGCGGAGCGTATGACGAAGAGTTGGATATTGCCCGGATGGCCCGGGCGAGAAACGCTCCGCCGGCGGAAATCGAACATCGACCGATTGGCTCGACGATGCCGCTCCTGGCGGAGTTGACCGCCTTCGTCAATTTTGCGCGGGGCTGCGGTTCCGCGCCGATGAGCGATGCCGCCGAAGGGGCCCGGGTCGTTGAAATGATCTGCAAGATCCATGAGTTGGCGGGGGGGGCATCCAACTCATGACCCTTGCGGCGACGGTTTTGATACCAACGCACGAGCACGGCTCGCTGCTCACGCTCGCCGCGCGCAGCGCGCTGAAGCAGACCGTCCGCGATCTGGAAGTCCTGATCGTCGGCGACGGCGTGAACGACGCGACGCGAACGGCCGCTCAAGAACTGGCCCAAGAGGACCCGCGTGTTCGATTTTTCGATCTGCCCAAAGGACCGAATCGGGGTGAGACGCTTCGTCATCAGGTGATGCAGGAAGCGAGAGGAGAAATCGTCTGCTGTTTGTGCGATGACGATCTGTACCTGCCCGGTCATGTTGAATCGATGCGCGAATTGCTTCGCGACGCGGATTTTGCCCACGCGTTGCCGACTCAATTGACGCCGGACGGTAATCTGGAGATTTTCCTGGGGCACTTGGAAAATCCCGGCGCTATCGAACGCATGCAGGGCCTTTGGAATTTCATCCCCCTGAGTTGCGGCGCACACACGCTCGCCTTCTACCGCAAGCTGCCGCACGGCTGGAAGACTTCGCCCCCCGGCGTATGGACAGATCTGTTCATGTGGCGTCAATTCCTGACCGCCCCGGGTTGTCGGTCCGTGAGCGGATGGCGTCCGACCGTCCTCCATTTTCCGACGCCGGACCGCAAGGACTGGTCGATCGAACGCCGCCTGGAGGAAATGCAGTCGTGGTTCGAGAGGCTGGACGATCCGCAACTGGAACAGGAAATGACCCGGAAGGCGATCGATCGGCTGACGGCTCGGGGCTTTGCGGAGTACGTAGCGCTGGAGTCCGTCCAGCATCAGTTGGACAAACTCGCGCGAGAGGCATCGGTCCTGTGGGAGCAAAGTGAAGATCGCAATCGGAGGATCCAATCGCTCGAAAGCGAACTGGTCGAGACTCGGAAGAAGTTTTTTCATGCGCGAGATGAATTACAGGGAATGCAGGACACGATCACCTGGCGGCTTCGAAATCGCGCCGTCCGCTGGCCGTTTTTCGCGAAGATTGTCCGACGCCTGGGTCGGCGGAAACCCTCGCCTGAAGTTCGCTGAACGTGCCCAGGGCGGCGTCGCGAGGCGAGAGGATCGGATCGTCGCTCGGCCACGTCAGGCCCAGCTCCGGGTCGTCATAGCGACACCCGAGTTCGTCGGTGACGTCCCAATATTCGCTGACGGCATAAAGGTGAAGGGACGGCTCGAAATAGTAAAAGCCGTGGAGGATGCCGGGTGGGATGGTCAGGGATTGCAGTTGCCCTCCGGAGAATTTCAGTGAACTCCGCAGACCGACCGTCGGCGAGTTCGGTCGCAGATCGGCCAGATTGACCAGGACTCGGCCGCGAATGACGGTCAAATAATCCCAGTGTCGAAGATGAAGGTGTGCCCCTCGCAAGACGTTGGCCTCACTGGTCACCGCATTCCACTGGACGGCGTTGACATGAGGCGGCCACGATTGTCGGTATATCTCTGTAAAGATCCCCCGCGGATCTCGATGCATGTCGAGCGCCGTAAGAATGACTCCTGCTGGCATGGCCGGTTTTGGCATGGTGCGTCAAGTATAGGCCGATTCGATCAATCCGAGGGCTTTCTTCGAAGATCTGGGGCGGAAAATCGGACTATCCCATCGGCACTGACCGGTTTTTGTTCATGGCAGAGAGCCCTTGCCGCCCTCGACGGATGGGTTATACTGATCGGTCTTCGATTTCGTTGAACCCGATTTAAGCGAGGTTTCCGATGCCCCGTGTCTGTCACTTTACCGGCAAGAAAACGACCACCGGCCGCCAATATACCCATCGCGGCAAGGCCAAGTACCTGGGCGGCGTCGGCACCAAAGTGACCGGCAGGACCAAGCGGAAGTTCAAGCCGAACATTCAGCGCGTCCGGGCGGTCATCGACGGTCAGATCGTCCGCATCAAGGTCTCGACCCGAGCGATCCGCATGGGTCTCGTGACCAAGCCCATGAAGCGGAACTACAAGCCCGAGGCACAATCCGCGAGCGCCTGATACACTGGCGCCCATGTCCGCGAAGATTGATCCCGACAAGGTCCGGTACATCGCCCATCTGGCGAGGCTCAAACTCACCGACGAGGAAATTGCGCGCTTCGGTGCGCAGCTCGGCGGCATCCTCGAATACGTTGAAAAGCTGAACGAGGTCGACGTGACCGGTGTCGAACCGACGGCGCATCCGCTCGATGTTTTCAATGTCCTGGCGGATGACGTGCCGGTCGCGCCGATCGGTGCCGATAAGGCGCTGGCCAATGCGCCGTCGCCCGTCCCGCCGTACTTCAAGGTTCCCAAAGTCCTCGACCAGGAGACGGCATGAGCGCGACCGCCTCCCAACAAGTGGCCGACGCGCTGGCGCGGATCAAACGGATCGATCCCCAGCTTCGCTGTTGCCTCCGCACGCTTGACGACGACGCAAAACGCCATGCGGCGGCGCTGGACGGTCAAAAGAAATCGGGCCCGCTTTTCGGCGCGCCCGTCATCGTTAAAGACAACATCTGTACCGCCGCCGGCACGACGACCTGCGGCTCAAAAATCCTGGCCAATTACCGCTCGCCCTACGACGCCCACGTCATCGAGCGGCTGCACGACGCCGGTGCCGTCATCGTCGCCAAGGCCAATCTCGACGAGTTCGCGATGGGCAGTTCCACCGAGAATTCGGGCTTCTTTCCGACGCGAAACCCCTGGGACCCGCAGCGCGTGCCCGGTGGATCGTCCGGCGGATCGATCGCCGCCGTCGCGTCGCGGATGGTGCCGTACGCACTGGGCAGCGAGACCGGCGGGTCCGTGCGGCAGCCGGCGTCCTTCTGCGGTGTCTGCGGGCTCAAGCCGACCTATGGCCGCATCTCTCGGTACGGTCTCGTGGCCTTTGCCAGCAGTTTAGATCAAATCGGCGCGGCGGCGGCGGATGTGCGCGGTGTGGCGGAATTGCTCCACGCGATCGCCGGTCGCGACCCGCACGATTCCACCAGCGTCGATGAGCCGGTGCCCGATTACGTCGCCATGCTCGATGAACCCGTCGGCAAGATGCGGATTGGCTTTGCCCGCGAGTATTTCGGTGAAGGCTTGCATCCCGAGACGCGACAGGCCGTCGATGCGGCGATCGAGGTGTACAAAAAGCTCGGCGCGGAGGTCTTTGAGATATCCCTGCCGCACAGCCCCTATGTCATCGCGTGCTATTACCTCGTCTGCACGGCCGAGGCGTCGAGCAATCTCGCGCGGTTCGACGGCGTGCGCTATGGCCATCGCACGGCGAACCCAACGGACTATATTGATCTCTACAGCGCCTCGCGCGAGGAGGGATTCGGCGCAGAGGTCAAGCGGCGGATCATGCTCGGCACCTTCGCGCTGTCCAGCGGTTACTACGACGCGTATTATCTCAAGGCGCTGAAGGTGCGGACGCTCATCAAGCGGGACTTCGTGGAGGCGTTCAAAGGGTGCGACGTGATCCTGTCGCCGACGACGCCGACGCCCGCGTTCAAGCTCGGCGAAAAATCCGACGATCCGCTGGCGATGTATCTCGCGGACATCTACAACTGCGCCGCCAACCTCGCGGGCATTCCCGCGCTGTCGATCCCCTGCGGATTCACCGCGTCCGGCCTGCCGATCGGCCTGCAACTCATGGGTCCGCACTTTGGCGAAGGGCGGGTTCTGCAAATCGCCAACGCCGTTCAAAAGGTGACGGACCATCACATCAGAAAGCCTCCAATTTGTGCGGCGTAGTTTCGGTCATAACTTAACTTGTTAACAAATATAAAGTTACGTTCGCGTTAGATTTCCATCGGCACAACGTATATCTTTATGATATCATTGTGATAGATGGCTTTCTAGGGCCTAATGAAAAGAAAGGAAGGTAGGGTCATGGCAGCCGAATTCGAACGGACACCGCGGAGTGGTTGGGCAATGCTGGCGCTTCTGATCGTGCTCTCGTTGGCGACGATTGCGGGGTTGATATATGCCTTGATGCTCTTTGCCGAGCCGGACATCCGGGCACATCCGCTCCCCAACGTCATCCATGTGACTGCGTGGTCCCTCGCCATCACGACCGTGTTGGTGCTCTGGTTCGGCTTCTTCACGCTGCAACCGAACACGGCCGCCGTGTTGCTGCTCTTCGGCGAGTACAAGGGCACCGCGCGGAAGCAGGGGTTCCACTGGGCGAACCCGTTCTACAAGAAGATTCACGTGTCTCTGCGGGCTCGCAACCTCAACGGCGAGAAGCTCAAGGTCAACGACGCGCGCGGCAACCCGATTGAGATCGCCGCGGTTGTTGTATGGCACGTGCAGGACACGGCGCGGGCGGTGTTCGACGTGGATGACTATGCGAAGTATGTGACTATCCAGAGCGAATCGGCCGTGCGCCATCTGGCCAGCAGCTATCCCTACGACAGCCACGAGGAAGGGCAGCTTTCGCTGCGCGGGAGCATGGACGAAGTCTCGCAGGCGCTTCAGGGCGAATTGCAGGAGCGCCTTGCCAAGGCCGGCGTCGTCGTGGAGGAGGCGCGGCTGAGTCATCTGGCCTATGCCCCGGAGATCGCCGGCGCGATGCTCCGCCGCCAGCAGGCCGAGGCCGTCGTCGCGGCACGCATGAAAATCGTCGAAGGCGCCGTCGGCATGGTCCACATGGCCCTGGAGCACCTGGAGAAGGACAAGGTCGTGGACCTCGACGGCGAGCGCAAGGCCGCGATGGTCAGCAATCTGCTCGTCGTGCTCTGCGGCGACCACAACGCCCAGCCGGTCGTGAACACCGGCACGCTGTATGCCGGCTAGCACGGTTTTCGGCACACGGGCATGGAGGCCCGTGCCGCCGCTTTTACAGATTTGAATTCGGAAGGAGCACGAATCGGGGGCATCGGTCATGGCGGACAAAAAGGCCTTATTGCTGCGTATTCCGCAAGACCTGTGGGACCAGCTCAACCGCTGGGCCCGGGACGATCTGCGTAGCGTCAATGCGCAGATTGAGTTTTTGCTGCGCGAGGCGGTGAGGAAGCGAAGCGGGAAGCCTTCGTCAGAACAAATAAAAGGACCTGAGCAGCAACAAGAGAGCTAGCGACAACCCAAGTCTTTCACGAATCTTGCTTCGTTCGAGACCTTTTCGATGGGCACGCCGAGGCCATTTGAAATTATCAATCGCACCTTCTGTGCAACTTCTTCGCGGGACAGGCCTTTGTTGAGTGGAGGGTCAAGAGGGCATGGTGGAAGCTGAATTACAAGGTTGCGCACAGTGTTGCATGAATTCGGGATCGTGCGTGCAAAGGATGAGGCGAAAAGAAAGGCATAACCGGTGAGGAACAATGATCCAAAGACGATGGGAAGAACGGCGTGGGTCAATGCAATGCTGATGGCCGCAACCATGGCCATGGCGGATAAGATGGCGACAATTTGCACCGAGGAGAGTCGCAATACAGGAAGTGCGAGGCCGGCCTGCCGCAGGAATCCCCAGGCGTTTCGACGCTGTTCGGTTGGAATTAGTTCCTCAAGTTTCGAATCGAGCCTAATCTGGTCTCGATTCAGTCCGACGGACTGGATGAGCGCTCGGCGGGTGCGATAAAAGCCACGGGATGTCGCACAATGGGTTTTTGGTTGCAGACCAATTCTTTGTTGTACGATCTCAATCAGCTTACCGACGGTTGTACAACTCGTGGCTTCTTCGTCCGGGATGCAAATGGCGAAGGCATTTTCGATGTCCATAACGAGTTCAACCGATTCCAAACCCATGATTGTCCCTCGACTGCATTCTGTCGATATAGAACATGGGAGCAAATTCAATCCGTCGGCATTGGATTGACGTACTTGTGATCCTCGCCTATTCTAATATCGCGAGCAAATTTTGGTAGTCAGTACCGCGTCATGCCAGAAATAATTTGCATCATCACGACTGAAACAGGGGGTGTCGGTTACGGAACCCAGGTCTCTACCCATCCGAAATGCCACAAAGGCTCCATCGGCGCTTCCGACTTCATGTCTTCCGTCTTCAACGAATGACCGATGAGATTCCTGATCACCCGGGTTCGCCGGGCAAGTCCGCGCCCGCGAATCGCCCGTCTGGAATCGTCGAATTGCGTTCGTTGTATCCTGCTTGAACCTGATTACCGCGAGGTCTTCCATGAAGACGAATACGCTGAACCCGATGACGACCGTCGCCCCGCGCGATGTCGTGCATGAACTCAAGAAGCACATCCTTGTCGACGGCTTTGAACTCGTCGTCGATCTCGAACAAAGCCAGGGCAGCTACTTTCGCGACGCCGCGACGGGGCGCACCCTGATCGATCTTTACAGCTTTTATGCCTCGATGCCGCTGGGCTTCAATCATCCCTACTTCGACCAGCCGGAGGTCCGTGAAGACCTGCTCGCCGGGGCGATGGTCAAGGTCGCCAACTCGGATGTTTACACGCCGCAGTTCGCGCGATTCGTAAAGACCTTTGAGCGCGTCGTCGGCGTGCCGGGGCTGGATCGTTACTTCTTCATCGAAGGCGGAGCCCTGGCGATTGAAAACGCCCTCAAGGTGTCGATGGACTGGAAGGTGCAGAAGAACATCGCCGCCGGGCGGGGCGAGATCGGCACCGAAGTACTGCACTTCAAGCGCGCCTTTCACGGCCGCAGCGGCTACACGATGTCGCTGACCAACACCGACCCGACGAAGACCAAGTGGTACGCCAAGTTCGACTGGCCGCGCGTGACGAACCCCTGCCTCGATTTTTTCGCCACGGAACCGCAGCGGACGACGAAGGTCATCGCCGACGAGAAGGCCGCCGAGGCGGAGATCCTCGCGGCGATCAAGGATCGGCCGCACCGCATCTGTTCGATCATCCTCGAGCCGATCCAGTGCGAGGGCGGCGACAACCACTTCCGCAAGGAATGGTTCCAGACGCTCCGCCGCCTCTGCGACGAAAACGACATGCTCCTGATCTTCGACGAGGTGCAGACCGGCATGTGCATGAGCGGGCGGACGTGGTGCTGGCAGCATTTCGACGTGATGCCCGACGTGATGGCCTTCGGCAAGAAGGCGCAGGTCTGCGGCATCATGGTCGGCAAGCGAATCGACGACGTCCCGACCAACGTCTTCAAGGTGTCGAGCCGCATCAATTCAACCTGGGGCGGCAACTTGATGGACATGGTCCGCTCGACGCACTACCTCAACATCATCGAGCAGGAGAACCTCGCCGAGAATGCCCGCGTCGTCGGCGAAAAGTTCCTCGCGCAGTTGCAAAACGTTGCCGCCGAAGAGCCGGTCATGACCGCGGTCCGCGGGCGCGGTCTGCTCATGGCCTTCGACTTCCCGAACACCGAGACGCGGAACCGATTCTGGAAGGGCTGCTTCGAGGCGGGCCTGCTGGTGCTTCGCTCCGGTGAGCGGTCGGTCCGGCTTCGCCCGGCGCTGGATGTAAAGGCGAACATTGTCGGCGAGTCGATCGCGATCATGCGCGACGTGCTGCGCAAGATGCGCGGCTGAGGCAGGCGGCATTCATGAAGGCGGCGATTTCGATTTATCTCCTCCTGTGCCTTGCGTTGATTACGACCTCCCTGATCACCGGCCGCAGGGCAACGGAAATTTCCGGCGATCCGCACTACCTCTTTACACAAACGAGTGTCCTGGTTGAGCGGAAAGTGGAGCCCGACAACGCGACGGATTCGGCTCTGAATGCCCTCTTTGAAGAGGCGGGCGAATCGACGGCCTTGCACGTGGAGGAACCGATTTTCGTCCTCGGGCTGCTCGACGCCACGGCCCCGACGATGGTGGTCGGCGGACTGATCGTGTTTCTGCTGTGCTGGAGGGATCGCCGCCGCCGCCGCGCCCGCTCCATCGCCACTGGCGAGGGTTCGGCGGTGGAACTATGATGGACCGAACATGGCATTGGACGGGGAATCATCGTCCGAAGACGACCGAGCTAAGGGTGGCTTGGCGTCCAGGACGGATTCACACCCCGGTTCCTAATCCCGTGGAGGTTTCCTCATGAAAACTGCCCTTCGAATGCGTTTGTCGCCCGCGCTGGTAGTTGCCGGGATTGCGCTGCTCGTTCCCGCGATGCTGTTCGCAGCACCAAGGGTCGCCGGTCCGGCAATGGGCAGGAGACCGGTGGCCCCGCCGACGTTTGATGTCGGACCGGACGCGATGGGGAACTATGAGGTGGATCCGACCTCGACGGTCAACGAAGTGGTCTTCACCTCCAAGGCTCCCAAGGAAACGATCAAGGGCAAGTCGACCAAGGCGACGGGGCACCTGGAATTCAATCCGAGAAAGCTCGATTCCGTCGTGGGAAAATTCAGCGTGCAGTGGAAGGACGTCGATACCGGCAACCCGATGCGCAACCAGCACATGATGTCGAAGGAACAGGGCTGGATCGATGGGAAAGCCTATCCGGAGATCGTCTTCAGCGTGACGGAATTTGAATTGCCCAAGGTCCCGGTCAAACCCGGCAAGAGCGGCAGTCATGCGATCAAGGGCAAGCTGGTCGGCAAGTTTGAGATGAACGGCAAGGAAAAGGCGATGAAGATCCCCGCGACGCTGGCCTACGTGGAATCGGGCAAGAGCGAAAGCGGCGAGCCGATCAAGGAAGGCGTCGGCGTGAAGGCCAAATTCGCCGTGAACCTGGCGGATTTCGATATCGCGGGCAAAGGGGTGGGGGAAAAGGTCGCCAAGAAACAACAGATCAGCGTCTCACTCTTCCTCGCCAAGTCGGATGGTTCGACCCCGATCAAGGAAGACGATGGCAAGAAGACTTCGAAGAAAAAGGACAAGAAGCACAAGAAGGACGACGAGTCCAAAGAGAGTTGATCGTTCGGCCTTAGATGCAAATGCGGATTTCAAACCGGGCGGGCGTCACGGCCCGCCCGTCTTTTGTTGATCTTTCGAGGACGACACCATGCACGAAGTACTGAAGCGACTGGGCCTCGAATCCGTCAACGCCGGCGGGTTTTGCGGCCAATGGATGGGCTCGGATGCCAAGCTCGATTCGGTTTCGCCGATCGACGGCAAAGTCATCGCCTCCGTCGCACAGGCAACGCCGGCGGAGTATGAACAAATCGTGCAGACGTCGGTGAAAGCGTTCGAGTCGTGGCGGCTCATTCCCGCGCCGCAGCGCGGCGAAGTCATTCGCCAACTCGGCAACGCCCTTCGCGCGGCCAAGCGCGATCTCGGCGAACTCGTTTCGCTGGAGATGGGCAAGATTCGCGCGGAAGGCGAAGGCGAAGTCCAGGAGATGATCGACATCTGCGACTTTGCCGTCGGTCTCTCGCGGCAGCTCTACGGCTTGACCATGCACTCGGAGCGGCCGGGCCATCGGATGTACGAGCAGTGGCATCCGCTCGGCGTCGTCGGCGTCATCAGCGCGTTTAATTTCCCCGTCGCCGTGTGGTCGTGGAACTCGGCGTTGTCGGCCGTCTGTGGCAACGCGACGCTGTGGAAGCCGTCGAGCAAGACGCCCCTCACGGCCGTTGCGGTCACGAAGATCGCCGAGCGCGTGTGCAAAGAGAACAAGATCGACCCGGCGATCTTCAGCCTGGTCATCGGCCGCGGCTCGACCGTCGGCGAACTGCTGATTAACGACCATCGCATCCCGCTCGTTTCCGCGACCGGCTCGTGCAAGATGGGCTATCGCATCGGCGAAGTCGTCGGCAAGCGGCTGGGCCGCACGATCCTCGAACTCGGCGGCAACAATGCGATCATCGTCACGCCCGAGGCTGACCTCGACCTGGCGTTACGTGCCATCGTCTTCGGCGCGGTTGGCACCGCCGGCCAGCGATGCACGAGCACGCGGCGGATCATTGTCCACGAGTCGGTGAAGAGGACGCTCGTCGATCGCCTCGTCGCGGCCTACAAGCAGGTCAAGATCGGCAACCCCCTGAAGGAAGGTACGCTGATGGGACCGCTGATCGACACCGGCGCCGTGGAGGACATGAAAAAGGCTCTTACCCAGCTTCGCGCTGAAGGCGGCGAGATTCTCTGCGGCGGCGAAACGCTTTCCGGCGACGCTTACCCCGGGGGCTGCTATGTGACGCCGGCAATTGCTTTGGCCAAAAACGAATACAAGATCGTGCAGCAGGAGACCTTTGCGCCGATTCTGTACGTCATTGAATACAAGACGCTCGATGACGGGATCCGCATGCACAACGGCGTGCCGCAGGGGCTCTCCAGCGCGATCTTTACGCGGAACCTGTTGGAAGCCGAGCGGTTCCTGTCGGCGGTCGGCAGCGATTGCGGCATCGCCAACGTCAACATCGGCACCAGCGGCGCGGAGATCGGCGGGGCGTTCGGCGGCGAAAAGGAGACCGGCGGCGGCCGCGAGAGCGGCAGCGACAGTTGGAAGGCGTACATGCGCCGGCAGACGAACACGATCAATTACACGAAGGACCTGCCGCTGGCGCAGGGGATCAAGTTTGGAGACTGACCTGAAACGGGAAGACGCATTATTCGTTTCCTCGTACCGGTTTCGTCGGATTATCTTCGTTGCCCCTATGGGATTGTGGCTCTTCGGTTGTACAACGCCGCCGATGCGTTTCGCTGACACTGCCCCTCCGCGAAGTGAAGAAAGTGTTTGGATAGCGACTGCGGACAATGGCTGCAAGCCTGGAATCGGTTATCGAATCCGCGTTGATCGAGGTCGTGTCTCAGGTTGGTTCTACATTCTTGATCCAAATCATCCACACCAGCTTTCTCTTGGGCACGCCTATCCATTTCAATCAATGACCTGTCGAGGCCATACTCTGGATTTTTATGTAGTTCTTCCAAGCGGGGAATCCAGTGAGGGAACGACGGTCCTGCATTCACAGCTTTCCTTTTGTGGACCTTTTCGGGGAGACACGCTCAAGGCCAAAGATCGCGATGTTGCCAGCGATTCCTTCGGCACTGACTTGGTATTCAGGAAGCAGACAGGCGACGATATGGAATAGCCGTCGATTTGTTCGTATTATCTTGAATATGACCACTCAAAAGCTTGCCGAAGTCCATTCCTTGCGGCCGTTCAGGCCATTCCGGCTTTATTTCGCCGATGGCGGCCATGCCGATGTTCGACACCCGGAGATGCTGGCCTATGTTCCAGGCGGGCGAACGGCTGTGCTTTACTCGCCGGATGAACGCGTCCAATTTCTGGACCTGCTGCTTATCTCACGTATTGAGTTATTGAATGGAAAACGGAATGGTCACCGTGTACGCCGTCGCCGGTAGGGATTCGCCTTACGGGCTCAAATAACATTCGACAAACGGTTTCACATCCAGCCCGTTCACGTTCCCGTCGAAATTCTGATCCGCCCGTGAGACGTGCGTCGGGTTCGTGTCCGCGCCGACCAGAACATCGGCGAACGCGGCGGCATCCGCGTCGTTGATGATACTGTTTGCGTCGATGTCGATCGAGCGGGCGCTAAGCTGCCACGTCTGCGTGCCGTTGCCCGCGCCGTTCGTTGCGCGGATGGTGATCGTGTAGGGTGAACTCGACGGGGTCGGGCTCGGCCAACTTACCACGCCGGTCGAATTGTTGATCGTCATCCCCGGCGGGCCTGCGTCGATTGACCAGTTGATGATCGGGTTCATGCAAGCCGGCGAGGTAATCTGCGGCGTCGGGCCGGTGTAAGAACCCTTGCAAAGCGACGCGTTGGGAATCGAAACGATCTGCGGCGCGGCGGGGCCGACGCCGAGGAAGAGAAACTCCGTGTCTGTCCCCGATGAGTTCGTCGCCCGCACGATGATGACGTAGGGAAACGGCGACGCGATGGGGCTGGACCACGAAATCTGTCCGGTTGAAGCATTGATCGTCATGCCCGACGGCGGATTGTCGAGGCTCCATGTGATCGGCGACATGTTGAGCGGTTTGGTGACGGCTGCGGTGACGCTGTTAAACGGCACGCCGCAGGTAATGTTCTGCTGGGGGATCAAATTCACCACGGGCGCAAGCCGGCTGATCGTCAGGGGCGTGCAATAGGACGCCGCGTTATTGTCTTCATAGACTTCGGTGATCTGGTTGAGGTTGTCGAGGATTGTGCCGACGTAATAGGTCCCCGCGGCGAGGTCGGCCGGCAGATCGACGTCGGCGTCAAATTCGAATCCGTCTTCAAATGCGATGTCCCAGAGCGTCGAGCCAAGAAGCGTGTCGCTCGTTTCGATCGTCGGGTTGGTCGACAGATAAAACCCCTGGCTGACGTCGAATTGGCTGTTCGAACCGAAGTTTTCGATGACCGATCGCATCGTAATGATCCCGCCGGGAACGGCCGTTGTCTGCGAGAAGAAGAGCGGCACGGCCTGGCCGATGGTCGCGCTGGAGGTGTACTCCGCGCTGGCCAGATCCACGTACGGCGGCTGGGCCTGACCGGAATAGGGGTAAAGAAAGCGGCAGCCCGCGCGATCGTCGGTGTGCAGCTCGATGATGTTCTGTTGCCCGACCGGCCCGCCGGTGGGATAGCGCGGGTTCATTGTGGCGATGAACCAAGGTGTTCCCGGCGATTCGTTTCCGATCGGGTCGTGGCCCAGGCCCAGCGCGTGTCCCAGTTCGTGCAGCGCGACCAGGATGAACGAAAACCCGTTCGACGGTGTCGGGTTGGCGAGGACGTCGCAAGTTGGATGGAGGTCAAAGGTGTATCCAACACCCTCCGGCAGGTCGGAAAAGACCATGTCCATGTCGTACCAGTAGCGCCCGTTGTTCACGAGATAGGTGACGCCGAGAACGCCGGGATCGAGCTGGCTGGCGGGCACGGCGGCGGTGTCGCTGTAGCCGTCATAGTTGTCGATGGGGAATTCCTGAGTGTTGCGGATGAAGTAGTAGGTGAAGAGCGCTTTCGGAACGACGCTCCACGACGCCATTGCCGCGCGATATTGGAGATCCGGGTCGCTGTTGACCGGAAACGTGCCCGGCGAAAGATAGCGAATGGACTGATGGCCTTGCCAGATGACGTTTTGCCCGCCGACTTGGTAATAGCTGAAGGCCCAGGCGCGGTCTTCCATCCGCCAACACAATGCCAGTGCGAATAATCCCATCGTGGCGATTCGAAGACGCGCCTTCATGGCCGGGCCTCCGGCGCTAGCGGCCCGGTCTTGCGAGGAGGGACATTCGTGGCCTCTTTCGCCAGGCCTTCGCGAAGTTCCGCTTCGTTACGATGCGGCGTCGCTGATACATTGCTGCCGTCTGCGGCCCGGAACGGCACGGGCGTGTACTCCACGAGAACGCGCTTGCCGGCGGGTTCGACGAGATGATGATCGCGGCTGGCCCGAAGGATGGGAGCGATTTCCCGGCGAAAATCTTCCAGGCTGACCGCGGGCTGTGCCTCGCGGTTTTCGGTCTGCGCGTCGCGGACCTGAACACGATCGGCATTCAACAACCGGACGGACGCCTTCGATGATGCCGGGGTGGTTGTTTTCAGTAATCCATTGGCGTCGATGCCGCTGACCGGCTCGCCTTCCGGAAGGTAAACGCGCTCGATGCCCTCGGCATCGGTCGTGATCTTGAAGGCTCCCTGATGCAGGCCGGCGACCGGATAGGTCTTGTACGTCGGCAGAAGGAAAAGCACCCATTTCTCGCCCGCCGCGAAGCTGGGCGCGTCGGCGATCTGCATCTGCATATCGCCGACCTTTCCGCCGGGGACCATCAAAGTGAAGGCGTCGGAGGAATTGGCGAGGCGTCCCTTGAGATATTCAACGGTCTCGAAACGGATTTCCGATTCGATGCGTCTCGGATGATCCGCCCAGTATGAGCGGATCGAAGCAACACGGCCGACGATGACTTGGCCCGACAAGTCGGAGAGCGTCTGCACCGTCATCGGCGTGACGCTGCTGGCCCGGGCGGGAAGAGGCAAGAACGCGATAATGGAGAACAAAAAGACAAGGCCAAGGGCGGTCGTGCGTGGTCGGCGCATGATCGGTAACCCTCCCGTCGGACCGTGCAACCCGTCGGCAATTGTATCGTCGTGACCGGCCGGTTGCGAGGTCGGGATTGCCACTGACGGCGATGGGCCGAGAATGCGCAATCGTTTCGGTCATGCAGAGGTTGTTGCGGACGTTGAGCTAAGCAACCCACTAATGAGGACGTTACCGATATGAAGTGCTTCGATCATCCCGAGGCCGAAGCGGTCGCCGTTTGCATGGTCTGTGGAAAAGCGTGTTGCAAAGCCTGTGCGGCCGATCTTGGCCGATTGGTTTGCTGCAAGGCCCGATGTGAGGTCGAGGCCCGGCGGATGACGGACCTGCGCGATTTTTCTTTCGCACAGCCGAGCCTTGCCGAAAGCCGCATGAAATGGGCGCAAGGAGCCCATGTCCGCGGCGCATTGTTCAGTTTGCTCATGGGGGCGGGTTTCATCGCATTTGGCATTTACGATCCGCGCTTCAAGTTGACTCTCGGACTCGGCATTCTGTTTGCCGGCTTCGGGCTTTATAACTTCTTCCGCTCCAAGTTTCGGGCTGAACCACGGCAATTCCGCCTGTGTGCCCATTGCGGCTACAACATCACCGGCAACACTACCGGGAAGTGTCCGGAGTGTGGAAAGTTTTGTTAGATGCCCGGCCTTACCAGATTCACAGGTCTGGGTTACGATTTGCTACAAGTCTGTTGGCGTCTGGAGGTGACATGATGCATCGGTCGATTTCACTATCCGCCGTATTTGGGGCTTTCCTGGCCGGCAGCGTTGCCCTTGGCGAAGATGCTCCGGCGGCGGCGGACAAAAACTGGCCCGCCTGGCGCGGCCCGCTCGCGACCGGCGAAGCGCCGAAGGCCAGGCCCCCGGTCGAGTGGAGCGAAAAGAAAAACGTCCGCTGGAAAGTAGAGATTCCCGGCAAAGGCCACGCGACGCCGATTGTCTGGGGTGACCGCGTTTACATTCAGACGGCTGTCGAGACCAAGAAAGAAGCGGCACAAGCCAACGCCGGGACCGCGGACGATCCCGATCCCGCATTGCTGAACTATTTCCAGCCCGGCCCCGGCGGGCCGCCGGAAGGCGATCGTCGTCAACGGGGTCCTCGAAACGGAAGACCGGGCGGACGGCGCGGCGGCTTTGGTCCGGGCGCCAAGCCGACGCACCTCTTCGAGTTTCAAGTTTTGTCGATCGATCGCAAGACCGGCAAGACCCTCTGGAAAAAGACGGTGCGCGAGGAAAAACCTCACGAGGGCGGACACCCCACGGCCTCGCAGGCATCCAACTCACCGGTCACCGACGGGAAATATCTTTACGCCTATTTTGGATCGCGCGGCCTTTACTGCATGACGCTCGACGGCCAGGTGAAGTGGGACGTCGATTTCGGCGAGATGCGCACGAGAAACGAATTCGGCGAAGGCAGTTCGCCGGCGCTGTACGGTGATACGATCGTCATCAACTGGGACCATGAGGGAGATGACTTCATCGTGGCCCTGGACAAGAACACCGGCAAGGAAAAATGGCGCAAGACCCGCGATGAGCCGACCTCCTGGTCCACGCCGATCGTCGTCGAGGCCGATGGAAAGCCTCAAGTCGTCGTCACCGCCACCAACCACGTCATCGCTTACGATTTGGCGACGGGCAAGGAGATCTGGAAGTGCGGCGGCATGACGGCCAACGTGATCCCATCGCCGATGGCCGACAAGGACTTGCTTTACGCAATCAGCGGTTTCCGAGGGGCCGCGCTCTTGGCGGTTGACTATTCGAATGCACAGGGCGATATCACCGACCAGGCCGCGATCAAGTGGAAGTACGACCGCGACACACCGTACGTCCCCTCCGGCGTGCTCTACGACGGTCGTCTCTATTTTCTCGATAACAACCGCGGTCTCCTGTCCTGCCTAGAAGCGAAAACCGGTAAGCCCTTGTACGAAAAACAGCGGCTCGAAGGCATCGACAACGTCTATTCTTCCCTCGTCGGCGCGGACGGCCACATCTACGTCGTGGGCCGCGAAGGAAAGGCCGTCGTCGTCAAGGCCGGGTCGACGTTCGAAGTGCTGGCGACCAACGAACTCGAGGATGAGTTCGATGCGTCACCAGCGCTTTCGGGTGGTGCATTGTTCCTGCGAGGAGCAAAACACCTTTATTGCATTGCGAAGAAATAGCGAATCGCGAGTTCCACCATTGAGCCCGCTTGCCGTTGGAGAGATCGCCTTCGCACATCCCGAATGGCGTTTGCGAACGCGTTTTCGCTTTCGACCTTTCAGACGCGGACACTCAATTCACACGAAAAATTTTTTCCACGAATGCCGGAAACAACACGAATTTCTGTGCGTACAAATATTTAGACAAAATTTTTCTGGTCAATTGCCTCGAAAGTCCATATAAATTGAACGGCAATTCTTGGCTCGTTCTAACGTTGCAGGAGTCAGGCCATGCGCCTTGTCCTCGTATCAAATCGATTGCCCGTTGTTCTTCAACGCGAGGACAATGCCTGGAAGGGACAGGTCGGCGCCGGCGGTCTGGTCAGCGCGCTCACGCCCGTGCTTCGGAAGTGGAAGGGCCTCTGGATCGGCTGGCCCGGACCCGCGACCGCGGAATCGCCTCCCCCGAGCGAACTCCTGGACGGCTTCTCGCGTCAGTTGGGATTTTCCATCGAGCCGGTTTATCTGACTCCGCAGGAAGAGAAGGATTTCTACCAGGGCTTCTCGAACGAGATTATCTGGCCCCTCTTTCACGATCTCCAGACGCGCTGCAACTTTGTTCCTGAATACTGGACCGGGTACCTCGCCGCGGAAAAAAAATTCGCCGAGGCCGTCGCCGTCCACGTACGCGAAAACGACTTTCTCTGGGTGCAGGACTACCACCTGATGGGCCTGGGGCGATGCCTTCGTGAATTGGGCATCCAGAACCACCTCGGCTATTTCCTCCACATTCCGTTCCCGCCGCCCGACATCTTCTGCAAGCTCCCCTGGCGGCAGGACATCCTCACCCAGCTCCTCGATTACGACACGCTCGGCTTCCAAACTCCGCGCGACCGCGAAAACTTTTACGACTGCGTCCGCAAGCTCCTGCCCGACGCCCATCGCTCGTCTCGCCGCGCCGTTGTCGGTCTCAAATACTTCGGGCACGTCACCCACGTCGGCGTCTTTCCCATTGGGATCGACTACCAGGAATTCGCCGATGTCGCCGCCAGTTCCGCCGTCACCCAGCGTGTGAAGGACCTCCGCAAGGACCTCCCCGAAGGTCAGATCGTCATCTCCGTCGACCGTCTGGATTACACCAAGGGCATCCTCGATCGTCTCAAGGCCTTTCGTCTCGCGCTGACCCGTTTCCCCGAGTTGCATCGCAAAATTGCCCTGCTTCAGGTCGTCATCCCGAGCCGTGAAGCCGTCCCCGAGTATCAGGACCTCAAGGGTGAGATCGAGCGTCTCGTCTCCCAGATCAACGGCGAACTCACTCAGCCCGGCTGGGTTCCGATTCACCACGTATTTCGCAGCATCGACCGCGAAGAACTCGTTGCCTTTTATCGCGTCGCCGACATGGCCTTGATTACACCGCTCAAGGACGGCATGAACCTCGTCGCCAAGGAATATTGCGCGTCTCAAGTGGAAAACAACGGTGTTCTGATTCTCAGCGAATTCGCCGGCGCCGCCGTTCAGCTCCGCGACAACGCCGTGCTCGTCAATCCCTATGATCTCGATCAGGTCGCCGATGCGATCCGCCGCGGCGCGACCATGACCGCTCAACAACGCCGTCCGAGCATGCACCGATTGCGCCGAATCATCGCTCAACAAGACGTCTTTTGGTGGGTCGACCGCTTTCTGGCCGCCTGCGGCATTGAATCGATGTCCGGGATCGATTCGCACGAGACCCGAAACATGACACTGGAATCGAAAGGCAAGGGAGCTCCGGCTTCTCTTGTTTCCAGTATTTAGTTTCCTTATGAGCGACGCACCGGACCTCAACGACGTCATCCATGATCTGGCCCGATCCTCGATTCTCCTCGTGGCCACCGACTTTGACGGGACCGTCGCTCCCATCGTCGACAATCCCACGCTCGCCGAGATGAACCGCGAGACCGCCGTCGCCCTTCGAATCCTGGCCGGGCTTGCCCAGACTCACGTCGCCGTCATTTCCGGCCGGGCACTGGCCGATCTTTCCCAAAAAACCAGCGACGTCGGCGAACTCCATCTCGTCGGAAGCCACGGGAGCGAGTTTGAGCCGAGCTTCGCCGCGCCCATGGCCGGCCATTCCGTCGACCTGTTGCAGAGCCTGACGGACGAGATTTTCGCCATCGCCGATGCCCTGCCGGGATCGACCGTCGAAACCAAGCCGGCCTCCCTCGCGTTTCATTATCGCAAGGCCGACGAATCGAAAGCCGCCCAGGCCGTCAATCAGATCCTCGCCGGCCCCGGCGCGCGCCCCGGCATCCACGTCCGGCATGGAAAAAAGGTCGTCGAGCTGAGCGTCGTCGAGACCAACAAAGGCGTTGCCCTGAAGCGCATTCGCCAGCGCCTTGGCGCGACCGCCGTCCTCTTCCTCGGCGACGACGTCACCGACGAGGACGCATTCGCCGTCCTTCGGGGCAGCGATGTCGGCGTTAAAGTCGGTCCCGGCGAAACCCTGGCCCGCTTTCGCATTGACGGCCCGGCCGACGTCGCCAGAACGCTGGCACAGCTTGCTGAAGCGCGCGCGACGTGGCTCGCCGGCGCCGAAGCCGTTCCCATTCAGCAGCATGCCATCCTTTCCGACCAGCACACTGTCGCCGTCGTCAGCCCCACCGGCCGAATCGTCTGGCTTTGTCTGCCGCGCATTGACTCCCACGCACTGTTCTCCGAATTGCTCGGCGGCCCCGTCGCGGGATATTTTGAAGTCCGCTCGGCCGCGGCCGATGACCCCGTGGGTCAGTCCTACCTCGGCGACACCTTTGTGCTCCAGACCGAGTGGCCCGATCTCACGGTCACCGACTACATGGACACCTCCGCCGGCCGCGCCTTTCAACGTGCCGGCCGGACCGATTTGTTCCGCGTCGTCGAAGCGCGCGGCGCGTCCGCGAAGGTCCTGATCAAATTCGCCCCGCGGTTGGATTTCGGCCGCGTCGCCACTCATTTGAATGTGACGCCAGACGGTCTGGCCGTTGAAGGCGCCGTCGATCCGATTGTTTTGCGTGCGCCCGGCCTGAAGTGGACCATTGAGAACGAAGGACAGCATCAAACCGCGAGCGCCATCGTCGAGCTCACCGGATCGCCGCTCGTTCTCGAATTGCGCTATGGCACCGCCAGTCTCTCCGCTTCCTCCGTTCAGGAATCTTCTCGCCGCACCCAGACGGATCGCTTCTGGAGCAGTTGGGCCGCCGGCCTTTCCATTCCATCGATTCAGTCCGATCTTGTCCGGCGCAGCGCGCTGGTGCTCAAGGCCCTGACCTATGGTCCGACCGGCGCGATGGTCGCCGCCGCGACCACGAGCCTCCCCGAATACGCCGGCGGCATGCGCAACTGGGACTATCGCTTCTGCTGGCCCCGCGATGCGGCCATGGCGGCCACCGGACTCGCCCAACTCGGCAACTCCGGTCCCGGAATCAAACTCCTCGACTGGGTCCTTGGTATTCTCGAAGGCCGCGAGCCCGGTACGCTCCTCAGCCCTGTGTATACCGTCTCCGGCGGCACCCTTGGCCCCGAAGCCGACGTCGCCGAGCTATCCGGCTATCGTGGAAGTCGACCGGTGCGCGTTGGGAACGCCGCCGCACAGCAAGTACAACTCGACGTCTTCGGTCCCATCGCCGAACTTATCGCCGCCCTCGCGGATCGTGGAGCGGCCCTCTCTTCCGAACATTGGCGGCTCGTCGAGACGATGGTCGCCGCCGTCGCGGATCGCTGGTCGGAGCCCGACCACGGCATCTGGGAATTCCGCATGCCCCGCCAATGCCACGTTCATTCCAAAGTCATGTGCTGGCAGACCGTTGATCGGGCCCTCGCCTTCGCCGACTATTTCGGTCGAAAGCGCCCGGACTGGCAGGCCCTGCGCGATCGAATCGCCGAAGACGTTTTGTCAAAAGGCTGGAACAAGAGCGCCCGCGCCTTTTGCGGAACTTACGGCGGCCAGGATGCTGACGCATCGGTGCTCTCGATCGGCCTGAGCGGACTTTTGAAACCTCACGACCCGCGCTTCGGGTCCACCGTCGAATTCGTCGAGCGCGAACTTCGCGAAGACGTCTATGTCTATCGCTATCGAATCGACGACGGTTTGCCCGGCCTCGAAGGCGCATTTCATCTCTGCACGCTCTGGCTGGTGCAATCCTATATCTTGCTTGGAAAAATCGATCAGGCCCGCGCGCTCTTTGATTCGTTCTGCCGCCTCGCCGGCCCCACCGGCCTCTTTGCGGAGGAGCATGATCCGGAAACCAACAGCGCGCTGGGCAACTTCCCCCAGGCCTACACGCACCTCGGTCTCATCCAGACCGCCATCATGTTGAGTAAGTTGTAGCAACGAACGCCATGTTTCGGCGTTTCTTATTGCAGATTGCGCTTTGACGTAGCACGTTGTAAAGGAAACCGTTCCGGTATTTTACGGCCGGCAGGGGCGCCGGCCGCTACGCGAAGGCGCAATCCACTCTAGAGCCGCTTCACGATCACCGCCGTCAGATCGTCTCCCTGTTTCGTCCCCTCGGCGAACAGCAGGACGCTCTTATACAGTTGCTCGATGATCTCTTTGCACGGGCGGTCGCGATGCTCGCGAAGAACCTTGAACATGCGTTCCGTGCCGAATTGCTCGCTGCCCTTCTGCCATTCGAAAAAACCGTCCGTGACCAGCACCATCATGTCGCCCGGCGTCATCTCAAACGTCTCGGGCGCGTCGAACGGCACGTCCGCCATGATTCCCAGCGGTACGCCGCCGGCCGTCAGCTCTTCGAACTGGTCCGTCTTGCGAGTGTACTTGATCAGCGGCCCGTGACCGGCGGACAAGAATGAAAGCGTCGAGGTCTCCGGCGACAGCAACCCGAAAAATGCCGTCACAAACCGGTCATCCGGCAAATCTTCGCAAAGCAGATTGTTGATTCGGCCGACGACCGCCGCCAAGTCGTGCGAAAGCGAGATCGTCGCGCGAAACAGCGCCCGGCATTCGGCGATCATCAGCGCCGGTCCGATCCCGTGGCCCGTGGCATCGGCGATCGTCATGGCCACGCATCCGTCCGGCAGCGTCAGATAGTCGTAGCAGTCCCCGCCGGTTTCGTCCGCCGGTTTGTTCCATCCCGCGATGTCGAATCGCGCGATCTCCGGCGGTTTCTTGGGAATGAGCCCCTGCTGAATGTCTCGGGCGATGTTCAGGTCGCGCTCGATTCGCTGTTTTTCCGCATAGTGTTCCAGCAGGAGTTGTCGCTGCAATGCCACTCCGACCTGCGCCCCGAAGGTCTTGACCAGCTCATTGTCCCAGGGATCGAACGAACCCTCCGATTTGTTCAGAACCTGAAGCACGCCGACGACGGCGTTGTCGAAGCCTAGCAGCGGAAAGGTAATCATGTTCCGCGTGCGGAATCCCGTCTTCTTGTCGATCTCGGGATTGAAGCGCGGATCGGCGTATGCGTCGGGCACATTGATGACTTCGCCGGTGCGCACCACTTCGCCGGCGATGCCGCGATCGGCCGAAAAGCGAATCTCCCCCGTGCCGGTCGCCATCCGACTGTAGAGTTCGTTCTTCTCTTTTTCGTAGATAAAAACGGTGGCCCGCTCGCATTCGAGCACGGCCAGCGCCGCCTTCTCGACCTTTTGCAACAGGGGGGTCAATTCCGTCGTCGACGCCAGGTCGCGCGACACCTCCAGCACCGCCTGAAGATCGGCGACGTGCTTGTCGCCGGCGCTCGTCGACGCGGCCGATGGATTGGATTTGGATTTTGGATCGCCCATGGGGAGCTGAGGATCCTCGTTGGCAAAGGACACCCATTGCGGTGGGTGGCATTCCGTCATTTGAGAACGCCGACAATCTACCACAAATAATAGCGGGCGACCAGCCGGGGAACCGATGGGATGATCACTGTTTGGCCCGCGCGGCCAGAATGGCCTTGATCAATTCTTCGGGCGGTTCTTCACATTCGTCGGTGCAGGCGGCCTTGCCCATGCGTATCGTCTGCTCATAGCTTCTGAGATAGTCTATGCAGGGTGGGCAGACGGCCAGGTGTCGCTCAAACTCCTTTCGCTCGGTGGAGGAAAGATTGCCGGCGACGTAATCGTCAAGAAAATCGAGCAATTCCTTGCAGGTCTTCATGCGGCTTCCCCCTTCATATAAGGATCCAGCAATTCTCGCAGCGCCTGTCGCGCCCGGTGGAGCCGCGTTTTGACCGCATTCGCGTTGATGCCCAGCAACCGGGCGGTCTCTTCGGTGTTGATTTCTTCGATGTCGCGCAAAAGCAGGACGGTGCGATAGATCTCCGGCAACTGATCAATGGAGCGTCGAACGATCTCCCGGGTTTCGTGCAAGGCGACCGCGTCGTCGGACTTGCTCCAGGCCCCGGCGGGATCGGCTCGGTGACCGTCTTCGAGAAATCTGGGAAGGAGATCGTCAATGGAGCGTTCCGGCGTCCGGCGTCGGGTTCGCATTTTCATCAACGCCGCATTGACGACGATGCGATGGAGCCAGGTGGAAAGTTTCGAATCGCCCGCGAAGGAGCCGATCGCCTTGAACGCCGAAAGAAAGGCTTCCTGGGTCGCGTCGTACGCATCATCGTCGTGACCGAGAATCCGCCGGGCCACGGCCAGCATCGGGCCGGTATGGGTTCGGACGAATCGATCAAAGGCCTCTTCACGCCCGGCCTTCAACGCGGCGAGCAGCTCGTTCTCGTCATCATCTTTGTTCGAGGGTGGGCTTTGCCGACTCATCGTCAACAGCGTACCGCCGTGGCGGATGCATTGACAGGATGGGTTCGAATCGTCCGACGCCGCCTTTTCAGCGAAACCAAAGACCAGCCGCCACACCCGTTGAGCACGCTCAGGCATGCCGGCTTGGATGTCGCCGGCCCATGGCGGGTTACCGTTGCTGCGTCATGTCCACGATTTTTACACCGGCGGGAGCCTTGAAGACGAACCGGTCCTGTTTTAGTGGTGGGTCGATTTTGATGTCGGACAATTCGGTGAGTTGGACTCGCTTGCCCGTGGCGTCGTGGCCCGTGCTGCGGACGCGGATTCCATGGTCTTTCTGGATGTAGTGAATCGTCTTGGCCACCCGGCCCGGGGCCTTCGGGCGCGCCTCAAGGACCCAGACGTCCTTGCCGTCGATTTTTTCGTCCGGCAACACGCGGACGTGGTAACCCCGGCTCAACCCGTCAAAAAACGCCTCATCGCCAAGGACCGTCTGGGAGGGCTTGGGCAGGTTTCGTAACGCGGTGGCGGGTTGGCCGGGTTGCGTGGTGAGGGTGTAGGAAAAATGACCATCGGAAATCGTGGAGACGGATTGGTCGATCGATGCAGATCGGCCATTGGCGGATTGCGTTACCTTGTTCTGGAGGTCAACCCTGAACAACAGCTTTCCATCCTTGCGCACGAGGTGTTCGTAGGAACCGAGTGCTTCGGAATGGACGGTGAGTTGTTGAGTGCTCGATTCCGTATCGATTCGGATCTTGCCCGTCAGCGAATGGATTTCCCGGCAATGTTGGGAACTGGCGGACTTGACCTGGTCGAAGCTCGTCACGTCCGGTGCTGACGATTGCGACTGGGCAACCCCCAACAGCCAGGAAAAGATCATCACAACGTGAATCATGGGTTGGTCCTTGTAGGCGGGATTCCGCGGTCGTTGGTGGTCAATGAACACCTAATGTTGTGGATAGTGCACAGTGTGAAAGCGCACAACGATCAAAAACATCCTTAAGATTTCGTCGTATTTCCTGCCCGAAATGTGTCCGTGGTGCATGGTTTCGCTCACCCCAGAGAATGTTAATCATGACTCGATTATCGTAATATGGGACCAGTATTTAGGCCTAGAGTAAGGGATACATGGCAGGGACTAGGTAAAAACCCTTACCGCCAATAAATGATTTCCAATAAACAACTTATGAGCTTGTTCTTTGGAATTACTCATGCTGAAAAGTTGGCGACACGACCTGATAAAAAAATAAAAAGGAGACCTAGAAACTATTGACTCCTGTCAACGGTTTGTGGTACTCTACGGCTTGAGTATGAGGCAGTGCAGACGCACTGAACAAGAAGCAGACTACGTCCAAAGAGCGGGCGTACGATACGGAGGAGATAAAATGCGAATCGCAGCAATCATCGCAACCTTGAGTTTGGCACTGGTCAATCCGGCCCAGGCGGTATTTGTGGGCTTCGACGCCGGTGCTAACGACACACCGGTTGGGGCAAACCCACTGATCAGTGATGACTTCGATTTCAACGTTCCGCTCTGCGATCTGAGCGCGGATGTTGGCTTGGGTACGCTTGCCGCCAGCGGCAGCGACGTGGACATGTATTCGGTCCTATTGCCCAATGGCTGCATCCTGACCGCCATCACGACGCCCATTGGCATCTTCGGCTCCAGCCCTGATACCGTCCTCGGGCTCATCGATGCGGGTGGACTTGCCAATGTAAATGACGATGCTGGTACCGATTGGAACACTGCCGGTGGCTTGGTCGTGCGCGGGAGCGCGGTCCGCTATCAGAACACCAGTGGTGGCCCGATGACCGTTTATCTGGCGGTTTCCGGTTACCCCGACTTTAACTTCGATGGATTGGGTGACATCGGTGGCGGTGTCCATGGCGAAACCGGTGCCTATCTCTTAACGGTCAGCGTCGTTCCTGAGCCGACCACGATCGGTCTGCTCCTCGGTGGATTGGTTCTCGTGGCTCGACGCCGCAAGTAATCAGACCCCGTTTATTTCGATTCGCATTCCAAACGCCGCGAGTTACGCCTCGCGGCGTTTTTTTTGCGCGCTTTTCCTGGGTCCTCACCAAACGCCCGATGGGTAACGCGATATACTCTCCGTCCGTCGCCGCGAGATGATGGGATGTCAATCGCGGTTCTCTGGACTTGAATCGAGGTATGCCCCGTAATGGCGGAATCAACCGACGGAAGTGGTTTATCGAGGGTCCGCAATATCGGCGTCGCAGCGCACATTGATGCGGGAAAGACCACCACGACTGAACGAATACTCTTTTACACCGGCAGGACCCACCGAATCGGCGAGGTCGACGACGGCACCACGACCACGGACTTCGACGAGCAGGAGCAAAACCGGGGCATCACCATCTTTAGCGCCGCCGTCACCTGCCCCTGGAAAGACCATCGGATCAATCTGATCGACACGCCCGGCCACGTCGATTTCACGGCCGAGGTCGAGCGAAGCCTCCGCGTTCTCGATGGGGCAATCGTCGTTTTTGATGCGAAAGAAGGCGTCGAGGCACAATCCGAAACGGTCTGGCGACAAGCGCGCAAATATCACGTCCCGTGCGTCTGCTTCGTCAACAAGATGGACAAGATCGGCGCCGACTTTTTCATGTCCGTCACGTCGATGGAAAAACGCCTGGACGCGCATCCGATTCCCGTGCAAATCCCCATCGGGGCGGAATCGACCTTTAGCGGCGTGATCGACCTGCTCAAGATGAAGGCCCTGCGATTCACCGGCCCACAGGGCGTGACGGTTTCGGAGGAGGAAATCCCGGCGGAGCTTCACGACGACGCTCGACAGTGGCGGCATCATCTGGAGGAAAAAATCGCCGAGACCGACGACGGCCTGATGCACAAATACCTCGAAGAACAGCCCATGAGCGAGGCGGAGATCAAAGCGGCCATTCGTCGCGCGACCATCGCCGGGCGAATCCACCCGGTGCTCTGCGGTTCTTCGCTGAAGAACATGGGGGTTCAGCCGCTTCTGGACGCGGTCCTGGATTATCTGCCTTCGCCGCTTGAACGGCCGCCGGTGGAGGGCGATCAGTCTCTGGAGGATCACTCCAAGGTGGTCCGCAGGCCATCTCGCGATGAGCCGCTGTCGGCGTTGGTCTTCAAAATCGTTGCGGAAAAGCCGCTCGATCTTTACTACCTCCGCATTTACAGCGGATTTCTCAAGAGCGGCATGCGGGTCTACAACGCGAACACCGGCAAGAAGGAGAATTTGAGCCGGATGTTTCGCATGTTCGCCAAGCGCCGCGAACAGATCGACGAAGCGCCCGCCGGCGACATCGTTGCCTGCGTCGGCCTGAAGGATGCCCTGACCGGCCACACGCTTTGCGATGCCAACAAGCCGATCGTCCTGGAGAAAATCGAATTCCCCACGCCGGTCATCAGCGTCTCTGTGGAGCCTAAGAATACGAAGGACAAAGAGGCGATGGCCGAAGTCCTGTCGAAGATGGCCCGCCAAGATCCGACCTTTCGCTACGGCATCGATTCCGAGACCGGGCAGACGATCATCAGCGGCATGGGCGAATTGCATTTGGAAGTGCTGACCTATCGACTGGAACACGATTACAACGTCCCGGTCAGTGTCGGCCGACCCTTGGTCGCGTATCGAGAAGCCATCTCGCATGCCGCCGAAGCGGAAGGGCGGTTCATTCGCCAGACCGGCGGACGGGGTCAATACGCCGTCGTCACCCTTCGCGTGGAACCGATTCAGGTCGAAAAAGGGCACGATGCCTTCGAGTTTGTCGACGCTACCACCGGCGGAGTCGTGCGCCGCGAATTCGTGAACGCCGTGGAGCGCGGCGCCCGCGAGGCCATGCAGATGGGAGTGCTGGCAGGTTACGACGTATTGAACGTGCGCGCGACGTTGCTCGACGGCAAGGAACACGATGTCGATAGCTCCGAGCTGGCCTTTGAAAACGCGGGGCGGCTGGCGATGGAAGAAGCCATGAAAAAGGCCGGCCCCGTGCTGCTCGAACCGATCATGAAGGTGCAGGTTTCCGTGCCCGACGAATATTTCGGCGCGGTCAGCGGCGATATCAGCGCGCGCCGCGGACTCATCGACGACACGGAAATGCGCGGTAAGCAAAGAGTGATCCACGCCAAAGTGCCGCTTTCGGAATTGTTCCAATACGCGACCAAGATTCGTACGTTGACGCAGGGCCGGGCGGGCCACTCCATGGAGCCGCTGGCCTACGAGCCGATGCCACTGGATTTGCAACAGGATTTGCTCCGTAAACACGGCTATCTTGATTGAGATTTCTCCCGCCGGGATAGCCGTAACCCCTTGTTTTTATTATTGTTACGGGAGCTTGGGCCGCATCAGCGAAGATGCCTCAGGGTCGATCTTGACATCATGGGGGACTGTGGTACGCTGTCCGGTCTTGCCTTGCCCGAAGTCGGGTGGCAGAAAAGACCGTTTTGCGGACAGGTAGCAGCCGTGGCCTTAGATCGAATTCGTATCAGAATGGAAGCCTACGATCATCGCGCGCTGGATGGATCGGCGCGGGAAATCGTCGAGCACGCCAAGCGGACCAACGCTCGCGTTCGCGGGCCGATTCCGCTTCCGACTCGGATCGAACGATACACGGTTCTTCGAAGCCCGCACGTCGATAAGAAGTCCCGCGAGCAGTTCGAGATGCGAACGCACAAGCGGGTGATTGATATTTTCGAGCCGACGGCTCGGACCGTGGAAGCCTTGAACCGGTTGGTCGTTCCGGCGGGCGTATTTGTAAAGATCAGGGCGTAGATCGGACACGCCATCCGGTCGGCGGACACTCGATCCGAACGTATCGAGATCGTCGAACCCCTTTTTTAGACATCGCGGCGCGTGAGATTGAGTCGCGCGCAACGGACGCAAGAGAAAACCTGAAAGGGAAGGGACATCCTGCCATCATGAGAGCAGCGATCTTAGGCAGAAAAATCGGCATGACCCGCGTCTTCGCGGAAGACGGCGCCTCCGTACCCGTGACGGTGGTCGAGGCCGGTCCCTGCCCGATACTTCAGGTGAAGAACAAAGAAAAGGACGGCTATGAGGCCGTGCAGCTCGGCTTCCTGGACGCCAAACCCAGTCGCTCGACTCGGCCGCAAATTGGCCACACTCGAAAAGCCGATGCCAAGCCGCAAAAGTTCATCCGTGAAATCCGTCTGAATGAACCCTGCGACAAGCAAGTCGGCGAGCGGCTGACCGTCGAACTCTTCCAGGAGCCGCAAATCTACTACGTGGACGTCGTCGGCACGAGTATCGGCAAGGGTTTCCAGGGCGTTATGAAGCGACATCGTTTTGGCGGACAGCCCGCCACGCACGGCACGGAGCGAAAGCATCGTTCGGCGGGCGGCATTGGCGCCTCCGGCAATCGCGGCTTCGGCCGCTGCATCAAGAAGGGCAAGCGGATGCCCGGCCAGATGGGTCACGAACGAATCACCGTGCGAAACCAGAAGCTCGTCTCGATCGACAAGGATCGAAACCTCCTCTTGATCGAAGGCGTGGTTCCGGGTCCCGACGGCGGCTACGTGATGGTCTGTCAATCCAAGACGAAAAAGCAGGTCGACCCCAACAAGAAGAAGAAAGAATAAGTAAAGGTCGTCGGCGTTGATTCGCCGCGGCCTTTTTTGATGGTTGCGTTGTCATGATTGAGATACCGGTCCTCAATATCAAAGGCGAGAAGGTCGGCAGCCAGAAGCTCGACCCTGAGAAGTTCGGCGGCAAGGTGCGCTTCGATTTGCTGAAGCAGGCCGTCGTGACCTACCGGGCGAATCAGCGCCAGGGCACCGTCGCGACCAAGAGTCGGGGCATGGTCCACGGCTCGTCGCGCAAACTCTATCGGCAAAAGGGCACCGGCAATGCCCGCGCCGGCAACCTCCGAACGCCGGTTCGCGTCGGCGGCGGCCACGCCTTCGCGAAGATCAACCGCGATTTTGCCAGGAAGTTTTCGAAGAAGATGCGCCGGCTGGCGCGAAACTCGGCGATCCTGGCGAAGGCCATGTCCGGAACCGCCATGATCGTCGACGGTCTGAAGTTCGATGCGCCCAAGACTTCGCATCTGGCCAAGATGCTTAAAGCGACCAAGGCCGATCGCGGCGCGCTGCTCGCCTACGCTGCCGCGGACGACAACATGCTGCGATCCGGGCGCAACATTCCCCATCTGGGCATGAAGCAGGTGGGCGAGATCAATGCCTACGAAGTGTTGCGGGCGCGTCATTTGATCTTCACGCCCGATGCGTTCGCGGCGTTCAGCAAGGATCCGGGCGGGAAAACCCGACCGGCGAAGGAATAGGTGCGGCGATGGATATCTACCATGTGATCCGGCGGCCGCTCATTACCGAGAAGGGCACGCACCAAAGCAAGCAATCGCACGCCGCGACGCGGACGCGACCCGGGCGCGGCGGCGCTTACAGTTTTGAGGTGCATCCCGAAGCAAACAAGATCGAGATTCGCGAGGCCATCGAGAAGATTTACAGCGTGCGCGTGGCCAATGTACGGACCAGCATCCACGCCGGCAAGCGTCGGCGTTACAAGTTTAAGACCGGCCTGACGCGGCATTGGAAAAAAGCGGTGGTGGTCCTCCAGCCGGAGTTCCACATCGATCTGTTTTAAGAGGCGATTGGCGAGGCGCCGGCGGACGGCGCGGGAAACGAGACGGTCATGGGCATCAGAATCCACAAAAAGACGACGGCGGGTCGCCGGCAATCCAGCGTCAACGATTTCGCTGAATTGACCGATCGAAAACGCCGGCCCTACAAGTCGCTCTGCCGTCCCCTCATCTCCAGCGGCGGGCGCAACAACCAGGGTTACACGACGTCGCGGTTTCGCGGCGGAGGCCATAAGAAGCGCTACCGCATCATCGACTTTAAGCGGAACAAGGACGGCGTGAACGCGGCGGTCGAGGCCATCGAATACGATCCCAACCGCAACTGCTTCATCGCTCTGCTTCGATACGATGACGGCGAGCACCGTTACATCCTTGCCCCCAACGGCCTCAAGGCCGGCGACAAAGTGATCAGCGGACCGGGCGTCGAGCCCAAGCTCGGCCATGCCATGCCGCTGGCGGAAGTGCCGGTCGGCATGAGCGTTCACAATATTGAGATGGTCGCCGGCCAGGGCGGTAAGCTCGTCCGTTCGGCGGGCGGCGCGGCCAAGCTCGCGGCGCGCGAAGGACTTTGGGCGACGATCATTCTGCCGTCCGGCGAAATGCGGCAGGTCCGCGTCGAATGCCGTGCGACGATCGGTCAGCTCGGCAATCTGGACTTCAAGAACATCAGCTACGGCAAGGCCGGTCGGCGCCGATATCTGGGCCGCCGGCCGCACGTTCGCGGCGTCGCGCAAAACCCCGTGGCCCACCCGTTGGGCGGTGGTGAAGGACGCAGCGGCGGCGGGCGACATCCGTGCAGCCCCACCGGCGTTTTGGCCAAGGGCGGTCGGACTCGAAATCCGCGGCGAAATTCGAACCGGCGAATCCTGCGACGTCGCAAGAGCCGGCGATACGGTCAGGTTTCATTGCCGCGAAGGAAGTAAGACAGGCCGGCGCGAAAGCCGGCTGGATAGAGAGCGAACATGGGACGCAGCTTAAAGAAGGGACCGTTTGTCGATCCTCGGCTTTACGAAAAAGTCGAGCGCGCGATCCGCGACGGCAGTCACGAGGCGATCAAGACCTGGGCTCGGCGGTGCACCATTCCGCCGGAGTTCGTCGGCCGCTCCTTCGATGTGCATAACGGCAAGGTTTTCAAGCGCGTCTTCGTCACCGAGGATATGGTCGGTCACAAGCTGGGTGAGTTCAGTTTGACGCGGATTTGGAAAGGTCACGGCAGCGGAAAGAAGGTTGAAGAGGCCGGCGCCGCTCCCGCGGCCGGACCCGGTCCCAAGAAGTAAGGCGAAGGAACCAGGGTAGTTGTCATGGCAGCGTGGACATCCACACATCGATATGCCCGGATCAGCCCGCGAAAGGCGCGGCTGGTCACGCAGCTCATCGCCGGTCGGCACGTCGACGAAGCGCTCGAGCTGCTCAAGTATACGAAGAAGCGGGCCTGCTCACTGGTGGACAAGGTCCTGCGAGCGGCGATGGCCGATGCCGACGAGCAGGAAGCAAACGTGAAAAAATTGTTCGTCCAGGAAGCCCGCGTCGATTGCGGCCCGACGATCAAGCGATTTCAACCGAAGGACCGTGGCCGGGCGCATTCCATTCTGAAGCGGACGAGCCACATCGTAGTGACCGTGGGCGAAGGCCCGAGAAGGTAAGAAGACGGTATGGGACAAAAGGTTCATCCAATCGGCTTTCGCATCGGAGTCACGGAAGAGTGGCGTTCGCGCTGGTACGCGCCGAAGGCGGCCTACGCTGAATTCCTCATCGAAGACCAGAAGATCCGGCATTTGATCGATCAGCAGCTCAATCGCATGTCGCCGTTCGCGGGATGTGCCGGAATCGAAATCGAGCGGACGCGAAACGAAGTGAAAGTGCTGCTGGCGACGGCGCGGCCCGGCATGGTCATCGGACCCAAGGGCGCCGAAGTCGACAAGCTTCGCGAAAAACTGGAAGAACTCATCGATCGAAAGGTCACCGTCAATATCAAGGAAATCAAGAACCCCGACCTGAACGCGCAACTCATCGCCCTGGACATCTGCGAACAGCTCAAGAAGCGGGCCAGCTTCCGGCGGGTCATGAAGATGCACTGCGAGTCGTCGATTCAGGCCGGTGCCCTGGGCGTCAAGATCATCTGCAAAGGACGCCTGGGCGGCGCGGAAATGTCCCGACAGGAAACCCAGAAAATGGGATCGATCCCGCTACAGACGCTTCGGGCCAACGTGGACTACGGATACGCCCAGGCCTTTACGACATACGGTGCGATCGGCGTCCGCGTTTGGCTGTACAAGGGCGAGTATCGGGATTTGAAGGAAGAAGAACAAACGCCGGCGACGGCGGAACCGAGCCCGGAGTCCGGTGACGGACGACGGCGTCGCGGACCGGCCCCGGTGAATGCGTAATTAGCGAAGAGATTCGGGAGCGAATGACATGGCGTTGATGCCGGGAAGAGTCAAGTATCGCAAGCACCATCGAGGGAAGGTGCGCGGTAACGCCACGCGAGGCAACAAGGTGTCCTACGGCGAGTTCGGCTTGCAGGCCCTGGAAGCCGGCTGGATTTCCGGTCGCCAGATCGAAGCCGGCCGCATGTGCGCCTCGCATTATTTGCAGCGCCAGGGACGCGTCGTCATCCGCATCTTTCCGCACAAGAGCGTGTCCAGCAAGCCGCTCGAAACCCGCATGGGTAAAGGCAAGGGCGAACCCGATTACTGGGTCGCCGTCGTCAAGCCCGGTACGGTGCTTTTCGAGATCGGCGGAGTTGAGGAAGACGTGGCGCGGCAGGCGTTGTCGCGCGTGGCCCGAAAAATGCCCCAGCGCTGTCGCTTCGTGCGACGGCGTCACGGGCTATAGCCTTCTTGCGGCGATGTGACGGTGACGTGATATGAAGATCGGCGACATGCGAGAATTGAAGACCGACGAACTGCACACCGAGCTGGATCGGCTCCGCCGGCATTTGTTCGACCTTCGCAGTCAGCGTGTGACCGAGAAGCTGGAAGACCCGTCGCAGTTGAACAAGGCTCAGAAAGACATCGCCCGCATCTTCACGGTCCTCCAGGAGCGCGGCGAGAAGAATGTCGAGCAGAAACAATACCACCTGGAATCGGTGGGAACGGCGAAGAAGTCGTAGGGGTTTTTGACGCGGGTAGGTGCGAACGATGACGACGATGCAGGACACCCAGGCTTCTTCGGCGACACGGCGCGGACGGCGCAGCCGGATGGCCGTGGTGGAAGGCGATAAGCAGGACAAGACGATCCGGGTGCGCATCGATCGATCGATGAAGCACCCGAAGTATGGAAAGTATTTGAAGCGCCGGTGTATTCTGCACGTTCACGACGAGAAGAACGAGGCGAAGGTCGGCGACGTCGTGGAAATCGTGGAGTGTCGGCCGATTTCCAAGCTGAAATCGTGGCGGTTGGCCAAGATCCTCCGCAAGACGCAGGCTTAAGACAGACAGACGGATGGCAGCAAGATGATTCAAGCCGAAAGCGTGGTGGACATCGCGGATAACACCGGGGCCAAGCAGGCCATGGTGATCCGCGTCTTGGGCGGCTCGACCGGCCGGCAGCGCTTCACGCGCCGCGTGGCCAGCGTCGGCGATATCGTCGTTTGTACGGTGAAGAAGGCGTTGCCCAACAGCGACTACCTCGTCGGGAACAATCGCAAGGAACGCAGCAGCCGGCGAAAAGTGAAATGCGTCGTCGTCCGGACGCGATCGCCGGTCCGGCGGCCCGACGGCAGTTACGTCCGCTTTGACAGCAACGCGGCCGTGATCATCGACGAGGAAAAGAACCCGAAAGGCACGCGCATCTTCGGCGCCGTCGCCCGGGAGCTTCGAGACAAGGGCTTTATGAAAATCGTCTCTCTGGCCACCGAGGTCGTGTAGAGACGGATTCCGAGACAGGTGTTTGATGGCGTCGAAGATCAGGAAAAATGACCGCGTGGAAGTGATCGCGGGCGACCACAAGGGCGAGCAGGGACGCGTCCTGCGTGTCGATCCGGTCAAAAACCGGGTCTTCATCGAAGGCGTCAACCTCGTGTATCGCCACCTGAAGCCCAGCCGGACGAACCCGCAGGGCGGCCGCATTCGCAAGGAAGCGCCGGTCCACGTGTCCAATGTGCTTCCCGTCGACCCGAAGACGAGCCGCGGCAGCCGCGTCCACTTTGAGGTCGAGCGCGACAAGAGCGGCGCGGTGGTGTCCAAGAAGCGGACGACCAAGGGCGGCACCGTGATCGAAGACGCCAAGGGCGGCCCGAAGTAACGATTGAAAGGCGCGCGGCCCGAAGGGCCGTTGCGGAAAACGAACATGGCTCGGTTACTCGAAAAATACAAGACGCAGGTGCTTCCGGCGCTCCAGAAGGAGTTCGGTCGGAAAAACCGCCTCTCGATTCCCAAGTTGGAAAAGATCGTGGTGTCGATGGGCATCGGCAAGGCCGTGGCCGAAAAGAAGCGGATGGATTCAGCGACCAAAGAACTCGCCCAGATCACCGGTCAAAAGCCGGCCATCTGTCGGGCCCGCAAGAGCGTGTCGAATTTCAAGCTCCGCGAGGATCTTCCGATCGGAGCGATGGTGACCCTTCGCGGTCGGCGCATGTACGAATTCCTCGATCGCGTCATCAGCGTCGCGATCCCGCGTATTCGCGACTTTCGCGGGCTCAATCCGAACAGTTTCGACGGCCGCGGTAATTTTAACATGGGCCTGACGGAGCAGACCGTCTTCCCGGAAGTGGACGCCGACAAGGTGGAGTTTCAGCAGGGAATGAACATCACGATGGTGACCTCCGCACGAAACGACGCGGAGAGCCGGCGACTGCTCATGTTGATGGGCTTGCCGTTCCGCCGCGATGAAAAGGAATCGTAAGCGTTAAGCGAGGCAGTCGATGGCGAGAAAGTGCTGGAGAATCAAGGCCGCGGCCAAACCCAAGTTCAAGGTCCGCGCGTACACGCGCTGCCTGGTCTGCGGGCGCTCGCGAGCCGTTTACAAGAAGTTCAAGTTGTGCCGGTTGTGTTTCCGGTCCATGGCGCTCGAGGGCAAGATCCCCGGCGTCCGCAAGGCGAGTTGGTAAGCAGAAGTTCGAGGCAGAGCAAGCATGTGGAGTGACCCGATCGCAGATTTGTTGACCCAGCTTCGCAACGGGATTCGCAACCGTTCCAAGCAGGTGACCCTGCCGTTCAGCCGCGCCAAGATGGACATCTGCCAGGTGTTCAAGGACGAAGGCTACGTCACGGACGTGGAAAAGATCCCCGGCGCCGCCGGAAGGAGCAGTCTCCGGGTCACGCTAAAGTACGGCCCCCGCGGCGAGCAGGTCTGGACCCACATCCGCCGCGAGAGCAAGGTCGGCTGTCGAAAATACGTCGGGGTCGACGAAATCCCCCGGGTCCTCAATGGTTTGGGGATCGCCGTGTTGTCCACGAGCCGCGGCGTCCTGAGCGATCGAAAGTGCCGCGAACAGAAAATCGGCGGCGAGTTGATTTGTACGGCCTATTAACCGTGCGGGGCTTCGGCCCGGTGTTAGAAGGTTGTGAAGATGTCGCGCGTTGGAAAAAAACCGATTTCGCTCCCGTCCGGCGTCAAATTTGACGTCAAGGGAAACCTCATCAGCGTCACCGGCCCCAAGGGTACGCTATCCTGGGCGCACGCCGCCGGTGTGTCGGTCTCTCAGGACAGCGCCGCCAACGCCGTCGTCGTGACTCGTGCCTCGGATTCCGCGGAGAACCGCGCCCTGCACGGAACCACCCGAGCCCTGATCAGCAACATGGTCGTCGGCGTTTCCCAGGGCTACGAAGAAAAAATGGAAATCTACGGGACCGGTTATGCCTGTGCCGTGTCGGGACAATTCCTCGACCTGACCGTGGGCTATTCTCATCCCGTGAAATTGGCAATTCCCAAGGGCGTGAAGGTGACGATCGAGGTCCCGGCGACCAAGGGCGACGAGACGCCCGCCAAGTTGACGGTTTCCGGAATCGACAAGCAAGTGGTCGGGCAATTTGCCCGCGCGATCAAGGACTCGCGGCATCCCGAGCCTTACAAGGGCAAGGGCGTTCGCTATGCCGGCGAACAGATCAAGCGCAAGGCCGGAAAGGCCTTCGCGGGCGCTGGCGGCGCGGCGGGTGGTTGATTGAATTCCAAGGTGGAACGGTGAACGCGAAAGCACTAAAAAAAGTCAGATTGCAACGACGCAAGCATCGGGTGCGGCGCAATATTTTCGGGACGCCCGAGCGCCCGCGATTGACCGTCTTTCGAAGCGTGCATCACATCAGCGCGCAGCTCATCGACGACACGACCGGCAGGACGGTCTGTTCGGCGGGCACGAAAACGAAGGCCCTGGCCGGTCAGGTGAAGAACGGCGGCAACTGCAAGGCGGCGGCCCTGGTGGGGCAGGTGTTGGCCGAGCAGGCCGTCATGCATGGAATCAAGCAGGTCGCCTTCGACCGCAACGGCCGCCGGTACCACGGCCGGATCAAGGCGTTGGCGGAGGCCGCGAGAAAAACAGGATTGGTATTTTGACGATTCCGCCGCCGGCCATGGCCGTGCGGCGATGTGCAGGGTGATGAATGGCGAAAATGGGCAGAGGCCGCCAGCAAACGGTAGAGGCCAAACAGGAAGGACCATCCTACGACGACAACGTCGTCAAGGTCTATCGTTGCGCGAAAGTGGTCAAAGGCGGTCGTCGGTTCAGCTTCGCGGCCCTCGTCGTCGTGGGTGATCGAAACGGCCGCGTCGGCTTTGGCTATGGCAAGGCCAACGAAGTGCCTTCGGCCGTCGAAAAGGGCCGCAAGCAGGCGACCCGGTCGATGCGGCCGGTCCGGCTCAGCGGTTCGACGATTCCGCACACGGTCGTGGGACAGTTCGGTTCGAGCAAGGTTCGGCTGTTGCCGGCCAGCGAAGGGACCGGCGTCATCGCCGGGTCGAGCGTCCGCGCCGTGCTGGAGTTGGCCGGCGTTCACGATTGCCTGACCAAGGTTTACGGCTCGACGAGCCCCAAGAACCTGGTCAAGGCCACGATGGAAGCCTTGGAGACGTTGCGCGATCGACAACAAGTGGAACAGCTTCGCGGCGTGGCGCTGGCGAGTTAGCGCGAGAATGAGGACGCGATGAACATTACCGAAATCACAACCCGAGTCGGCGCCCACACCAAGCGCAAGCGCGTCGGACGCGGCGAAGGCAGCGGACTGGGCAAGACATCCGGCCGCGGAAGCAAGGGTCAGGGTTCGCGCAGCGGCGGCCACAAGGGGGGCGGCAACCTCAACGAAGGCGGCGTATTTCCGCTCTTTCGGCGTCTGCCCAAGGTCGGCTTCAACAACAAGAATTTCCGCACCGAGTATCAAATTATCAACGTGTCCGATCTCGAGTCCCGTTTCGAGAGCGGCGCCCATGTCACCGCCGCTTCACTGGCCGAAATGGGCCTGATCCGCGATGCGAAAGCCCCGGTCAAGGTTCTCGGCGACGGCGAGATCAAGAAAAAGCTCGTCGTGGAGGCCGAACGGTTCAGCGCGCAGGCCGCCTCGAAGATCGAAGCCAGCGGCGGGACGCTGAAGCGCCTCGGCCCGCAGCCCAAGAAGAAATTCGTCAAACGGCCCAAGCCCGCGCCGGACAAGGCAGAAGGTGGCAAGGCCGATGGCGCCGAAGAGGGCGCCAAGGGCGACGAAAAGACTTCAAAAAAAGAGAAGGCCGCCAAGCCCAGGAAAAACCCCGAGGCGGAGTCCTCGGCCGACGGCGGCCAGGAAAAGACCGGTCAGGAAAAAGGCAAGAAGAGTAAGGATCAGGAATAAGGCAGAAGGTGTACCGGAGAAGGCCGCCTGATTCGCGGCCGCCGGTCGGATTGGATTGTCAGACGTGTTTAAGGCCTTCTTGAATATCTTCAAGGTCAAGGACCTGCGGAACAAAGTCTTGTTCACGCTCGGGCTCTTGTGCGTCTATCGCATCGGCTTTTACGTGCCCATACCCGGCGTTGATCAGGATGAGTTGACCAAGCACTTTGCCAATCTCGGCGGCGGCGGGTCCGGCGGCGGCGTCCAACAATTGACCGAAGCCTTTGCCATGTTCACCGGCGGCAATCTTCAGCAGAGCACGATCTTCGGTCTCGGCATCATGCCCTACATTTCCGCCTCGATTATTTTCCAGCTTCTCGGCACCGTTATTCCTTCCCTCGAAAAACTTCGTCAGGAAGGCGAGGCCGGCCGCAAGAAGATTCAGGAATACACCCGCTACGCGACCGTCGGCATCTGCGTGATTCAGGCCGCGTTCTGGCTCAAATACATCCAGGGTTCCGCGCTGGTGTACGTCGACTATACGAGCTTTAGCGCGAGTTTCGGCCCCACTTTGTCCTTCTGGTTGATCGGTCTGACCGGCATGACCGCCGGGACCGTCTTCCTGATGTGGCTCGGCGAACAGATCGACGAATACGGCATCGGCAACGGCATCAGCCTCATCATCATGGCCGGCATCGTCGCCCGGATGCCCAATGCCGCCTTTTGGGTCATTGATAACGCCTCGATGGACGTCGGCGGCGACGCCCAGATGGGACCGGCCAAGATTGTCTTCCTGATCGTCGCGTTTGTCGGCGTCGTGGCCGGTTCAATCCTGATTACCCAGGGCCAGCGGCGGATCCCCATCCAGCAAGCCAAGCAAACGCGTGGTCGCCGGGTCTGGGGCGGTCAGCGCCACTATCTTCCGCTTCGCGTCAATCACGGCGGCGTCATGCCGATCATCTTCGCCAGCAGCTTGTTGATCTTTCCGGGGCTCGTCTTTGACTGGTTGGCCAACGTCTTTCAGTCGAGCGGTTTTCTGCGGATGCTCGCCTCCGAGTTCACGCGAACGAGCTTCCTTTATTCGCTGAGTTACATCGGTCTGGTCTTCTTCTTCGCCTATTTTTGGACGACCGTGCAGTTCCAGCCGAAGGAGATGGCCAATCAGCTTCGCGACTACGGCAGCTTTATCCCCGGTCTGCGCCCCGGCAAGCGCACCGCCGACTATCTCGAAACCGTCATGACTCGGATCACCTACGTCGGTGCCGGCTTTCTGGCGGCGATCGCGATCATTCCGCAGGTCATTGCCGCCGCCATGGGAATTCCCGTATCCGTCTCGTCGTTTCTGGGCGGTACCGGTTTGTTGATTGTGGTCAGCGTGGGCCTGGATCTCGTACAGCGAATCGAGGCCAATCTGATCATGCGAAATTACGGCGGGTTCCTCGATGACGGCGGCGGCGGCCCGCGAATCAAGGGAGCTTACGCGTGAATGTCGTGCTCCTCGGTCCGCCGGGCGCCGGCAAGGGAACGCAGGCGGTTGGATTGGCGCAAGCCTTCGGGCTCGTGCATTTGTCGAGCGGCGATATTCTCCGGGCCGAGCGCAAGGCGAAGTCGGCCCTTGGACAAAAGGCCCAGGACTACATGGATCGCGGCGTCCTGGTGCCCGACGATTTGATCCTGGCCATGATGTCCGAGCACATCGGCCGAGTGCCCGCCGGCGGCGGGTTTTTGCTCGACGGTTTTCCGCGAACCGTCGCGCAGGCCAAGGGATTGGACGAGCGGCTGGCGGCGCAACAGCGCCGGATCGACGTGGTGGTGAACATGGAGGTCGCGGACGCGGAAGTCACGCGGCGACTCACGGGTCGCTGGTCGTGCCCCAAGGACGGGCGGATTTATCATGAAGCGTTTTCACCCCCGAAAAACAAGGGGGTGTGTGATGATTGCGGAACCACGCTGGCGCGTCGCAAGGACGACGAACCGGAAGTGGTGACGCAGCGGTTGAGGACCTACCACGCGGAAACCAAGCCGGTGGTGGCCTATTATCACGATCGTGGCGTGCTTCGATCGGTCGATGCCGGCGGGGCGGTGTCGGTGGTCACGGCTGCGATCCAGAAAGTCTGTCAAGGCGGATGAGAGAAACGGCGGCGTATGCCAGTCGGAGGACTACCGAAGGGGGCAGGCAGGCCATGCCGGTCCTGAAAAGCCCGCGCGAGATCCAATTGATCCGCGAGGCCGGTCGCGTGGTCCATCAGGTGCTCCTCAAGATGAAGGAGCTGGTCCGGCCGGGCGTGACGACCGGCGAACTCGGCCGCGTGGCCGACGAAATGATTACCGCGGCCGGTGGGCTGGCCCTTTTCAAGGGCGTACAGACCACGGCGACGAAATTTCCGTTTCCCGCGGCGATTTGCGCCAGCGTGAACGAACAGGTGGTGCATGGAATACCCGGCGATCGAGTACTCAAGCCGGGAGACATTATCAGCGTTGATTGCGGCGTGCGGCTGCGGGGCTACTGCGGCGATTCAGCGACCACGATTCCGGTGGGTCGGGTCTCGCCGAATGTCCAGCGCCTGCTCGACGCCACGTCGTATTCGCTCGAAGTGGCCCTCTCGGAGATGCGTCCCGGGCGAATGTGGAGCGAAGTGGCCGGAAAGATTCAGTCCTACGTCGAATCGCACGGCTTTGCCGTCGTTCGAGAGTTCGTCGGACATGGAATCGGCCAGCAGATGCACGAAGAACCGAAGGTGCCCAACTACACCGACCGGAAGCAGCGCAAGAGCGACTTCGAATTGGTGCCGGGTCTGGTGATCGCGGTCGAGCCGATGGTGACGATGGGCTCGGCGCAGGTAAAGAGCGGAGACTGGAGCGGCTGGCCGCAGGTGACCAAAGACGGCCGATGGGCCGCTCATTTTGAGCATACGGTGGCGATCACCGAGACCGGGATCGACATCCTGACGGACGGTCAATGACCGCGGCGACGATCGCCGGGAGCGAGTGCGATGAAAGTACGAAGCAGCGTGAAACGAATTTGCGAGAATTGCAAGGTGATCAAGCGCCGCGGCGTGGTGCGAGTGATCTGTTCGTCCAATCCGCGCCACAAGCAGCGACAGAACTAAGGCGGGAGGCGACGGCAGATGCCACGTATTGCAGGCGTTGATATTCCGAACGAAAAGCGCGTCGTGATTGCGCTTCAATACATCTATGGAATCGGTCCGCACCACAGCCAGGCCATCCTCAAAGAGGCCGGCATCGACCACGACGTGCGCGCCAAGAACATGACCGAGGACGAGATCAGCCGCGTGGCCGGCATCATCGATCGAAACTACGTCGTCGAAGGACAGCTCCGCCGCCAGATCACGCAGAATATCTCGCGGCTCAAGGATATTCAGTGCTACCGGGGCACCCGCCATCGGCGCGGCCTGCCCGTGCGAGGCCAGCGGACGCGAACCAACGCCCGGACCCGAAAAGGCCCGAAGAAGACGGTCGCCGGCAAGAAGGGCGTCAAGGAATTGCGCAGCTAACGGCGCAACTATTGAGGAGACGAATCGAACGTGGGAAAAACGGCGGCAACCGGAAGTAAAAAGAAAACGCGGCGAAACGTGGCCAAGGGAATTGCCCACGTGAAGGCGACGTTCAACAACACCATGATCACGATCACGGACCTCAACGGCGAGACGTTGTGCTGGCAGTCGGCCGGCACCGTCGGTTTCAAGGGCACTCGAAAGAGCACCCCCTTCGCCGCCCAGCGCGCCGGCGAGTCGGCGGCCAGCGCCGCCCGAAAGTTCGGCATCACCGAAGTCGAGGTCCGCGTCATGGGACCGGGCAGCGGCCGCGAGTCCGCCGTTTCCGGTTTGCAGTCCGGCGGCCTGCGGATTCAATCGATCGAAGACGTCACGCCGCTGCCGCACAACGGTTGTCGACCGGCCAGGAAACGCAGAGTTTAGCGAGAGGATTTTGCAGGAAACGATATGGGAAGAGATTTAGGACCATCTTGTCGCAAGTGTCGCCGCGAAGGCATCAAGCTGATGCTCAAGGGCACGCGCTGCGAAACCGCCAAGTGTCCGATGGAAAAGCCGTCGCGAAACATGCCGCCGGGACAAGCCAAGTCCTTTCGCCGCGGTCAGGCCAGTGAATACGGCAAGCGACTGCGCGAGACCCAAAAGGTCAAGCGCTACTACGGTTTGTGGGACAAGCAGTTTCGCCGGTATTTCGAGCACGCGCAGCATTCATCGGAAAACACCGGCCGGGCGCTGCTGGGCATCCTCGAGCGACGACTGGATAACGTCCTGGTCAAGCTCGGGTTCGCGCCCTCGAGGAAGGCCGCGAGAATCGCCCTCGCCCACAAGCATTTTATGATCAACGGCGAAACCGTGAACAAACCCGGCTTTCTCGTCAAGGTCGGCGATCGAGTCGGCGTCCGTCGCAAGGAAGCAAGCCAGAAAATGGTCCGGGCGTGCATGGATGTGGATCCGAATCGATCGGTGCAGCCGTGGTTGAAACTCGACCCGGCGAACCTGGAAGGCAGCGTCGTGGCGCTGCCCAGTCGGGACGACGTTCAGATACCGGTCGAAGAACAGTTGATCGTTGAGTTTTGTAGCCGATGATGGGCGCGGATCCGTCAATTTTGGAGGTCCGCTCGTCGGCGGTTTTGAATTGTTCGCGGCGGCCGATTCCGGCCGACCGTTTTTTGCGTGGTCGCCCGTCGCGACCCTGGGAGGTAAGTGCGATGCGAATTCGGTGGCGAGGTTTGGAATTGCCCACCCGTGTGTTGCGTGACGAGTCCGCCTCTACGCCCACGTATGGACGGTTCATCATCGATCCCTTCGAACGAGGCTTCGGCACGACGATCGGCAACAGTCTGCGCCGGATCCTCCTGTCCAGTCTCGAAGGTGCCGCCGTCACGCACGTCAAGATCAAGGGCGCCGACCACGAATTTTCGACGCTCCCCGGCGTGGTTGAGGATGTCACGGTCATCATCCTCAACATCAAGGCCCTGATCGTGCGGCTGACGTCCGAAACGCCCAAGACCATGCGGCTGTCCGTCCGCGGCCAGTCCGGCAAGACCGTGGAGGTCCGCGCCTCCCAGATCGAATGCGATCCCGCGATCGAGATCATCAACAAGGACCAGCTCATTGCCACGCTGACCGACAACATCGAGTTCGAAATCGAACTGACCGTCGGGCACGGCCGCAGTTATGCCACCGCCGACGATCACAAGCCGAAGGATCAGGACCAGATCATCGGCGTCATCCCGGTCGACTCGGTTTATTCCCCGGTGACCCGCGTCCGTTACCGCGTCGAGGACACGCGCGTCGGTCAGCGCACCAACTACGACCGTCTCGTTCTGGAAATCTGGACGAACGGCACGATTCCTCCGGAAATGGCCCTGGTCGAAGCCGGCAAGATTCTCCGCAAGCACCTCAATCCGATCGTTCAGTACTTCGAATTGGGAAGCGGTCTGGCCGTCACGCCGAACGATCATGGCGCCGGCTCGGATGGAGTGCCCGGCGCCGCCGACGCGAGCAAACTCTCTCGACCGATTTCCGATCTGGACCTTTCGGTTCGCGCGAGCAATTGCCTGACCTCCGCGAACATCACCACCATCGGCGAACTCATCCAGTTGGATGAAGCGGCGTTGCTCCGGCTGCGAAGTTTTGGAAAAACCTCCCTTCGCGAAGTCAAGCGAAAGTTGGTGGACTACGGTCTTTCGTTGCGCTCCGACCCCGGTGCGACGCCCATCGACTTGGAGAGCGACGATGCGATGGAAGATGAAATGGACGATTCCGAGGGTGAAAACTTCGGGGGCCCGAAAATGGAGACCGGTTCGTTTGGCCAGGTGACGCCGTCGCCGTACGGTTCGCCGAGCACGCCGCCTCCCCAGACGGCCCCGAATCCCGGTTGACCCACCCCCGAACAAGAGAAAGCGTGGAGACGACATGAGACATCGAATGGCAGGACGGCACCTCGCAAGGACCAGCGCCCATCACAAGGCGATGCGGCGCAACATGGCCCAGAGTCTGTTTCAACACGGCCAGATTACTACCACGCTGATCAAAGCCAAGGAAATCCGCCCCTTTGTCGAGCGCATCATCACCTTGGCCCGCCAGGGCACTCTTCGCAGCCGCCAGCGTGTGATCGCCATGCTCGGCGATCGACCTGCCCTCTCGGTCGAAGAGCAGGAACAATACGATCCGATGAGCAACGCCCAGCGCCATCGCGTGCTCGTCGCTCGATCGGGTCGCCGCCATCGCACCGGCAAAGTGCCCGCCAGCTACAACAAGAAAAAATACACTTTTGTGGCCCGCTCGGTCGTTCACCGGCTCATCGACGAGATCGCTCCAAAGTTCAAAGATCGGCCCGGCGGCTATACGCGGATCATCCGCCTGGCCGAGCGCCGGATCGGCGATGCCAGCGACTTGGCGATGCTTCAACTCGTTGGCAATGAGACTCCCGTCGCCGAGTCCACCAAGAAATCGACCATCGGCCGTCGACAGAAAACCGGCGATCGAATCCGCTTCCTGGAAGGCAAGGAATCTAAAAAGAAAAACCGTGCGGCCGACAAAAAGCCCGCCGGGGAGTCCAAAGCCAAGGCGTCAAGCGACACGACGGCCGAATCGGAAACCGCTGAAAACTAGTTACGAGAACGGAGTCATCATGTGAGCGCGGCCAACTGCATTTTCTGCAAGATCGCCGCGGGAGAGGTCCCCGCCCTGCGCGTTCTGGAGGCCAGGGACGCCGTCGCATTCCTGGACATTGGTCCTCTCGCCCCGGGACATCTCCTCCTCGTTCCCAAGCAGCATTATCAAAGCATCCTGGACGTCCCGCCGCCCATCCTTGCGGAGTTGACTTCGCACCTGCCGATTTTGGCCCAGGCAATTCTTCGCGTCACCGGCGCGACCGGTTTGAACATCCTCCAAAACACCGGCGAATCCAGCGGCCAGGCGGTCTTTCACCTCCATTTCCACCTGATTCCGCGCATCTCCGGCGACAAGCTCGGCTATCGCTGGAACGCTGGAAGCTACTCATCCGGCCAGGGAGAGGGCCTTCAAACGCGGATCGTGGACGCCCTCAAAGGCAAGCTGTGATACAATCTCCGGCATAACCCTCCGCCGTTTCCGGTCGGCGCGGGCTGGAGAATCCATCCTATGAAATTGGCACATTCTTTCGCCGGACTTGTTGTCATTGCTTTGACCTGCCAACCCTCGTCGTCCATCGCCGCACCGGATTCGAACCCGATGCTGCCGATTTCGCCGGCCTCCGCCCTGACGTCGGTGGCGCTGTTTCCTTATCGATGTGAAACATCCTCGCTCGTTTATTCCGATTTGCTCACCTTGCGCGACGGTACCAAACGTCTGGGTCACGTGATGGAATGGGCCGATCAAGTGGTCGTCTATGATCAGGCCGGGCGGGCCGGCGCGTACCCGGTGGAAGAGGTCCAGCAGGTACAGTTCCGTCGATTTCAACGTCACCGAATTGCTCCCGCGCTGCCCGATTTGACCGTCGCATACGTCGAGCGGCTGCCACGCGATCCGAGTTGGCAAGGGCACGTCGTGGTTGAAGAAGGTGTCGCGCGGCTTGACCTCGATCCCTCAAAGACCGCATGGCATCCCGAAGAGGGATCGACGGTCACCTTCAACGTACACGTGCTGAACGCCGGCGGGGCGGATTCTCCCGCGGGGCCCTGTCGGATTCTGGTGGATGGCGAGGAGATGGCCGCGCCGGCCTTGCCGTCGGTGAAGGCCGGACAAGAACACATCGTCACGGCATCCTGGAAATGGATGAGCGGGGCCCATACGCTGCGAGTAGAGCTGCTCCCCGGCGACCAAAAACCCGAAATCGTTCACTGGAACAACGTTTTCGAGGAACCCATACAGGCCCAAAGCGTCGCGGTGGTCGTCGCCGCGGATCGATATGACGCGTTCAAAAATAGTGCCAACATCGGTGATTCGTTTTGTTTCGAAGACTGGATCCAATACCAATTTCGGGTGATCAACGCCTTGTTTGCGGCGTCCGTCTATCCCACGTCGCCCGGCGGAATTGTGGAACGGGTCCGATGCGACCGAATCATCGTCGTCGATGACCCCGAGGACCCGGAACAGAAATCGGAATGGGAGCCCGCGCTTCATCGGGGCGGGACGGCCGACGGCCTGGCGGAGTACGCGGCCAGGATGATCTTTGGAAAAGTCCGCGAAGACGAAGACATCGTTTACGACGCTTTGAAAGTCGATTGGCCCGGTCTCAAGGAGCTGGGGCTCCAATTGGGCCTGATCGATCTGACGAAATTCGACACCCGGCCTGACCAGTGCCTGGCGGCTGATCTTCACGGTCGCTACGTCGAACGCCGGCACCTCTTTTCCTGGCCCCGAACGATGATGTACGCGGCCGGCGGCTTCCGGTTCACCGAGTCGGAAGCGGCCTTTCTAAACCAGGTGCGTGGTCAACCTCGGGGATCACAAGGGGACTACCTATTGCAAATTCCCGCCCAGATCGTCGTTGAAGTTCGATCGATTACCGGTCATCCGCTCCCCGATGTCCTGGTCGATGCGTATCAACTTCAATCCGATGGTGAGTTGGCCGGCTACATCGCGGGCGCCGGCGCGGCGGAGCCGCTCTATTCCGCGCCGACGGGTGAGAACGGCAGACTGACGCTCCTGAATCAGGACACGCCCACGTGGAAATCTCCGCTCGGCTACGAAGGGCATCCGAGTCCCTTTGGAAAAATCGCTCCCGATGGCTCGAACGGTCTGCTCCTTCTCAAGCTCCACGACGGGGAGTCTGAGGAGTATCACTTCCTCCAGCTCTACGATTGCAATCTTGCCTATCTTCACGGCGCGACCAAAGAATACGTGGTGGACATCCGCACGCGATTCGGCGACCGCGGATCCCTGGTTCCCCCGAGCAGCGCCGCGGTCATCGTTGAAGATCGTTCCACCCCGAAGCCTCCGGCGGTCATTGCCTGGTCCTCACCCCCGAATGTCGACCTCCGGCTGGTTGACGAATTCCGCGTTTACGAACGCACCAGCTTCGCGGGCGACGATCAACGACCCTGGAATCTCGTTTCCACGGTTCGTCGGGGCCCGTTTCGATGGAACCTCCAATACGAAGGCCAATACTTCAACGAACCGGCCGCCGACGCCGGCTTCTCCCGCGACAGTTTCTACGCCGTTTCCACCGTCGACGCCCTCGGACGCGAAAGCGGTCTTTCGGCGCCCGGCTATCTGGCGTTTGGCAAGGAAGCGATCGCTTTCGCCATCGATCGCGATGCCGGGTATGCAACGCTGGCCGGTGACGGACCGGTGCAGATGCTTCGATGGGATGGAAAAGTAGCCACACAACCCTTTGGTGTCCGCGCCGTTCGCTTTCCGGGCTATCGTCCGGGTTTCGGAGGCGTTGCCATCAGCGCCGATCATCGTATCGTCGTGGCCGATCCGCGGAACCACGTCCTCGCGTTCTACGATGAACAGGGCAATCTCGACTCCATCGTTCCCGCCCGAGAAACATGGCCCGGCTTTGCCAGCGACGAGCCCGGCGAGTTCAATGTTCCTTTCGATGTCGCGGTCGATCCCTCCGGGCAATACTACGTCGCCGACTACGGAAACAATCGTGTGCAAATCCTCGACTCCACGGGACGATTCAAGGGGTTGCTGGATGAAGAATTTCATTTCGAAGGCCCCCAGGCCCTGGGCTATGCCAATGGGCATCTTTGCGTGACCGATTCCGCACGGGGCCGTTGTCGAGTGTACGATCTTCGCGAATCGGCGCCGAAGTTCGTTTGCGAATTGCCCCCGCTCATCGACGCCGATCGGGGCCTCGTGAGCCGATCGGGAAAAATCTACATCACCGCCCGGGCGACATCCGATGCCCCGAACGGCATCCTGGTTTACACCCATTCGCTGGATCGCGCGGTCTTCGACCATGTCATCTTTGACGTGGAAATGGGCAAGGTGTTCGCACCGCGAGGGTTTTATCTTTACATCAATGCCCTTGACGAGGACTATGGCTATTGCGTTAATCAGTTTCCGTTCGACGTTCGCCGGTGCAGGATTGATTAGAGAATGATGCGACCCGGCAATCATTCCTTGATCAACCACTCCTCCTTCATCTCCTCCGGCCACGATTCGCTCAACGTCGTGGTCTTTCCGGCCTTCCACAGGACGACTTGACTGGGCGATTTCGGGTCGTTCGGCTTGCCGCTGGGCGTCACCAGGCAGATCTCCGAGTTGTTGCGCCAGCTCGAAAGGCAACGCGTCTGGCCCTTCGGATCGTCAATCCCGATCAGTTCGGTCTCTTCGCCCGAAGCGAAATCGTACAAACTCACGTGGCCTTTCGGACCGGGCAGCAGCACTTTTGACTCATCCGGGCTGAGCTCAAACAGAGGCAGCGATAAATCCCGGGGCTGCGAAACGTCCCTTGCCAGCACGCGATTGACGCTCGCCGGCATCCGCGGGTCGAGCACAAAGAGGGACCATTGCTGCGGCATGTCGCGCGGCGTCGCCGGCAAGGTCACTTCCACCGATGAGAAAATCAATCGCCCGTCGCGCAGCCACTTGACGGAGAGCGCCCCGTTAAAGAGCAGCCCGACCCGGTCCTTGCGCTCCGCCCATGCCGTCAGGATCGCACCGCTTTCGTCGGCGACGCTCACCGTCGTCAGGGAGCCGAGCTGGATCATGCCCTTGTCGTCGCTCTTGGCGGTCGGGCAACTGATGTACGCCAGGCTTCGGCTGTCAGGGCTCCAACTGAAATCGATGGAGACGTTATCCGCGACGGACCTCGCCGCGCTTCCGCCGGTCGGAACGATGAAAAGCGAAAGGCTGTCCTTTGGCGCGTCCGCGGAATTCATCAGGAAGGCAATGCTTTTTCCGTTCGGCGAGACGTGCGGCTGTCGGATTTCGTCGAGCGATCGAACCAGGACTTCGCCCGGCTCCAGCGCGTCCGCCTTGAACGCATACGTCTGAAGCATCCAGACGGTCACATCCATGTTCTGGATCTCCCGCCACTTGTCTCCGAGCTTTTCCGCCATTCCTTCGGAATGATCGTCGCGCAAACAGAGTAGCGCGGCCGCCTGCATACCATTCGAAAGCTGGTGTTGCGGATCCAGGTCGAATTTGTCCCAATCGCCCTGATAGGCCAGGGCACGGCTCCGCACTTCCCCGGCATGGCGCACGATGGCGGCGACCTGTTCGGTCGTGTACAACGGCTTGACGTCGCTCCAATGCTTCGCCAACTGGGTATGGACCACCGCCAGTCGCTTTCCGTCAGAGAACCATTCGCAGCGGGTCGACGTGTTCGCAAGCCTGGGGGGAAGCACGACGCCCGTCGCGTCGATGAAATAGAGCCCACGAGGCGTCGCCACCGCCGCGCGCTCCCCGTCTGGAGACCACGTGACGCGCTTCTCCGGCAAACAACCGGTGAACAGTGAGACGAACAAAATAAGCGGCAGGATTTGATGGCGAACTCTCATAGTCTTTCTCCAATTCGCGGCCAAAACAATGGTGAATTCCATTCGACAGACCTCTGCAGCGCGCGGCGGCGCGCGGCATATCGGTTCACGGACCAAAATTGCTCGTCACTGGAGGTCGGATTGGCGGACGGGACGATCACTTCCGATCGATCCGTGAACGCCAACTGCGGGCTGGTGGCGGTTCGTGTGCCCAGGAAGAACGCGAGCACAATTGCGGCGGCGACCGTGATTGGCCGGACCCATCCCCAATTTCGATTTGTTCCTCCTCGCGCGGCAGCCTTGTGCGCCGGAAAGGGAGGCAAATCCTCCGCCGTGACTCGCGCGGGCGGCTCCAGCGCTCGACCCGCCAGTTTCAGGATCGTGTCAATCTCCGCGGCCAGCGCGGCCGAATCGGGATTCACGGCCAGATAGGCGTCGAGCAACTGCGCCGTGTCCGGCGGAAGTTCTCCCAATCGTTTGTCGATGAGCAGCCGCTCCATGGTTTCAGTGTTCATGGATGATCCTCCTGACAAACCCGAGTGGATGCGGCGAGGCGGTTTCGCAAGGCGGCCACCGCGTGATGCAGACGCGAGCGCACGGTTCCCACGGGGATCGCCAGCGCCGCGGCAATCTCCACATAGCTGAGGTCTTGCGACACCCGCAATTCGAGCACTTCGCGCTGCGCCTCCGGGAGACGATCGATTGCCGCCCGCATCGCATCGACGCGTTCGTCCCCGGACGGGGGGCTCATGGCCGCCGGTTCGGCCACGAGGGTGGCCGTTGTTGTTCGCGCCTGCCGCCGGTGATGCTCGCGGACCAGGTTTCGGGCAATCCCAAAAAGCCAGGCCCGCGGCGAGTCGGCGACCGAAATTGAATCGCTTTGACGCGCGGCAATCACAAAGCACTCCTGAAGCAAATCCTCGGCATCGCCGCGACGGCCGACGTGCCGCGACAGATACGCCTGAAGGGCGGGGCCGGCCGTTCGGTAGAGCGATTCCAAGCTGTCCATGCCGTGGTCTTTCCGCGTCCCATCCTAATGGTGATGGGCCGGGGGCAGAAAGTTCACCAAAAATGAGAAAATAAGGCCTGGAAACGGGTTAGGAATAGGACGGTGATCCGGCGGGGCGCCGTTAACGGCTTGCCGATTCGTGGCCGCTAGGGTCCATCAGGCGACAGGGGATTCGATGGGGGCATCTGTTCGGAAGGGTCTTCGGACTGAATGGGCTCATTGAACATGGGACGCGTCGTCGTGGCGAACGGCGATCGAGCGTACTCCATTCTCTGCTGAATCATGTCGTCGTCGCGAATTCGCTTGGCGGCTTCGTAGGCCTCCAGGGCTTTGTCCCTGTCTTTCCGCTTGAGCGCCTCGTCACCGGCTTTGATCAGCCGGGCACGCTGTACTTCGACGATCTTTTGTTTCGCGGCGTCGTTCGCCGGCGACGGCAATCGGGGAATCGCTTCCTCGTAGAGGCGGGTCGCTTCGTCAAACTCCCCTCGCTCCAGTGCACGGTCGCCGCGCCGGACGATCCGCGCGGCGTCAAAGGCCGGCGACATCCCGTCGAAGAGCGACTTCCCTTCGGCGGTATACGAATTCCAGAGTGAGCTTTTAAGCTTTTGTTCCGCCATCAGCAGATTGCCTTGCTGGATCGCCTGCCTCGCCTCCTCGATGAGGATGAACGACCGGGCCGCCCGGCTTTTCTGCTCGATCTCCGGCGAAGCGAAGATTTGATTGGCCTGCACGTACGCGCTTTCGGCAGCGACAAAGTCTCGTTCTGCCATCGCCAAGTCGGCCCGGGCGATCAGGTCCTTGCGCTGCTTGCTGTCGATAATCCGTTTTCGAAGTTCGCGCGTCGCTGTCGTGATGCGAATGCCTTCGGCATCGCCGCATGCCGTCAGGGCGCTGGCGTAATCATCTTTTTCCAGGGCCTTCATGGCGAGCTTGATGGACTCACTATACGCACGGTCCTTCTTGGCCTGTTCCAGATTGACCTTGAGTTGGTTCGGATCCATTCCCGCCGCGGTCGCCTTCTTCTCATATTCTTCAAGTTCGACCTCTACCGCCGGAAGATTTCCGCTCGCGATGTTGGCCATGCCGGTCTCGGCCAGGCGGGCCGCGTCCTGCCTGCTCCAGGCCAGTTGTTGCAACGACTCGACCCGCGCCGGATTCACGCCGCGCCGTTCCGCCTTATGAAGCAGCCGTTGGACCTCTTCGAACTGATTCAGCGCCAGGGCCTTTTGTGCGGCGATCATCTCCAACCAGAAATCCGATTGGTTCTGAAGCACTTGAAGGTCTTTCTCTGTCACGGTGAGGTCTTTTGCCTTGAGGAACTTGCTCTTGGCCACTTCCATCTGGCCCCCGTCGTACGACGCCACACCTTCGCGCATCAACGTCTCGAGCGGATGCGGTCCGGTAAGTCGACCCCCGAAAAATACCGCGAATACGCCCGCGCTCGTCAGGAGCAGCATGGTCAGGAAAACGAAACCCCATCGGGCGACCCGCCAGGGATGTTTCTTGAACGTTCGGACCACGGGCGGTGGAACCGGGATCGCGGCGATCTGCGCGGTTCGCGGCGGCGCCGAATCGGCGGCCCGACGTCGCCGCCGCTGGGGTGAAAATCGAACAGGGCCGCGCCGGCTCCAGGTGTCGGGATCGCGCCCCGCGTTCCATTCCCAACGATCGACGACTTCCGGACCTCGTCCCGTGGACTCGACGGACTGGGTTCGCGTGAGCCGCGGCGCGCTCGTCGTGGGAGGACGAAAGGCTTCTGCGTCGGCGTAGGCGGGAGGAGGGGTCGGTAAGAGGTGATCCGCTTTCCAGCTCGTCGGCGTCACATCCGGAAGCCGGATGGGCGTGTGCAGGAAATCGGCGCGTCGGGGTTCGTCCGGCGGCGTGAAGAACCGGGACACCGCATCGACCACTTGATCGATCGACGTGTATCGTTCGTCCAGATTCTTGGCGGTCATCTGCCGCAGAATCGCCGCCAATGCGGGCGGCACTAGTGGATTGAGCGCGGTCACGTCCGGCAGGCGGGCGTCGAGGTTGGTGTGCCAGTCGATCCAACGGCCCACGGCGCCGATGCCATCGCCGATGATTTCCGCGAAGTGCCGGTCCATCGCCAATCGACCGGCGCACACTTCGTAGATCGCGAATCCCAGTCCATAGATATCCACCCGATCGTCGTATCGTCTCTCCAGCAACAATTCCGGCGCGGCGTATTTCGGCGTGATCACCGGCGGCGCGCTGAGATCGCCCTCGTGAGCCGCGGAAGCGAGGTTCGCGATTTTCGCGCTGCCGTTCTTCGTCACCATGATGTTGCCGGGCTGTACGTCTCGATGAACGATGCTGTTGGAGTGCAGCGTCTTGAGCCCCCAGGCCGCCGTCTTGAGAAGTTTGAAGGCGTGGCGATGATCCACCTGCCGCTTGAACAGCAGCGATTCCAGCCAATGCCCGGCGACAAACTCCTCGACGATAAAGAGCCCGATCTCGTCTTCAATCAACTCGTGAATGTTGATGATGTTGCGCGCATCCTTTGGAATACGCGCCAGGAGCTGTGCCTCGCGCTTGAAATTACCGCACGCGATGGGGCGGTCGATCAACTCCGGCGACATTTGCTTGACCGCCACCAGGCGATCGAGCATCGCGTCCCGGGCCTTATAGACCACCGCGTTGTGATAGGTGCGAATCCGTTCGAGGATGCGGTATTTCCCCAGCCCCGTGCCGCTGGGAAGACCAGGGTAAAGGGGCTTGGCACGGCCTGATGACTCGGCATCGGCCAGGTGCTGCGCCGGGTTGGAGCGCAGAATCGGTTGATCGTCCTGAGACTCTGGCATGTCGCCATCCCACCGGAAGGCGGCTAAGGGATTCTTAACAATAGACCGACCATCAAAGTATACCCTCCCCGACCCTCCGATTCACTCCTGATCGATCGTACTTTGATGGCTTTCACCCCTGATGGGACGGCGAATTACAGCCTTTTATTGTCGCCTTGGCCCATAACCGCTACCATTATCAGATGAATTCTCCGCTCCAAAACGGCCATGGCCCCGGACTCAGGACCTTGGCGTCTTGGCGCGTTGCCGCGTCGATCCTTCCGGTCTTCTTTCTTGCCGTGTCGTCCGTCGGGCAGATGCCGCCGACTCAAGTGGAGGTCGCGGAGGTGGTTCAACGGGAGGTTGCGCCTACGATTCGGCTCGTGGGAACGGTCCGGCCGCGGCTTCGCACCATCGTCGCCGCCGAGGTGGCCGGCCAGGTGGCCGAGATGCCCATCGACGACGGCGACGCCGTCAAAAAGGACCAGATCTTGTGCAAGCTTCGCGACATGCCGCGCCGGCTGGCCAGGGACGAGGCCGTCGCCAAGTTGCAGCAACTTTCAGACGTCATGGCCGAGCGCAAGGCGGAACTCGCCAAGACCGAGTTCGAAGATCGGCGGATGTCGGCGCTGTGGGACGACCATCGTTGCTCGGAAAAGGAATACCGCGATTCCCGGGCCGATCATCAGGCCGCCGAAAGTCGCGCCAAGCAGGCTGAACACGCCGTGGTCTCACAGAAAGCCGTGTGCGACAAGCTCGCCGACGACCTGGCCCGAACGGAGATCCGCGCCCCTTGCGACGGCTTCATCACCGCGCGCCACACGCAGATGGGCTCGTGGGTCGAATTGGGCGGGCCGATCGTTGAAATGGTCGATCTTTCGGTCGTCCGCGTTCGCGTTTCCGTGCCGGAGTCCATCGTCGGGTATTGTAAGACGGGCGAACCGGCCCAGGTCTCGGTCGAGGCCATCGGCAAGACCTTTTCCGGCAATGTTGCGCGCGTGATTCCCGACGCCGACGAGCGCGCCCGTACGTTTCCGGTCGACATCGACGTGGAAAATCCCGACGGCGAGCTGCGCGCCGGGATGTTCGTCCGGGCCGAAGTGCCCGCCGGTCCCAGGGGATTGAGGCTGGTTGTGCCGAAGGACGCCGTAATTCTTCGCGGCGAGACGAAATGGACGTTCGTCGTTCGCGACGCTGCGCCCATGGCCCGCGCGGAGCCGTTGGAAGTGGAAACGGTCGTGGAGCTGGCGGATGAAATGGCCGTCCAATCGGCGAATTTGTCGCCAGGAGACAAAGTCATCGTCCGCGGGAATGAAAACATGTCCGGGCCCGGGCCGGTCATCGTGACGAAGGTTCATGCGAGCGAGGCGGCCGCGGTAAAGGCGCCGTCATCGCTGACTTCCCAACCCGCCACAAACGGTTGAGCGAATTTCATGCGATTGGTCGACGCCTTCATTGAGAACCCCGTCAAGGTTGCGGTCTGCGTGATCCTCCTGGTTCTTTTCGGACTGCTTACGATCACCCCGCCGTCGATCGCGCCGTCGCCGATTCGCCTGCCGGTGCAGCTCACGCCGAATCTCGACGAACCGATCGTCACCGTCTCCACGTCCTGGGAGGGCGCCAGCCCGGAGGAAGTCGAGCGCGAGATCATCGATCCGCAGGAGGAAGTCCTCAAGAGCATCACCAACCTGCGCAAGATGACCAGCAGTTCAAACCAGAGCGGCGGGTCGATCGAACTGGAATTCGTTGTCGGCACGAACCAGGATGTGGCCAAGCAGGATGTTTCCGACGCGCTGCGTCGAGTCAAGTACCAGATCCCTCTCAATGAATTCGACAATCCCACGGTCCAAAGCGGCCGGCCTTTCGGCGAGGAAGCCATCGCCTGGATGATTCTCTCCAGCGATCGGCCCGACGTGAAACCGCCGGAGCTGTTCACCTTTGTCGATGAACACGTCAAGCCGATGCTCGAACGCGTCGAGGGCGTCTCCTCCATCCGAATCTTCGGCGGTCGCGAGCGGGAAATCCAGGTCGTCGTCGACTCCCTGAAGCTCGCCCAGGCCGGTATCACTTTCACGGAACTGCAATCGGCGCTTCAATCACAAAACACCAACGTCTCTGCGGGTAATCTGGCCCAGGGCAAGCGCGACGTCGTCATTCGCACCATGGGTCAGTTCGTCTCCCTGGAGGATGTGCGTCAGACGGTCATCAAGTCCGGCCCCGGCGGCCCCATCCGCGTGGAAGACGTGGCCAACGTCTTGGACTCGTTCAAAAAGCGTTACGAATTCGTTCGCAGCGAAGGCAAGGACGTCATCGCCCTGGCCGCCTTCCGCGAGACGGGAAGCAACGTGATCGAAGTCATGGAGGGCCTGCGCTCCGCGATTGCCCGCGTGAACGCCGAAGTTTTGGCGCATCGCAACATGACGCTCGAACTGACCCAGGTCTACGACGTCACGTATTACATCACGAAGGCCATCGATCTGGTTCGCGGGAACATCTGGTATGGCGGCATCCTGGCGATTGTCGTCCTGCTGGTCTTTCTTCGCAGTTGGTCCGGCACGCTGGTCGTGGCGCTCTCCATCCCCATTTCCATCATCGGCACCTTCCTGGTGATCCCGCTCGCCGGCCGCAACATCAACGTCGTCATGCTCGCCGGGCTTGCCTTCGCCGTCGGAATGGTCGTCGACAACGCAATCGTCGTTTTGGAAAACATCTTTCGCCATCGCGAAATGGGCAAGTCCAAACGCCAGGCGGCCGCCGACGGCGCGTCGGAAGTCTGGGGCGCCGTCTTCGCCAATACCCTCACCACCATGATCGTCTTCCTCCCGATCATTTTCGTAAAAGAAGAAGCGGGGCAGCTTTTCCGCGACATCGCCATCGCCGTCAGCGGGGCCGTCGGTCTCTCGATGCTCGTTTCGATCACGGTCGTCCCTGCGCTCGCCTCCCGCATTCTCGGCGAGCCGAAGATCAAGGAGTCCGAGGGCGGCGGACGCATCGCCGAACTTGTCGCCGGCGCGGTCGGGTTCATCAACAAAAAGGTCTGGCGCCGTTTGGCGGTCGTCGTGGGCATGACGTCGGCCTCGATTCTCTTGAGCATCTGGATGGCGCCGGAGCCGAGTTATCTTCCCTCCGGAAATCAGAACCTGATCTTCGGCTTCCTGTTGACCCCGCCGGGTTACAACGTCCACGAATTCACCCGCATTGCCGAGCGTCTGGAAAGCGGCGATCCTGCCAAGGGCCAGGTCGGAATCCGCCCGTTTTGGGAGGCGGAAGTCGGGACGCCTCAATATGACCAGTTGATGAAGGATTGGTCGGCCTTTGTTGAGCGCGTCATCGTCCCCATGAAACAAGGCCAAATCGCACAAGCCCGGGCGACGATTGAAGACCCCGCGACCAAGAGTGCGCGGCGCAAAAAGGCCCATCTTCGCGTCAAGGAGATTGAACGCGAGATCGCCCAATGGCGCGTCGCGCCGCCGCCCATCGAGAATTTCTTTTTTGTGGCCTTTGGCGGGGGCTGCTTCATGGGCTGTTCGAGCAAGGATCCGGAGATCGTCAAGCCCCTGGAAAACGTCCTGAACTCCACCGGCTTTTCGGTCCCCGACGCCTTCGCGATTTTCTTCCAGTCTTCCATCTTCCGACTTGGCGCCAGCAATACTCTCGACGTGGAAATCCGCGGCGACTCTCTCAACGAAGTCGTGGATGCCGCCAAGAAAATCAAGGATGCGTGCCTGGTGCGATTCGGTTCGCGGCCCGAGTCCAATCCGCGGAACTTCGAACTGGAGCGCCGGGAGGATCGACTCATTCCCGATCGGGTGAAAGCCGGCGACCTTGGACTCAATGTTGCCGACATCGGCTCCATCGTCCGCGCCTGCGGCGACGGTCGCATCATCGGAAAATACCGGGAATCCGGCCGCAGTATCGACCTGACGATTAGATTCGCCGAAACGCAAAACGAAAAAACGGGACAAAATGCGACGCAGCAAATCGCCCAGACGCCGATCTACACACCCATCGGGCAAATCGTGCCGCTGGCGTCGGTCTGCCGCCTTGAACACACCACCTCCCCGCAAGAGATTACGCACATTGAAAAGCAGCGTTCGGTCCGGTTGACGCTTCGCCCGCCGGAATCCATCGCGCTCCCCGAAGTCATCGAGATTGTCCAAAACGAAATCGTCGCGGACATGCGCGCCGACGGTTTCGGACCCGACAAAGCGAAGATTTCGCCCCGCGTCATCGTCGGAATGGCCGGCAATGCCGACAAACTCAAGAGCACCTGGGATTCGCTCAAATGGCTGTTGGGGCTTTCCTTCTTGATCTGCTACTTTCTGATGGCCGGCCTGTTCGAGTCCTTCGCTTACCCGTTCGTCATCATCTTCACCGTCCCTTTCGCCGTCGTTGGCGGCTTCATGGGGCTGGCGGCGATTCACGAATGGACCTGGCTCGACCCGACCAAGGCCATCCAGCAACTGGACATCCTCTCGATCCTCGGCTTTGTCATTCTGCTGGGGATCGTGGTGAACAACGGCATCCTCATCGTCCATCAATCCCTCAACTTCATGAGCTACGGCATGCCCACGGCCTCCGCCATCACCGAGTCCGTGCGAACCCGAATGCGCCCGATCCTCATGACGGTCTTGACCACGCTGGTCGGAATGACCCCGCTCGTCGTCCGGCCCGGCTCCGGCGCCGAGATGTATCGCGGCCTTGGGGCGGTCGTTCTCGGCGGATTGGCCGTGTCCACGTTCTTTACGTTGTTCGTGGTTCCGGCCATGTTCTCTCTGTTCGTCGGCTCGCGTGCGAGGCTGAGCCGCCTGCTCTTCAAGGCCGGCGGTGAAATCTTCAGCCCGCCGTTGCCGGAGGACTTCGCGATCCCCGAGACGGCGCGAACGTCCAAGCCCGTGGAGCTTCCGGCGTCATCCGGGGTAAATTAGATGCATATCGTCCGCTACACCAATCGAGACGGGGAGCTTCGTTGGGGGGGGGCCGTTTCCGATCGCGAAGCTCGGCCCATGACAGGCGACCTCCTTGGCGATCGTCGTTTCGCGGAGGCGTCCGAGCCGATCGTCCGCCGCCATTCCCCGATCGATCCGCCGAACATCATCGCCATCGGCCGCAACTACGCCGAGCACGCCCGTGAAATGAAATCCACTTCGCTGCCCGATCAGCCGCTTATCTTTCTCAAGACGACCACCGCCGTCATCGGGCCGGGCGACCCCATCGTCCTCCCGAAGTCCGCCCCAAACGAAGTGGACTTCGAAGCCGAATTGGCGGTCGTGATCGGCAAACGCGCCAGAGACGTCCTGGAAAACGACGCGTTTCAATATGTGCTCGGCTACACCTGCGCCAACGATGTCTCCGCCCGCGATGGCCAGCGCCTCGACAAGCAGTGGGCCCGAGCCAAGAGTTTCGATACCTTCTGTCCGCTCGGCCCGGTCCTTGTCACCCCGGACGAACTCGACGTGACGTGCGCGCCGGTCCGCTCGATCCTGAACGGACAGATCATGCAGAACGGCAACACCTCTGACATGATCTTCTCGGTCCCACGTCTGGTGAGTTACGTGTCACATCAATTCACGCTGCTGCCCGGTACGGTGATCCTCACCGGGACGCCGCCCGGCGTCGGCGCCGCGCGCACCCCGCCCGTCTTCCTGAAGGCCGGTGACGAAATCACGATCGAAGTCGAGGGTATCGGACGTTTGACCAACCCCGTCGTCGCCGCGCATTAGGGGTTTCCCTTATCCAAACATGAATCGCACGGGGTCGCTGACCGATATCGACGTGCATGAACTCCGATGCGATCAGCGCAGCGGCCCGGCTCTTCGTCCGTCATGAAACACGCTACGAAGCAGGGGTCGAGGTCCATCCCGATCACGCCGAGCAGTTTCGTCTGAGTTACCCCGACACCCAATCGGAAATGGCCGTCATCGACGTCAGCAAGGGCGGCCTCGGCCTGCGCAGCCCGATCTTTATGCCCAAGAACCTGCGCGTCACGCTCAACATTGCGAACTTTGGCGCGGTGGAAGGCAGGCAGGGCCTTGCGCCGAAGATCCGGGCCATCATCCGCCGCTGCATCATGCTCGATCATAAACCGACGTACCAACTCGGTCTGCAATTCGTCGATCCGGCCGGGCGTGACGAAAAACTGCTCGTCTCCGCGGTGACGGTGGAAAAATCCACCGCGGCAAAACCCGTGACGATCGCCAAATCCGCGGCGGGGGAGGCGAATCGTGTCTCTTAATTCCTGCGAAGAACTGCGCGATCAACTCCTGTCGTCCAGGATCATTCCCCCGGCGCAGCTCGAAAAAATTCAACAGGACGCCAAGGCATCCGGAATCGACCTCGAAACCGCCATTCGAAAAAGCCGCGTCCTGACGGATACGAACCTGCAAGCCCTCCGGGCCATGCGGGTGGAGGCGACCTATTGCAACGTCTCCGAGTTTCTGCCCCGCCTGGCCAATTCAGAGCTGGTTCCCGAAGAACTCGCCCGACGCCACCTGATGTTTCCGATGTTCGTCCTCGACGGCGTCGTTACCCTGGTCATGGAAAATCCCGCCGATTTGACCGGCATCGACCAGGTTCGCCGGCTGACCCGTCAGGAGGTCGACGTCTGCACCGGCAGCCGAAGCGAAATCCTCGGGCTCATTGAACGCGCCTATGGTGCGAGCAAGTATCTTGAACAATCCTCCGTGGCCGACTCGTTGATGGAAGCGAGCGAGGCGGTCGCCGGCGGCGACGAGACCCAACCGGTGATCCGTCTCGTGGACGACCTGATCAACGAGGCCGTCCGGCAGAATGCCTCTGACATCCACATCGAGCCCGGCGAGCGGGAGTTGCGCATCCGGATTCGCGTGGACGGCGTCCTCCGTGAAGTCGCCGCGCCGCCGCTCGGTCTGCATAAGGCCCTTGTCTCCCGCATCAAGATTATTTCCAAGTTGGATATTTCCAGGACGCGCGCGCCGCAGGACGGCGCCTATCACCACCGAAGCGGAGACAGCGAAGTCATGCTTCGCATTTCCATTCTCCCCTCCGTCTTCGGCGAAGCCGTGGTCATGCGTATTCTGCGAAACGCCTCCGATTCCATCACGCTGACGGAACTGGGAATGAGCGAGGCCATGCTCCAGCGATTCCACGCCGTGATCTCCAACGCCCACGGCATGATCCTCGTCTCCGGACCCACCGGCTCGGGCAAATCGACGACCCTCTACGCCGGGATCAAGTGCATCGTGTCGCCCCAGAAAAACATCATCGCCATCGAAGACCCCGTCGAGTATCGCACCAGCGCCATCCGGCAGGTTCAGGTCAACTCTGAAGCCGATCTTTCCTTCGCAGACGGTCTGCGCTCCATCTTGCGTCAGGACCCCGACGTGATCATGGTCGGAGAAATCCGCGATAAGGAAACGGCGCAAATCGCCGTCCAGGCCGCCCTCACCGGCCACTTGCTGCTCTCCACGGTTCACACCAACGACGCCATCAGCGCCATCGCCCGTTTGCGCGACTTGGGCGTCGCCGAATACCTGATTTCCTCGTCGTTGCTGGCGATCCTCGCCCAGCGATTGTGTCGAAAGATTTGTCCGGATTGCCGGGAACCCGATTCGCCGCCGGACTTTTTGTTTCGCGCCATCGGCCTCGACCCGGCCAAACTCGACTTCCAGCCGATGCGCGGCAAAGGGTGCCGGCGCTGCGTCGGCGCCGGTTACGTCGGCCGGGTGGGCGTCTTCGAACTCTTCGAACTCACCGAGAAATTTTGCAGCATGATCGTCAAGCTCGAACCCACCGAGGTAATTCGCGCCGCCGCGCGGGAATCCGGCATGAAGTTCCTCGTCAATGACGGCATCGAAAAAATTCGCGCCGGACTGACGACCGTGGAGGAAGTCGCCCGCGTCGCAGGAAGGGCCTGACCGCAGTCGCCGGCGTCACGGCCGGCATGGGCAGTTTGAGGAGTCGTCGCCTTGCCAAAATTTGTCATCCAGTTCGCCGGTCCCACGGGAAAAATGGGGACGCAGACCGTCGACGCCAATTCCGAGCGCGCCGCCGTCGCACAGATCGAGTCGGCCGGCCACACGCCCATCAGCGTCAAAATGGCCGGCGCGGTGGAAGCCAAGCGCCGTGCGAAGATGTCGACACGTCTGAAACGCACCAAGGGCGGAAAGTCCATGCGCCGGGCCGTTCTGGACTTCACCCACCAGTTGGCCGCCGTCACCGAAAGCGGAATTCCCATCATCTCCGGCCTCAAGGCGGTCGGCGACCAGACCCGCCATCCGCAGCTCCGCGCCGCCATTGCGAGAATCGCGTCCCGCATTGAAGGCGGTCGAAGCCTGGCCGATGCCCTCGACGCCGAAACCAGCGTCTTCCCGCCGATCTATGTGAAAACCATCGCCGCCGGAGAGGCCGCCGGAAAAGTTTCCGAAGTCCTCCTGGCACTCGCGCGATATCAGGAACAGGAAGCCGACACCCGCGGACAGATCAAGTCCGCCCTGACCTACCCGGCGCTCGTCGTCTGTGTCTTGATCCTCGCGACGGCGTTCATGCTGATTTTCGTCGTACCACAATTTGTCGTGATGTTCGAAAAATTTGAGGGCAATCTGCCGTTGCCCACGCAGATGATCATGGCCGCCAGCGCCGCAATCACCAGGCATTATCTCTGGATCGTTGCCGGTTTCGTGGGCTTCTTCTACGCATGGCGAAGGATCTTCAGTTACCGGGGCCCCCGGGATTGGCTGGACGAAAAGCTCCTCAGGCTCCCCGTCTTCGGAAATCTGCTTCTCGGCGTCTATATGGTTCGCTTTATCGAACTCCTGGACCTGCTGATGAATGCGGCCCTGCCCATCACACAATCGCTGCGCGTCACGGCCGATAGCATGACCAACGGCGCCTTGAAACAGGACGTTCGCGGAATGTTGCGCTCCGTCGAAGGCGGACGTTCGCTGACCGAAGCCTTCAACGAAACG
>CAYPXR010000073.1:0-24282 GCA_964414585.1 uncultured Planctomycetaceae bacterium
GTGCTCCAGAAGCGTGGGAGGCGTTTTACGAATGGTCCGCCGGGCAATGCTGGGGACCGTCTTGCGAGACGCCGATGGATGCGCAGTTCGCGGCGATGGTGGCGAAGTTGCGGGAGCTGGGATTGCCGGTGTGGGGGACGGCCATGTCGCCGTAGTGTAGGACCGGGCGCTGGCGCTTCCGGCTCGGATCGGGGCGCACGGGCGTTCGTGATGCCAAAATGGAGGAATGTGGGCACGGCCCAGCCTACGGGGTTGCCGGTTCAGGTAACGGTATCGGGTGAAAAAGAATTAGAAGCGGACGACCTTGGAGTCCTGGGGTTTGGCCGGTTCGACGGGTTGGACCACGTCGTTGAAGGGCATGAGCAGGACTTCGATCGGGGAGAGTTCCGTGCGCGCCGGAATTGCCGGGACGTCCCTGGTCTCTTTGAGACCCTGGCGTACGCCCTCACCGGCCTGCTGGACGGACATTTGAATCACGCGGTTCAAGTCCTTGGCGGCCTGGCGCGTGCCGTCCACGGCGTCGAGCGTCGGGTTCATCAGATCCTTGACGCCGGAGACTTCGACGGCCTTTCCGGCGACCAGCGTCGGGCGCGGCGTGTTCGGGGCGGACGGAAGGATGACGATGCTGAGAAACAGGACGGCCGCCGCGGCCGGGAGGCAGGCCATGCCGGCGATCTTCCACCATCGCCGGCGGCGAAATCGTTGAGCGCCGCCCTGTACGGCGGCGGCCGAAGGCTTGGGCAGGGCCGCGACGACGCGCATGGCAAAGCCGGAGTCGAGTTCGTAATGACCGTCGTCCTTGGCGATGACGTCGGCGCTGGCCCGGCTGATTTCCATCTGATGCTGGCAGGCGGGGCACTGAAGCAGATGCGCATGCACCTCGGCGGTCATGCTCGCCGGGAGGTCGCCGTCGAGGAACCGGTCGTGGAGGTGTTGAACATGTCGGCACGTCATCATGATTCCAAACTCCGGGTCGCGGGCGTTTCGTTCAGGCGCTGCCGCCGGCCGCGCCGAATCGCACGAGCGACCAATCTTCCACCAGGTGCGAATTGAGCAATTCCTTGAGCCGGTTTCGCGCCCGATGCAGGTGGCTCTTGACGGTCGCCGCCGGCATTTCGAGGACGCCGCCGATCTCCTGGCAGCTCATCGCCTCTCGGTAGAAGAGTAATACCGTCGCGCGCTGCTGCGGTGTCAGTTCATCGACGGCATTCCAGATTATTTTTTTCAGCCGCTTGGCCTCGTCGCTGTTGGCGACGGCGTCGGCCAGGGGCAGATCGTCCGAATCGTCGCGACCGCTTCGGGCCAGGGCACTGAAGTCCACGTCGCCGCAATAGTCTTTGCGGCGGCGCAGGCTGTTCAGGCAAAGCCGATAACCGATCGTGAAAAGCCAGGTGCTGAACCGGTAGGTGAAGTCGAAGGTATCGAGCGCGGCGAACGCGCGAAGAAACGTATCCTGGCAGATCTCTTCCGCCTCGTGCGCATTCTTGACCATGCGGCAGACAAAGGCGTGGAGCCGGTTCTGATAGGAGAGGACGAGCGAGTGGGCGCTATCCCGGCAGCCGATTTGGGCGCGCTCAATCAACCTTCGCTCGGCGAGCGCGCTCAGACGTCCGTCGGTTCCCTCAAGGGCATGCATGGCAATCCTCATTATTATATCGTTCGCGACAGGGGCAGGTTGCAGCCCCCGCCGTAAGTTGTTGGGACAGACAGGTCCCTATAACATAGGGCAATGGCCAAGGCGGTATCAAGAGGCGAAGGCCCCAAAGGGCCGTCTCTGGTTAATAAAAAGGCACGTTTCAGCTATGAAATCCTGGCCAAAGTGGAGGCCGGCATCGCCCTTAAAGGCACGGAGGTCAAGAGCTTAAGGGCCGGCGAAGCCAGTATCACCGAGGCGTTTGCCCGCATCGACAAGGGGCAGGTTCGTCTGCACAATTTTCAGATCCAGCCTTATAAGGCGGGCAATCAGTTCAACCACGATCCGAAACGGCCCAAGCAACTTTTGCTGCATAAACGAGAGATCAAAAAGCTGATTTCCGGCGTCCAGATCAAGGGGCAAACCCTGGTCCCGCTAAGCGTTTATTTCAACAAGGACGGTCGAGTCAAAGTGGAGCTGGCGCTGGCCCGCGGGCGAACGCATCGTGACAAGCGGCAGGAAGAACGGAAGAAGGAAGACCGCAGAGAAATGACGCGGGCCCAACGGCGCGGCGGATTGTAGGATTCCCGGTCTTTCGCATAGAGGACTTCATGGCGGTGGCGATCAGATCATCGGCGGCGTTTCGTCGCTTTGCCTTGTACGGGCTTATCTTGCTGGCCCTCACCTTCGTGAGCGCGGTCGTCTTTGTCATCGCGACGGATCGTCCGAATCTCGCGGAGGACGAGGCCTTTCCGGAGCCGGTCATCCTGGACATGGAACGGCGGCCGAATTTTGTCTTTCCGGTTTCCGCGCGAACCTATGACTTGTCGCTCAACCAGTTTGTGGACCGTTTCGCGCGAGTCTGCATGCAGGGCAAGTACTCCGATTTTCGTCTCATGCTGAGCCGGCGACGACCGCCGATCCTCCCGCCGCGGTTTGAGTCCAACTTCAACGCCCTGAAGAATGTGCGAATACTGGAAATCGAGCCCCTGCCGCCGGTGCCTGGGGTGGAGGGGTCGGTCTACCTGATGAATGCGGAATACGAACTGGAGGAATTCGCCGTCAAAGGCGGAAAGAGTAAGCGCGACGTTCAAGTGGCGATTACCCGCGAAGACGGCGATTGGCGCATCGGGCCGATTCCGCACGAGGCCCTTGAGCGGCTCCGTGTCTATCAAAACCTGCACAAGCCCGCCGACGCTCCGACGACCGCTCCGGCCGACGCGGTTTCTTCGGACGTTCCCCATACCGCCGCGAATCGTCCGGCGCGCCTGGACCCGTAACAAGCGGACGCGGCCCTTTCAATACTGCTAACCCCGAAAAGCGGACGCATCGAGCGGTTCCGCAGGCTGTTCTAACCTTCTGGTCGGTGCGATGTTGCGCGCTGTCCCAGCGATGATGCGCCGACGGCGTGGATTCGAAAGTTATATCTTAGGTTTTCATGACTGTTAGGCGAACGTGTTCTCAGTATTGAGATCACGGATGGTGGGTCGTGGTCATGCGGAATTAGGGTAGGAAAGATAGGCCGACCATCAAAGAAGGAAGGGTAAGAAGTTATGGGTCTCACAGTCACGAATGCCAACACACTGTCTCTCTTGAACATCTTGAACAAGACGTCTGCTGGGCAGTCTAACACACTGTCGCAGCTGGCGACGGGGTTCAAGATCAACAAAGGCGCGGACGATCCGGCCGGGTTGATCGCCGTTCAAGGCCTGTCAGCCGAGCTGACCGGCGTCGACGCGGCCATCCAGAACGGTCAGCGGGCCAAGTCGGTCGTCTCGACGGCCGACGGCGCGTTGACTCAGGTGTCCTCGCTGCTCTCTGAAATCCAGAGTCTCGCAGCGAAGAGCACGAGTTCCGGCGGCTTGTCGGCGGCGGAGATCGCGGCCAACCAGGCGCAGATCGACAACGCGATTGACTCGATCGACCGAATCGTTCGGACCACGTCGTTTAACGGGAAGAACCTGTTGGACGGCCAGCAGGCCATCCGGGCCACGGCCAGCACGCCGTCCAAGGTGGGCGACGTCAAGGTCTATTCCCGGCCGTCGTCGACGTCGAACCAGACGTTCGCGGTCAACGTGGTGACGGCCGGCGCGGTGGCGTCGGGAACCCTGGCGACGGTCGCCTCGACCTCGCTGGATGCCGGGTCTTTCACCATTACCGGCGCCCTCGGAACGGCGACCATTACCGTGAACGACACGGACACCTATGCCGAAATCCGCGACAAGATCATCGCGGCCGCCGGCGATACGGGCGTTTCGGCGTCGGTGACGTCGAATGAGATCCGCATTCAAAGCCGGGATTATGGCACGTCGGCGTTCGTGTCGGCGTCGTATATCAGCGGCGACACCGATCTGACGAACATTGCCCACACCACCGGCACCGACGCGGCGGTGACGGTCAACGGCCAGAACGCGGCCGCCGACGGACTGCGCGTCTCGTTCAATACGAACGGCACCAGCGGTGAATTCGTGTTGACGGCGACCGGCAACGTGGCCGGCAGCGCCGGAACCATTGATATCTCCGGCGGCGGCGCGACGTTCCAGTTGGGAACCTCGAGCAACACGCAGTCCACGCTGGGCATCAACTCCTTGTTCAGCCACAACCTGGGCGACAGCGTCACCGGCTATTTGAGCACGCTCAAGAGCGGCGGCGCCAACGCCTTGAATGTCGATGCGAACAATGCGGTCAACGTGGCCCGGTCCGCTCTCACGCAAGTGGCGACGGCCCAGGGTCGCGTCGGCGGCTTCGAGAAATTCCAGGTCGATACCGCGTTGGCCAGCCTGGGCGCGACGCAGGAGGCCCTGGAAAGCGCTCGTGGCTCGATCCGCGACGTGGACTATGCAAAGGCCACGGCCGAATTGAGCCGGCAGAACGTGCTGTTGCAGTCGGGCATCTCGCTGCTCGGCGTGGCTTCGCAGCAGACGTCGCAGATTCTGGCGCTGCTTCGGTAACCGGGCGCTCGACGGCCGTACGGGCTGACCAATCAGCGGTCGGCCCGGGACCACGCGTCCAGTGGGTATGAGCGACGCGGGTTCGGGAAGCGGCCCGATAGCCAGGACCGGTGAACAAGCCGGCGCCCGGGTCTGGTGGGTTTACAACACGGCGGGATCGAGTCCTTCTCGATCCCGCCGTTCTTTTTTTTGCGAAGCGAATTCGTGATGTGAACGATTACGACGCTTCGCGGCGTGCGTAGCGGATCGCCTGGCGAACCCAGTCGAGGCAGGGTTCGGGGGCACAGCCGTAGTTGGAGAAGGTGATCGAGCGATAGCCATCCTGCGCGGCCTGGCGCACCGCGGCGACCAAGGCCGGTCCGTCGGGCGAACCGGGGGGATGGCATGGCAACGCGAGGTCGCATTGAGACGGACCCCCGGCGGCGCGAACGATCTCGACCGGCCAGGCGTCGTGACTGACGGTTGAAACCGGCAGATAGCAACCATCGCAATACTCTTTCCATTCCGCGGCGAACGATGTGGGGGAGGCGGCGTCGATCGGCAGGCACCATCGAAGCGGCGCTTTCGAGCGGGCCTGCAAGGATCGCAACAACGAGGCAACCGTTTCAACGCGCGTTTTGTGAAAGGCAGCGATGGGCGGATTCGCGGCAATCAGATCGGCCAAGGTTCGTTCGCCGACGGATTCGAGGCCTGCCCACTGTTTGAACAGATCATCGACCGCTGCACGGAGCGCGGGGACATCGGTCCCCGAATCCGAAGCGCGCTGCGTACAGGCCGCACAGTAGCACCACGAAAAGAGCGCGGCGTGGGGATCGTTCGCCGATGCGAATGTGCGATCGTACCAGCGACGATCAATCGCATCGGCAAACCCGGCGGAATTCAGTTCGACCGTTTTGACGGGGTAATTTGTCGAGAGGTCCTCCACGAGCGCGCCGAGATAGGCTCGAACGTCGGGATGTGACGGGCAGAGCCGGTCCTCGCTTGCACGCCCAAAGAAGTCGATACACGCGGCGTGGGGATGCCGCTCCGCAAGGGCGTTCCCTTGGCAACAGGATAGGGAGCCGCGCAGCGCGAGTCGGTTCTTCTGAGCCGCGGCCGCGATCTTTTCCAGCGGGTTTCGCGACTTCATCCACGCCGCCGGGATGGGGCGGATGCGCGTGTCGGAGTAATATCGGGAATCGGGTTGAAAATGCGCGGCGGCGCTGCTGACAAACGCGCGGACCGACTCCGCGGCGCGCGGGCGAAGTTGATGGATTCCCTGGTGGACCGCCGCGACGCGGACGGCGTCGACGCCGATGTCACCCGCGAGCCGGGCGAGGGCATCGTCGTAGCCCTCCAGATCGAGGTCCCACGGGAAGCATTCAAAGGCCGCTTGAAACATGACGCCCTCCGGGGGCATTATTCACCAAGGCCGCGCGTCCTGCCAGTCTTCGCGAGATCAGGGCAACGATCCCATCTTGGCGTCGTCGGCGAGCGACGATATAGTTCAAACAGGCGCGAACATGGTGTGATGGAGGCCGACATGAAAATCAGCATTACCTATTGCCAGCAGTGAAATTATTACCCGAAAGCCGCCAGTTTGGCGGAAGTGATCCTGGATGAAACAGGCGTGAAACCCGAGTTGATCGGGGGCGCCGGCGGCATCTTCGACGTTCAGGTCGATGGAAAGATGATTTTTAGCAAGCACGAAGTGGGCCGGTTCCCGGAACACTTCGAGGTGCTGAGCCAGATCAAACCAAAGTAGCGCCGGCGCGGGTCGGAGGCGTCGGGCAGGCGGGACACAAGATGCCGGCGCGGATGATTCCATATCAATTGCCCGATCGGACGCCCGCGTCGCAGTTCGAGCAGGCGCGGGCCCTCTTGGACGAAATGGATTCGCGGCGAAGTTGCCGGGGCTTTTCGGATCGGGCGGTCCCGCGCGAGTTGATCGAGCAGGCGGTCGCGGTGGGACACTCTGCGCCCAGCGGTGCGAATCGCAAGCCCTGGCGCTTCGTGGCGATCGACGATCCGGCGATGAAGCGCGAGATTCGCGCCGCCGCCGAGACGGAAGAGCGCGAGAGCTACGACCATCGCATGCCGAAGGAATGGCTCGACGCGCTGGAGCCGATCGGCACGACGTGGGAAAAGCCGTTTCTCGAAATCGCCCCGTGGCTCGTCGTACTCTTTCGCATCGATTGGGTCGACGAAGGGGGCCGCCGTCTGAAGAACTACTACCCCTCGGAAAGCGCCGGCATCGCCGCAGGCTTTTTTTTGATGGCCTGTCATCACCTGGGCCTGGCGACGCTGACGCACACGCCGAGCCCGATGAATTTTCTCAGGTCGATCTGCCGCCGACCGGAGAACGAGAAGCCTTACTTGCTCATTCCCGTCGGCTACCCCGCCGGCGACGCGACCGTGCCGGACCTGGTGAAAAAGCCGCTATCCGAAGCGCTGCAGTGGAATCGGTAAGGGCACTAATGCATGATCCATGGAACCGCGCCCGGCAGGACTCGAACCTGCGACCGCCGGATTAGAAATCCGATGCTCTGTCCAACTGAGCTACGGGCGCTCCGACGGTCCATCTTAGCGCATCGGCCGTCCCCGGAAAAGCGTCCGGTGCGTCCTGACTCCGCCTACAATCCAATCCTTGATACCAAAATGTGCCCAAGCGGTATAATCTCCCTATTGAGATGAAGGTGTCGTCGGAGCGCCGCCGACGGTCGTTCAATCCCCGGTCTCCACGCCCAGGAGTACATCATGATTACAGCAAGACATCGTTTCCTTTTCCTGACTTTGCAAGCCATCGCGGCCTTTTTGCTTGTCGTTTCCCAGCCCGGGTCGGTACGCGCGGATGATCCGCCGGTCAGTTATGCCAGGCTTCAACAGCAATTCCGCGAAGCCTACAACAAGGCCGAGTATGACAAGGCGCTGGAGATCGCCGGGAAAATGCACGACGCACGGCCGGACGACGTCGCCGCGATTTACAACGTCGCCTGCATGCACTGCCTCAAGGGCGATAAGGCGAAAGCTTACGAATGGCTGGAGAAGGCGGTCGATGCGGGCTACGACGACGCGGATCACCTTCGTGAAGATTTCGACCTGCGGACGATCTGGGGCGAAGACCGTTTTCGAAAAATCGTTCGTCGGATCGAGACGCACGGCCGCGAACCCGCCGAGGCCAAGCCCAAGAGCAAGCCGAAACATGACGAAGATGCGGACGACGAAGACGCTCATGAAAATCCAACGCGGGATGCGAATGAGAAACCGGCGCGACGAACGCCGTCCGGCGGACCGTCGACGTCCGATGCCCGAAAAGCCGCCGAAAAGGTCCAGGAGTTGACCCAGAAGCTTATTGAGGCGTCGGAAGACCAAGATTACGACAAGGCCCTGGAGATCGCGCTCGAGGCGAAGGCGTTGGCGGACAAGACCGATCAGGCGCCCCTCAAATCGCTGACGAATTACAACTGCGCCTGCATGTATTCGCTCAACAAGAAGAAGGACAAAGCCTTTGAGCACCTGAACAAGGCGATCGAATTCGGCGGTTTCGGACAGGACCTTGCCGGGCAGATCGAAGGCGACTCCGACCTCGATAACATTCGCGACGATCCGCGCTATGCCAAGGCGCTGGCCGTTGCCCGCGGCGGCTCCGGCGGCAAGCGTTCCGGCTTCATCTGGACCGTGACGCCGCCGAAAGGCGCGGCCGCGAAGAAGGCGGCGCCGCTGCTCGTCGTGCTGCACGGCCACGGCGGCAACATGCGCGAGGCAACGCAGCGGTGGCAGGCGGCGGCTCAAAAAATGGGGATGATCCTTCTCGCGCCGCAAGGAACCCACAAAATGGGCGAGGAAAAATTCGACTGGGGCCGCAACCTCGACGAGATCGAGGAAAATATCCTCGACGCGATCAACAAAGTCATGGATGAACACAAAGTCGACGACCGCCGCGTCGTCCTCGCCGGCTTCAGCCAGGGCGGTTGGATCACCTGGTCCCTGGGCATGAGGAACCCGGACACTTTTTGCGGATTAATTCCCGTCTGTGGCCGGTTTGACGCCCCGTCGGAATCGGACCTCGATAAGGAGGCGATGGCGAAGCTGCGCATCTATGCCATGGAAGGAGAGGATGACGACGACGCGACGATAAAATCAAACCGCGATGCGGAAAAGCGATTCAAGAAGCTCGGCGCCAAGGTCAAGCTCAAGGTCTTTGACGGCGTCGGGCATGCCTACCCCGATGCCGCGGAAGATGAGGAACTCAAGGCGTTGGAATTCGTATTAAGAAACTGACGCCGGCCCGAGGCGGCCGTCCACTTTTCATGAGCCCGAAAGCAGGCGGAGAATGAAGCATGTATCGACGGGGGAGCCGTCCCGGCTGGCGCTAGTCGGGGCCTTCGCCGCTATATACCTGGTTTGGGGTTCGACCTACCTGGCGATCCGCATCGCCATTGAAACGTTGCCTCCCTTTGTCATGGCGGGTGCCCGCTTTCTTCTCGCGGGCGGCGTGCTTTACGCCTGGGCGCGATGGCGCGGCGCGGCGAAGCCGACGGCCGTACACTGGTGGTCGGCGCTGGTGCTCGGCGCGCTGCTCCTGCTGGGCGGAAACGGCGCTGTGGTCTGGTCTGAAAAGACGGTGCCCTCCGGCGTCGTCGCGCTTCTGGTCACGTCCGTTCCGCTTTGGATGGTCATCATCAACTGGGTGCGCCCCGGCGGCGTGCGACCGACGCGGTGGGAGTGCATCGGCCTGATCCTTGGTTTCATCGGCGTGGTGATTCTCATCAATCCCCGACCGGGGGAAGGAGAGCCCGTCAGTCTCTTCGGTTCGGGAGTGGTCATCCTGGGCGCGCTCTCGTGGGCGATGGGTTCGGTGTGGTCGCAACACTCGAAAATGCCCGCTTCTCCGCTGCTGTTCGCCGGGATGGAAATGCTGGTCGGCGGCGTGCTGCTTTCCATTGCCGGTTGGGCGGTCGGAGAGTGGCGGGACGTGGATACCTGGCGTTTTTCCCTGCATTCCAGCCTCGCATTGGCCTATTTAGCGGTCTTTGGCTCGATCATCGCCTTCAGCGCTTACACTTGGCTCCTGACGGTGACGACTCCGGCGAAGGTTTCGACGTACGCTTACGTTAATCCGGTTGTCGCCGTACTGCTGGGATTCCTGGTAAAAAGAGAGCCTTTGGGGCCTGGGACGGTCGCGGCCATGGCGGTCATCGTCGCGGGCGTCGTCTTTATTACCAGAGGCCGCCCCGGCCCGGCGGCCGGGAAGTTGATCGTGGCGGAAGCGCCTCCGACGGCGGAGCGCGGAACGGAAGAAACGAAGGAAGACAGCGCCGAGCGCGCATTGGTTTTGTGAAGGTGGAGATGGGTTTCATGCACATGAGCGGCAGATTTCGGATCGGGTATGTGGCCTTGACGATTCTTGCATTCGTCGCGTCGTCGGGTCCGTTGATGGGCGAGGACGCGCCGAGCTCGCGGACTGCGGAGACGCACCGGCCGCACGCGGGAATGCTGCGATTTCCCGACGTCAGCGCGACGCACATCGTTTTTCTATATGCCAACGATCTCTGGCTGGTCCCACGCGAAGGCGGAGTGGCGACGCCGCTGGCGAGTTCCTCGGGGCCGGAGTTGTTGCCCAAGTTCAGCCCCGACGGTCGGACGATCGCCTTCGTTGGAAACTACGAGGGCAACCGCGATCTCTATGTCGTACCGACCGAAGGCGGAATCTCCAAACGCGTGACCTATCACCCCGCCGTGGAGATGCTGTGCGATTGGACGCCCGACGGCCGGCTCATTTATTCGACGAATGGATTTGCCGGACTTCCCCGGCAAACGCAGCTCTATACCGTGTCGCCCGAGGGTGGTCTGCCGACGAGGCTCCCGGTGCCCTACGGGGCGAACGGCGCGATCAGCGCCGACGGTCGGATGCTCGCGTACACGCCGCACTCGATCGACTTTCGCACGTGGAAGCGCTACCGAGGCGGCATGCAGACCGACATCTGGCTTTTCGATCTGCAAGCAAGGACGTCGAAGCAGATCACGGACTGGGAAGGACTGGACAGCCTGCCGATGTGGCACGGCGACATGATCTATTATCTCTCCGACGCCTCGGCGAATCACCGCCTCAACATCTGGTCCTATGACACCAAATCCGGCCAGCGAAAACAGGTCACCGATTTTGCCGAGTATGACATCAAATGGCCCTCGATCGGTCCGGGCACGCTCGGGAAAGGCGAGATCGTCTTTCAGAACGGTTCCGGCCTTTATCTTCTCGATTTGTCCACCGGAAAGTCGCGGGTCGTTGACGTGGTCATCCCCGGAGATCGTCCCCGCCTGCGGCCGAAGGCCGTCGACGCCGAGCAGTTTGTCGGCGCGTGGGACCTTTCTCCGACCGGCAAACGGGCGCTGTTTGAGGCGCGCGGCGATGTCTGGACCGTTCCGGCGAAGGACGGCGTGCCGCGGAACTTGTCGCGGACCAGCGGCACGGCGGAGCGCGATCCGGCCTGGAGCCCCGACGGTCAATGGATCGCCTATTTTTCCGACGTCACCGGTGAGTACGAGCTTTACATTGTCCAATCCGACGGTAAGGACAAGCCGCGACAATTGACCAAGGATGGCAAGGCGTTTCGTTTTTCGCCGGTCTGGTCGCCGGATTCGAAGCAGATCTTGTTTACCGACAAGAGCGGGGCGATTTACCGGCACCACATCGAGAAAAAGGAGACCAAGCTCGTCGACACCAATCCGTCGGGCGACCCGACTTCGGCGAGTTGGTCGCCGGATTCCCGCTGGGTGGTCTATGCGAAGCAAATGCCGAACCGGCTGTCGGCCATCTGGCTGTACGACGTGGGAAAGGACAAGAAGCAACAAGTCACGAGCGGCCGGTTCAATGATTCCTGGCCGACGTTCGATCGCGACGGGGACTTCCTGTATTTTGCCAGTGCCCGTGGGTTTTCCGCGCCGATTTACGAGGACCTCGGCACGACCTTTGTCTATTGCGAATTGGACCAGCTCTTCGCCGTGCCGCTGCGCAAGGACGTGAAGTCGCCGCTCGCGCCCAGGAGCGATGAGGAGTTGTGGGGCGAGGCCAAGGAGAAAGCGGAAAAGGAAGAGAAGGAGGAAGAGGAGTCCAAGAACGGCGATGAGAAGGCCGCCGGCGACAAAAAGGAGGACGACAAGAAGAAAGATGAAAAGAAAGAACCCGCCCGGGACGCGGAGACGACGACCAAGTCCACGTCCACAAAACCGGGTGATGAGAAGAAAGACGGAAAGGACAAGAAGGAACCCAAGATCAAGCCGGTCAAGATCGATCTGGAGGGCTTCGAGCGTCGAGCGGTCCTGCTGCCGCCGCCGAAGGGCCTGATTTCGCGGCTGGCCGTCAATGACAAGGGCCATCTCCTTTACGTTCGCGGCGTTCCTCAAGGGTCGGACGCCAAGGCCTCCATCAAGATCCTCGATCTCAAGGACAAGAAAGCGGAGAAGAAGGAGGAAAAGACCGTTCTGAAGGACGTCGGCGAGTTCGTGATGTCGGCCGACGGCAAGAAATTGCTGGTGCGCAAGGAAGGTCAAAAATACGCCATCGTGGACGCCGCGGCGGATCAAAAGATGGACAAGCCGCTCTCGCTCGCCGGGATGGACGTGATGATCGATCCGCTCGCCGAATGGAAGCAGATTTTCACCGACGCCTGGCGGATTCACCGGGACTACTTTTACGTTCCCAACATGCACGGGATCAACTGGGACAAGACCCGCGCGGTGTACGAGCGGATGCTGGACGACTGCGTCTGCAGGGACGACGTCACCTACGTGATCGGGGAGATGATCAGCGAACTGAACATCGGCCACGCCTACGTTCGCGGTCCGGGCGATGTCGACAAGGAGCCGTCGGTTTCGGTCGGGATGCTCGGCTGCGATTTTGAATTGTTCGACGGCGCGTATCGCATCAAGCGAATTTATGAAGGCGGGCCGTGGGACGCCGATGGAAAAGGCCCGCTGTCGGAGCCGGGCCTCAACGTCAAGGAGGGCGACTACCTGATCGCGGTGAACCATTTGCCGGTGGATACGTCGCGCGAGCCGTGGGCGGCTTTTCAGGGTCTGGCGGACAAGTCCGTGACCATCACCGTCAGCGCCAAACCGACGCGCGACGACAAGGCCCGTGAAGTCGTCGTCAAGCCGGTCGGCAGCGAAGCGCCGCTGCGATATCGCGCCTGGATCGAGCGCAACCGCGCGTATGTCGAGCGGCAATCCGAAGGAAAACTGGGCTACATCTATGTGCCGAACACGGGGCTGGAAGGTCAGAACGACCTGGTGCGCCAGTTCTACGGACAGATCGACAAGGCGGGGTTGATCATCGACGAACGCTGGAACGGCGGCGGGCAGATTCCCACGCGATTTATCGAGTTGCTCAATCGCCCGGTGACGAATTACTGGGCGCGGCGCGATGGCGAAGACTGGACGTGGCCGCCCGATTCACACCAGGGTCCCCAGTGCATGCTCATCAACGGCCTGGCCGGCTCGGGCGGCGACATGTTTCCGTGGTTGTTCCGGTTTAACAAACTTGGCAAGCTGATCGGCATGCGCACGTGGGGCGGCCTCGTCGGCATCAGCGGCAACCCGCCCTTCATCGACGGCGGCAACACCAACGTGCCGACGTTCGGGTTTTATGAGAAGGACGGGACGTGGGGCGTCGAGGGCAACGGCGTCGAGCCGGACATTCTTGTCGTCGACGATCCCGCAAAGATGGTCGACGGCGGCGACCCGCAACTCGACGCGGCGATTGCGCACCTGATGGACGAGGTCAGGACGCATCCTTACGTCAAGCCGAAGCGCCCCGAAGCGCCGGACCGGCACGGAATGGGGATTCGGGAAGAAGATAAGTAGCGACGCGCGGCGGCGGCGATTCATTCCGCCGGATAGAAGAACTCCAGCACCTGATCGAACCGCGCTGCCCAGGCTCCTTCGTTGTGCTGACCGCCGGCCACTTCGAGGTAGCGGTAGTCGCGGTCCTGCGCCAGGCCGGCATCGTCGAAGATCTTTGCCAGCCGCCGGGTGTCTTTCGAGGCGCCGCTGAAGCCGGGGATTTGTCGCCCTTCCTCCGTGCCCATGTCGAGCCAGAAGCGCGTCCCCTTCATCCAGTCGTGGTCCTTTTCCAGCTTCTTCAAAATGCTGCGATCGTTCCACATCAGCGACGGCGAGAGGATGCCGCAGCGCGAAAACACCTTCGGGTATTTGTAGCAAATGTACAGTGAGATCAGCCCACCCATCGACGAGCCGGCCACGCCCGTGTTCGCGCGGTCGGGCCGGGTGCGATAGGTCTTGTCGATGAAGGGCTTGACCTCTTCGACAAGAAACTTCGCGTAGGCGTCGCCTTTGGCCGCTCGCCCAGTCGAGTCGCCGTGGCGACCGGCGCTGCGGTCCTCGTCGCGGTCGGGGGCGTACTCGTTCATGCGGTCGGGCGTGTTGTACAGGCCGACGATGATGAGCGGCTCGATCGTGCCCGCCTTGATCAGTCGCTCGGCATGTTCGTCCGCCTGCCATTCGATGCCGATGAACGAGGTTGACGCGTCGAAGAGATTTTGCCCGTCGTGCATGTAGAGGACGGGGTATCGCCGTTTTTTCTTTTTCTCGTAATCCGGCGGAAGATAGACGACGATCGTCCGCTCGTTCTTCAGGTACTTCGAGGGAAAGTCCGGGTGATACTTGACGTCGCCGGTGACGCTTCGGGTTTTGATCGGGCCGGTCGGGTTCGCGCCGCCGGCCCATCGTCCGACCGTCACTTCGATTTTCGCGGGGCCGTCTACGGAAAAGGTGCGGTTGGCGATCTCCGCGCCCGCGGCGTCTTTTTCCACCGTCTCCCACGAACCTCGCGTCAGCTTGTATTCAATCCGGGTTCCCGTCGGCACTTCGATTTTCGCGCGGTAATGCCCGCTGTCGACTCGCTCGGCCGAGAGACCGGGGAGGCTCCACCCGTGCAGGGCCGGGATGTTGCCGACCAGATAGACCTGGGCGTCCCTGGGCGTATCCGAGGGGACCCAGATGTCAAACTCGACGGTGACCTTTTCGACGTTTGCCAGAGCCGCCAGCGCCGACAACATGATCCATCCGGTTAGCAGAGGCATACTCGTCTCCCGGGGCGTATTATGCTCTGAAGGTTGCCATAGACCAAACCAGTATTCCCGAGGTTCTTTCACCACAGAGGCGCGGAGGCACCGAGGCGGAATGATTCTGGAACTTATGTACGTCCTGACGGATCCTGATCCTTTGACCGTTCTCTGTGTCCCGGGGCCTCAGTGGTTCAATTCACTTAGGGTGGAATGGTGAGTGCCGATCCGATTCGCGTTTACGTCTGCTACGAGCCCGACCAGCGGCTTTGCGCCGACCGGCTGGATTCGTGGCCCCTGACCAATGGCGATCTCGATGAATATGACCGGCGGGTGCAGGTCTCCGTGGACAGCGCGGCGGCGGAACCCTTGAAGGCGGCGCTTGCGCAACGGATCAGGTCCGCCGACGTCACGATCTGCGTCATCGGCACGGAGACGAGCCTGAGCGACTGGATCGCGTGGGAATTGTCGGTCTCCAGGTCGGAGACCGGCCGTGGCGGAGGCGAGGCGCGCCGCAACGGGCTGGTCGGGATCGTTTTGCACGAATACGACCGGCACCCGCCGGCGATGGTGGACAGCGGTGCGATCTTCGTTCGCTTCAAGCGGGACCTGGTGGAGCGCGCGGTTCTCTGGGCGGTCGCGGAACCGCATTCATCGGACGATTTTACGTTGGAGGATGAATAGCGAATGAATGCGGAAGCCAGAATGGGTAGTGCGAATGGCGGATAGAACTGATGGCGGCCGCCGGTTTTTCGATTCCGCGGCGGCGGGGGATCAGGACTGCGAACACAATCAAGGCGAGCGTGGCGGGTTCGGGGACGGGGGTGAGGGAGAAGTGGATTTCGCCGGAGCCTTCGCCGTGGGTGCCGGTGGGGGTGGGATTGTCATGAACGATTCGGGCTACATAATAAATCATATAGGGCTCACCGGCTAGGAGCAGGCCGCTGTTTTGAAAGTGATAATCACCATAGGGCGGGCCGAGACCGGTGTTGCCGCCGGCCGCGCCCGTTCCAATAAGAATCTGAAAGGTATTTGCGTTGTACACTCGCATCGCCATGTTGGACGCGCCGATCGTGGCGCTGGGCCAGGAGAATTGCCAAGCGCCTACGAGGGTGACGAGGGTATCGACGGCGGGGGTAACGAAGATGCGGCCTTCAGAAATAGTTGAGCCGACAAGTTGTTCAAGGTGATGATTCGTGTAGGCGTCGAAGTGGGCGAAGTCGCCGGACCACTCAAAATCATAGGCTGCGTTGGCAAATGAGGTGCCAACCGTAACCGCATGCGAGCCTTGGAATGGATTTTGGACGACTTGAAAATAGGCAGAAGGCGATGGCTGGCCGAGATCGTAATTCTGGATACCTACGGAAAGCGACCAGGATTCGACGGTCAGATCAGCAGCTGCGCGAGATGATAGGGTGGCCATTGCGATGCCAATAATCAGCAAGATCATCGACCGGTGCGGCATGGATCGTTTGGTACGCATGGGAAGGCCCTCGTTGATTCTATCAAATTGATTGCGGGATTGCTTTGGGGTATTGAATCCGAAGGCTCCGGTACAGATTGGCAGGGTTGGCGCGAACGCCGGCGTCAGAGATTCGGGCAAGACGCTGGGGCCGAGCGCTAGCAATGTGGCCGAGGCCCGCCGTGTAGTCGGCCGGGGGCTAGCGCCGCCCGGCTCGGGTGGCGGCGTTACCCGCGGTCGGGGTCAATGAGATGCTTTGTCGCGCATGGGGATTTGGGAGCGACCCACGATTCATGTCACAGATGCAGTCCTTAAGGTCGGACTCGCGGATTATTACAAGATATAACATATCGCATTTTTGGCGCGTTGGTGGTGTTGGCGGGTCCGATAGGGTTGCAACCTGTTTGCCGCCAGGGTTGATAAACTTTTCTCGCCGATAATTTGCCGCTTCTCAATTTTGGTGTTATAATTGAGGGTCTTTCGATACCCCTCTTCCAGGGGGAAGTAGGCCCTGTAAACACAGGCACTTAGGTCCAATTTCCGGGTTGGATTCAACGGACGGGTCCTCAGGAAGTTTTGACGGACGGTTGTTTTTCGGGAGTGCTTGTGACCGGTCGGTCCATCGAACAATTGACGGAACAGATACGCCAGGCGTCTGACATCGTGGATGTGGTTTCATCCTATGTGACGCTCAAGCAGGCCGGGCGGCAGCTCAAGGCCCTGTGCCCGTTTCATAACGAAAAGACCCCCTCTTTTCACGTGACGCCCGAGCGACAGACCTTTAAGTGCTATGGCTGCGGTGCGGGCGGGGACGTCTTCAAATTCATCCAACTGCGCGAGAGCGTCAGCTTTCCCGAGGCCCGTGCCATTTTGGCTCAGCGGGCGGGGATTTCGCTGGAGACCGAGTCTCGAACCGGTCCGGCGAATGAGAATGGCCCCGGCAAGCTCGAAATCGAGCGGGTCAATCGCTGGGCCGTGGCCTGGTTTCAACGACAACTGAGATCGGATGATGGCAAGCGGGCCCGTGAGTATGTCGCCGGACGCGGAATCACCGAGGGGTCCGTCGAGCAATTTGCCATCGGCTTTGCTCCGGATGGATGGGAAGCCCTTACAACAGCGGCCCATAATAAGGGTATCCCCGTAGAGTTGCTTTTGGCAGCCGGGTTGGCGCGGCCTCGTCAGGAGGGGGGCGGCGTTTACGACGCGTTCCGCAATCGGCTCATGTTTCCCATCGTGGATGCCATGAACCGGGTGGTGGGGTTCGGCGGGCGGACGCTGGGCGACGACGACGCGAAGTATGTCAACACGGCTCAGAATGTGATGTTCGACAAGAGCCGGTGCCTCTACGGATTGGCCACGGCGAAGGACGCCTTCCGCGAACAAAAGACGGCGGTTGTCGTTGAGGGCTACGTCGATTGCATCATGGCCCAGCAATCGGGATTTCCCCATACGGTCGCCACGCTGGGGACGGCCCTGACGGTCGATCACGTGCGGCTGCTCCGGCGGTATGTCGATCGCGCGATCCTGATTTTCGACTCCGATGTGGCGGGCCGGCGTGCGGCGGACCAGTCTTTGTCGTTGTTTTTGACGGAGACGTTAGAGGTCCTTATTGCGCACGTCCCAGAAGGAAAAGACCCCGCGGATTACCTGCTTTCCAGCGGCCCGGAGGCGTTTTCTTCGGTTTTGACCTCGGGGGTCGGGGCGCTAGAATTCAAATGGAAGCAGGTTTTGAGGCAGTGCCAAGGCGAGGCCACGGCTCCTGACCGGCGGAGGGCGGTCGAGGAATTCCTGGGTCTTATCGCCCGATCGGGCGAGTTTGGCACGTGCGATCCGATCCAACGGGGGTTGATTCTCAACCAGGTTGGAAAGCTCCTTGGTCTCTCCGGTGAGGACGTCAATCGTCAGTTGAAAATGACCGCGCGGCGGTTGGGCGCGATGCCCTCGTCCGCGTCGGATCGAACGGTGGGGACTCCGCCATTTCAGCGGCCGGTGTCGCTGGATGCGGCGGATCGGGCGGCGAAGGACTTGATGGAAGTCCTGCTGAATGCCCCGGAGTATTACGAGGAAATCGCGGCGGAGTTTGATCCGCACGAGATTTCGGATTTGCAGTTGAGGGAGATTGCACTCGCGGTGGCGGAATTGGTGGGGCGACCTGAAGAATGGTCGCTGTCCGGCCTTATCAGCCGGTTCGAATCCGTCGAGACGTCCGCGAGGATCATGGATTTACAAACGGCCGGGTTACGGCGAGGCAATTACGGCGGCACCGTGCAAGGTGCGCTGGCGCGCCTCCGGCAGTTGAAAGAGCAGCGCCGGCTCGATGAGCTGGCGGCCGTGCATCGTGCCGGTCCCGCGTCCGCGCAGGACCCGCACGGGATGACGAGCCAGGAACTGCTCCAGGTGGCTCGAAGCAGGAGCCACTTCGCGTCGCAACGGCATCTGGCGACCCCAGCGACTGTGGGTGCCGCGCCGAAGGCGTCGTGAGTCGATCGAGAGCGGATGGTGGAGTCGACGATTTGTGGTGACAGATCGCCCGTCCCGTTCTCGAAGGGGGAAAGAAGGACGTCCGGCGCACGGTTGCGCCGGCCGCAACGAAAAATGGAGATGTCAGCCGGGGTCCCATGGGCCTTGGCGCCAGATACGCACACGAGTTGGAGCCGCACACCATGACGAAAGCGATGAGTGAGGTCATCACGAAGCCGCCCGCCGCGCCCGCCGCGAAAGAAACGACGAGCGATCCGGTGGAACTGAGCGTGAACGAGTTGATTGAAAAAGGGCGTCAACGAGGCTTCCTGACGTGGGAAGAGTTGAACGAAGCCCTGCCCGATGAGGCGATCCTGCCGGATCGACTCGAAGCGATTCTTCAAAAAGTAGACGAGTTGGGGATCGACATGGTCGACGAGGCCGAAGCGGCCAAGTTGACCTTCGGCGACGACGGTTCCGCCGATGCCCGGAAGAAGCCGTTCGCGCCGGATGAACCGATTCCGGCGGAAGACGATTTTCCGGTTGAAGCGCCGAGCCGGCGGATCGACGATCCCGTGCGGATGTATTTGACGCAGATGGGCGAAATCCCGCTGCTGACCCGCACGCAGGAAATCACGCTGGCCAAGAAGATCGAGCTGACGCGGACGGCCTTTCGGCGCAAGGTGCTGGAGTCGGACTGTAGTCTGGGCGCGGCGGTCGAGACGCTTCAGGCGGTCAACGACGGGTCGCTGCCTTTCGATCGCACGATGAAGATTTCCAGCGGCGAGAACCAGGTCAAGCAGGCCGTGCTTCAGCGGTTGCCGGGCAACCTGGTGACCTGTCGCAAGCTCATGGAGCTGAATCAGGAAGATTGGGCGAAGCTGCACGAGGGCCGGCCGAGCGAGGCGAACAAGCGAATCATCTGGCGGCGGATTCAGCAGCGACGGCGCAAGGCCGTGACGTTATTGGAAGAGCTGGCCCTGCGAACGAGCCGGGTCACGCCGCTGATGCGCAAGCTTTTCGCTCTATCAGAAAAATTGACGGACGTCGAGTCGCGGCTCAACGATCCGAGGAAATCCGCCTCCATCAATGATGAAGAGCGGGAGGCGATGACGGACGAATTGGCCGGCCTTCAGGACCTGGTCCTGGAGACGCCGGACATGCTCCGCAAGCGCGTGACCGACGTTCGCCGCGTCTTTGCCGAGTACGAGGACGCCAAACGAAAGCTGTCCGGCGGTAACCTGCGGCTCGTCGTTTCGATCGCCAAGAAGTACCGCAACCGCGGTCTGCCGTTCCTCGACATCATCCAGGAAGGCAACACGGGTCTGATGCGGGCCGTGGACAAGTACGAGTATCGACGCGGCTACAAATTCAGCACGTACGCGACGTGGTGGATTCGACAAGCCATCACGCGGGCCATCGCCGATCACGCCCGGACGATTCGTATTCCCGTGCACATGATTGAAACGATGAGCCACTTGCGGAACATTTCCCGCGAGCTGCTCCAGGAACTGGGCCGCGAGCCGACGATCGAGGAAATCGCCAAGAAGGCGCGGATGCCGCTGACGGAAGTGCGCCGCGTCCTCAAGATCAGCCGGCATCCGATCTCGCTCGATCGGCCGGTCGGCGAAGGCGAGGATTCCTACTTCGGCGACTTCATCGAAGACGGCACTGCCGAAAGCCCGGTGAGCACGGCGACGAACGAGATGCTCAAGGACCGGATCGAGCAGGTGCTCAAGAGCCTGACGTATCGCGAGCGGGAGATCATCAAGCTCCGCTACGGCATCGGCGACGGTTACACCTACACGCTCGAAGAGGTGGGCAAGATCTTCAAGGTGACGCGCGAGCGCGTCCGGCAGGTCGAGGCCAAGGCGATCCGCAAGCTTCAACACCCGGTGCGGTGCCGGAAGCTCGAAGGATTCCTCGATCGAGACGGCAATCTCCGCCAGCCGGAGGAAATGCAAAACGATTGACGCGGAAGCGGCTTGATTATTGAGACCCTGGCCCCGGGCAAGCGTGCCCGGGGCTTTTGTTTATGGGCTTTTTTGACATGCCAGGCCGAGCCGCCCGACTCGACTTTCCCGCGGTTTTTTCGTACGCTACTCTCATCAGGCCGCGACGTGCGAGCCGTTTGGGGGATTTGTCCGAAGGGCGTTGAGTTTCGATGAGACGCCGGCGGATGATGGGATGACCGAATCGATGCAGCAGTATCCCGAAGAATCGAACGCGGCGCCGATCGCGTCACTGACGGACGATGACGCGGCGATAGACCGCGCAGTGGAAGAAGCCATGGGCGGGGTGACGCCGGCCGATCTGGCCGCCAGCGTGACCCAGGCACCGCCGGCCGAGCCGGTCGCGGACTCGATCCTCAAGGGCCGCATCGCCAACATCGGTTCACAGGACGTGCTGATCGACTTCGGCGGCAAGAGCCTCGGGGCGATGTCGCTGACCGAGTTTGGCAAGGATGAAAAGTATGCCGTCGGCGATGAGATCGAAGTGGCGCTCGTCGGCGGAGAAGAACTGCCCGGCGGTCTGCTCGCGGTTTCGCGGCGCAAGGCGCGGCAGTCGGCGTTGCTGCGAGACTTGAAGCCCGGCGCGATCGTCGAGGGCGTCGTCAAAGGAATGAACAAGGGCGGGCTCGAAGTGGACATCGACGGGCTTCGCGGCTTCATTCCCGCGAGCCAGGTCGATCTGCATTTTCTCAAGGATATCTCTTCGCTGCTCGGCCAGGTCGTGAAGGCGGAGGTGACGAAGTGCGATCCCACCGACGATTCGATCGTCCTCTCCCGGCGGAAATATCAGCAGCAAGAGGAAGATCATAACAAGGCGGCGGCCTTCGCGGCGCTGCAACTCGGGGACGTTCGACGCGGCACGGTGCGCAGCCTGACGGAATACGGCGCGTTCGTGAACATCGGCGGGGTCGACGGGTTGTTGCACGTGACGGACATGAGCTGGGGCCGCGTCAACAAGCCCGAGGAGATCGTCAAGGTCGGCGACGAGATCGAGGTCAAGATCATCAAGCTCCAGCGCGACGAGCGGAAGGTTTCGTTGAGCTTGAAGGACGCCAAGCCCAATCCGTGGGAGAGCGTTGCCCAGCGTTACAACGTCGGCGATCAGCTCAAGGGGCGCGTGCTGCGGTTGCAAAATTTCGGCGCGTTTGTGGAGCTGGAGCCCGGCGTGGAGGGTCTGCTGCCGGTCAGCGAGCTGAGCTGGACGCGGCGGGTGCGCAATCCGTCGGAGATGCTCCAGGAAGGCGACGTGATTGACGTCAAGATTCTCACGATCGACCCGGAAAAGCGGCGGATGTCGCTGAGCGTGAAGAATCTCAAGGAAGATCCGTGGTCGGCGGCGAAGGAGAAGTACGCCGTCGGATCGGTGCTGACGGCGAAGATCGCGCGGCTCGCGGATTTCGGCGCGTTCGTCGAGTTGGAGGAGGGGATCGACGGCCTGGTGCACATCTCCGAGATTTCGGAGCAGCGCATCAAGACGGTGGGGGAGAAGGTCCAACCGGGCCAGGAGGTCGAGGTCCGCGTGCTGGGCGTCGATACGGAGGCGAAGAAGATTTCGCTGACGATGAAGAAACCGCCTGCCCCGCCGTCGCCGGAGGAACTGGCGAAGATCGAGCGCGAAAAACAGGCGGCGGCGAAGCGCCGCGAGAAGCGCGAGAGCCGTCGCGGCGGGATCACGATCGGCTGGGACCAGGGCCTCGGCGGATTGGACCCGTCGAAGTTCGCGCGATAGTTCTCATCCCTGACTTGCCAACGACACGTCTCCAGCTAATAATCCTCGTCCCAGCCCAACACGGTTTGGCTGCCCGGGTAGGTAGCTCAGTTGGTAGAGCAACGGACTGAAAATCCGTGTGTCGCCGGTTCAATTCCGGCCCTACCCATTTTTTCCGAAATCACTTGACTGCTTCTAACTTTCGGTTAGAAAAGCGGTTGAGTGTTCAGTCGACGGATCAGGACCGGTCAAGTCTTCCGTCGGGCTTCCCAACTCAACCGCTGGTTGCCATTGGTTTTCCACTGGTGTTGGGAGGTCTGTCATGGTCCGAGTCAGCAAGTTCAAACGCAAAAACGGCAATTGGTACGTCAGGTACTGGGTGGCGGGGAGGCCAGTCGATGAATCGGCCCGGGCCACGAGCGAGGCCGCGGCAGAGTCTTTTCGAATCAAGCGGGAATTGGAAATCAATGCGGGAATCCAGCCTCTCCGGCATGCCCAACTGAGCGATCTGATCGCCTCGTATCTTGATTCCTTCCCGCCTGGGAGTTCCGCGAGCCACCGCCACGAGGCTGGGCGAATTCTCACAGGTTTCCTGCAGGTGTGCGGACGAAAGGGGCGAAATGGCCAGCTGCTCCAAACCCATCAACTCAGTCCAGCTCTCATCGACCGATTCATTACCTTGCGGCAGAGCGCCAAGCTTCACGATGGCGATCGTCGCGATACACGGGGCAGGCGAATCGTACGCCGCCGTTCCGTCAGCAACATCACGCTCCGCAAAGAGCTTCGCTACCTCTCGGCATTCCTGAATTGGTGCTGTCGTCAGCGACCACCCTACCTGCGTGAAAACCCGATCACGTTGTCGAATGCATCGCGGATCAAGAGCGATTCGAAGCCGCACTTCATGGTCACCGAGGAAGAATTCAAGGCACTTCTGCGCGTCTGCGAGACGCCGCGGCAGTACCTTTTTCTGCTCCTTGGCTGGTGGACCGGCGGACGGCGAGGCGAGATACGCGCTCTGCACTATTACCACTTTGACTTCCGCGCCGGCACGCTCAACATCGCCCACATGAAAAACAACACTTACAGCGTGCTGCCGATCTCTCGCCAGATTGTCGCGATCGTGGAAAAGCTCTATCAGGGGGCCAAAGAAGCCGACCCGGTGTATCCGCAGGATCCCCTGCCCTCGCACGGCTTCGCGAGTCTTTGCACAAAGGCCGGAATCAGGCAACATCGCTTCCATGACTTACGAATAAGCACGAGCATGAAGATCAAGTCAGGCGGCTTTGATGCTTCTCTTGCCGGCCTCTGGGTCGGTAATGCCCGTGCCTGTTCACCGCCTAGGGCAATGCGTGGAACGCTTTGAGACGGCTTTAACGCGGAAGAGTTGTGGCATTTCACCTGAATCGGCCCGGTGTTTCCGGTCAGGCAGCGAAATGCCTCCTGCAGCATCCCAACCGGAACCTCAACCGCAGGGTCTTGAGTTGTACTTTCGGTGGTTGCGGGCCCTCCGGCACTGGCCATAATCGTAACCATTTCACTGCCAAGACTCAATGGAACTTTCGATACTGGCGATAACTTTTTTTTGATGCCGGTCGGCGGCCAGCGTGCAGGCGGCGTCTTCGGTCGTTCGTGCATCACGACCCGACGAGGGCGTGGACGAAGGGGGGGATGTCGCGTCCGTCGATGGATCCGTCGTGGTTGAGGTCGCCCGGGCAGAGGTCGTTGGGTTGGGGGTTGAGCAGGGCGTTGACGAAGGGCATCAGGTCGGACAGTCCCGGTCCGCCGCCGTCGAAGTCGCCGGTCCCGCAGGAAACACCCTGGAAGATCACACCCAGCGGCAGGGCCAGGTCGGAGCCGGAGAGGTCCATCACCTGCACGCTCGGCGCCGTCTCGGGATTCGTGACAATCGCCGCCTTGGGCGTCGTGAAGATCGAGTCGGTCTCCTGGTAGGCCTCGAAGCAGCCGCCCGGACAATCCGGATCGGCCGCGCACTGG
>CAYPXR010000074.1:0-18035 GCA_964414585.1 uncultured Planctomycetaceae bacterium
CAAAGCGATTTTTGAATGGATCGAGGTGTTCTATAATCGCCAGCGGCTGCACTCGAGCCTGGGCTATCGGAGCCCAGCCGATTACGAGGCCGCGGCATGATTCTCTAAACCATGTGTCCACTTAACATGGGGAACTCCAATAACTCTGGTCCTTCACACATAAGAACCAGGTTTTCTTTTGTGTTTGGATTACACCGAGGACACAATTCCGTCGGTCGAACACATGAAGATTTGATTGGTGGGCGTTGTTTCTCGATGCTCTTCTCAGAATCAGTCCGCCGGGAATGCAAAACCATTGGGTCTTCGAGTACGGGCCGGTACCGCGTTTCATGAAGATGAACATCGCAAGTAACGCCAACCAGAACAAGAACGGCACGATGTCTTGGCCGTTAAAGAGAGTATCGATTAACGCCGATCTGGCGCCGATGCTGAGAACTACGATCATCCAGATGCCACCCTTTAGTCGAACGTTTCGGATGATCTCTGGGATCATTGATTCATCGTGTTCGCGTGTCCTCAGGCGATCAGAGACAAGGCCTTCATCTCCTTGACAAAGAGCGTTTTCCAATTGTACAAAGTCCGAATCGGATTCATCCAGGCGAAGGGGAGAAAACGGTTGGTTCACCGGCGACATCACGCGATCTTCGCCCGGCCAATGCACACGAATCGTCGTATTCGTTTGTTGCATCACGATGAGATCACTCAATAGCCCCCGTAAGAGAACGACACCATTTTCTCTGAATGATGGTCGATGAGGAACTGGGCGCACTGTTCTGGTCCCTCCGCAGCGGCCTGTCTTCGCAATGCGCCCAGTCGCTTGAGTCGCCGGAATAAATAGTAGACGAGCGCGACGGAAAGAAGGATTAGAACGGAGGCGGCGTAGGATGCGGCATGGGAGTGAGACCGAAGGGCAGTGACAACAATCAAAGCACCGGCAACGGAGTAAAGACTAACGACGAAGACGAGCATCATCATCGCCGAACGCAATCGTGGCCTTCGGACTTCAACGTCGATGAACCCCTCGATAGTTTGTTCCGGCCCTGACATGACACGATTATCCGTGCGAATCGATCTCCGGCCAAGCGGCTCCGTCTGTGCGACGGACGCCGTTACATTTTGACAACCCTACTGCAAATCCCTATCCTCTCGGTGTGAATCAGGCCCCGTCGAGCCGGGCCTGGTCGTCTGTTGTCCGCGACAAACCAAGTCAATATCCAAGCCAGGAGGAACGATCATGGCGACCGCCACCGCGACACCGACTGCCGCCCCCGCTAAGCCCGACCTCAAGATCAAGTACACCAAGTGCCTCATCGACGGCCAGTGGGTCGATGCCGTCGGCGGCAAGACCTTCGAGACGATCAATCCCGCGACCGGCGACACCATCGCGCAGGTCGCCGAGGGCGGCGAGGCCGACGTGGACAAGGCCGTCAAGGCGGCGCGAAAGGCCTTCGAAGGCCCGTGGTCAAAGATGAGCGGCGCCGAGCGCGGCCGCCTGATGTACAAGCTCGCCGACCTCATCGAAAAGAACAAAGAAGAATTGGCCGCCCTGGAAACGCTCGACAACGGCAAGCCGATCCGCGATTCGATGAACGCCGACCTGCCGCTGACCATCGCGTGCTACCGCTATTACGCCGGCTGGGCCGACAAGAACCACGGCAAGACCATCCCGATCAACGGCCCCTACTTCTGCTACACGCGGCACGAGCCGGTCGGCGTCTGTGCGCAGATCATCCCCTGGAACTTCCCGATGCTCATGCAGGCATGGAAGTGGGGCCCGGCCCTCGCCATGGGCAACACCGTCGTCCTCAAACCCGCCGAACAGACGCCGCTCTCGGCGCTCTACGTCGCGCAGCTCGCCCTCGAAGCGGGCTACCCGCAAGGCGTGATTAACGTTGTGCCCGGCATGGGACCAACCGCCGGCGGCGCGCTGGCGAAGCACATGGACGTGGACAAGATCGCTTTCACCGGCTCGACGGAAGTCGGCCACCTCATCATGGAGGCCGCGGCCAAGAGCAATCTCAAGCGCGTCAGCCTCGAACTCGGCGGGAAGAGCCCCAACATCGTCTTCGCCGACGCCGACGCCGACACGGCGATCCAGGGCGCCTACTTCGCCCTCTTCTTCAACCAGGGCCAATGCTGCTGCGCCGGTTCGCGGCTCTACGTCGAGGAAAAGATTCACGACCAGTTCGTCGAAAAGCTGACCGGCATCGCCAAGAGCCGCCGCGTCGGCGATCCCTTCGACATGAAGACCCACCAGGGCCCGCAGGTCTCGCGCGAACAGTTCGACCGCGTGATGCACTACATCGACGTCGGCAACAAGCAGGGCGCCAAGCGCGTCGTCGGCGGCAACCGCGTCGGCGACAGGGGCTTCTTCATCGAGCCGACCGTCTTCACTGGCGTGAAAGACGAGATGACCATCGCGCAGGAGGAAATCTTCGGCCCGGTCATGTGCGTCATGCCGTTCAAGGACGTGGACGACGTCGTGAGCCGCGCCAACAAATCCGTGTATGGTCTCGCCGCCGCCGTCTGGACGAAGGACATCGAAAAGGCGATGCGCATCTCCAACAGCGTCCGCGCGGGCACCGTCTGGGTGAACTGCTACGACGTCTTCGACGCCGGCGCGCCCTTCGGCGGCTACAAGATGTCCGGCATCGGCCGAGAACTCGGCGAATACGCCCTCGAACACTACACCGAGGTTAAGACTGTCACGGTCAAGGTGTGATGAAGACCGGCGGCCAAGACATTGGCAACGTTAGCTGAAAATATTCGCCAGGCGGTACGAGAGGATCGCTATGTCTTCGGCGCCCATGCCGATCAACGACTGCGAGAGCGGCGAATCGTTGGGTGGCAGGTCGTCGTTGGGTTGGAAATCGCCAAATTGATCCGAGAGCGGCCATCCGCAACCCCGAATCCGGTCGCGGAGTTCGAGCAGATGCTTGCCGACGGAACGCCGTTCAAAGCGGTTTGGTCGTGGATATCCACAGAACGCACGGCTAAACTTGTGACGGTGCATTTTTTCGACAGGTGAGGCACATGGCTCTCCAGGGCAAACGAACAAAGATAGAGAGATGGATTCACGCAACGCGCTGCGTCGTTCGGGTAGAGGTTGATGCGATAATTCCGGATGCGGACCCGTCAGAACCCTGTCTCGAACCGCAGACGATCCGCTATCTTGACGACCTGCAAAACAAGGCGGACCAAGGTCTGATCGACGAATTGGCTCGCGCCGGTGACGTCTATATTCGAAAATCAGCTTGAAGTTCGCGCGCCCTTCGGCGGATACAAGATGTCCGGCATCGGCCGCGAACTCGGCGAGTACGCCCTCGAACACTACACCGAGATCAAGACGGTCACGCAGAAGATTTGACCAAGTCGGTCGAGATGAATGAATTCAGGGTTTGACGGCCTGTGTTGAAGCGGCCTTGACGGGAGCCACCGGCAAAAACGTCATCCCCGTCGGTCCGATGTTCACTCCCGTCGCCAGCCATCGGCCGTCGACATTTTTCAAGTGAATCTGAATGTCCGTGCGAAGCAGGGGGTTGACCCCCCGACGGATCGCCTCTGCACGGGCGGCGGCGTCCAGCGAGGGCGGCGGCGATGAAGCGGTTTGCGAGGTCGCCGCGGGCATGGGCGATGGAACGCTCGACGTTGACAGCGAAGCGAGCACGGCCTTGTCCTCCGGCGATTCGGCCAGGACATGAACTTCCGCGATCGACGGCGTGCCGCCCGGAAGCACTCGCAACGTTTCCGGCATCACGCCGCCCACATAACGGGCCACGAGAGAGATCCACGATTCCGTGGTCAGCGTCAGAGCGGTCACGTCGCTAATGTCCTTGGCAATGTTCGTGGAACCGGCGGAGCGCAAACTTTCGACCACTTCTTTTTTCGCCGTCAGGCTCTGAATCTCTCCCACGGCCTTTTCATACGCCTCCCGGCGTTCGGGCTTGCCCAGGCCGTGGGCCCTGGCCTCTTGAGCGCGGCCCAGCGCGGCGAGCAGGGCCGTCGCAACGTCGCCGGGCTGCGCGTTCGCGGCCACCGGCGCCGCCGTTTCCTCGATCGCAATGCCGTTATTCGCGCCGTGCCGCCGCTCATCCCTACAGCCGAACGGGAAGGCAATCAGGAAAACGAGCGACAGAACAATGCAGGCAAGATTTCTTCCGTGAATCATGGCCGCGCGAGTCTAAGGCGGGCGGTCCGGCGTTGCAATTCCTTGCCAGCGTCAAGGGGCCCCGGTAAACTCGCGCCTCCGGAGTGCATGCGTGCCAGCCCTGTCCGCGATCGATTCTGCCCGACTCGAAGCCGAAACCAGGCGTATTGGCGAGGAAGTTTTCCGACGCGCCGAATGCGCCGCCCCGTCCCTCCTATCCCAGGAGTATTGGCAGACGCGGGGCATGGAGTGGCTGACCCGCGACGAAGACCTCAAGCTCCGGATGTTCAAGTTCATCGAGGTCTTGCCGACCCTTTGCAGTCCTGAAGCCATCGCCCGGCATCTCCGGCAAAACGTCAATCGAAATGGCGAACACGGCCAACCTCTGCCGCTCCCGCTCCAGGCCGCCCTGTCCTACCGCCGCGACGACTCCTGGCAGGCGCTGCTCGTCGCCCGTGCCGCAAAGTACGCCGCCCTCCGCGCCGCAACGCAGTTCATCTGCGGGAGCACGCCGCAGGAAGCGATCGAGTCCGTCGTCCACATGCGCCATTCCGGCATGGCCTTCACCCTGGACGTCCTCGGAGAGACCGTCTATTCCGACCGCGTCGCCGGGGAACTTCAACAACTATATATCCGGCTCGTCGAACAACTCGGCGTCGCCGCCGTCGATTGGAGCGCCGATCCCATCCTGGACACGGCGCCGTGGGGAAGGATTCCCCGGGTCAACGTCTCCATCAAACTCACCGGCATCGTCGCGAACTTCGACCCGGCCGATCCCGGTGCCGCTGACGCCGTTTTGGCCCGACTCCGACCCATTCTCCGCACCGCCCAGCGCCACGGCGCGTTCATCAACATCGACATGGAGCATTACGCCGTCAAAGACCTGACGCTAGAGTTATTCAAGCGGGTGCTTTCCGAACCGGAGTTTCGCGACTGGCCGGATTGCGGCATCGTCATCCAGGCCTATTTGACCGACGGCGAGCGCGACATGGCCGGGTTGATCGATTGGGCGCGCCGCCGCGGAACACCGTTAACCGTACGACTGGTCAAAGGGGCCTATTGGGATTCAGAAACGGCCGCCGCAAAGCGGGAAAACCGGCCGACGCCGGTCTTCACCCACAAGTGGCAGTCCGACGCATCGTTTGAGCGGATCACACGGATGATGCTGGAAAACGCCGACATCATCCGCCCTGCCTTCGCCAGTCACAACGTCCGCTCGATCGCCTACGCCCTCGCCCTCGAAGATTCTCTCGACTTGCCGCCGCGCACCATTGAATTGCAAATGCTCACCGGCATGGGCGACCCACTGAAGCGCGCCGTCGTCGACATGGGCCAGCGTCTTCGTGTCTACGCGCCGTTCGGCCACCTCATCCCCGGAATGGCCTACCTCATCCGACGGCTGATCGAAAACACCGCGAACGAATCTTTCCTTCGTCAGAGCTTCAGCGGTCAGGTGCCGATGGAAGAACTCCTCCGCGCGCCGGGGCCGGATAGGAAAGCGAAAACGGCGCACGGCGAATAGCGACGGGTCGAGGAAGCAAGCATCTTCTTTCGCTATTCGCTATTCGCCATTCGTCATTTATCATCCATCTCATGTCGGATGCTCCCGAACCGCCGCTCCTTTCGAAACCCCTACTGATCTTCGACGGCGACTGCGGATTTTGCCGGCGATGGGTCGAACGAGGGAAGTCCCTGACCGGTGACCGCGTCGATTACGCGCCCTCACAGGAGGTCGGCTCGCGTTTTCCGGATATCACGCCCGAGCAATTCCAGAACGCCGCATGGTTGATCCTGCCGGACGGCACAAAGCTCAGCGGCGCGGCAGCCATCCTTCGCGCACTAAAGGAAGCCCGCGGCCGCGGCTGGATGTATTATACTTATCAACATGTCCCCGGATTTTCCAGCGCGAGCGAGATGGTCTACCGCTGGGTCGCACGTCATCGACCTCTGATGTCTCGGGTCACCACGGCGCTGTACGGAAGTCAGACCGCGAAACCCACCTACCGGAATGCGACGCGGATCTTCCTCCGTCTCGTCGGGCTGATTTATCTCATCGCATTCTGGTCGGCGTGGTCGCAGGTGCCGGGATTGTTGGGGCATTTCGGAATTCTCCCCGCCGACGAATTTCTCCACGCAGTCGAACAAAACATCGGCCCGGAACGTTTTTGGCGGCTTCCAACGCTTTGTTGGTGGATCGGCTCGTCGGACTCCGTCTTGACCGGAATGTGCGGCATCGGCGCAATTGTTTCCTTGTTCGTTATTTTCGGAATCGCACAAGGGCCGTGCCTGCTGTTGCTTTGGACGCTCTACTTATCGTTCACCGGCGTCGGGCAGGATTTCTTCAGCTTTCAATGGGATACGCTGCTGCTGGAAACCGGCCTGCTCGCCGTTTTCGTCGCACCGTGGCGAATTCGCTCGTGGAAAGGATCGGAACACGATCTGTCGCCGGCACTCGTCTGGCTCCTGCGCTTCCTTCTTTTCAAGCTGATGATCCTCTCGGGCGCAACCAAGCTCAGCTATGGCGACGCAACGTGGCACGACCTGACGGCCCTCACCTACCACTACGAAACGCAGCCCCTGCCGACGTGGATCGGTTGGTACGCCCATCAGCTTCCCCGATGGTTCCAGCAGATTTCCTGTGCCGTGATGTACTTCGTCGAATTGTTCCTGCCGTTTTTCATCTTCGGAACAAGGCGGCTCAAGCAAATCGCCTTCGTCGGAATCGTATTCCTGCAGGTGATCATCGGGCTGACCGGCAATTACAACTTCTTCAACATCCTGACGATCTCGCTCTGCGTCTTGCTGCTGGATGACGGCGTCTTCAGAAAACGAAAAACGGAGCCGGTCATCAAGCAGGAAACCGGCGCCCGTGATTCAACCGGTGCGCAACCGATCCTGCCGCGCATTATTGACAGGCCTGCATGGCGTCGCGCTCTGATCGCAGTGACCGCTCTTTTCTACGTGACCGTCAGTACCATCGACGGCTATGAAGAAGTCGCAGGTCGCTCCAGTCGGTCGGCGCCGATTTCAAAAGGGCTCTCCTACCTGCGTCCGTTCCGTTCGATAAACGGCTACGGCCTCTTTCGCGTGATGACGACGACCCGGCCGGAAATCGTCCTGGAAGGCAGCGACGATGCGAAGACCTGGATTGAATACGAGTTCAACTTCAAGCCCGGCAATCCAAAAGTGCCGCCGAGCTTCATCGAGCCGCATCAACCGCGGCTGGACTGGCAGATGTGGTTCGCCGCCCTTTCCGCACCACGGTATCCCCTATGGTTTCTCCGGTTCTCACAGCGTCTCCTGGAGGGGTCCCCCCCGGTGACTGGCCTCCTCGCCAGGCCCCCATTCCACGACCATCCTCCGAAGTACCTGCGGGCCATTCTCTATCAATATCACTTCACAACCCGCGAAGAGCGTGCCGCGACCGGCGAGTACTGGCGGAGGGAACGACAGGGAATCTACCTCCCGCAAGTGTCGCTGAAGCCGAAACAATAGTGCCCCCACGGATCGGTTGGATTGACCGAAAAAGGCCCCAAAAAGGGCCTCTATTACCACGAAGGGGGGATGGCCGTCGCCGGCGTAATGAATTCTTCAAGGGGGTTGTCCCAAACAGTTCTTTTGAATTGGTCGGAGACGTTATAATGGCTGGGCATCATTTCCCGGGGGACGGATTCTCGTGCGGGGACGCCGAGTTTCAAGAGTGGTGCCCGGCGAAGGAATGCCTGATCGTTGGAAGGGTGAGACCGCGTGTGTCGCAGGCTCCTTTTGATTTGGTTGTCCCTGGGGGCCATGGTCCTCACCGGGCCGTCACAGGCCCAGGCGCAAATTCGTTTTCAAAACGGGCAGATTCAAATCTCGCCGGCGACCCGCGCACAGATTGTTTCTCGGTTTCAGGCACTCGTGCCGGCGACCGGCGATCGCCACGTGATCGTGCGTTTTGCCGGACCGGTGGGCCAGGCCCTTCGATCGCAACTAGATTCCGAGGGACTCACGCTCCTTAATTACATCGGAGACCAGTCCTATTTTGCAGTCCTCTCCTCGTCGCGCGCCAACGTCGCACAACTGTCCGCGCATGTCTGGTTGAATTCCATCGCGGCGATCGAGAATCCCTGGAAAATGCACCCCGACCTGATCGCCGGTCGTTTGCCGGAATGGGCGGTCGTTTCACACGGCCGTCCGGTCGCGGCGGAGTCGGTGCCGGAGAAAGTCGAACCAGACGTCGGAGTCGTTGTCGCGGTCTACGTCAAGCTCTACGCAGACGTGGCACTGGAAACGGACGGCGTTGCGGCATGCCGGCGTCATGGCGCGGTCATTCGATCGAAACTCACATCGATCAACGGGCTCGTCATCGAGCTTCCCTGGTCCAAAATCCCGGCGCTGGCGGCCGAGGACTCCGTGGAATGGATCGAGCCTCCACTGCCCAAGCTCAGCCCGGTCAATGCCGAAAACCGCGCGCTGGTCGGGGCAGATATCGCACAGGCACCGCCGTACAATCTCAGCGGCGCGGGCGTGACCGTCCTGGTGTATGACGCGGGATCGGCGCTCGCCAGCCACGTCGATTTCGGAGGACGGCTCACGGTCCGCGATGAGTCTCCGCTCTACGATCATTCCACGCACGTCGCCGGAACCATCGGCGGAAGTGGCGCCGCCAGTGGCGGGATGAATCGTGGAATGGCGCCAGGTGTGCAACTCGAGTCGTACGGATTCGAGCAGGTGGGAGGCTTGTCGCCGGGATTTCTATACACCGATCCCGGAGACTTGGAGGCCGATTACGCCGCCGCGATCGGGGCCCACGGCGCAAATCTGGCCAACAATTCGATCGGTTCCAACGTCGCGGCGAACAGTTTTCCCTGCGAATGGGAGGGCAACTACGGCTTGACGTCCGCCTTGATCGATTCGATCGCTCGCGGTTCGCTCGGAGCCTCAATTCCGATCATTTGGGCCGCCGGCAACGAGCGGCAACCGCCCTTCCGATGCGGTGCGATGTTCAACACCATCGCCCCGCCGGCCGGATCAAAAAACGCGATCTGCGTCGGCGCGGTCAACTCCAACGATGAGTCGATGACCCCCTTTTCCAGTTGGGGGCCGACCGATGACGGTCGAATCAAGCCCGATGTCTGCGCGCCGGGCTGCCAGGTGGGCGGCGATAACGGCGTGACGTCCTGCTCGGCGGCGGGAGACACGGCGTACTCCGTTCTCTGCGGAACTTCGATGGCCGCGCCGACGGTGACCGGAGTTGCCGCGCTGCTCTTGGAAGATTACCGAGCAAAAAATCCGGGCCTCTCCGACTTTTCCAATTCGATGCTCAAGGCCGTGCTGGTGCACACCGCCGTCGACCTGGGCAACGCCGGTCCCGATTACAAATTCGGCTACGGGTCCGTTCGGGTGATACCCGCCATCGAGTTTCTGCGAGGCGGCGAATTCCTGGAACGAACCCTCGATCAAAGCGAGACGTTTCAGGCGGTGGTGCGGATCGACCCCGGCGAATCGCCGCTGAAGGTGACGCTCGCCTGGGACGACGTACCGGCTTCCCTCAACGTGGTGACCACGCTGGTCAACGATCTGGACCTGCGCGTGTACGACCCGTCCGGCGCAGCCTATTTCCCGTGGACGCTCAATCCAGCCGCACCGGCCGCGGCCGCGGTTCAAACACAGCCGGACCACACCAACAACGTCGAACAAATCGTCATCAACGCGCCGACGCCGGGAATTTACCGAATCGAAGTGGCCGCTTTTCAGGTGCCGCAGGGCCCGCAGACGTTTTCGCTCTGTGCATCGCCGCGAATCGAATCTTGTTCGAGCAAGGGCAGCGTCTTGCTGAACCGAACCCGCTATTCCTGCTACGACGCCGTTATCGTTGATGTGTCCGATTGCAATCTAAACGCCGACAGCCAGACGATCGAAACAACAAGCGTTCATGTGGCGTCCACCACCGATCCCCTCGGCCAAATGCTCCAGTTGACTGAAACCGGTGCGAATTCCGCGACGTTTACGGGGACGTTGTATTTGACGGATCAGCCCGAAGCCCTCCACGGGATGGGGCCGGATGTGGAATCGTGGCTCAGCGGCCTGGGTGAAGTGGATGCCGAAATCCTTGCGGCTTTTCGGCTCTTGTTCGCCGCGGCCCAATCTGAACTGCACGTGGCGAACGGCGATGTCCTGACCGCCGGCTATGTCGATGCGGACGACGGTGCGGGCCATGTCAACGTCATGGCGACCGACACGGCGGTGATCGACTGCGAGGGTCCGGTGGTGACGAACCTCCAAGTGGCGTCCGTCGGACCGCGCCGGGCGACCATCACCTTTGAAACCGACGAACCGGCTTATGCCGAATTGAACTATGGGACTCTTTGCACCTCACTGGACCAGACGGTGACGCCGGGCGGAATTCGTTCGCTGCACACGATGAGTCTCACCAACCTGACCGAAACAACGACCTATGAATACACCGTCTGGGCTGCGGATGAAACGGGAAACATCTCGATCGTTCCAGGGGACGGGACTTGCCTGTCCTTTACGACGCCGGTCGTACCCAGGTTTTTCACTGAGAACTTCGAAGATTATGACAATGACCTGAGTGGCCATTCGCTGTTATTCACGCCCGACGGATCGCCGGATTTCTATTCGGCCTGCATCGAACCCATCAATCAATTGCCGACCGACCCCGCCGGAGGGACCGTTCTCAATATGCCGGACGACGGCCCGCCCGTTCAAGTCTTTCTAAACAACGGAGCAACCGCCAGGCTTTATGGGGTGCCCTACAGCACCTTCTACGTCAGCCCCAACGGCTATCTCGTCTTCGGCGTGCCGGACACATGGTTCTATGAGACCCTCGAAAAACATTTCATCAACCCGCGCGTCTCCGCCCTCTTCGACGACTTGGACCCGACGATGGGCGGTTCCGTCAGTTGGAAACAATTCGCCGACCGGGTCGCGGTGACATGGCTCAACGTCCCCGAATGGTTCGGATTCAATTCGAACACCTTTCAAGTCGAGCTGTATTTCGACGGCAGAATTCGAATCAGCTTGCAACATCTCGACGCCTGGGACGGCATCATCGGCCTGTCGGCGGGGATGGGGTTGTCGCCCGACTTCATCGAGCCGGACTTGTCGACAACGATTCCGTGCGACGAAATCGCGCCCATGGCCATGGACGGATCGGCCTCCACTACCATGAATTCAACCATCGAAGTGTCTTTAGTGGCGGGCGATCCCAACAACAATATTCTGGCCTATGTCATTTCGTCATTGCCCGCGCATGGATCCCTGCGCGATCCTCTCGCGGGTTTGATCGAGAACGTGCCCTACGAGTTGGCCGGCGGCGGACACAGCGTGCTGTACAACGGTTACTCCGGCTTCGCCGGCGCCGATGCATTCCAATTCTACGCAACCGATGAATTTTTCCCTTCAAACACGGCGAACCTTCGCCTCATGGTTGGGACTCCTCAACCCATTTATTCTTTCCCCTTGGATTCGGACCCCGGCTGGCCGCGCCAAGGCGGTTGGGCGTTTGGACCTCCCCTGGGAATTGACGGCGACCCCACATCCGGGTGGACCGACGCCAATGTGTTCGGCTTCAATCTTGCCGGCGCCTATCCGAACGGCATGATTTCGACGCAATATTTGACCACCTTGCCGATGGACTGCTCGCTGTTGGCCGGTACGCACCTGCGATTTCAGCGTTGGCTCGGCGTGCAGGCGGCGGTCGGGGATCATGCCAATGTCGACATCGCCAGCGCCAGTATTGGATGGACCCCGTCCTGGCAACATTTCGGATCGGCCATCCTCGACACCGGTTGGAACCTGATCGATCTGGATATCTCCGACGTGGCCGATGGACAGGCCAACGTCCGAGCGCGCTGGGGCATGGGGCCGACGGATGCCGCTTTGACCTCGGGGGGATGGAACCTTGACGACATCGAGATTTGGGGAATCCTTCCCGGGCCTTGCAATGACGTCCTACCCGGGGATGTTGACCTGAACGGCGTGGTGGATGGGCGGGATGTGTCCGCATTCGTCAATGCCTGGCTCAACCCACAGGGAACCACCACGCACCAGCGATGTGCCGCCGATTTGTTCGTGGACGACGCCATTAGTGTTGAGGATGCCGAACTGTTCGCCTCGAAGCTCTTGAAACAAGTGGAGTCACGTTGACGACGTTCGACCTCGAAATTCACAGCCACCCCGGCAATTTCGGTCGACAATTGCCCGGCCACCCCTTTTGTTTACGTTAACGATTTGATAGAATGGACCTCCGTGACGCATGCTCCGATTCTCACGGTCAGCCCCAAATCTGAAACCGCGGGAACAGATTCTTGTTCGTCATCGGGGAATCTCTGTGTTCGCAGCAATTTCAAATGGACATCTAATTGCGAGGGTTTTCTGTGTCTAAACAATCCACCCGAAGTGTTTTTTTTGCACTAGCCCTGTTGGGGACTATGACCCTGTCGGCCGGCGCCGCCGATGAAATTCGTTGGCGAAGCGGCGCGGTTCAACTCCCGCGAATTCAACCGAACCAAATCGTTCCGTCGATCGGGGAGATCACCCGCGGCGTTGGCGTCCGCCATGTCGTGGTTCAATTCGACCAGCCGGTCGCCGACGAAGACAAGGCCAAGCTCGAGGCCTCCGGCATTCGACTGCTCGACCCGCTGAGCGACAACGCCTATTTTGCGGCCGTCGCGCCGCAGCGGCTCGACGCCGCCGGCATTGCCTCGATCCGGGGACTGTCGCGCGTCGCCGCCGTCGATCCGAGTTGGAAACTGCATCCAGCCCTCGCCATCGGCGACTTTCCGGAATGGTCGATCGTCGAACGGGAAAAAAAGGAAGAAGTAAAAGACGAAAACGGACGCATCCATGAGGCGAGCGTGCCGGAAAATCCGATGGTCGCCGTCTATGTCAAGTTTCACCCTGACGTCCAGCTCGCCACCGACGCCGTCAATTTGTGTCTCCAATACGGTGCGAAGTTGAAGTCCAGCATCGACATCGTCAACACACTGGTCATCGAGTTGCCCTCCACGATGATCGCGGCATTGGCGGCGGAGGACGGCGTCGAGTGGATCGAACCGCCCCTCCCGCCGTTGCAAGTCGAAAACGCCGGGAACCGCGCGCTGACCGGCGCGGACATTGTCCAGGCCCCACCCTACAGTTTGAACGGCGCAGGCGTGAAAGTCCTGGTCTATGACGGTGGGCGCGTTCGGACGACCCACGTTGACTTCCAAGGCCGCGCCAGCATCGGCTCGGCGGAGGGCGCTTGCACGTCAATTTCCGACCATCCCACTCACGTCGCCGGAACGATCGGCGGCGCGGGCGTGGCCGTGGCCAACAACAAAGGCATGGCCCCGGGAGTGAACATCATTTCGTATTCGTTGCAACAAGATGCCTCGGGCGTCAACTGCCCCGGTTTGAGCCAGGGGTTCCTTTACACCGATCCCTGCGACATGAATCACGACTACAACGCCGCCATCAACACCGATGGCGCGCACATTGCGAATAACTCGATCGGCACCAACACCGCGCCGAACGGATTTCCCTGCTCCTGGGAAGGCGATTATGGCGTGACCGATACGGTCATCGACTCCATTGTCCGCGGATCCCTCGGGTCACCGTTTCGCATCATCTGGGCCAATGGCAATGAGCGAGGCTCCGGCGCCTGCGGCACAACCTATCACACGACGGCCCCGCCGGCCTGCGCCAAGAACCACATTACCTGCGGCGCGGTCAATTCCAACGACGATTCCATCACCAGCTTCACCAGTTGGGGACCGGCGGACGACGGCCGCATGAAGCCGGACATTTCCGCGCCGGGCTGCCAAGTCGGCGGCGACAACGGCGTAACGTCCTGTTTTTCAAGCAGTGACACCGCCTACGGCGTTTATTGCGGAACGTCCATGGCAACGCCGACGGTCACCGGACTTTCGGCCCTGATCATGCAGGACTACCGCGCTCACTTCGGCATGGCCGCCCCCTTTATGCGAAACTCGACCCTCAAGATTCTGTTGGCCCATACCGCCGTGGACCGTGGCAATGTCGGCCCCGACAACCAGTTCGGCTATGGCTCGGTCCGCGTGCAGCCGGCGGTCGACTTCATGCGTAGCAACAACTACGGGAACTTCGTGGAGAATCAAGTCAGCCAGGGCGGCTCCTACAATTTTCTCGTCGTCGTCAATCCCGGCGATCCCGTCATGAAGGTCACGCTCGCCTGGGACGACCCGCCGGGCACCCCCAACGTCAGCCCCGCCCTCATCAACGACCTCGACCTCGTGGTCTACGACACCAACAACGTGCAGCGGTTCCCCTGGACGCTGGGCGGTCTGGCGAATCCCAGCGCCCCTGCCGTCCAAACCCAGGCCAACCACGTGGACAACATCGAACAAGTCCTCGTCAACGCCCCGACGCCGGGCGTCTATCGCGTCGAAATCCACGGCACCACTGTCCCGCAAGGCCCACAGGCATTCTCGGTCTGCGCCTCGCCGCAACTGGTCAACTGCTCACGCCAGGGCCTGATCACCCTCGATCGCGACAAATATCCTTGCAGCGCGACCGCCACGATCCGCGTGGTCGATTGCGATCTCAACACCGACGACGGCGTTGCTGAAACCGTCAACGTGACCATCGCCTCGACGAGCGAACCCGCCGGAGAAACCGTCACCCTGACCGAGAGCGGCCCGCAAACCGCACTCTTCGTCGGAACGATTTCGCTGGCGACGGTCGATAGCGGCGGCGTTCTTCAAATTGCCGACGGCGACACCGTCACCACGACCTACGTCGATGCCGACGATGGCCAGGGCGGGATCAATGTCAACGTGACCGATACGGCGACCGTCGATTGCACGCCGCCGGTCATCAGCAACGTCCAGGTCACGGCCATCGGCCCCCACACGGCCACCGTGACCTTCGACACGGACGAACTCGCCAACGGAACCGTCCACTTCGGCACGAGCTGCGGTGCGTTGACCTCCACGGCCACCGAAGGCGGCGACCATACCTCGCACTCGATCGCTCTGAGCGGCCTCGACGAGGATTCGACCTACTTCTTCTCGGTCGAAGCGACCGATCAGGCGGCGAACACCTCGTCCGACGACAACGGCGGATCGTGCTACACCTTCCAGACGCCGGACATACCCAACTACTTCACCGAATTGTTTGAGAGCGACAACGATCTGGACAATCGCAGCATTCTGTTCTCCCCGAACGGTTCCGTGGACTATTACGCGATGTGCGGGGCCCCCATCGTCACACTGCCCACCGATCCGACCGGCGGCACGCCGATCACCACCTGGACCGGTACCTCGGACGACGGAAATGCCTTGGTGACCATCGGCGGCGGAAATACCGTATCCATCTACGGCACCGCCTTCAGCAGCTTCTATGTGGGAACCAACGGGTACATCACCTTCAATGCGGGCGATACGGATTACACCGAGACCCTCGCCGATCATTTCGCCGTGCGCAGAGTCTCGGCGCTATTTGACGACCTGAATCCCGGCCAGGGCGGCACCGTCAGTTGGAAGCAGCTATCGGATCGCATGGTCGTGACGTGGCAAAACGTGACCGAATATAACGCTGGAAATCAGAACACGTTCCAGATCGAGCTCTATTTCGACGGCCGCATTCAGATCGCCTACCTCGCCATCGCCGCGGCCGACGGGCTGGCGGGCCTCTCGGGAGGCGGCGGCCTTTCTCCTGATTTCTATGAGACCGACCTGTCCGCCGCACTGGCTTGCGGACCGCTTCCGCCGTCGGCGTCCAACGCCGCCGTTTCAACCGCGGTGAATACGCCGGTCGACATCACCCTGGTCGCGGGCGATCCCAATCTCGATCCCCTGACCTACACCATTCTCTCGCTGCCGGCGCATGGCAAACTCCGCGATCCCGGCACGGGCTACAGCCTGATCCTCAGCGCTCCTTACACGCTTGTCGGCGGCGGCAATGCCGTTCGTTATACACCGAACTCCGGCTACGGCGGTTCCGACAGCTTCACCTGGAAAGCCAACGATGGCATGTTCGATTCCAACACCGCCACCGACAGCATCACGGTCGGCGGACCGCAGCCGGTCTACACTTTCCCGATGGATACGAATCCTGGCTGGACGACAATGGGTCAATGGGCTTGGGGACCGCCCCTTGGAGCCGGCGGCGATCCGAGCAGCGGTTTCACCGGCGCCAATGTTTACGGTTACAACCTGGCGGGACAGTATCCGAATAGCCTCACGCCGACGCAGTATCTGACAACAAAAGCGATTAACTGTTCAGGCCTGAGTCAAGTTCAACTTCGCTTCCGGCGCTGGCTGGGCGTGGAATCGTCCACCTACGATCACGCGAATATCCAGGTGTCGAACAACGGCTCCACGTGGACTGCCGTTTGGGACCATAGCGGCTCCAGTTTGATCGAGACCTCCTGGTCGTTGCAAACCTACAACATCGCCGCAACGGCCGACAACCAGTCGACGGTTTACCTCCGCTGGGGAATGGGCACGACCGACACCTCGGTCACCTACTCCGGCTGGAACATTGACGATGTAGAAATCCTTGCCGTGGCCCCGACGCCCTGCTCGTCGGTCATCCCCGGCGACGTTAACAATGACGGTTTGGTCAACGGCAAGGACGTACAGGACTTTACCCGCGTCCTCCTGAATCCGGGCGGCGCCACTCAATTGGAAATCTGTGCGTCGGACCTCTGGGTCGACGGCAATGCCGACCTGCTCGACATCCCCGAGATGGCGACGGTGCTGACGGCGCCTTAAGCCGTCGGGCACAATCGGCACTTGGACCCTTCCGAAAGGACCGTCTATCCCACATAGGCGGTCCTTTCTCATTGGAACGACGTCGATTCGGAGCGGCGCAGACGCCGGGGGACCGGACGCTATAATGGCGGACCGTGAGCCGGGTAGTTCCGCGGGTTTCCGAATCAAGGGAGTGTCCAAATGTCGCCAATGAGAGTGTCGAACTGGAGCCTTGGCAGGGTCCTCGTACTGGTCAGTGCGGCCATGCTGGCCAATAGTGCCCGTGGATATCCCCCCGCCGCAAAAGGCAAGAGCACGCCATCGAAGGACCCCAAACCCGCGAATACCGGAAGCCAGGCCAAGATGCCCGCCCTGTCCTTCAAAATGAAAGACATCGACGGTAAGGATCAGGACCTCCGCAAGTATTACGGCAACGTCGTGCTCATGGTCAACACCGCGTCCAAGTGCGGTTACACGCCTCAGTACAAAGGCCTCGAAACCCTCTACGAAAAATACAGGAAAAAGGGTCTGGTCGTCCTGGCCTTCCCCGCCAACGACTTCAACCATCAGGAGCCCGGTTCGGATTCAGAGATCAAGGAGTTCTGCTCCACCAACTTCCACGTCACGTTTCCGATTTACAGCAAAGTGACGGTCAAAGGCCCGAAGTCTTGCGACCTTTACAAATACCTCACGAACAAGAACGCCGATCACAAGTTTGGCGGCGATATCGAATGGAACTTCACCAAGTTTCTCGTCAATCGTAACGGTGAAGTGATCGGCCGCTTTAATCATGACATCGCCCCCGAAAACGACGCGCTGACCCAGGCGGTCAAGAAGGCCCTGGCCGAAGCGCTCCCCGCCGACGCCCCCAAGGGACATGGCAAGAGCAAAGGCAAGCATAAGAACTAACGGCGCGGCGCATCCGGCCGGACACGACGAATGAGAATCAGAGAACTTCTCTCCACCGGCCGGCCCTGTTTTTCCTTCGAGTTTTTCCCGCCGAAAACCGACGCGGGCCTCGAGCAACTCCGCGAATCCGTCCGCGCCCTCCGCGATCTCAAGCCGACCTACGTCTCCGTCACCTACGGCGCGGGGGGCAGCACCCGCGACCGCACGATCGATCTCGTCGCGGAGATCCAGCGTCATTACGGCATCGAGGCCATGGC
>CAYPXR010000075.1:0-18094 GCA_964414585.1 uncultured Planctomycetaceae bacterium
TGCCGAAGAACTGAAGGCGTTCTTCCAGCATATTAAGGAAGAAGGAGACGCTCATCGCGGAAACCGGCCCAAGGAATCGCCTCCTGAACTGTAATTCCAGAGCGTGACGGCCGTTGGTTCCACGGTCTGCAAGTTGGTAAGACTTCAATAGCCCCCGTTGCCGAAGCTTTGGCGCGGGGGCATCTGATGCGCTTCACGCAACAATTCTATGAGCTTAACTAAGCCTTAATACAACGACAACGCCGGCTTAATAGTGTCCCGATACCGTTCCCCTATCGAGCGGCGATGTCGTCGTTCATGGATTTCCGGGCGCGGAAAGCATCAGAAAATCGAATTCAGGAGGGATGAGAGATGAATAAGGCGGCTGCGATTGTGTCTCTATTTCTTGTGACGGCGTCGGCGAACGCGGGAATCGTTCGGATCACGGAATACATGTACTCGGGCGCGGATGGAGAGTTCATCGAGATTTGCAATATCGGCGGGACGTCACAGGATATGACCGGCTGGAGTTACGACGACGATTCTCGAACCGCCGGCACCCTGAGTCTCTCAGGGATGGGCACCCTGGCGTCCGGCGCGTGCGGAATCATCACCGAGATTCCGGCGGCGGATTTCAATACGAATTGGGGCCTCGGAGGACTCGTCCCGATCGTGGGCGACAATCCCGCCAACCTGGGTCGAAATGACGAGATCAACATCTACGACAACGGCAATGCATTGGTCGACCGGTTGACGTTCGGCGATCAGACTTTTGCAGGCTCTCCCCGTACCCAGGACAAGAGCGGTTGGGTCAGTCAGGCCGGCTTGGGCGCCAACAACCCCTATGAATTTGCCCTGTCCACGGTCGCCGACTTCCAGAATTCCTGGGCGGGCGCCAATGGGAACATCGGCAGTCCTGGTCAGCACATCGTTCCGGAGCCGGCGAGCTTGGCGATGTTGGTCTTCGGCCTTGCGGCGATCGGCGGCCGAAAGCGCCGGCGAACGATTTAAGACCGGTGCTTCAGGAGCTGGGAAAAAATTAATGAGGGGACAGGCGTAACTTCTCCCGGAGGGGAAGCAAGCCTGGTCGAGACACCGGCTGGTTGCGATTGAGACGTCATCGCAACCGCCCGGTTGTTTCGTTGGTATCTAGCGAGCCGTCGACGACGCGACGAACGACAGGATCGTACCTCTATGGCATCCATTCTTCGCAGTCGAAGAACTCGCGGTGCCTTTACGCTCATCGAGCTGCTCGTCGTCATCGGCATTATTTCTATCTTGTTGTCGATCCTGCTCCCGGCGCTTTCATCTGCGCGGGAAACCGGCCGCGAAGCTAAATGCCGGGCCTATCTCAAGAGCTTCGGCCAGGGCGTCATGACCTATTCGCAGGCCAATGACGACTTCCTGTGCAGTGGCGCCTTCGATCCTCAAGTCTCCAAGAAGAGGGATGGGCCGGTCGACGTCGTGGGCTGGGTGGCCGACCAGGTCAACGGTCAATCCTCGTTCCCGGCCCAGCAGCTTTGCCCCTCTAATCCGTCGATTTACAACCAGAAATTGGGGAACGACGGCGGCACCTACACGCCCCCTCAGGCCATGGAACTGATCCAACGCGGTTACAACACCAACTACACCCAATCCTGGTACATGGGACGGACCGAATTCAACCCCAACGGCACCGGCAACCTGAAATCCATCACGGGCACCTTCTGGGCCTTGCGGTTGAGCGCATTGCGAAACGTGGATTCCTCCCGCGTCCCATTGCTCGGCGACGGACGAACCGACACGGACAACATGGTCCTGGGCAAACGGGCGGTCAAGACGATGACCGACGGACCGCAAGGCGAAGACTACGGTCCGCAGGGCTATCAGGACTTCGGACCGGCGCATGGAAAGGCAAGCTGGATTCCCTACAAAGGCCACGATCGCGTGCGCGCCAACATCCTGTTCGCCGACTCTCATGTGGGTTTCTTCCTGGACAAGGACCACGATGGAGAATTCGCCCTCGACCGGTCCGTGATTCCGCCCGTGCAACGCGATTTGGGGAACGAAGTATTTGACGGTGTCCTGAGCCTCGGCCGCCGTTACGTCAGCCCGGTCGACCCGCCGGGTCATTGAAACTGCGACGGTATTCACACCGGATCAAGAAAACGCTGGCAAGAAAAAGGAGTTGGAAAGTGAAAATTCGCCCGATCGTCTGTGCTCTGCTCTTCGGAGCGCTGTCCGCAAAACTGGCCCTCGGCACCGTGTTTCTCAGTGAATTCGCCATCAACCCGCCGAGTTCCTCGGACGACACCAAGGAATTCATCGAATTGATGGGCACGCCCGGCATGAAGCTGGACGGCTACGCCATCGCCGTGATCAACGGTGCCCAGCGCAAGAACCATCCGGACAGCCCCATTCCGCCGAACTGTTCGGACGATCCGGCGATTTCCGAGTGCACGCCGGAAGTCGACGAATTCTTTAGCCTCGACGGCCTGTCGCTCGGCGCCAACGGCTTGCTCGTTCTTGGCATCGGATTCGCCGGCGATTACTCGATAACCATGCTCTCCGACACCAACGCGAGGTACGACTGGACCAATCATACGACGGGCATTTGGAACGGACACCTCGATTGGCCTGGCAAGATGGCCAACGACGGCTCCTGCACGCTCATGTTGATCCGCAACCGCCCCGGCGACACCGAGGCCAACTGTCCGGTGGGGACCTGTGGCAATCTTCGCTGGGGCAAGGACATTGCCTGCGACACCGAGGTGTTGCCGACCGATCCGCCGATGGCGGGAATGATCCGATACGGAAATGGAAACCTTGATCGCGGCGATTCCGACAACAACGGCGGCTTCACCTTGGACCTCAAAGGAGCGTCGACGCTTCCGGACGTCAACGACGATCTCGAGATCGTGGACGAAGTCAGCTTTGAATCGGATCAGGGGCAGGAATACGACGAAGACGATCGCCACGTCGATAACGGCAGCCCTTCGCTCGGTCTCAAGACTCGAAACGTTCATGCCCTCGGCGATCCCCAGGGCTTCAACCCGGACTGCATATCGCGGGTCGACTATCGCACCAAGGGTGCGGGCTATCCGCCGGTGAGCGGCGCGACCGGCGAGATGGGCAACGGGAACAACTGGCAGGACACCGCGACCGAGCAGTGGATTCGCGGCGAAAGCAAGACGACGACCGGCAGCGGCTCCAGTCCGCCATTCTTCTACAGCAATGCGGCCAATATCAACCCGGATTCGATCCAGCCCTATCGGACCAACGTTCCGCTCTGGCTTGCGGATGGAAACGGGACGGATTTCGATTTCGTCACGACCAATAGCTATCAGATCATGGCCGGGCGGACCAATCCGCTGGCCGTGCCCTACATCCCCGGCGACACCGACCGCGACGGCGATTGTGACACGGACGACATCGCCAAGCTCGCCGCCGTCTTCGGAAACGACAACTGGATTTTCAGCAACGCATTTGAAGACGCGCCCGAAAGCGATTCCGGCGACCCGGCGACGCAAACGCGGCCGTGGGATGTGGACGCGACCGGGAACAACGGCATCGAGCCGAGCGACCTGCAATGGACGCTGAACTTCCAGGGTAATACCAATGGCCGGATCGTCGGCGTCCGCTACGACAGCGCGACCCCGACGCCGCTGGGCAGCGGTGTGGTGCTCAACTCAAACGCGGGCACGACCTGTACGATCACCGCCGCGGCATCCAATCCTTGCGGACGGGCGCTCAGCAGCCTGCTCATCGGCGACACCGTCGAAGTCACAGTGCGGGCGCAAGTGACGGCGGGGGCCAACCTGACCGCCGGGAGTGAAAACGGCGTGATGCAATTCGTTCACGACGTGACGGTGAACACCGGCGGCGTTTTGCGACTGGCGGGCGTCCAGGCGCTGGGCACGTTTTCCAAGACGCGGGCGTCGATCGAGTCGCCGCAGGGCGTTTCAGGCGATCTGGGCGTCCAGCGAATCAACGGCTACACGACCTCCTTCACGCAGGGGCTCTCCAGCGCCGCCGATCTTTATAAGGTGACCTTTACCGCCGTCGCCGCCGGCAGCGCACAGATCAGCGTCGCCGCCGCCAGCGAGGCGAAGTTCGCCGCGAGTACGCCCAGAGGCGTGAAGATCGGCCACACGCGGGTCATCTCGCCGTTTTCCAACGGAGACCCCGCTTCGGCGAGCTATCCGTCGGCCATCGCGGTCACCGTCACATCGGGACAGATCGGCGACGTCAACGCAGACACGTTCGTCAACCTGGGTGATTCGCCGTTCTTCGTCGACGTGCTGATCGGCGCGGACACCGATCCCGGCCGCGTCCAGCGCTCCGACATGAACTGCGACGGCACGGCCAACGGTCTCGACGTTCAGCCGTTTGTCGATGCGGTGCTGCCGTAATCGGCGCGCGGCGTTATCATGGCGCGGATGCTTCGCGCGATTATCTTCGACTGCGACGGCGTCATCGCCGACACCGAACCGCTGCATTATCGCGTCTTTCGACAGATTCTCGACGGGATCGTTCCGATCCCGTCGGAGGCCGCCTACTTCGAAAAGTATGTCGGCCTGACCGATGACGCCTTCGTCAAGGCCCTCTTCGCCGAATCGGGCCGGCCGCTGGATGAAGCGCGCCGCCGGCAGATCGTGCTGGACAAAAAGCAGGCGTATCGGGAAAGAGTGGCCGGCGGGCTGCCGCTGCTTCCGGGCGTCGAGGCCTTCATCCGTCGTACGTCGGCGCGATGGCCGCTGGCGATTTGCAGCGGCGCGCATCGCGTGGAGATTGAAGACCTGCTGCGACCGCGAGGCCTCCAGACGTTTTTCCAGTTCATCGTTTCCGCCGAAAGCGTCCCTACGTCCAAGCCGGCCCCGGATGGATACCGGCTCGCCTGTCGACTGTTGTCTGAAAAAGTCCCGAACCTTCAGGCCAGCGAATGCCTGGCGATCGAAGATGCCCGGCATGGCGTGACGGCCGCGAAATCAGCGGACATGAAGGTTCTTGTAATCGGACCACATGCGCAGAGTTGGGGGCCGTCAGCGGCGGATGCGACGGTGGCCAGTCTTGCCCACATCAGCGACGATCAACTGGCCTCCATGTTTGCTTGAAGCGGCTTCGTCATTGCGACAGCAAGATAGACGTGATTCGCTCGCCGGCCTTTCCGTCGGTCAAGGTGTTTTTCTCGACGGATCGCGGCCGTGCCGAAAGGACCGTCGGGAGTGCGGCACGGATCGCCGTCGCCGTGGGGCGGACCAGATGATTCGTGCCGATCTCGACGGTGTAGGGCCGCTCGGTCGTCTCGCGGAGCGTCATGCACGTGATGCCAAGGATCGTGGTTTCTTCCTGAATGCCGCCGGAATCGCTGATAACCAGTCGGGCCGATGCCATGAGCGCGAGAAAATCGAGATAGCCGAGCGGATCGATGAGACGCAAGTCGCTGGTGACGACTCGACTGTACAAAGCAAATTCCAAGAATCGGCGGCGTGTTCTGGGGTGTACAGGAAAGATCACGGGCATCTGCCCGGCGACCGACGCCAGACCCTCCAAGATGTCCGCCAGCACCGTTGGATCGTCTACGTTGGCAGGGCGGTGCAGCGTCACAAGTGCGAAGTCCCCGGCGGGCAGGTCGAGGCGCTTGATGACCGCTGACTGTCTTGCGCGGGGGAGGTGGCGCATCAATGTATCCGCCATCGTGTCTCCCACGAGATGGCATAGCGACGGATCGAAGCCCTCGCGGTCAAGGTTTTGCATCCCGGCCGGTTCGGTGACGAACAGCAGATCGCTCAGTTTGTCCGTCAGGACCCGGTTGATCTCCTCGGGCATTGAGCGGTCGAAGCTGCGCAAGCCCGCCTCGACATGGGCGATTCGCACGCCGAGCTTGGCGGCCACCATCGCACAGGCCAGCGTTGATGTGACGTCGCCTACCACGATCAGCCAATCCGGTCGATGCTGTACGACAACCGGCTCAAAGCGTTGCAGGATGTCCGCGGTCTGCCGCGCATGACTGCCTTCGCCGCAACCGAGGTTCACGTCCGGCTCCGGCAATTCGAGGTCGGCGAAGAATGCCCGTGACATGTTAGCGTCGTAGTGCTGGCCGGTGTGGACGAGCAGCCGATCGATCCGCCCGCTCGCGTCGAATGCCGAGACCAGCGAGGCGATCTTCATGAAATTCGGCCGCGCGCCGCAGGCGAGCATGCAATGGAGGCGGGACGGACTCGGCACGCGACCCTCCGGGAGTGGGCTCAAGAAGATTCGGCGGGTCGAGAGGCCGGCTCGGGCGGCGGCGGCGGCAATCCCAGCTTCTTGCGGATGATTTCGTACGAAACCCGCGACATCCGGCTGCCGACCTCGTCCGAAAGGCGCTCGACGATTTGGGCGAAGAGGAAAGGATATTTCATCCGATCCGATACAACGCTTTTTTGATACGCATCGTAGACTTCCTTTGCCCGGGCGATGAACCGAACAGCCTCTTCGTCCTCGCCATAGGCGTATTGGATGAGCCCGCGCTGGATCAACGCTTCAACCCGGGCCAGGCTCTTTTGGAAATCGCCGATTTCCCGGTCGGCCTTGGTCTGATCGAAAAGGAAGGAGTCGTACCCTTTCGCATACATGGGATCGGGGTAGTTCTCCCGGAGAAAGTCGAAATACTTCCGCCCTTCCTCGTTCAATCCCAGCTCGTGGTAGCGCAGGATCGCGCTGCGGAGAAAGCCGACAAAGCCCGATTGAAAATTGATGGAAACGGGACTCTTGCCCTTTTCCTCCTTGGTGTAGTTCTTGGAATCGCGGACAAACGCGTCGAAAAGAATTGGCACAAAACGAATATCCGGGGCCAGCAGCGGCGGTTCGCCCATCTTGGCGTCCTTGCTCATCGACATTCGACCGCGGTGAAACATCTTTTGCAGGCAGAAAAACTCGATGCGATTGGTGTTCAGCTTGTGAATGTCGACGTGGGTCCGCGTGTCCAACCCCTTTTCCATGCCGAGATTCGCCCAGTAAAGGGAATGGGATTCGGCCAGGCGGAAATCCAGCCGAACGCCGAAGGCATTTTCAAGCGCCACGATCCGGGCCGGATCGAGCTTGACCTCGTTGCGCAGCCGGCTGGCGCGCCAGTAAAGTTCGATCTCCCGGCGAACGTCGCTGGTCTTGGGATCGGACATCAAAATGCGCAGATCGTGGAGCTTGTTTTCCTGCTCGCCGGGTTTGACGTCGGGGACGCGGATCGTATCGTCCTTGAGACCGGCCACAAGATTGAGAAAAACGCCGCTGACGGTCGCGTCGAAGCCGAATTCTTTGAGCTTCCCGACGAAATCGGAGACCCCGGGCTTTTTCAGGAGCGCTTCGACGGTCTTCGGAGCGTCGGCCAGGGGCTGAAAATCGTATTCGCGGTAGTAGTCGCCCCGGACCTGCCCGGCCTTGACGAAATCACCCGGCGGCTCGCCGAGGATGTCCTCCATCTGGAGGGCGAACTGGAGCTTGTAGTAGTAATGCATCTCATCCATGAAGTCGCCGACCTTATGGAAGAGGATCCAAGCAAGTTCGCGGTAGAGCTGCGTGTTGTTGGGATTGAGGGGAATGCCTTTGTCGCGGATGAGTTCGTAGCCGTTTTTCACCCATCGCCAGCGCTCCTCGGGGCTCTTGAGCGTGACGGAGATGTTGTAAGCCATGTTCCAGCCCTGAAAGGCCCAGACGCTGGCAAACTTGGGTTGCAGCTCACAGATCATGTTGGAAAGCTGATAGGCGTCGAAGTAGCGGCCCTCTTCCTTGAGCTGCGTGGCCCGGAGCCAGAGATAATCGACGAGCGGAGCGCGGCCGAGCGCCAGAAGCGGCGAAAGAAACATCGACGGTCGAACCGTCTTGGGCAGCGGCGGCAGGACGAGCCTGTGCTCCTTCCGCTGCCGATCGAGCGGCCCAACTTGAAGACCGGCGCCGACAAGCAGCGCGACGGCCAGCAGAGCGGAGAGCCATTTACGCGTAGAGGGTCGCATGACCGTGGATTATATCGAGGCGTGGGCGGCTGGGGACAACGCCGGTTTTACCACTCGACACCGAGTATCAAACAATTCAACCCGCTCCCGATGCCGCAAAAAGCCGCGCGATGCCCGCCTTCGAGCGCGCCGCGCTCCCCGGCGATCGCCGCCGTGATGGGCAGCGAGACCGTGCCGATATTGCCCAGGAACTCGTAGGTCTGAAAGTCTTTCTCCAGCGGCACGCCAAGCGCCTTGAGCACCGTATCGCGGTGCGGCGCGCCGACCTGATGGCAGATCGTTCGATCGACGGATTCGGCCGTCCAGCCCATCTCCTCGAGAAACGCATACCACGTTTCTACGCCCAACTCGACGCCGTGTTCGAGCACCCCCGCCGCGTCCGTGTCCATCCGCATCGGGGCGGTTGCGTGAACGCCCGTATCCGGCCCCCAGCGGCACAATTCGTGAAATTGGGTCCGGCTGCGAATGACTCCGCCGAGCAGCCGATGGCCGTTCGGCGCGAGCGACGAATCGCAGACGACGACGCCGATCGCCCCGCTGCCGCCCGTGAGCGTGGCGAGGCACCAGCGAAAATTCTCCATCGTCGGCTCGGCGAGCATGCGCTCGATCGTCAGATCGACGATCTGCCGCGCCGATTCGCAGGAGACGACGATCGCCGCGCGGACGTGACCGAGTTCGATCGCGCTGGCCGCCTGAACGATGCCGTTGATGACGCCGAGACAGGCGTTCGAGACGTCGTAGATCTGTGTGTTGGAGCCGAGCCCCAGCGCGTTGGCCACCGCGCAGGCGGTTGCTGGTTCAAGGTGGTCGCGACAAACGCCGCCATAGATGAGCATCCCTATCTGATCGGCGGAAAGCCCCGCCGCGCGAAGCGCCTTCGCTCCCGCGCGCGCCGCGCCGTTTGCCATCGTCACGCCCGGCTCCCAATAACGCCGCTCGCGAATGCCGGTCAGCGCCTCAAGCTGCCCCGGCTGAATGCGCTGTGCCTTGTACAAGGGCGCAAGACGCTGCTCGAGTTCTTGCGAGCTGACCACCTGCGCGGGAAGCTCGTAACCGATCGCGGCGATCGATGCCTTGGTAAAACGCATGGAGGTATTCTACGCGGAGACTATTCAGTATGGCGTGTTCAGTGCGCCCGTGCTTTTTTCACTTCTTCCGTCAGCAACGGCACAAACGTGAACAGGTCCGCGACGACGCCGTAGTCCGCGACCTTGAAGATCGGGGCTTCCTTGTCCGTGTTGATCGCGACGATCCGGCGGCTGCCGCGCATGCCCGCCAGGTGCTGGATCGCCCCGCTGATTCCGCAGGCGATGTACAACTGCGGCGTCACCGTCTTGCCCGTCAGCCCGACCTGCCGCGAGTGGGGTTGATAGCCCGCGTCGCACGCCGCGCGGCTCGCGCCGACCGCCCCGTCCAGCGCATGGGCCAGATCGAAGATGATCTTGAAATTGTCGTTGCTCTTAAGACTCCGCCCGCCGGAAACGACGATCGACGCCTCGGTCACGTCCTTCTCCGCCCCGCCGGTCCGCGCGATCTCCTTCGTCGTCTGGCGGTCATCGCTCGCATCGGCCGCATAGGCGACGCTCACGCGCTCGGCCTTTGCCCCGCCGGTCGGCATGGGAAACGTATTCGGCCGTACCGAGGCGATCTGCAATCGCGCCGGATTGAAATGCACCTTCGACGTCGCCTTGCCGTTGTAAATCGGCCGCCGCACGACCAGCGCGCCGTTCGAATCGAGTTCGAGTTCCGTGCAGTCGGTCGCCAGACCGGCATTCAACCGCATCGCCACGCGCGGGGCGACGTCGCGCCCCATGAACGACGCGGCCAGCAGGACGATCTGCGGGTCCGCCTTGCGGATCATTTCGACGATCGCGCGGGTGTATTTCAACGGTTGATACATCGTCAGTGCGGCATCGTCGGTCAAATAGATGGTTGCGACGCCGGCCGAATCGAGCTTGTCCGCGAGCGGTCCGACGCCCTGCCCGACAAGCCCCGCCGTCACCTTTCCGCCGGTCTTGGCCGCAAGCTGCGAAGCGGCGGAGATCGCCTGAAGAGCGGCCGGCAGGATCGCCCCGCCCCGCTGTTCGATGAATACGAAAATGTCTTTGGTCATGGCGCCACGGTCCTTTCACGAATCCAATTTAACGGATTCGGAAGGACGTGACCAGTCAGAGCCGCGACCGTCAGGGAGCGCCGAGAAACGCCGCCAAAACAATCGGATATTGGATTGTTGATTAGCGTGGCTACTTCGAGGTCGTGGAATTTTCCGTAATCGGAGGCACCGCGGCGCTCCCTGACGGTCGCGGCTCTGATCAGCGGGATTTCGTCGGCTTTTTCGGATCCGGCAGCCGTATCGAAGCGGGAATGCTGGGCTGCACGCGACCGGTCGGTGCATCCGTCTCGCCGCCGGCGTCGGACGGAGTTTCGATCTTTGCCGGCGCGGCGGGCGCCATGAGGGCGAGGCTTCTCATCGCCAATCCAGTGTCGCAAAGACGCGATTTGATCCAGCCGCGGAGCGTTTGTTCGTACAGCCGCGACTGATTGGCGATGTGAAGCTCGACGCGGGCCAAGGCCTGCCGTACGAGTTCCTCGCTCAGAAACGTCTGACCGCGATGGTGCGCCTCGGCACGGGCAAAAAAGACGATGGCGTTCAGATCGTGAACGTGTTGATGCACGCCGGCGACGATCGGCAGGCGCGTCCCGACAAGAAGCCTCGCCCAGAAGCGCGACCGGAAGTAGCGCGCGAGTAGCGTCGCCGCGGCCGGCTCCATTTCGCGCCGAACCTCGTGGGCCAGCACGTCGTCGATAACCACGTTCCGTCCCAGCACGCGCGACACGTAAGTGCCGGAGAGCTGTGCCAGCGCCATCATTCGCGGGACGCGACAAAGCCGTTGAACCAGATTCGGCAGGCCGGTTTGATTCGCCGGGAGCGTATCCGGATGCAGCGTCGCGGCGAAGAGCATCCTCGCCGCCAGCGGGCTCGTTCGCGGCACGGCGCCGACGACGCGCGACGGGCGGGGCGACGGCGGTCTGGCGTTTGCGTCCTGGAATATTTCCAACACCGTTCGATCGCCGATCATTCCCGTCGGCGATTGCGGCAGCGCCTGCTGCAACATGCCGACCGTCGAAAGCAGTTCCGCGAATCGCGTCCAGATATCGGCCTCTCGATCTTTGTCGAATAGGAGCAGGGCATGTTCGCAAAGGGCTTCGTATTCCGCGTGCGAAAGCGTTGACGTCCGGTCGAGCGCGACGCGCGATTCCGCGCCCTTGTGCGGCTTCGATGACGTGGGAAGCACCGCGACGATGTCGCCCACCTGCTCGGTCAGTAACTCGCCTTTGTTCCGCTGGACCGTCGGGCAGCCGTGGTTCAGCGCCAGCCGGTCGTCGGTCCATGTCCGCGAAGGCAGGAACGGGAACTGTCGGCACATGGCCGGCTTGGCCTCCGCGCCGAGTTCCTTATGGATGATGCAAAGCCCGTCCGTATCGAGGAAAAGGCATTTCGTGCCCTCGCCCTTGGCCAGATCGAAAAAGCCCGCGCGCCCGTCGGCGGCAGGCGTGTAGAACGTCTGACCGGCCAGTTGCGGGTACTTGGAAAAGTCGTGACCGTCGAGGGCCTTCGCCTTATCGGCCTCGATCATCGTCCGCCACGGCTGATTGCAGCAGGCGGTGCAACTCCCGCAGGAGAAACGGTCGGTTTTATCGAGCAAGGGTAATTGCATGACGGTCCCCCTCCGTCGGTCGGTCGAAACGCGGTCATCCTTGACCTTTGGCACGCTGGATGAGGGACGAATACTGATGCCGATAACGGCGAGGCCGTGCTCTTTTACTCATCAGGTCGGGTACGCGGGTAAACCAGCAGGACTCCCAGGACCATGAGCGCGACGAGAGAGGTGATGGCGCCGACCGTGAAACTCCTCGGCCGGTACTCGAACACGACGGTCGATTTACCGCCCGGGATCATGATGGAGCGGAAGAGAAAATTGGCCGGGTGAATCGCGGCGGGATGGCCGTTGACTTGCGCGGTCCAGCCCTCGTCGAACATCTCACAGAGAACAAGGACGCGCGGCCGTGTCGACGTCGCCGAAAGCTCGACGCGATTCGGGCCAAACGACGTGATTTCAACACGGTCGTTCGGACCCAGCGGAGCCGACGGCGGCGGATCGATCATCTCGACCGCCGGATGCTCCTGAACGTGGGACCCGTCTGAGAGGATGTACGCCAGCGCCTCGTCCGGAGTCGCGCACACATGCGGCGAGGCCGCGAGAAACGCGCGCGGACATCGCCCGCGACAATCCACCATGACCCAGCCGTCGTCGGTCGGCGTTGCCTTCATCGTCGGCTGCGCGTTGCCGCGCGGGATGTGCATCGCATCGATCGCCAGCAAGTCGAAGTAGAGATCGGGTATGCCTTTGAACGATGCCGAGGCCTGCGAATAGGTCGGATCGAAACCCTGCGTTTCATTGAGGAAGCGGTTGTAACGGCGGAGTGCCGCGCCGGTGTAGCCGCCGATCGAGGAAAGGTGATAGCGCATGGCCATGTTCGGTCGGTACTCGTGGTCGAAGATGCGAGCGGGATATGGCGTTTGCGGCAGCGCCTTGAGAAAGGCGTCGCTGTAACGGGTCCGCGATTCGTCATAGCAATCGGTGAAGTGGGGAATGAAAGTCGCGAAGTCGGCCAGGAGCAGCCCAAGGATCAAGACCGCGATGATCTCCCGCCGAAAGGGCCGGCGGTGAATCACGACGACGGCGGCTAGGCTCAATATCAGAAGGATGCCGGCGCGCACGAACTGTGCAAAGGCGAAGTGTGCCGCCCTCGTCGAAAAAGAAGCGTCGAACGGGGCATGATGAACCTCACGGCGTTCATAAACCCACGTCATGAATCGTTGCCAGACGGATTCACCCGCATAGAAACCTTTCGAGGCGATCAGCGACCAAACGACGCAAACGCCGAGCAGGAGGATTCCGAAAAACAGCGTGCAGCGAAAGGCCCGCGGCGGGGTGCGCGAATCCGGATTGGCGCGACCGAGCGTGTCGAGCCAGTACTGAAAGCCGTGCGCGGCGAAGACAACGGCGCAAAAGGCGACGAGGAGGTTGTGCTTCACCGGACATCGAAAGACGTCGTAGAGCGGCACAAAGTTGTAGAAGAAACGATAAAGCGGCGTGAACTTCCCAAGACCGAGAATCAGAAAGAAGACGCCGGTGACGCCGAGGACGCGCCGCAGTCGCTCTGGCGCGGTGCAAAGGCCGGTGACGGCGGCGAGAAGCGGCAGGATCCCGATGTAAAGCCACGTCTCCCAGAAATAGCCCCGTCCCCAATGCGCACCCTCGCCGGCCGTCGGGCTTCGGCCAAAGAACTCGGGACAAAGGAGCGTAAGGAAATTCTCCGGCGCCATCGAAAAGAAGGTGCAGAATTCATAGGACGATTTGCTGCGAAAAGAGTTCCGGGCAAATTCGAGCGAAGGCAGGAGTTGCACGGCCCCGATCGCGACGCCGATGGCGACGAACAACCCCAGCGCGCCGATCTCCTTTGACCAGGCCGCCGCGCCGTTGCCGCCGACGCCGTGCAGTAAGACGTTGAGCAGCAGGAAGATCGAGAAGAGACAGACCATCTGCGGATACCCGGCAAGGAAGAGCGACCCGTAGCCGAGCGAGAGGATCGCGAGGTGTCGACGCCGATGGTCGCGCAAGTAACGGTGCCAGCACCACAGGATGAACGGCAGGACCGGCAGCTCGAAAAGGATGTTGATGTGACCGGCGTAAATCCGGCCGATGGCCACCGAAGAAAAGCACCAGGTGATCGCGCCGAAGAGCGAAGCGGCGCGACCGAGGTCGACGGCGCGAAGGTAGGCGCAAAAGGCTAAGCCGCCGAGTACGAAGCAGGCGAGGTTCACGAAGTTCAATGCGACGGCGGTGGGGAGAAACAGAAACGGCGCCGAGAGTGGATGAAAGACCGAGGCCTGTCCTTCGCCGAGGAACGGCAGTCCGAGCATGATGCAAGGGTTCCAGAGCGGGACCGCGCCGTTCCGCCAGCATTCCGCCGCGAACTCGTGAAAGAAATAGAACTGCGTGGGGCTGTCGCAGGTTCGTTCGCCGAGAATGAGGCTCGCGGGATGGAGAATGACTCTGGCGAACGGCGCCAGGAGGATGATCGCGAGGAACAACGGAACGACGAACCGGTGGCGACGGATCAACGTGGCAAGGCGATCGAAGGCCGGCATCGCCGCGATTGTACAAAAAAGGCCGGGCGAGAGTGCCCGGCCACTTGCGCTCACGGCGCGATGATCATCCCCCGCACCGGCAACCCCAGCGCCTGCATCTTCGCCACCATCGCCGCGAACTGCGCGTCCATCGGCGTCGCGCACGACGGCCCCCAGCACTGCTCGGCGGACCACTCGTAAAACGCCTCCCACGCGGCCCCTTCGTCCCATTCCCCGCCGCCGGTCATCATGGACGAACCGCCGCCCAACAGGCTCTCTTCCTCGCACTCGTCGGGAATGCCGTCCGTGTCCGCGTCCTCGCTGATCTCTTCCGCGATGTCGCAGGCATCGGGAATCCCGTTCGTATTGCAGTCCCCGCACGCCGGATCGTTCTCGCACGCCACGATGTCGCACTCGTCGGGGAACTCGTTCCCATTGCAGTCCGGGCTCACCCATTCGTCGCCGTCCGGGTCCTCAGGGTCGAGATCGCACACATCCGGCACGCCGTTGGAATTGCAGTCCTGTTCGCACTCATCGGGAACCCCGTTGGTGTTACAGTCCTGGCTGACCAGCTCATTGCCGTCCGGATCGCCGGGGTCCGCGTCGCAATCGTCGGGCACGCCGTTCGAATTACAATCGGCCTCACATTCGTCGGGGATGCCGTTCGTATTACAATCCGGACTCGTCAACTCGGCGATGTCCCAGTCGTCCGGCACGTCGTTGCTATTGCAATCCGTCTCGCATTCGTCGGGAATGCTGTTGGCGTTCAAATCCGTGCTGGTTTCGTTTTCGATGTCCAGTTCGTCGGGGATTCCGTTGCCATTGCAATCGCCGCCGCGAAGTACCATCGTCGGACCGCAGGGTTCGCCGAGAATCGTGAGCGTAAAGCATTGGATGTCCAGGCCGTTGAAGCCCCCGTCGCTGTTCATGTCGTAAGGGCACAAGTCGATAATATTGGAGCACGCCCCATTGGGCGGACCGTCCATGAGCGCCGTCACGAAGGCTGGGACGTCGCTGACGTTCACAACGGTGTCGAAGTTCACGTCGCCCTTGAGGCAAGGGGCCAACGACTCCTGGTATTCGGCATACCCTTCGGGAAGCAGTGTGAACCAAACGTCGTAGGGGTGAAAGACATTAGAGACGTCCTTATTGCCCCGCGTCCATGCAAAGGCCGTTGTCAAGCCATAGGCCACTGTGTGTGCCCCGGAATTGGCGAGCGCGCGATGAAAGTAGGGACCTTCGGATTCATGCGCATAATTGACGCGAAACTCCCGACCCATCGGACGACCGTCCGCTTCGAAATATTGAGCATGGATATCCCAGGAGCCCGCTGCATAAGGAGGATACACGTTCCAAGCGGCAACCCAGCGGCCGCGATGCTCGGGATCGCTGGTAAGGGCGACCGTTGGATGCGAATAATCCCTTCCCGGGTAAACAGGCGGCGCAACCGAGGTATCGTTGTCCACGATGAATTGTTCACTGGCGAAACCGGGGCTGTGTACTCCATCCCAAGTCAATCGACGAGCGTAGATGTGCTGGCCGTTACAGCCATCGCCTGGATCTCCTCTCCAAACAACGACTACGTTGCTTTCGCCATTTTCATCAGGATCGTCGATAGCGATGGCAGGAGAGAGTTCGTGAGTGTACCCATAAATGCTTACGGGAATATTGACTTTGAGAGGCTCAGGTATGATTGCATTACCGCTTTTGTCGAAGCACAAAATCTTGATGTCGAAAAAATCTCCAAAAAAAGAGTGCTCAGATTCATAATCCGCCCAGACAATGACAGACTTCCCATCGCTCCGCATCGCCGCGCAGGGCTTCCAATAGGCGTCCCAGCAATAGGGATCGCAAGCCCTGATTTGCTCTACAGTTTCGACGGCGTACACCAATCCCCAGGAAGTCGCTTCGAGAGGTCGCATCCACGTCGAAATCGCGGCTTCCTCTGAAACTCCAACGGACACTTCCTTGTCGTCGAAACCGGAACTGGCTTGTGAAGGTGGAGGCGGCGTGCCAAGCAAGCAGAGCTCGTCAAACGAAAACGTAGTCGTGAAAACTCCTATTACTCCCTGATCAAATTGGTATGCAAGACGTCCTGTCCACTCGACAGACGATAGCCCGGAAGCCGACATCGCCGCGGAGGGCTGCTGCGCTTTGTTGCTGGCACCAGCGCCCACTGAAAGTGGAGGTGACAGAAAAACAGGAGCGCAAATGCTTGTACCGTCGCTTTCGAGCCGAGCGGCATAGACCGCAGTGTTCGAGCAGTCATAGCCGATCTTGCCGTCCCAGGCGACAAGGAGGCGTCCCGTCTCAGGCTCCATGGCGATCGAGGGATTGGCCGAGTAAAGATGAGCGTCGTTTGTGCTCTCAAAACTGAGGCGACCTTCCGTGATGATCAGTTCGGTTCCCTCTACAGGATAGGTCGTCGGTGGAATCTGTGTCGTCGCAGTGGGTTGCGTACAGACAATGGCGGCCTCTTCCTCATCGGCCAATACAACGATGGGAAGCAGCAAGAACACTGGGGCCAAGGGCAACACGAGTGCCAAGGTACAACGGAATGCGGATACTCTGTGCGACATGTTCTCGCTCCTTGTGCGCGGACTCTCCACCGACTCGCCGAGAGGGCTGTTTCTCGATTAGAGAATTGATGATCGACGGCGCTGGATCAGCCTGACCGCGCTATTTTCTCACGCCGACCGCGCCATCGTGGAATTAGCAACAAACCAATCGCCATGAACCCAAGCGTATGAGGCTCGGGTGTTAAGATCTGAAATGCCACCCCAACTCTTGGTCCCCCATAAGCCCAATTTGGAAAATTTGCGTTTACACCAGCGATCCGATCTTGCGGCGTGGCCGTATACGACGATTCCCAGAAAAAATCGCTTTCTGGATCGCCAACCTGAATGGTTTCGAACCAATAGGTAGTGTTTGCTTCAAGCGAAACCGGCGATGCCAAGTTAATTGTGTATCGATATTCGGGAACTAATGTCAATGAGGAAACAAACAGACCCGTTTCCTGTCGCTGAGGATTCTGGAGGGTTTGCTCATAGACGATCGTCGCTTCATCTGGAAGGCCGTCGCTCTCCCGCGCGCCATAAAATCGAACCCGCATTGTCTCGTTGTCCGGCCCAAATAAGGCGTTGGAATAATAGCCCCAGAAAACTACCTGTATGATGGCAGCGGGTTCGCTGAGTTGAAAGTCGTCCGCAATACGTTGCCAAACGTGCGGCTGGCCCAAAAATGTCTGGTCGGTGTCGGAGACAAAACCGCCGATTTGCCTCGGCAATTGGCTAAAGACAATATCCGCCGAGGCCGCCGCGCAGAAAACCGCGATGGCCATCGCGGTCAAGATCAAGTATCGAAATCTCTTGTCCATGATCCTCCTATTCAACCGGTGAGCTCGCGCATCTCACGTACCCTTACATTATACCCCGATAATTCCGCGAATCCAATCAAACAAGGAAGAACAACAATTCCTTTTCACAAGTAATGCCATAGTTATGACACATTATCACCTCAAGCCGCCGCAAGGGATGCAGCCTCCCCGCCCACGCTCCCGCCCCGCGTACAAACACCCCCAACCCGCTGGCGTCCCGAACTCAAAATCCCCCCATCGAGAGTCACCACCGGCAATTTCCGTGCCAGACCCATAACACGACCGTAGATGCTCCGATATGCAGCCTGGACCTATACCCTGCAATTAACTGATCGAAGGTCGTCGCCCCTGCGACTCCGACGTGATAGCGAAAGATTCCCCACCGCTGCGAAACTTACCGCACAACCCCCCCCGGCACACACGGCAAAGGTGCCGGCGAAGTCCACTTCTCCCTCACCCCCGTCCCCGAGCCCGACACGCTCGCCCTGCCCCTGCTGATCCCCCGCCGCCGCCCTTGATTCTTCTCCTCCTCAAGCCTCAAGTCGCAGACCCGCCGTGGAGGGCCTCAAGCCT
>CAYPXR010000076.1:0-12525 GCA_964414585.1 uncultured Planctomycetaceae bacterium
TGCGTCTGCTCGCCGCTCGGCATCCAGCCGGCGGCCACCCCCCCCCCGCACATACTCGCATCGCCGCACGCGCCATACGCATCCCCCCGGCCGCCGTCGCCCCCCCACCGCTCGTCTCCGGTCACGATTTACTGCGGCTTGGCCCCGCGCCCGGCCCGCTTTATAAGAAGCTTCTCGATCGAGTTTATTACGCCCAACTCAACGACGAGGTGCTCAACAAGGCAGAGGCAATGGCTCTTGTGCGAAGGCTGCTTCAGGAGGCGACGTCAAAATGAATCGATATTTTCGCGAGTGGGCGGTCGGGGTCGTGACAACCGCGGTCGGGCTCGCCTGCGGATGCGCTCCCCAGGGCGATCCGATGATCCACCAAATCGTCGCCGAGATTTCCGAGTCCAACATCCGTAAGACCGTGGAAACGCTCGCCGCCTTCGGCACGCGGCATACCCTCAGCGACGTCACCAACCCCAGGCGCGGCATTGGCGCGGCGAGGTTTTGGATCAAATCGGAATTCGATCGTTATGCGGCCGCCAGTGGCGGAAAACTGCAGGTCGTCGAACAGGCGTTCACCGTTCCGCCCGATGGCAAGCGCGTCAATCGCGAAGTGGAGATCGTCAACCTGGTGGCGACGCTGCCCGGCACGGACCCCGTTTCGCGGCAACGCGTCTTCGTGGTCAGCGGCCACTACGACTCCATGTGCGGTGACGTGATGAATTCCACCGCCGACGCCCCCGGCGCCAACGACGATGCGAGCGGCGTGGCGGCCGTGCTGGAAATGGCTCGCGTGATGTCCCGCTACGAATTCGATGCGACCATCGTCTTCGCCGCCGTCGCCGGCGAAGAGCAGCGCCTCCTCGGCTCCGAATACATGGCCCGGCAATACCACGCGCAAAACGTACAGATCGCCGGAATGTTCACCAACGATATCGTCGGCAATACCACCGGCGGCAACGGCGTCATCGACCGTTCGCACGTCCGCGTCTTTTCCGAAGGCGTCCCCGTCACCGAAAACACGGAGCAGGAGCGGAAGCTCCGTCAGGACATCGGCAACGAAAACGATTCGCCGGCCCGGCAGTTGGCCCGCTTCATTGACTCCATCGCCGAACAGTACGTCCCCGGCTTCGACGTGGTCATGATCTACCGTCGCGATCGCTTCCTGCGCGGCGGCGATCACAAGTCATTTTCCGAGCAGGGATATCCCGCTGTTCGGTTCACCGAGATGAACGAGAATTATCGTCACCAGCATCAGGACGTCCGCGTTGAAAAAGGCGTGCAATACGGCGATCTGCCGCAGTTCGTGGATTTCGGTTACGTCGCCCAAGTCGCCCGTGTCAACGCCGCCGCACTGGCGAGTCTGGCCCTGGCCCCCGCTCCGCCTTCCAACCTTCGCGTACTCACGGCGAAACTCGAAAACTCAACCACACTCGAATGGGATGCCGGGACCGAAGGCGATCTCGAAGGGTACGAAATCGTCTGGCGCGAAACGACCGCACCGCAATGGCAGCATTCGCTCTGGCTGGGCCCCTCCAACGGCTGCACCCACCCGCTTTCCAAGGACAATTACATCTTCGGCGTGCGATCGGTGGACAAGAACGGTCACAAGAGCGTCGTCGCCTATCCGAAACCTTGGAAGCCGGCGGACTAAGCGGGCACGAATTTTGTTTTTCGAAGTTCCGTCCGCACCTTCATCAAGATTTTCCCAAGGTGATTCTCCCCCTGCCCGTCGCAAACGCCCCAGAATCGGTCGCCCCAGGAATTGCCCTCGATAAGCTCCGCTTCGTCAGTCGCCAGGAGCTTGTCGCGCAGCTCGGCGTGGTGCGCGAACTTGTAACGAACGCAGTCCTCCATGACGCGGAGCTTGACCTCCTCCCAGTCGGGCCGCTGCTTGGCCGCCCGCCCCGCCCGCTTGGCATCGCCCGGCTCGACAATCTCCGAGATCCTCCGCCGCTCGCCCATGTCCATCGTCTTCGACGCCTGATAGGCATGCTCGACACTGGGATAGGTGATCCCCTCATACTCGACCATGGCCGGCCAGAAGTTGGAGAGGAATCGGTACTTTCCCTGGAACGAATCGATTTTTGTCGGAATCGTCGAGGTCGCGGAAATGTGGGTCGATTCGACAGACGTCTGCGGCTCGGCACATCCAACCGCCAGGAAAACGAGCCCGATTGGCAGAATTCGTGAAACAGTCTTCATTGGTTCATCCATGCAATGAGGCGACGTTGTGCGTCTTGCAGGGTCTCAATCCTCTTGCAAAACGCAAACCGCACCTGCCGATGACCCAGGCTCGCCGGATTGTAAAAGCTGCTGCCCGGCACCGTCGCCACGCCGCCATCTTTCACCATCCGCAAGGCAAACGCCGTGTCCTCCTCGCCGGGCTTCGCGAACTTGTCGATGTTTACGATGATGTAATACGCCCCCTCGGGATAGTACCCTTCGAAGCCGACCTCTTTCAGTGCCGACCACATGACCTCGCGACGCTCGGCATATTCGCGGCCAAGTTGCTCATAAAACGATTTCGGCATCCGCAGCGCCGTCGCCCCGGCGACCTGCAACGGATGCGGTGAACCGACCGTCAAAAAATCGTGCACCTTGCGGATCGCCGCGGTGATCTCCTTCGACGCTATCGCCCAGGCAACCCGCCAGCCCGTCACGCTGTACGTCTTTGACAGCCCGCTAATCGTCACCGTCCGCTCCGCCATCCCCGGCAGCGTCGCCAGTGAAACATGCGGCCGCCCGTCATAGAGAATGTGCTCGTAAATCTCATCGGTGAACGCCAGGACATCATGCTTGATGCACAGATCGGCGATGAACTGCAAATCCTCGCACGTATAGACCTTCCCGGTTGGGTTGTTCGGCGTATTGACGATAATGCCGCGCGTCTTGGAATTGAACGCCGCGGCGAGTTCGTCCTGATCGAATCGGAACCCCCGCTCCGCCGTCGGGTGCAGGGTCACGTACCGCGGAATCGCCCCGCAAAGGATCGTGTCCGCCCCATAGTTCTCGTAGAACGGCGACGTGACGATCACCTCATCGCCGGGATCGATGGTCGCCAGCAGCGAAGAAATCATCGCCTCCGTCGTCCCGCAGCAGATCGTCACCTGCGAATTAGGATCGATCTCCATCCCCTGAAACCAGCGGACCTTTTCCGCCAGCGCCTCGACCATTTGTGGAGCCCCCCACGTCCGCGCGTATTGATTGAATCCGTCGCGAATCGCCTTGATCGCCGCTTCCTGCAACTCCGGCGGCGTAGGAAAGTCGGGGAAACCCTGGGCAAGATTCACGCCGTGATGCGCGAGGCAGACCTGCGTCATCTTGCGGATGACGGACTCCTCAAACAAAGCCGCCTTTTTGGAAATATGTCGTCGGACGTCGCTGGCGTTCATGACGCCAGTATATGAAAAATCATGGCCCGGATGAACCCGCGAACAATCTCAAGGCGGACCTGTGGACGAGATGCACCGAAGCCCGTTTCGCTCGATATACGAACGGGCCAGCGGGTAATCGCGAATCGCAGTACCCGGCGGCGGACGGTCTCGCTGCAATCGATCCAGTGCGTCGATCTCATCGCGGACAATCGGCGTCATCCCCTTTGTGGAAACAGGCCGATCCCAGTGCAGCCGGTAGAGCAGGACCGCCCCATCATTGAAAATCAATCGTTCGGCGAACGGTGCGGCCCCATCCTTCGAACGAGCCCAAGTATCCAGCCATCGCCGCTCGACAGGATACCCGAACTCGTCGTGCCGCACGTTGATAAGCAAGTTGGGCGACAGCAGCATCGAGTTGACCCAGACATATTCGACGCCGAGGGCTTTGGCATTTTCGAGCCAGATGGCCGGGTCCATGATCACCCGGGCCAGTACCGGCTCCGACGTGTTCGGCTGGTCCAATCGACAAACCTCCGGCAACGCCGCATAGTCGTGATAATGACCGTGTAGAGGATGACAGGTTGAAACGTAGCAGACGTGATTTTCCAATTGCCGCCCATAAAGGAAGTACGGCAGATTGTTCCCGCAATAAGCAATCGTCGTGCCGTGGCACCTTTGATCAATCCATCGCCACGCCTCGGCGACATATCGCCAACGCGGTAGCGCCATGTTGGACGCCCGCTCGTCTCCGCTCGGATCGAACGCGGTATTAAGAAGGACTGCGGTAAATCCGACACCGATTGCCGGCCTCCACCCTTGATATGACGGCCGCTTCTCCATCAACGCAAGACCCGCAAGCGAGATTCCCGTCGTGAGCCAAAATACCCCGCTCGTCGGCCAGACCTCGGCCCACTCTCTTCCGAAGACGACGATCCAAATCGAGATAAGCGATAATCCGACCACCATCGGCGCACGTCGATGCAATCGGGAGGCCCCCGCGGCCCCGCAAAGCGTGAGGAGGATTGGCGCCCAAGCAAACCGGCCCTGTTGAAACGGCAACGCGTACCAATAGACCACGAAGATCGCGATGGTGGTGGCGACGAACAGAAGTCGGCCGATGCGAATGCGCCGACGATTTGGAACCAGCATTCCGAAAAAGAGCAGAACAATCGCCGGCCCTCCGGGCAGGAGATACCATTTTTTGGCATTCTCGTCCGTCGCCGGTCTCGTGTGCAGCGCACTCCAAAGTGTCCACCCGAATCCGCCCGGGTCGCCGATGCGGCGAATGTTAAAGACCGAGTTTTCCATCGCCTCCCGGCTGTACACACCGTGAAAGAGAACCGACGAGCCGATCCGCACTTCGACCGGATAGACCGGATTACCCGTCACCACCCAATTCCGAGCGTACGCATAGCCGCCGACCCACAGCGACAAAACGGCGCCAGTGGCGACCCACCCTCTTTGACAAGCGGTCCATCGTCCGCGTCCGCCGCGCGCGATCGCCCAGATGATCAACGGGATCAGCGTCGCCAGATACACCGTCGAAAGATACTTCGTCCCGACGAGCAGCCCGCAGCCCAGAACCAGACCGACGAAATCACTCCAACGCCCCCGCCGTGCAAGCCGCAATGAAAACAGGACAATCGTGAGAACGTGAGCCGCGACGGCGACATCGACCATCGCCGTGCAGGATTGCGCGGCAATCGCGGGGATTGTAGCGACGGCGATGCAAAGCCAGGTTCGCTCCGCACGTCGCAACCGCAACTCCCGCCCGATCCCCGCGACGGCCGCCAACAGCAGTAGCCAGAATGGAAACTGCCCCGCCCGTGCGATCGAATCGCTGCCCAGCGGCAACAGGAGCCAGGTGTAGAAGACTTCATTCGCACAGGGCGCATACGACGGCGATGGATCGCCGAACCACGTCGGCAGAATGGAAATCGCTCCGTTCTGAATCCATTGCGCCGGAAACGTCAGGTGATAAGTGAGTACGTCGTAATCATATTCCGGCATCGTGACGGCGCGCCAGGCCGTCGATAGGACGACGAAGAAAAGTATGAGTCGCGATGCCGTCAGGCCCCATCGTCGCCGCGGTCGCTCAAACGACAAGGAAAGACAATTCCGGCCGTAAGCCAACATGGCCAACCCGACCAACACGGCCGCCGCCCCCGCGACGGGCCGCATCAGAAGCCCCGAAACACCCAGCAGTAGACCCACTCCGACCAATACGGCAAAATAGATCTGAGCCGATAAAACCAGATCAACGGCCTCGATTGGCCGCTGGGCCCCTCCCCCCCACCGGCGGGCCATGCACCAGGCCCCCAACAGGAGCGGAAGTTGACTCGCAAGAAAAAAGATCACGAATTCCTGTTCCTGCGCGATGCCTCAATGGCGAGGTGTCGTCAACATCCGCCACAGCAACTCTGGTATGGACACAATCTCGTCGAGCTCTGGACCATAGACAATGTAGAAGCCCATGCCGATGACGCCGTAGATCACAAGCAATTGCGTGACCAACGGAAACAACGACCGACGAAGATCGACGCACGGCAGGATCGCCGCCAGAAGAACATACGCCGCGGGCATCGCCAACGTCATGAACCGCAAGTGCATCGCATGTCCCTGAAAAGAAAGCAGCGTCAATCCCCCGATCGTCGCGATCAGCCAAACTGCACAAGTCCGCCGAGCGTCAAAGGCGAACTTCCGCCAGAACATCGCCGCGCCGACGGCAATCGCAATCGTCGCCGGCGTTACCAGGGCGAGTTGGCTGAGGTAATAATGCCACGGGCGGTTCATGGACTCGGCGATATGCTTGCTGGAGGCGATCAACGCGGCGCTCGGGCGGCTCCACATCGGCAGAAACGCGCCGCATCGCCATCGAAAATAGACCAGCCACGCGCCCACGATTACTGTCGCGGGAATCAAAAAGCCGGCGATCAGTCGGCCGCGCAGCGGAGATCGCAGGACCAGGACCACCAGCGCCGGCGCGGCGAATAGCGCCGGCAATTTGGTCATCGAAGCCGCCGCCAGAAACAAACCGGCGCAGTACGCGGTCCCCAGGCATTTCCGGTGCGCCGCGCTGACCGCCAACCCTAATGCCATCGCCACGAAGCCGCCCAGGATCGGATCGGGCCAGAGCTTCCGCGCCGCGAACGTAAAGACCGGGTCCATCGCCATCGCGAGCACGGGCAGCCACAAGCAGATGTGAGTCGGGCTCCACTCCGGTTTTCGCATCGTCCAGACCCAGATCGCCACGCCGACAACGGCCAGAACATGTCCGAGCCACGAAACCAGAATCGAAAACGTATGCGATTTGAAATAGACAAACGGCGCGAGCAGGATCGACATCATCGGCGGATGGTGAAAGAGCGGCCTGTCATACATCTCCGCCGGGATGATCTTGAGAATCTCGGTGCCATGCAGTGAATACCGTCCGTGTTGGAGCCAGTTCTCCGTCAATCCCCAGTAGATCAGTTCATCCCCTTCAACGCGTTCGAAGTAAAGCGTCGGCACCTTCAGTGCAAGGCACAGTCCAAGGATGACCAGGCAGACTTCGATGAACCGCCGACGATCGCGTTCGGGCTCGGTCGGGAGGCCCGGAGCGTGGTTCTCATGCGCGTGCGGGTTGTGAGTTTTTGCGTCCATCGGCCGCGTCGGATGATACCGATGACGCCTTGAATGTTCACCCATCGGTCCATTTGTCGGTTAAACTCCCGACTTGGACAAGGGTGCTCCACTGGAGGGAGAGTTTCGATGCCCGTTCGCACGCCGCAACCAACCGCCGATTCGTCTAAGGCCGACACGGCGCTGCGGCGTCCAACCCCGCCAGAGTCAAATTCAAAATTGCCGCCCGCCATGCGGCAATATCTCGAACAAAAAGCCCGCGTCGGCGATGCCATTCTCCTCTTCCGCATGGGCGACTTCTACGAAACCTTCTACGAAGATGCGAAAACCATCGCGCGCGTCCTCGGTCTGACCCTGACCGCCCGCGACAAGAACAGTGCGACACCGATCCCGCTGGCTGGCGTCCCCTACCACGCAGCCGATCGTTACATCGCCCGCTTGGTTAAGGCCGGCTTCAAGGTCGCTGTCAGCGAGCAAATGGAAGACCCCAAGACCGCCAAGGGCGTCGTCAAGCGCGACGTCGTGCGGATCATCACGCCGGGGACCCTCACCGACGAAAGCCTTCTCGACGAACGAAGCGAAAACCATCTCGCGGCGATCTTTCCCGCCGGCTCCGATTGGAAAAGCGGCGAGGTCGGCCTGGCCTGCGTCTGTCTGTCGTCAGGGCAGTTCTTCGCCCAGATGCTTCCCGCCGCGATCGCCATCGACGAGTTGGTTCGCTTGAGCCCGGCGGAAGTGCTCGTGCCGGAGACGGCGATCGATGCCTCCGACCAAATCCGCGACGCGATTCGAGAGATGGTCACGACCAGCGTCTCCGCCCGCCCCGCGCACATCTTCGACCGCCACTTCGCCCAGCAATCGCTCTGCGAACATTTCAAGATCAAAGACCTGGCCGGCTTCGGCTTCGACCGTGTCGACGCATCGCTCTGCGCCGCCGCCGCCGTGCTCGACTACCTCAAAGAGACTCAGAAAACGACCCTCGAACACATCCTCACGATCTCTCCGCGCCGAAGCGACGACGGCGTGGCCATCGACCCCTTCACCCTCCGTTCATTGGAAATCGAACGAACCCTCCGCGACGGCGGGCGCGAAGGCACCCTGCTCGGGGCGATCGACCTGACCTCCGGCCCGATGGGCTCGCGGCTCCTGCGCCACTGGCTTTGCTATCCGCTCGGCGACGTGTCCCGGATTACCGCCCGTCAGGACGCCATCGCCGCCCTGCTCGACGAACCCTCTCGACTCCAGAATCTCCGCGCCCTCCTGGGCGACATGGGCGACATCGAGCGAATCCTCGCCCGAATCGGCGTCGGCCGCGCCTCGCCGCGAGATCTGGCAGGCCTCGCCAGAACGCTGCGACTGTGTGCCGACATCTCCCAGACGATCGGACCACCGCTCAAGGGCTCCACGGACACTTCCGACCTGCTCGGCCAGATCGCCGGCGCGGCGAGCGGTCACGACGAACTCGCGGCCTATCTGGCCGGCGCGATCAAAGAGGACGCCCCGCCGATCCTCCGCGACGGCGGGTTTATCGCCGACGGCTTCAATGCCGAACTCGACCGCCTCCGTCACATCGGTCATGAAGGCCATCGCTACCTCGCCGAATATCAGGCCCGGGAGATCGAGCGGACCGGCATCTCCACCCTCAAAGTCGGCTACAACTCCGTCTTCGGCTACTACATCGAAATCACCCACCAGCACCGCGACAAGGTCCCGGCCGATTACGTCCGCCGCCAGACGGTCCGCAACGCCGAGCGCTACATCACCGACGAACTGAAACGCCACGAACAGGAAGTCCTCGGCGCTTCGGACCGCGCGACGGCACTGGAACTTTCACTCTTCGAAGAAATCCGCAACCGCGTCGTCCGCGATCTAGCAAGATTACAGGCCGCCGCACAAGCTTTGGCAACGTTAGACGTATTGACCGGCCTTGCCGAACTCGCCCGCCGCCGAGATTACTGCCGGCCGATCTTTGACATTTCGAAAAATCAGAAAATCAAAAAGACAAAACCGGAGGAAAGCCCCTCAAGCCCCAAGCCTCAAGTCTCAAGCCTTCTCCAAATTCTCGACGGCCGCCACCCTGTCCTCGATCTCGTCCTCGCCGAGCGCTTCGTTCCCAATGACTGCAAGCTCTCCGACGAAGGCGACCGTTTGCTCATCATCACCGGCCCGAACATGGCGGGTAAGTCAACCTACATCCGCCAAGTCGCCCTGCTCACCCTTCTCGCCCACACCGGCAGCTACGTCCCGGCGAAATCCATGCGTCTCTCACCGGTCGATCGCATCTTCGCTCGCGTCGGCGCCAACGACGAACTGGCCCGCGGTCAGTCCACCTTCATGGTCGAGATGGTCGAGACCGCCCGCATTCTCAACAGCGCGACCGACCGATCCCTCGTTATCCTCGACGAGATCGGTCGTGGAACCAGCACTTACGACGGTCTGGCAATCGCCTGGGCAGTCACCGAGCACCTGGCGCGTCGCATCCGCGGCCGCACCCTCTTCGCCACGCATTATCACGAACTCACCGACCTTGCCGGATCGCTTCCCGGCGTCGCCAACTGCAATGTCGCCGTCCGCGAGCAACTCCGCCCCGCCGGCGCCGGCCGCGACGTCGTCTTCCTTCACAAGATCATCCCCGGACCGACCGACCGCAGCTACGGCGTCCATGTCGCCGCCATGGCCGGGCTGCCCAAGAGCGTCGTTGCCCGAAGCGAGGAAGTCCTCCACGGCCTGGAAACCGGAGCGGCCCGAACGCCGCGCTCCGCCGCATCCGAGGACGCGGATCAACTCCTGCTATTCTCCCAAACGCCCAATCTACCCTCCTGGTGGAAAGAGCTGGTCGAGCGTGTGCAAGCCGTCGATGTCGAACGGACCACGCCGATCGACGCATTACGCCTGCTACAAGAGATCAAATCCGTTGTCCCGGAAAATACTTGATAATTTCACAACATGCCGTTATTACACCCCGCGAGCCGCACGATCGATGGATCGCTGGGCTCGCCGGTGGTGATTCGTGAATATGAACCGATTTGCGTTGCGATCTCTCCTCTTGCTGACCGCTTTGGCCGTCGTGGGCTGCGCCGATCCCAAGGAAAAATTCGGCCGAACCTGGTACATCGACGGCGCCGGCAACTGGGGCTTCGGCGTCCTCGACGTCCCTCTGGGCATGGAAGACGCCGGCTATAAGGGCATCGTGACCAACCATCATTGGTCGTTGACCATGAATCCGGCCCTCGATCAGACGCTCCGCTTTATCGCCCGCTCCTCCGGCGCCATTCTCGGCGCCGACATCGGCTCCTATTTGAAAAACAACCCGGGGGCCGAGGCAAACATCATCGCCCTGTCCGCCGGTACCGGCGTCGCCGTTTGGGCTGCCGAGAGCGTGCCGCCGCCTTACAAGCTTAACAATCTCGTCCTCGTCGGCGCAAGCATCTCAAGCAACTACGACACGCGAAAGGCCCTCGAAAACATGAAGGGCAAGATTTACGTCTATTACGCGTCCAGCGATCCCGTCCTCCAGGGCCCCGTCCGAATCCTCGGCACGATTGACGGCACCTTCGATGACGCCGCCGGGCTGGTCGGCCTTCGGGGCGCGGGAAAGGCAAGCGGCCGGATCGTCAATATTGGCTGGAATTCCCGTTATGGCTCGCTGGGCTGGACCGGCGGCCATGCCGACTGCACCAATCGCAAGTTCGTTCGTGCCGAAATCGCCAAGCGGATCGATCCCACGCTTGGCTATCCCCGACGGACGATGAGTGCAAAAACGGTCGCGCAGACCGATTCTCCACACGATGATGTGGTGAAAACCGGTCAAAATCCTTGATTCCGCCGTCCAACAGCGATCTTTGCAACCGCGTGGGCCTCGACTACTATAAAAAGACCTTGCAAACCTCTTCTCGCCGACGAGGCGCCTCCATGCGTACCTGGATGATTGTGACCGCTGTGACAGCCGTGGCCGGTGGCTCCGCTGTCTTTTTCACCATGCATGGCCGGGGGAGCGATTACGAAATCGCCGTTTCCGCCGTTGAGTCCGGCCCGCTCACGATGACGATTGAAACAAGCGGAACGGTCGAGCCCCTTTCGACCGTCGAAGTCGGCTGTGAAGTGACCGGCAAGATCATCGAGCTGCCGGTGGACAACGATCAGCCGGTCAAGAAAGGCCAGGTGATCTGCCGGATCGACCCGGAACTTGCCCAGGCGGAAAACGAACAGGCCCACGCCGACTTTCTCAAGGCCGAAGGCGCGCTGGCGGATGCCAGGATCGCGCGAGACGAGCAGATTGCCAACCTGCCCGTGCGAACGCGCCAGGCCCTCGCGGACAAGGAATCCTCCGAAGCGGCCTTGATCGAAGCCGAATTCAACTGGCACCGGATCGACAAACTGATGGGTACCAAGGACGCCAGCGAGGCCGAATGGAACGCCGTCAAGGCCTCTTACCTTCGCGCGAAAGCGGCGGTAACGGCGACCAGCGCGATGTATGATCTCGCGCGCAACAACGAAAAACTGCTCCTCCAGCGCGCCGAGCAGGCGATCGCCCAGGCCGAAGCCGCCCTCAAGCAGGCCCAGGCGCGCTTCGACTTTACAAAGACCCGCGTCGAGCGATGCACGATCGTTTCGCCGATCGACGGCATCGTCCTCCGCCGCTATATGGATGAAGGACAGACCGTGACCGCCGCGTTTCAGACGCCGGTGCTCTTCCTCCTCGCGCCCAGCCTCAATCGGATGCGCGTCAGTGCGAAGATCAGCGAATCCGACATCAACCATATCGAAGTCGGCCAGCCCGCCCGGTTCACCGTAGAAGCCAAGCAACCTGTGAAGTTCGAAGGCAAAATCCTCCACAAGCGAAATCAACCGGACGTCATTCAAAACGTCGTCACCTACACCGTCCTGTTCGAAGTCGATAACGACGCACAGATGACGCTCGTGCCCGGTCTGTCGGTCAACGTCGAAATCGAGTGCGTCGCCAAAAAGAACGTCCCTCAGATCGCCAACGCCGCCCTGCGTTTCAAGCCGCCCCTGACGCTCGAAGAACGGCAGGACATCCTGCACGACATCGAATGGCCCCCGCAGCCGAAGACCGACGCCGAGGGCCATTCCGCGGACTATTGCGCCAAGGCGAGCCTGTGGCGTTTCGACGCCGCCGCCGGCCGATGGACAATCATCCCGATCTGGGTCGGCATCACCGATAACGTCACGACAGAGATCATCAGCGGCGCCAAGGCCGGCGACGTCTTTGTAAAACGCTTCATTGATAATTCCTCATCGAGTTTCAGCCTGAAGGAAGCGATCAAGCTGGCCCGGCCCGATGGTCGGACGCTCTAATCCCCCGGCATGACCCAGACGACGGAAAAAATCGCAGAAGGCTTCGCCGCGAAAGGCCGGACAAACGGCACCGTGATCGAGCTGCGCGAGCTCCACAAAATTTACGACGCGGGCGACACCGGCGTCCACGCCCTCCGCGGGCTCCACCTCGACATCCACCAGGGCGAATACCTGGCCATCATGGGCGCGAGCGGCTCCGGCAAATCGACGCTGCTCAACA
>CAYPXR010000077.1:0-52400 GCA_964414585.1 uncultured Planctomycetaceae bacterium
CCGCACCGGCCCCGCGCCACGGCGAAAAATTTCCGGCGGCAGGCGGCCGAACCTAACCCCAGCCCCGGCCGCCGTTTGCAACCCCGCCGATTTCCTCAAAGCGCCTCAGACCCCCCTTATTGAGGGGACAGCGAGCAAGAGTATTGAATAGGAACAAACAAATGCCGCGATGCCCTCACCTTCAGACTTAAGGCTTAAGGCTTTCGGCTTAGGGCTTCTCGCCTAGTTCGCGACACTCGGAGATTCCCCGCGCCGGAGATCGATCGTGAATTTTCACCTTTTTCGCCTTTTTCCGGCTTTTTTCGGCCTCAAAAAAATTCGGCGCCGCGACGCCGCAGATCGAAGTGAAAATTCGATCCCCTTATTCGCTCGTTTTCGGCTAAAAAAAATCCCGCCGCGCGGCGGACCGCCGACCGATGTGAAAATTTGATCCGCTTTTCCGCCTAATCTCGGCTAATTTCGCCCCCCGGAGGGTAAGGAGCAAAAAGTCGATGTCGCAAGTCGCAAGTCGGCGGTGGCTGACCTCAAGCCTCAGGTCTCAAGCCGCAAGCCTCTTCCGCTCAATCGCCGCCGTCGCCCTTCTGCGCGACGGCAGGCGTTCCGGCCAGGCCCAGCACCGTCAACGACCCCTTCTGCGCCGAGACAAACGTCTGCAGCCAGTCATCGTCCGGCCCCGCCTCCGATTGAACGATATGCACCGCGACCGCTCGGCCCTTGACCAGCGTCGCGAAGGAGGACAATTCCTTCTGATTCAGCGTGCCGGACGCAAACAGCCGGATCGAATCCGGATTGAACTGCAACGCCGAGGCCAGCGCCTGATCGACGGCCCCGCGCCCGGCCGGTCTCACGGATCGCACCTGGTCGTACGCCCGAATCTTCTGATCGCTCGTCGCCGTCGCCGCATCGAGCCCGCCCGGCCAGCTTTCAAGACCGTCCGCCGTGCAGGTCAGCACCACAAATTGTTGCCTGTCCGGCAGCCGGTGAATCTGATCGACGACCTGGTCGAGAAGCAGGGTGTGCTCCGTGCCGGCGCCAGTCGGCGCGAGCAGGAGAAAAACGACGCGCTGCCCGATCGCTGCGGCCGCCGGGGCATGATTTGTCGCCGTCGTCTGATTCGTCGCCGCTGCAACATTCGTCGGGCTCGTATGTGAGGCGACCGCCGGAGCCGAAGGCGCGGCGGCTCCGTGGCTCGACGCCAGCGCCAGCCGCGCCGTCACCGGCCCGGCGTCGGGCTTCGCCGGCAAGGTCGTCTGCAGCCACGCCTCCTCAAAGCCTTCCTTGCGGGCCGCGATCTTTACCGGCCGGCCCAGGTACGACGATGGCAGTTCGGCCGTCAGCGGCGTCACGCCCTGCGACGTTCCATCAATGGTGATGATCGCCCCCGGCGGATCCGTCTCGACCTGCACGAAGACGCCCGCCGGAGAAAGCGGCAGATCCAGTTCGAGCTTTTCCCCCTGTGTCGGCGGCGCCAGATCGCGCGAAACCTCCTGGTAGCCCGCGCGCTTCACCGCCAGCCGCGCCCGTTCCCACGGCAAAAGCGTCAGCGTCAGCGGGCTGTAGCCCTTGAGTTGATCGTTGATCCAGATTTCGGCATTGTCCGGCGTCGTACGGATCGCCACGTCATAAGGCTTGGCCACCAGTTCGACCGCGAATTCATTGACGCCGCTATAGATGGACAAAGGGCGGCGAACCGGATGAAAGCCGTTCGCCTTCACCTCGAGCCAATGCACGTCCTCGCCGCGCCCGGACATCGCGAAGGTCAGTTTCCCCGACTCGTCCGCCGGTCCGACTTCATGGTCGTCGACCGTTACGATCGCGTTCGCCGGCTTGATCGTGAGGTGAATCGGATACTCCTCCACGCTCTTGGACTTCACGATCGGCAGGCTGGGCGATTCCTTTTTCATCGTCAGCACGTAACCGGTCATGCCCAGCGTCACGACCAGTCCGACCGTCACGCCGATGACCAGGTCCCGCCGTCGCCGTCGCACCCGTACCGACGGTCCGTCATCCGGCGCCGATGCCGAGGGATGCACGGTCGAGCGAACCGTAATGTGCTCGGCTTGAAGACCGCGCGGCACGACCGGCCGTGGAAAAGCCGGCGGGTTCGATGCTGGCGGTCGTGGCGGTCGCGGACGAGCCGGCGCGCCGGAATGCCGCGCCGTGGTCGGCGGAGTTGCTGATCTTCGACGGCAAACACAACAAAGGCCCTCGATGATCGAGATCGCATCATCGGTTTCGAGTTCGCCGCCGCATCGTTCACAAACTAGAGGATTGGACATGGGTCCCCGACCTCGGACAGTTCAAACGCACCTATGGCGCAGGTCGATCCATCGACCCGCGTCTATCCGTATTCATCGTCCCCTGCCGTCCCATAACTGTAGGAGAGCCCAATCTTTAGACGCCCGAACGGGTTACACGGTGCATCGAATCAATGGCGCAAGTTTTGCCGCCGCTTACGTTGACATCCGGCAACGCGGAATGGACCATGAGGGCGGGCGTTTTTCGACGGCAATTGCTGTCAAATGGACGGAACGGACGGCCTTTCGACCGGCCGGCAACTCCCGTAGCGGGCGAAAGATGGCACAGCTTCAAATCCAGCTTTCCGACGGTCGCCAATCCTCCCATCCGATGAACGGGACGCAATGGGTCATCGGCCGCGACGCCGCCTGCGACGTCGTCCTCGACGATACGGCTACGTCGCGCAAACACGCGCGGCTCTACCTCGACGATCTCGGACAATTCTGGGTGCAGGATCTCCAGAGCAAGAACGGAACCACGCTCAACGGAAACCCCGTTAGCACTTCGCGGATTCAAACCGGCGACCGGATCGGCATCGGCGGCTGTCTGCTCTCGCTGGCGGCGGTCATCCAGCCGACGATCGTGATGAGCGACACCGGCACGCAACTCGGCGGCACGAACGCCTGGGGCCGCGACCAGCATTTCACGCTCGCTCAGCGCCGACTGCAAAGCCTGTACGAATTGAACGAACGATTGACCGGAAAATTCGACCGCGACGAACTGCTGAATGAAGTGCTGGACATCTGCCAGGAGTCGCTCCGCTTCGAGCGCGCCGGGATCGCGGTCTGGCCGGGCGACCCACACCCGCCGCAATGGATCAGGATCAAGACGACGCGCGGCGGCGACTCCGGCAACATCCACATCAGCCGCAGCCTCGTCGATCAGGCCCTGCACAACGGGGAACGCATCCTCATCAACGATACCGCCAGCGGAGGCTTCGATCCGACCGCAAGCATGATCTCCAACAACATCCGCTCGGCGATGTGCGTGCCGATGGAATATCATCAAAAAGTCCGCGGCGTCATCTACGGCGATCGCGTCACGTCCACCGGCGGCTACAACCGCGAGGACATCGACTTCTTCGCCGCACTCGGCCGACTCGGCGCGATGGGGCTGGCCAATGTCCAGCTCCTGGAAGAAATGCGGGCACGGCAACACGTCGAGCTGCAGCTTCAATGGGCCCGAGAGATTCAATCGCAGCTCTTTCCCTCCGAGCCGCTGGTCCAACCCGGTTTGACCATCGATGCGCTAAACGACCCCGGCCAGAAGGTCTCGGGCGATTATTATGATTACTTCAAACGCCCGGACGGGCTCATCGTCGTAGTCGTCGCCGACGTCTCCGGCAAGGGCGCACCGGCATCGCTGCTCATGGCCAATCTTCAGGCCGCGGTCCACGTTACGCTCGTTGAGGAAAAAGACCTCGTCCGCGCCGTCGACATCCTGAACAAACTGATCTGCCGCAATGTCCGCGACTCGCGGTTTATCACGGGCTTGTTCGGCCTGCTCGACCCGGCCACGAGGCGCTTCACCTATGTCAACGCCGGGCACTTGGGGCCGTATCAAATCCACTCCGACGGGAAGGCATCCAAGATCGACCCGATCCCCAATCTTCCGTTGGGCATCGAAATCGATTCTCAGTACAACATCGAAACCATTGACCTCAGCGAACGACCGACGACGCTGGTTCTCTACACCGACGGCGTGCCGGACGCGGAGAATCCCCAGGACGAACATTTTGACGAAAAGCGGCTCGTAGAACTGTTAACCACCAACGCGACGCAACCGCCGGGCGAACTCAACACCCGTATTCGCCGCTCCATCAAGCAGTTCGTCCGCAACCACCCACAGTCCGACGACATCACGCTCTTGTCGATCCGCCTCGACTAAGGCGCCGACGCTGTCGAGACCCCCGGCGGATCGATATACTTCCCCATCATGCGAAACAAGGAGCTTGTCGCCATCTTTTCCGAGATCGCGGACCTGCTTGAGATCACCGGCGAGCAGTCCTTCCGCGTCAATTCCTATCGCAGAGTGGCGCGGACGATCGACGATTTGACCGAAGACGTCGCCGAGGTCGCCGCGCAGGGCAGGCTCGGCGACCTGCCGGGCATCGGTAAAGGCAGCGTCGGACGGATCGAAGAGTTCCTCGCCAAGGGCCGCATCACCGATCATCAAGAACTGCTCGCTTCGGTCCCCAAGGGGTTGCCGGCGCTTCTCAAAATTCCCGGCATGGGGCCCAAAAAGGTCGCGCTGGCCTGGAAGGAACTCGGCGTCGAAAACCTCGACGATCTCAAGTCCGTCATCGCCTCCGGCAAATTCGCCAAGCTCAAGGGAATGGGCGAAAAAAGCGTCAAGCAGATCGCCGACGGTCTCGAATTCCTCGAAAAAACCTCCGATCGCACCCCGCTGGGTCTCGCATGGCCATTGGCGGAAGAACTGGCCGAGGCGATGCGCAAGGTCAAAAAGGTGAAACGCGTCGAAATCGGCGGAAGCCTGCGGCGCGGTTGCGAGACCATCGGCGATATCGATCTGCTTTGCGAGTCTGACGACGGCCCCGGCGTGGTAAAGGTGTTTACGAGTCTGCCGCAAGTAAAAAAAGTACTGGCCTCCGGCGACACGAAAGGCTCGGTCCTGGTCGATCGACGCGACGGCGTGCCGATGCAGGCGGATTGCCGCGTCGTTCCGAAGGCTTCGTTTGGCGCGGCCCTTCAATACTTCACCGGCAACAAAGACCACAATGTCCGTCTCCGGGAGATGGCCATCAAGAAGAAATGGAAGCTCAACGAATGGGGCCTCTTCGACGGTGAAAAGCAGATCGCCGGAGCCGACGAAGCGTCCATCTACAAGAAGCTCGGCCTGACGATGATGCCGCCCGAACAGCGCGAAGATCGCGGCGAGTTCGATGCCAAGGCGCTGGAGCCGCTGATCGAAATCTCCGACATTCGCGGCGATTTGCACATGCACACCTCGGCCAGCGACGGAACTGTCGACGCCGCCGAAATGGCCCAGGGCGCTCACGAACTCGGCTACGAATACATCGCCATCACCGACCACTCCAAGTCGAGCGCCGTCGCCAACGGCCTCTCCATCGATCGCATGTGGCGGCAGATTGAAAAGCTCCGCAAGCTCAACGAAAAGCACGACTTCGTCACGATCCTCGTCGGCTGCGAGTGCGACATTCTCGCCGACGGTTCGCTCGATTATCCCGACCAGATCCTCGCGGCATGTGATCTCGTCGTCGCAAGCGTCCATTCCGCCCAGCGGCAGGATTCCAAGAAAGTCACCGCTCGCGTCCTCAAAGCCATGGAAAACCCCTACGTCACGATCCTCGGCCACCCGACCGGCCGGCTTATCAACCGCCGCGCCGCGATGGAACTGGACATGGCCGCCGTCATCGCCCAGGCGGTCAAGACGCACACGGTCCTGGAGCTGAATGCATCTTGGCAACGATTGGATCTCTGCGACCGTCACGTGCGAATGGCCCGCGACGCCGGCGCAATGCTGAGCATCGACACCGACTCCCACGCCGTTGCCCAACTGGCACAGATGCGCTATGGCATTACGACGGCCCGCCGCGGCTGGCTTCGCGCCAAGGATGTGCTCAACACCCTGCCGCTGCCGTCAGTGCGTAAATGGATTGCCAAGAAGCGACGATCGTAGGCTCAAGGCGCGGACTGATCGGGCGTCATCTTCGACTCCGTCGCCTGCGCCGAGGTCAACTCCGGCAAGTAACTTCGCGCCAGCGTTCGCACCGCCTGGCTGGCGTCCGTCTTGCTGATGTGATCGAGTACGTCCTTGAACTTGTCCCCTTGCTGCGCCGCAAAGAGCTGCACCGCCATAAGCCGCACCACCGAATCGTGGTCTTGAACGGCCGGCGCGGCGGCCTGCGTTGTGCTCTTATCCAGCGGCGACCAACCGGCCGCGTACATCGCCTTGGCCCGAACGCGCCAATCCCGATCCGCCAGTACCCTGGCCAACGCCCCGCGCAATTGATCGACCGGCAGGGTTACCGACGGATTGGCCTGCGCGGCCACCAGGAGCGCACCGATGGATTCCGCGGCATTCGCCCGGCCGACCTCGTCACCGGACGTCGCCTGATCGGTCAGGGCGGTGATTGCCTGCGGCGTCGTTTCAATCGCCTTGCGCGCTCCCTTGATCGGCCCGATGACCATGCTGCCCAGTCCGGCGGCGAGAGAGTCGCCCTGATAAACCGGGTCGAACATCGCGGTCACCTCGATCGCCGTCGCATCCGTGGCCAGGGCGATCCATTTCTCACGCAGCGGCCCGACGTCGATCGCCACTTTCTTTTCGATGGCATCGCCCGGCTTGAGCACCGGGCGCGAATTCATCAGCACCTGCAGGTAATTTTTGAATTCGGCCGTCTCCCGGCCGGTCAGCTTGGCGCTGACCGCCAGCAGCGGACGGGCCATGAATCCCTCGCCGAAGGTGATCGGAAAGGGACCGGCGTTTTCAAGACGGATCACCACTTCGAGCGGACCGGCCGGCGGCAGCGGTTCTGCCACGAACCGAAGGGTCACCTTCAGAAAATCCGAGGTTCGGCGGTAATAGTCGAAGACGTCGCGCTGAAACTTATCAAGCGCGGCGACGATCTTCGTATTGAGCGGCGGGGCCGCAGCCGTTTCCTTTTGCTGCGTGAGCTGGTCGCGAATGAGGTTGTAGGCGATTCCGGACGGCTGGATCGCCGCGGCCTTGTGAAGGATCGTGACGGCCAGGGCCTTGTCGCCGCGCTGTAAATGAATCTTGGCCAGTTCGAGGGCGGCCATCTGATCCGTGGCGGCCAGCGGCTCCAGCGCTTTGATCGCCGCGTCAACCTCGCCATTCATGGAGAGTGAATAGCCGTCCGCCAGTTTCGCGAGCGGACCGGGGCTCCTTTTAGTCATGGCCACGTCGGCGAGCTGTTTGGCCAGCGCCTTGTCGGGATGGTGAAAACAAAAATACCAGGCGACTTCCGCCGCTTCATCGCTGAGTTTTTTTGAGATAATCTCCGGCGCCCTGGCTTGGAAGGCCGTCAGGACCGCATCTTTGTCGGCCTCCGCCGCCTGATTGTTTCCAAGCTTGGACTGCGCATTGGATCGCAGCAACCGCGCGGGCTGGTAATTCGGATCGACCTTGAGCGCCTCGTCGGCCGTCTGCACCGCCTTGGCGTAATCCTCGGAGCAGATGTAGGAGATGGCCAGCTTTTGCAGGAGTTCCGCGGAGATCGGCCCGGCCTCGGCCCGACGATGGAGATCGATGGCCCGGTTGTACCACTCCTGCGCCTGCTTGTGCATGGAGATTCGATCGAGAAACTCGGCGAGGTCCCAGACGAGATTGACCTGGCTGGGGTTCATCGCGATGAGCTGCAGGGCCATTTCGACGCGCTGCAAGGACGCCTCGGTCTCGCCGAACATCTCGTACGCCAGTTGCCGCGCCGGCACGTTCATCGCATTGAGCCGGAGCGACGTTTCGATTTCCCTTCCGGCCGGCTCCTTTTCGCCGCGCTCGTGGTAATGCTTCGCCATCCAGCGATGCAATTCGCTCTCATAAATTGGCGACACGCTCTTGGCCGCCAGCTCATTTCGGATGAACTCGGCGCGCGATTCGGCCGTCTGACGATCCTCCATCTCCATCGAGAGAAGCTTGATTCGCGCCGTGTCGTCGGCGGGCGTCAGCCGTACATAGTTCGCCAACGCGGCCTTGGCTTCCGCCGAGCGGCCCATGCGCTGATAAAGATCGTGAAGCCAAAAATAGGCCTCGCCGCAATCCGGCGAAATCTCCTTCGCCGCCTCGAGAAGCGCCATCACATGGAGCGCCGCGCTGCGCGGATCGGAACGTCCGATGAGATGTCCCTGATGCCGCGCGAGATTGACCAGCCAGCCCCCGATGTCCAGGGGCGACGAGGCCGCCGCTTTTGTCATGGTCATCGGCGCCGGCGCGGGAGTCACCGGGCTCGGCGCGTCTGTCGAAGAGGACGGTGCTGGCGTCGGCGCGGCGGTGGATGTCTCCGGCGGAAGCAGCTTCATCGGTTCGGCAGCGGGCGTCGGCGGATCGCCCGCACACAAAAACAAAACAATGCTTGTGAAAAGCCATGCGGACATGGGAGTGCTCCCTCAATGATTTAACCCCACCGCAAGGGCCGATTTGCGCCTAATTCCAGCGCAGACCGGCACCTACGATACGGCGTCTGCTTTATTATCGGCACTTGTAGCTCCCCCAAGCCAATCCCGCAAGATCGCTATGATCACTGGCACCGATCCGGCCATCGGCGGCAAGGATCGAGCCTGAACCATCCCCAATGGAGGCAACCGTTCCAATGCCTTTACCTGTCTACTATGAAGCGGACGCCGACCTTGCGACCTTAAGAACGCGGACACTCGCGGTCCTCGGCTACGGCTCCCAAGGCCAGGCCCACGCCCAGAACCTGCGCGACGCCGGTTGCAAGGTCATCGTCGCTCAACGACCCGGTGGACCCCATCACGCCCTCGCGATCCAGCACGGCTTCAAACCTGCCTCTATTTCCGACGCGACCAAGCAGGCCGACCTTCTCATCTTCGCCCTCCCCGACGAAAGGATGGGCGACATCTTCGCCGCGGAAATCGCCCCCCATCTTCGCGCGGGCCAGGCCCTCGGTTTCATCCACGGATTCGCCATCCGTTTCGGTTTGATCGTTCCTTCCAACAATGTCGACGTCGTCATGATCGCGCCAAAGGGCCCGGGCTCGCTCGTCCGCGACGCCTACGTTCGCGGCGGCGGTCTCGCCTGCATCCTCGCTGTCCACCAGGACGCCACCGGCTGCGCGAAGCAGCTTGCCCTCGCCTGGGGCGCAGGCATCGGCGGTGGCAAGGGCGGCATGATCGAAACGTCCTTCGCCGCCGAGTGTGAAAGCGACCTATTCGGCGAGCAGACCGTCCTCTGTGGAGGGATCATCGAATTGATGAAAGCGGCTTTCGACATCCTCATCGAGGCAGGTTACCCCGAGGAACTCGCCTACTTCGAATGTATTCATGAGGTCAAGCAGATCGTTGACCTTCAGTACGCGGAGGGTCTTACCGGTATGCGCCGTCGTATCTCTTCCACAGCCGCGTACGGCGGCCTGACCCGCGGCCCCCGGCTCGTCCGCCCTGATACCAAGAAGGAAATGAAGGCGATCCTGGCCGAAATCCAATCCAGCCGGTTTGCCCGGGAGTGGATCGGAGAATGCCGTGCCGGCAGGACCCGGTTGAAGCAACTCAGCGAATCGGAGTCATCGCATCCCAGCGAACCCGCCGGTCGACGAGTCCGCGAAATCGCCCGAAACGCCCTGCCGGCGCAATAATCCGCGATCGGCATGCCGCCGATATTGCGGAAAGGCCGTAAGGCGGCTAAAGTTGATCTCACAACCGGGGACGTAGCTCAGCTGGGAGAGCGTCGCGTTCGCAATGCGAAGGTCGAGGGTTCGAATCCCTTCGTCTCCAGTCATCGCAAATCTCGCTACGGTTGCGAGAGCAGGCACGTCACAAACGGATCAACGTCGTCATAGTCCAACTGACCGTCCGGAGAAAATTCCACGTCGCCCGAGCAAACGTCCGCCCAACTCGCATTCCCGGAAATCAGAAGCGTTGTGAACGCCTGGACGTCCAATCCGTTCGGTACCCCATCGTGGTTAAGGTCGCAGGTCATCGGCGTGGATATCGAATCCAGGGCCACAAACTGCCCCGCCGCCGCTACATCCAGATTGATCCAGCCGATGTTTTCCCCCCAGACGAACCCCGCCAGACGCGCCAGAGGCATCCCCGGCAGACTCGCGCAGTTGATCCTTGCGGGCTGCGCCGGCGTCGCCATCGCCCCGCCGTCGAAATTGATCCACCCGACATTCTCGCCCCAGGCGTAACCGTGCAAATAGCCGCCCGAATCGATATTGACGCCGAAGTCCGTGCCATTCGTGTTGGCGTAAGCCGTACCATTGGTCGGCGTCCCGTCGCCGACGTTGATCCACCCGATGTTTTCGCCCCAGATGAACCCGGACAGGAACCGGCCGCCGACGTATACGCCATCCACGGCTCCGTTCGCGTCGCGCCAGTTGGTCCAGCCGATGTTTTCTCCCCAGCCGTACTTATCGGGGACGCTGTTGTCGATGTTGGATTGGGCCGACAAGACCCCCGCCCATGAGAACAGGGCCACGGCTGCTGCAAACATCCATCGCTTCATTTCAGCGGCTCCTTAACAGACTCTTTGGGTTCACGGCACACAGACGCCGCCCGAACAGAAACCACTGGTGCAATCCGAGCCCGCCAGGCAATCATCTCCGATATTGCATTGCGGGCAGTCCGGACCGCCGCAGTCGATGTCGGTCTCGTTGCCGTTCTTGATGCCATCCATGCACGTGCCCGCAGGCGGTGGGGTCGCCAGGTTGGCCCATGGACTCGTCGAGGTGGCGGCCGTTCCAATGGGGCCGACGTCATTGCCGCCGATGATGCCGCCGTAATCGTCGCCGTTCTCGCTGGCCGAGTTGCGGATAATCACGCTGGGCGCCGCGGTGACCCGGATGCCGAAATCATTGTCGGCCGTCGAGTTCCCGTCGATGCGGCAACGATTGCCGTCGACATAGACGCCGGCGCCGGAAGAACCGCCGGCCGTGGAACCGTTGGTGGTGCAATTGTTATTCTCAATTCGGCAGTTGTTGTTGGTTTGAATTCCGTCGCCCTGATTTCGATAGCAGTTGTTCCCCGAAATCGCGCAGCCATCGACGGCCTGAATGCCGTCGTCGATGTTGGCAAACGCCGTGCAGCCCACCACGCTGCTCCCCTCGCCGCTCACGGTCACCTCAATCCCGATGAAGTCGTTGCCGCTCGCCGTGCAGCCGCGCACGCTACTGACCGCCGTGATCTGAATTCCGGAACCATAATTATCGCTGGCCGTCGAGTCGCTGACCGTTCCGGGCGCAAAGAACGAGTAGATGCCGCCGGAGTTGTATTTCGCGGTGCAATGGCTGACGAGGCCGCCGGTGAAGTAGATTCCGATGCCCGAGTTTGAATACGCGGTCGAATTGGTGATGGTCATCTCGCCGAAGGACTCGAAACCGTGCACGGAGTTGTACGTCGCCGTGCTGCCCGAAATCGTATTGCCGTAGCCGACGTTGAATCCATCGCCATAGTTGTTCACGGCGGAACAGGCGATAACAGTGCATCCGTCCAACATCAAAAACCCATTCGAACCGCCGAAGCCTCCTCGGACGGCGGGCGCGGTTCCGTTGTACTGCGCCGAACAGTCGGCGAGGACTGAACTCGAGCCCACGCTAAAGCCGTTTTGTCGGTTGTTTCCGGCGGCGCAACCCGACAACGACGCGCCGGAATAGGCGGCGAAGCCGTCGCCGGAGTTATTCTGGGAGACGCATCCGATGGCCGAAGCGCCGTCGTGCAAGAGAAATCCGTCGGCGCTCGATTTGCCCCCATAGTGGTTGGTCGCCGTACAATAGGAAAGAACGGAGCCCTGGTCCACTTCGTAACCGTTCCCACCATTCACTTCGGCCGCGCAGTTGGACACCGTGCAGTTCCAGCCGGTGTAAAAACCGCCGACGCTGTTAAAAAGCGCCGTGCAACCGCCCACGGTACAGGTGTTGCCGGTGACGATGCCGAGGCCCCCGTTTTGTTCGGCGTGGCAGTTTTCCACGGCGTTGTTGTAGTTCACCCGAATGCCGTCGGATCCGCATTGAAAGACGCGCACATTCTCGACGCGGCTGTTGGACGCGTATCCCATGTCGATGCCGTAATCGCCCCAATCGCGAAGATTGCCGTTCAAAACGCGAATATTCCGGCGCGTGGCACCGCCGGGATCGGTCACATAGATGCCGCTGAGACCGCTGGACGCGCCGTTGATGGAGAAGCCGTTCAGGTCCAGGGTGACGTCCTCGGCGGAGATTTCGATACCGTTCACCCCTGCGGTACCGGTGAGGTTGCTTGTCAAGACGTACGAACCCGGCTGGGAGATTACGTAGGGATACGCGACGATGTATTGCGCATTGATTTGCGTCGGGCCGGTGGCCTGAACCGGCCCGGGCGGCGGATTCAAATCGCCCGCAATCAATCGAACCGCGATCATGCCGACGGCCGCTGCGCCAAAAAGAAACATTCTGCTTGTTGACATCATTCTCTCCCTTACGATTAGAGCAAAATAGGGGCTGACGTGGGAACCGGTACGATACTTTCCTCCAAGTCGGATTTTATCGAGTCCACATGGTCCATTACAAGAATTTGAGGCCGAAGCGGGAAGTCGTCCGGAGCTTTTTTTCGCAGCTTGCCGAAGGTTCGGGTCCGGACGACGATAATCGACGCGAATAAGCGGTCGGACCAATCGTTATGTCCTAAATGAACTTATGCCACAGGCAATCGGCCTGATCCTTACTCCTGTGAAACCAAAGCCGGTAAATACCATGCCAATCGTCTCACCGAACACGACATCCCCGTGGAAATTGTCAGCCCTCCTCCTGTTCGTATTTTCGATGGGGCTTCGCGCCGAGGCGCAACCTTCTCCCGGCGACCGGGGACCGAAGCCCGACCGACCGGAGCAAAAGCGAGGTTTGGTCCTCAACACGCCGAAGGCCCTGCCCGGTTACACTTTGTTTGCGCCGCTCAATTCGACAAAGACCTACCTCGTCGATCTCGATGGCAAGCTCGTTCACACCTGGCGCAGCAAGTACGTGCCGGGCCAGGCCGTCTATCTGCTCGACGACGGCAGCATCCTCCGTTGCGCACGGGAACCCAGGAACAAAAGCTTCGGCGGCGGAGGAATCGGCGGCCGCGTGCAGCGGATCGCCGCCGATGGAAAGCTCCTTTGGGACTACGCCTACGCCAACGAACAACACTGCCAGCACCACGACATCGAACCGCTCCCGGGCGGCAACATTCTGCTCATCGCATGGGAGAAAAAGTCTCGTGACGAAGCCATCAAAGCGGGGCGTGATCCCGACGCGATGCGCGGTGACGAGTTGTGGCCCGATTACGTCATTGAAGTGGCCCCCGACGGCGCGACGGGTGGAAAAGTCGTCTGGGGGTGGCATCTCTGGGACCATCTGGTACAGGAGTTCGACGACTCGAAGGCCAACTACGGCGCCGTGGCGGAACATCCCGAGTTGATCAACGTCAACTTCGACCCGCATGGACCGCGGGAATCGCGCGAGGACATGGACAAGCTTCGAAGCCTGGGCTACGTCGGCGGCCGCGAACCCGATGACGGACCCGGCGATCGCGATGCCGGTCCACCGGACGGTCCCGGACGCGGACCGGGCGGATTCGATCGCCATGCCGACTGGTGCCACACCAATTCCGTCGATTACAACGCCGAATTCGATCAAATCGCCCTCAGCGTTCACAACTTCAACGAAGTCTGGATCATCGATCACAGCACCACGACGAAGGAAGCCGCCGGCCATCGCGGCGGCCGGTACGGTAAAGGCGGCGATCTGCTCTATCGTTGGGGCAATCCTCGCGCCTTTGGCGCCGGTGACGGCGACGATCAAAAACTCTTCGCACAACACGACGCCCGATGGATCGAAAAAGGATTGCCCGGCGCAGGACACCTGACCGTCTTCAACAACGGCGAAGGGCGGCCCGATGGCGACTACTCATCGATCGTCGAAATCGCCTTGCCGAACACTCCGAAGGGCGACTACCGGCTTGAACGTGATAAAGCATTTGAGCCGACACAGCCTTACTGGGAATACACCGCCCCCGACAAATCAGACTTCTTCGCCAGCCATATCTCGGGGGCTCAGCGGCTGCAAAATGGAAACACCCTGATTTGCAATGGCGAAGAGGGTCGCATCTTCGAGGTGAGCCCCGCAGGGAAAATCGTCTGGGACTATCTCAACCCCTACCTGGAGCGCGAAGGACCCGAAGACGGCTTCGGCCCGCCGCGTGACCGGCCCGGCGGACGGAGATTTCGCGATCGAGACGGCGACGGCGACCACGGACCGCCTCAAGTTCAAAAGGGAGACCGGAAGGACGACCGCCGACCGAGAAACGATTCTCGCGGTCGTCGTCGCTGGGGTCCCGGTCACGGCCCGCCCGGCGGACCGGGCGGACCCGGAGGCGGTTTGTTCCGCGCGACGCGAATTGCAATGAATCATCCCGGACTAAAGGCGATTCTCAACGCCGCCCCGCCAAAATAGGCGGCCGGCAAACAACTTCTGATAAAGAACGGGATGATACGGCCCTCGATGGGCGCCGTTGTCTGCACGATCCTTAAGACGAGGAGTCAGGAGACTCGCAAACAAAGTGCCGCGGCCGTCCGGACGATAAACCATCCGGAGGTCGGCATGTCGCACCAGCCGAAAACACAAGTCGATCAGAGAACCGCGGAAGACAAGCTCGAAGCGCGGCTCAGGTCCCTGTTTGAGCGGCTCTTCAATATCAACCCGGATCAAATCAACGATCAAGTCCATCGCGGCGAACTGGAGGAGTGGGATTCCCTGGGGCACCTCGATCTCCTGGAGGCCCTTCGCGTGGAATTCCATATTGAAATCCCCCCGGACGACGCCCTCTCAATGGAAACCTTCGCCGACGTCAAGCGCACGGTCCGCAAACTGACGCGTTGCTGACGTCCATCCTTCCCCGCCCAAACATGGCGCACGCCGTCGCCGCTGCCCGCTTGGGCGCATCACTCTTATAATGACGGGTCGAACCGAAAGCGGTCTCGGAAGCGCCATGATTCATGCATTGACCATCGATGTGGAGGACTATCACAGCGTCCTGCAACGGGACTGGCTGAACCAGGAGGCGGTCCCAACCAGGGCCGTCGTGGAGGACACGCAATATCTGTTGGACCAGTTTGCCGGACGCGGCGTTCGCGCCACCTTCTTCGTGCTCGGCGAGGTCGTCGAGGCTTTTCCGCAGTTGATCCGCGATATCGCCGCGGCCGGCCACGAGTTGGGCGTCCACGGCTACCATCATTATCAGGTCTTCCGCCTGAACCCCATGTCGTTTCGCGCGGAGGTCGAACCGACCAAGAAGAGAATCGAAGACCTCATCGGTGCACCGGTCATCGGCCATCGGGCGCCGGCGTTTTCGATCATGCCCAAGACCTCCTGGGCCTTCGATGTTCTCGCCGAGGTCGGCTTCCAATACGACTCCAGCGTGTTTCCCTTTTCCGGCCGGCGCTACGGCTGGCCGGGTTTCCCGCGCGACATCCATCGCATCGCGCTCAAGAATGGCCGCAGCATCATCGAAGCCCCCCTCTCGATCGTCGAAGTGTTGAACCGCCGGCTGCCGGCCTGCGGCGGAGGTTACCTGCGCCTCTTTCCCTATTCCGTGACCCAATGGGCCATGCGAAAAGTCGAAAAAGATCGCCCGGCCATCGTCTATCTTCACCCCGACGAGATCAACGACGAGCCCTCAGACCTAGATTTGTCGCCGCTCCCTCCGCTGCGGCGCGCCCATCGCAGCGCGATCCTGTGGATTCGCCGTCAGAATCGTCACACCGTCGGAAAAAAAGTAGCGAAGCTGCTTGATCGATTCCGCTTCGCACCCCTCCGCGAGATCATCAACGAAGTGGTCCCCGATTTTTCGCTCGTCTAGCGCCGCCCGGTGACCGGTTCCGGCTTCGCCGCCAAATCCTTGTGCATCGCGAAAACCGCGTAATCGAGTTCTCGCGGCGAAGTCCTCGCCCAGCCGATCGACTCATAGAGCCGCTCTGCCCGGCTGTTAGCGCGGTCCACGAGCGCGAAGGCCTGCGTTGCGCCGCGGCGGACCGCCTCGGCTTCGAACGCCGCCATCAAGTCAAAACCGACGTTGCTGAATCGAAACGGCGGATCGACGCCGAGCATCTTGACGACGCTCGAATCAGGCGGAAGCGGCAGCGTGTACCCCTCGTTCGACGCCGACGTGAACCACTTCCCCCAAAGCCTCCGGAGAACATATTGCCAAACATGGGGATGCCACCAACCCCTGCGGAGCATGTGACGCCGAAGCGTTTCGGACGTGGTGAACCGATGCGCCGCCCTTCCCGTCAAACCGGTCTTGGCGCCATAAACAAAACCCGCCAATCGCCCGTCCGGTTTGTGAATTGCCACCAGTCCGTAGGTGTCCGGCGACGGGCTAAGGAAGCGCTCGCGAAAGGTATCGATGATGCACGCCGGGCCCAGTAGGCTTTCGATCTTTTCCGGAAAGCACGCCACATGAACCCGGGCCGTCTCAATAAAGTCCTCCTCTTTCAGCGGCCGGATCTCGATGTCGTAGAGCTTTGGAACTTGTTTCATGTGGTCGGTCTCGCCCCGGCGCGTTCTCTCCGGGCGGACCGGATGATCGTCAAGAAGAGGTCTTTACTGCCAAACACCACTCACGCCCATAAAATCGACCGAAGTGCCGAAGTGTATCCACCGGGCCGGACACGGGAAAGCGGCATCGCGATCGTCGAACCTCGGGCGCAGCCATCCCAAATTGGCCAAATGCTTTTTTGACAAAAAAGCACTACAATCAGAGCCGAATACACCCGCTCCGAAAAAAACATGACTCGAATCCCTGGCCAATTTTGGATTGTTCGCACAACCCCGTGGTTCGCACTGATTCTCCTGCTCGCTTCGCGCGCGGCCGCGGACGATCCGACCGAACCGCTCAAGGTCGGCAAATTGCACCCGCCGTTGGCCTTGTGGACGCTCGAACACGATCGCCCCGTCTCGTTGGCCTCGCTCCGGGGACAGAAAGTTCTCCTGGTCCATTACGCATCCTGGAGTGAAGCGTGTCGGGAACCCGTCACAGGGTGGTTTGAGCAACTTGAGCCGATGGTGACGGCCAGGAAACTCGTCGTCCTGGGTGTCGACCATGAACAACATGCCGATCGCGGCCGGCTCTTCGCGCAGTGGAGAAACCTGCCGGGCCCGCTCTTGCACGACCCGCTCAATTTGTCTGCGATCTCCCGGTTGCCGATGTTCGTGGCCATCGACGAAACGGGCACGATTCGGGCGATCCAACCGAGCCTCGATCCCATCACGAAGACATTTGTCCGCCGCCCGGCTCCGAAAAATTTGGGGCCCGGCGTCCAGGCGGAAGAACCCGCCCTCCCAGACCCAAAAGTGACGCGGCGAAAGGCCGGAGACGCCCGAATGGCCCCCGTCTATCGCGAACATGCGGATGCGCTCGTGCTTTCGGGCACCCCGAAATTTCTCGACGAAGCCCTGACAAACTATTCCCGCGCGCTCGAAATGGATCCGAAAGACGCCTGGTCGTTCTTCCGGTTGGGCGTCGCCTATCGGATTCGATATGACCGACCCGATCGCCAAACAGGCGATTTCCAATCGGCCGTCGATGCCTGGGAACGCGCGGAGAAGCTGTTGCCGACCTGTGAAGATTTTAGGCAACGGTTACAGCAATACGGCCCGCCGGCGGGACGAACCGCCGCCAGCTTCGATTGGATTCCGGCCGCGCGAATCGAGCTTCAGCGGCGAGGCGTCAAACCGGTCGAACTGGAGATCGAACCGCTCGTCGTGGAACTGTCACTGGCCGAGTCGAGGGGAGATTCGCGATCGCATCACGCGCCGCCGGAAAAGCTCGTCACCGACAGAAATGAACGGGTGCGGGTGGAGTCCACCGTGGTTCCTGCGGCGGATCGAAAACACGCCAACACGACGGAAGTCCATCTGACCCTTCGGCCCGCCGGAGCCGAGTGGTTCAACCGAAAGGACCCTGTACGGATCTGGATGGAGAAACCCGCCTCCGCGCGACTCGATCGACTGTTCTTCGAGATCCCCAATCCCAAGGCGGAAGTAAGTGACGAGGAGCGGACTGTAAGCTTCGAGGTGGAAACCAAAGGCAAGTCTAAAGGGAAGATCACTCTCAAGGGCTTTGCCGTCTATTGCCTGCGGGCCAACGATGGCAAGGAACATAAGACACTGCGCCAGGAATTCAAGATCACGATCGGGGGAATGTCGAATAGGCCCACGGCGAAAAAAAATAATTCCGCGACTCCCCCCGCCGAAACAAAAGAGGCCGGCCATGACGATCAAAAGTGAAGCGCCGCCTGCTTCTATTCATTGAGAAGTCTTTTCCACGGCGCGCCTGCCCGGATGGAATCAAACGCACTGTTCTCCCTCGCCTGTTTGAGCAACTCGGGCTTGATCTCCGCCGCCCGGCGAAGATTCTCCATCGCTCCCGCCTCGTCGCCGCTCATGGCGAGCGCTCCGGCCAGCGTGTAATAGGCGTCGGCAAGATTGGATGCCTGCATGGCGACATCCGGTCCGTCGGACTTGGCAACCAGCGAAGACCGAATCGCAATGATGCCCCTGAGTTTTTCGATGGCCGAACGGACGTCGCCGGTCTTGATGAGCGCGATGGCCCAATTCTGAACGCCGTCCAAATCGGTCGGGTTCAATTCGTAAAGTCGTTCGTAATGCGGGATCGCCTCCGCTGCGCGCCCGGTGCGCAGCAAGGCGTTCGCCAGGTTACGCTGCACCTCGATCCAGGACGGACGAAACTGGAGACATTTCTCATAGGGTGCGATCGCCTCGGCATAGGCGCCATCGTGGCTGTATGCGGTTCCCAGGAAGAAGTAGCCCTCCGGGGTCGCCCGCGGTTGACTCAACCCCCTCTGGATCAGCTCGATGCCGTCGGTCGTCCGGCCCTGGAGGATCTGAAGATAGCCCAGACGATAGTGAGCGTGCGAAAAGGTCGGATCGACCTCCAGCGTCTTCCGATAGGCGGTCCGCGCCTCATCGAGCCAGGCCGCCCGCTGCTCGTCCCGGATCACCGATTCGGGACCAAAAGATCTTTCATACCGGTCGAGATAGGCGTTTCCCAAACCATAAAGTCCGGCGGACGAATCGGGAAACCGTTCGAGGATCGCCTCGTAAAAAGAAACACTGTTCCTCCAGACGGTCTGCTGCCGCCAACTGACGACGGCAAAGACGACCACGTTCGCGAGACCGACGAACGCGAGCGCGCGGCCCCACGACGCCAAGTGCCGCCGAGCGAGTTCGGAGATCAAGACCAGCACGGCGATCATGGGGAGATAGGCAAATCGATCCGCCGCGATCACGTTCGTAAACCGAACGGGCCCCAGCGTCGGCCCCAACAACACGAGGAACGCAGTGAGCATTGTCCAGACGACAGGATCCCGCCGGCGGTAGGCGCGAAGCCCGACAACGACCAACGTCGCGGAAAAAACCAGGCCCGCCGCGAAAGGCCACGCCAGCGGCGTGATCTCCGATTCCGGCGGGGCGATGTAGTTGGGACAAAGCCGGATCGGCAGAATGATCTTGGCCAGATAAAAGGCAAGGTTGTGGCACCCGATCATCGCGGTGAGAAGGACCCCGCGATGCTGCCCCGCGATGGTATCGTCGATGGCGGTCGTCTGCGAAACGTAGGCAATCCACCCGCCGATCACCGCGATGACAAATAGCGGAAGCTTCTCCTTCCAAATCTGAGGCCCCCGGCGGCCAAGCGGCCAGACGTCCAGAAGCAACAGAACCAGCGGCGCAAAAAGCCCCGTCGGCTTTGAAAGCATGCTCAACGCAAAAGCGATTGCCGTCAGAATCATCCAAACCCGGCGGCCGGTCGCGCCGTAGTGGAGATAGGCGAGCATCATCAACAACACAAAGAAGGTCGAGAGCAGTGCCTTTCGCTGACAAACCCAGGCGACCGTTTCGACGTTGAGCGGATGCACGGCGAAAAAAAGCGCGGCGACCAGCGCGATCCATCGAGAATCGCAAAGCCGGTGAATAAGAAAAAAAACGAGCCCGGCGCACAGACCGTGCAGCAGGATGTTGGTCAGGTGAAACATCGTCGGGTCCAGGCGCGGTGAGTAGGCGCCGGCCCAGTAGCCTTCGATGACACGGTCCAGCATCAGCGACGCCATCGTGAGCGGTTGGTAATACCCGGCGACAACCGTCGGTCTGAGAACCTCGGTGAAAAATGCGGCGAGCTTCCCCCAACTGGGATAGAGGATGTAAGGATTCCCGGTCGTGTACTGCGGATCGTCGAGAACGAGAAATTCCGACCCTACCGTGGGAAGGTACAAGGCAACCGACACAAGGACGACCCCCAGAAACATCGTCGCCGACGAGGGGGGGCGAACGGTCGATGACGCATGGCCCGCCGAGGGTGAATTTCCATCCTGCATGTCTTGTTTCGGGCTGCGGGGTTGATCGCAACCGCCGATTTGGAGTGTTTTAACCGTGGAAGTCCGGATTGGCTTGACTGGGAATCTTCTCTATAATGATTGACAGCTTGGACTCGACCAAAAACCACGGTCGAGTCCCCGGTCCTGAGGTAGCGCGGCCTTGGGACCGAAGGGTCGATGGTCCGGAAATACCGCCATAGCGCGAGAGTTCACGGGGGACGGCGTATCTGTCCTTCACGATTTGAGAAATGGACTACGACCTGGACTTTGAATCGTAACTTTACGGGAAGAACCAAGCCGATAGACCAAGAGAGAGCCCGAGTGAGGCGGGGCCGGACTTTTCGGACCCGATAGTTGATGCGAATACCCCGAATCTCCCTTTTTTTGATCGCGGGAATGGGCCTCGCCCTTTCCGCCGGTTGTGCCGTCCCCCAGCCCCGGGGGGAAGGCCTCTACTCCTACGTCAAGGAACCCAGCACAAAGACGTGGTATCACCTCTACCTGCCGGTGGACTACGTCAAGAACAACGGCAAGCACCCCAACCCCAAGATTCAGAAGTGGCCGCTGGTCATGACCTTTCACGGCATGAAACCCTATGACAACGCCCTTCCGCAGGAACGGGAATGGGAAAAGCAGGCGGACATCTACGGCTACATCGTCTGCGCGCCGGAGCTGCGAACGAGCGATTCCTTCATGGAATACCCGCTCACGCGCGAGCACAGCTACGTTCTCGAAGACAAAAAGGCCGTGATCGCCATCATGGACCACGTCTTCGCAACGACCCGGGCCGATCCCAAACGAGTCCTGTCCACAAGCTGGTCCTGCGGCGGGTACCTGGCGAACTACTTCCCCAACCGCTTCCCAGATCGTTTCTCCTGCATCGCGACGCGCCTCTCGAATTTCTCCGCCAAATTGATGGCCGAGGAAACCGTGCCGCTCTATCGCGACACGACGCCCGTGGCGATTTTCATCGGCGACGGTGATTTCCCGGCCTGCAAGACGGAAAGCGAAGAAGCGGTCGCGTGGTACACGGCGCGCGGCTTCCGCGTTGTCCGCGGAAAGATGATCGACAACATGGGCCACCGGCGCATTCCGCAAACGGCCGCGGCCTTTTTCGCCGAGCAAATGGGAATGGAACCCCTCCATCCGCTCGAGGCGGCTCAGACCGTTGCTCAGGTGCAGATGACCGAGTTTCACCCGACGCAGCAGATGATCGCGCAGTTCTCTCCGCCGATCGGTCTGGAGTTGGCGCGCACGGCGATGGCCCGTCGCAGTCCTTCACCGCGACGCTCCACGCCGCCGTCGACGCCCGCGATCGTCCCGCCGACCCGCGTCGATGCCCGTTCGACGACGCCGACGAGCCCGACCGGACGGACCGTCACCTACGCCAGTTCAACGGCGGGCACCAAGTACCCGTTTGACCGTCGCCCCACCTACGATCCGACGCCCGGCAGCGAACCGCCCAAGCCCGCCCCGTCGGAACGCCCGGTCGAATCTTCAGTGACGTCTAACACCGGACCGGCGCCCACCAGAGTCGCTTCGGCGTCCCCTTCGCAGCGCGGCAATTGGTTATCCAAGCCCGAAGTTCCATCGGAGAGGCAGAGCTCGCCGAAATCGCCGGCTGCGAGTCCCCGTCCGCGTAACAAGCCGGTGGATTCGAAACCGGTGAGCAAACCCGTCATCGTGGAGAGATCGGCTCCGAAATCCGCCCCCCCTCCATCCCCGGCCCTCGCATCGAATACACAGGGACGGCGCTTTACGCCCTCGGACGCCGGCACGCGGTCTTACGAGCGGGCAGGCAGCACGCGATCGCCGGCCAGCGCGGCGCGGGCAATCGGAAGAACCCCGGCCGGTGCCAACGATCCGACGCTCGAAATCGTGGCCGCACGGGCACAGCAGACCAAAGCCCGACGAGTGAATGTGAAGCTCGGCGGCCCCGCCATCGGCACAAGCCCCCACTATCTGGCCTACAGCGCCGACCTCCCCAGCGACCTGACCAGCGGCGCGGACTTCCTCTGGATGGACAACGGCGTCTGGATCGGCGACGAGCAGCGCGGCGTAAAGATCCTCGAATCGCCCGGCCTCCACCGCATCTCCGTCCTCATCGTCACGCGCGACAACATGGAGTATCGCGGAACGGCAACCGTGCAGGTGCTCGATCGAGGCCCCACCGCCGCCGCTTATTAACTCCTATTCTTTTTTGTGATTCCTGGGAGGGCAAGTTTCCCGCTTCGGGAGGGCGAGGCTCCTGCCGAGCCTTTTCTTCAGTACTTTCGATTGCAATCGGCAAGCTTGGCCCCTACATTTCCAACCCGATGGAGATACATTATGACGGATACGCCGACGACCACCGACACGATCACCTTTGACGATTTCGCCAAGATCGACCTCCGCGTCGCCCGCGTCTTGGAAGCCAGGCCGCACCCCAACGCGGACAAGCTGCTGGTCCTGCAAATCGACCTCGGCACGGAGCAGCGCCAGATCGTCGCCGGCATCCGCGGCTACTACGAGCCGGACCAACTCGTCGGCAAATCAATCGTCGTCGTAAAGAACCTCGCCCCGCGTACGATGCGCGGCGAAACCAGCAACGGCATGCTCCTCGCCGCCTCCAACGAAGACCGCTCCCAAGTCATCCTTCTGACGCCGATGTCGGACATCCCGCCGGGGGCGAAGGTAAGCTAAATTGAGTTCATCGGGCGCAGCGGGTTTACCAAGAACCGCCTGTGACATGCGGGGCAAAGATCGAACCGAAAGCTCCGATAGACCTGATCCTCCAATTCGTCCGGCGTGTGCTTTTCCATCTGCGAAAGGACCTTGCGAATCTCCGCGTCGTGGTCCTTCTCCAGGTCCTGCCGCGTGAACTCCAGCTTGCCGGCGGCGGCAAAGGCCTCCATCTTGAGGATGTAGTGATTGGACCCGTCGCGGGCCAAATCCACTCCGCAGCCGTCGCAGCGAAAGCGGATCATCGCCTGCCCTCCGTCATCTCAATCAGCCGATCCAGAACCTTCACGGCCGCCCCGGAATCGATGGACTTTGCCGCACGAGCCACGCCGTCAGCCAGATCGCCCGCGACGCCCGCGACCACCAGCGCGGCGGCGGCGTTGAGCAGCGTATGATCGCGCCGAGGACCAACCTGACCCACCAGGATATCTCGAATCGCCGCGGCGCTTTCCCTTGAATCTTCAATCCGCAGGGCATCCAGACCGGCTGACTTCAATCCGACGTCTTCCGGTTTGACAATGCGCTCGGACCGTTTCCCGTCTATGAGTTCAACGGCCTGACTCGCCCCGGTAATCGTCAGATCGCAAAGCCCGTCGTTGCCGTGAACGACCAGCACATGTACCGCGCCGAGTCGCTGCAACGCTGCGGCAATGATCATCATCAACTCGGCACGGGGAACTCCGACGACTTGCCGGCGCACCCCGGCGGGATTCGCCAGCGGTCCGAGCAGGTTGAATATCGTCGGTCGCCCAATCTTCCTTCGAACGGCGGCGACGCGCGCCATCGCGGGGTGAAGCCGCGCCGCGTGCAAAAACCCGAATCCGATCTCGCGCAGACATTGTTCAACAATCATCGGCGGCGCCTCAACATTGACACCCAGCGCCGCCAGCACCTCCGCCGACCCGCTCGCCCGCGAATTGCTACGATTGCCGTGCTTGGCAACCACCGCCCCCGCCCCCGCCGCCACCAGCGCCGCCGCCGTCGAAACATTGAACGTGCTGATCCCATCCCCACCCGTCCCGCAGGTGTCGATGGCGTTTTCCGTATCGCAGGCAATCGGAATGACATGCGCGCGCAGCACCCGCGCCGCGCCGACGATCTCCTCCACCGTCTCGCCGCGCTCGGCCATCGCGATCAAGAACCGCTCAATCCGCCCGTCCGAGACCGCCCCGCCGACGATCGCCTCAAAAACGACGGAGGCTTCCCGCTCCGTGAGCTTTGTGCCGCCGAAAACGGCTTCGATCGATTGATCCGGACCGCTCTTCATGCTCATTTCAATGGTGTCAAACTCGCCCCGTCGCACGGCCGGCAGCTCCACACCTGCGCCGTGACGCCGTATTTCGCATCGTAGTCGCTCTTCAGCGCCGCTTCGACTCCCGGTCGCGCCGATTCGTGGGCCAGCGCGACGACACACCCGCCAAAGCCCCCGCCGGTCATTCTCGATCCATGCACGCCGGGGCATCGGCGAACGACGTCGGCCAAGTCATCGATCTGCGACGGGCAGCACTCAAAATCGTCTCGAAGCGATGCATGGCTCTCATTCATCAATTCGCCAAGGCTTTGGACTTTGTTTTTCTCCAACGCCTCAACGGCGCGGTGGACGCGTTCGATCTCCATCACGACGTGACGGGCACGGCGATAACAAGTCGGCTCCATCCCCGCACGATGAGCCTCCAACATCGCGGGCGTTACATCTCGCAGGGAGGAGACGCCCTGCTCCTTGCCGGAGATGAACCGGCTCGCGTCGCCGCATTCATGGACACGCCGGGCATAATCACCCGACGATAATTCTCGTTGCAGACGGCTGTCGATAACCAGCGCGACAAGATCACCGCCCGGCCAGGGGACGTCACGAGTTTTATGATCGCGGCAATCAATAAGTAGCGCCGAATCTCGCCTCGCCGCAAGACACACCAGGGGATCCATGATCCCGCACGGCACTCCCGCGCCGATATTTTCTGCGACGCGGCACAGCCCGGCCAGTTCACCGGCCGGCATGGATTGATTGGACGCATGAAGCAACGCCAGCCCGACGCCGGCGCACAAGGCCGCGCTGCTGGACAGCCCGGCGCCGATCGGAATGTCGCTCTCGACATGAAGGGCCGCGCCCGAAAGTCGAACGCCCCGGTCGCGCAAGGCAACCGCAATCCCCAGGGCGTACGCGATCCAGCCCTCGCCACGGCGATCGAGATCGTCCAATTCCCGTTCGAAGGATTCGTTGAACGACTGGCTGTGCACGCTCAGCAAAGGCCTGGACTGACGACCAACGACCACTCGCACGCTGGGCTCAATCGCGATCGGCAACACAAGTCCGTCGCAATAATCGACGTGATCGCCGATCAGATTCACCCGGCCGGGCGCCGTGATCATCGCCGTCGGCCTGACGTTCCCGAATCGTCGACGAAAAGCGTCGATCGACGAGGATTCATTGACCGTCGCGCCGGCGTGGGTCATAATCCGCTTCCAACCTCAAACGCGCCGCGAGAATCACCCGGCGGCAGCGTAATGACATCTTAACCGAAGAGCCGCGAGCGACCGGCGCGGCGGCGTGTGTGACGATGGCGACGCCCGTTCTGATCGACACGGACATGGGGATCGACGACGCGGCGGCCGTCGGGCTCGCCATGACCTCGCGCGCCATGGACGTGCGGGCCCTCGTCGCCGTCGGCGGCAATGTCGGCGTCTCTCAGGTCGCCGCCAACATCGGCCGGTTCCTCAAGGCGATCTCACCGTCCAAACGGCCGATCGTCGGGCTCGGACTCGATCAAACAGGCCAGGAGCCGAACGATCGCCGCGAATCACACGGTCAGGACGGCCTGGGTGATTGCGATCTCGCCCCTGACGATTCGCTAGTAACGACGGCCTACGGCGATGTCTATCGCCAGGCCGCCGAGGACGCTGGCGGCGAACTCACCGTCATCGCCCTCGGACCCTTGACGAATCTGGCCGCGATTCTCGCGGATTCGCCTGCATTGGGAAATAAGTTCAAGCACGTCTACATCTGCGGCGGAGTCGTCTGGGCCCGCGGCGACGCGCACGGCGTCGGCGAGTTCAACTTCCACCGCGATCCCGCGGCGACGGCGGCTGTCCTCTCGTCGGGCCTGCCGATCACCGTCGTGCCGCTCGACGTGACCTGCTTCGTGCAGTTGGACGAATCACACGTCGCCCGGCTCGCGGCCAGCGGTCAGCGCGTCGGCGAGACCGTCGCCAGACTCCTTCGCTATCGATTAACCCGCGACACCCCGCCGGGCCGTGGAAAGACGTTCATCCATGACGTCCTGGCCGTTGGCGGACTCTTATGGCCGGATTTATTCCTCAAAACGAGAATGCGGCTGGATGTGACGACGAGCGGCGCGGACGCGGGCCGCTGCAAACCGGCCCTCGGCGGCGATGCGTCGCAACGGGTGGATCTGCTCACCGCCGTCAACGCCGTCGATCTCCTCGAAAACGTGCTAGAATCCCTTTGCCACGAAGCGTTCGTGGTCTAGCGACTTCTGGAGCCCTTTTGAAACGATACAACCTCGACATCAACGGCATGACCTGCGAACATTGCGTCGCAGCCGTCAGCGGTGCGATCCGCGGCATCGCCGGCGTGACCGATGTGAACGTCGATCTGGCCGCAAAGAAGGCGTCGATTGTCTTCGACGAGCGCCAACGCGTCCTATCGCAACTGATCGACGCCGTGCGAACCGCCGGCTACGACGTCCGCGGATTCCGTGAAGCCCCGCTGGATCAACCCGTCCAACCCACAGAGCCATCGTGCCCGAACAGCTCACCCTCAGAATCCACGGAATGACCTGCGGCGCCTGCACCGCGCGGGTGGAGAAAGCGCTGCGCGGCGTCGACGGCGTCACCAATTCCGCCGTCGAGCTGCTGACTGAATCCGCGCGGGTGACGATCGAAGGCTCGATGCCGTTCCGCGAGACAATCGTCCGCGCCGTCCGCAATGCCGGCTACGATGCCGAAATCGTCGGCGCGGGCGAAAGCTCCATTCCGACCAATATCGACGCCGACCTGCGCGAAAAGCTGCGTCGAAACCGGCAGGCCCTCTTTCAGGCGATCGGGCTCGTCCTGCCGATCCTGGCAATCGATCATTTTCGCCATTCGCTATGGAGCCACCGGCCCGAAAGCCAGATCGCGGCGCGGTTGCTTGAGATCGTGCTGCTCGTGATGCTCGGCCTAAGCCCGGCCGGCGGACCGATCCTCGCCGGCGGCTTTCGCGCGCTTCGCCATCGCACCGGCAACATGGACCTGCTCATCACTATGGGCGTCGTCGTCGCCTTCCTGAGCAGCTTGTACGGCGTCTTCATCGCCCGCGACGACGACTTCGTCCACCTGCACGCGGCGGCGATGATCCTCGGTTTGGTCTGCGTCGGTCGATACCTGGAAACGCTGGCGCGCGGCCGCGCCTCGGCAGCGATGAGCGCGCTGGCCGCCCGCGCGCCGAAAACGGCCCTCGTCCGACGCGGTGATCAACTCGCCTCCGTTCCGGTCGGCGAGATCGTCGTAGGCGATCTGATCAGCGTGCCGACCCATTCAACGGTGCCGGTCGATGGAGCAGTCACCGAGGGACAGGCCGCGGTCGATGAAAGCCTGATGACCGGCGAATCGGTCCCCGTCTCGCGCGGGCCCGGCGATCGCGTCCTCGGCGGCACAATGGTGACGGATGGCGCGATGCTGATTCGTGCATCAGCGGTCGGTTCGAAATCCGCGCTCGGGCGGATCATGCAACTCGTTTCCAACGCGCAGTCGGGCCGGACGCAGATGCAGCAATTGGCCGATCGCGTCGCGGCAATCTTTACCCCTGTCGTCATCTCCGCGGCCATCGTCGTATTCGCCGCCTGGATGGTGGCAGAGGGCCGGCCGGGCCTGGCCATGGCCATGCGCTGCGCCGTCGCGGTCCTCGTCGTCGCCTGCCCCTGTGCACTGGGCCTGGCGACACCAACCGTCGTGCTGGTCGCGTCCGGCGTGGCGGCTTTGAAAGGTATTCTCGTCCGCGACGCCGTAAGCCTGGAGGCCATGGGCGCGATCCAGCAAGTCGTTTGGGACAAGACTGGCACGCTCACCACCGGTACGCCGACCGTCCGGAAAATCCAAGCCGCGAACGAATTGGATGCGAAAACGGTGCTAAAGCTTGCGGCCGGCGCGGAGCAGCTTTCGCCTCACCCCATCGCCAAGGCGATCGTCGCGCACGCACGGCGCGATGCGATCGAGTTCTCCGAGCCAACGGCCTTCGACTCCATCCCTGGCTCGGGCGTGAAGGCAACGGTCGACGGCCGCGAAATTCTCGTCGGCGGATCGAAGTACCTCCGTTCGCAAGGCATCGCCGTCGACGCGCCGGCCTCCAACGAACAAAGGAATGATTCCAACCTGCGAACCTACGTCGCCATCGACGGCAAATTCGCTGCCACAATTCACCTGACCGACGCGCTCCGCCCGTCAGCGCAATCGGCGATCCAGCGCCTGGCGCGACTGGGCGTGCAATGCGACATTCTCACGGGCGACGAAGAGGCCGCGGCGCGCCAGGCGGCCAGTCAACTCGGCATCGAACGCTTTCATGCCGGCGTCGATCCCGCGGGAAAAGTCGCCTACGTCGAAGAATTACGTCGGGCCGGTCAGCGCGTGGCCATGGTCGGCGACGGCGTCAACGACGCGGCCGCGCTCGCGGCCGCCGACGTCGGCATCGCCTTCGCCACCGGCGCGGACGTCGCCGCCGAAGCCGCCGGCATTCAACTCGTCGGCTCGACGCCCCACCTCGTCGCCGATGCCGTCGAGCTGGCTCGCGCAAGCCTGCGAATCATCCGCCAGAATCTCTTCTGGGCCTTTTTCTACAATGTCCTTATGATTCCTCTGGCGGCGATCGGCGTGATCCCGCCGATGTTTGCGGCCGGCGCCATGATGATCAGCTCGTTGACCGTCGTACTCAACGCGCTGCGGCTGCGAAGACGAGTGCGATGACCAGCTTGGCATGAAAATCTATCGCGGCATCTCATCAGTGGACGATTCACTCCGCGGGGCGGTCCTCTCCGTCGGCAATTTCGACGGCGTTCACCTCGGCCATCAGCGAATCCTCCGCACAGCGCACGCCCTGGCCAAGGTCTCCAGTGCCGCCGTCGTCGCCATGACCTTTGAACCGCACCCGATCTCGATCCTGCGCCCCGAACACGCGCCGCCGCGCCTCACGCCCTGGGAGGAAAAGGCCCATCAACTCGAGCACGTGGCCGTCGATGCCGTCATCCGGCTGGACACGGATTGGCCGCTCTTGTCGCTCTCGGCGAAGGACTTCGTCCGTCAGATCCTCATCAAACGAATCCACCCGTCCTACATTGTCGAAGGGCCCAATTTCGGTTTCGGCCGCGGTCGCGCCGGCAACGCCCAGACGCTGACCGCCCTGTCGGCCAAAGGCGGCTTCCAAGTCCGCATCGTCGAGCCCTATCAGTTGACCATGCCGGATGGCTCCCACCTCGTCGTCTCGAGCACCGTGATCCGCGACGCCCTTCGCACCGGCGACGTCGCCCACGCCGCGCGCTGCCTCGGGCGACCCTATGCTCTGGTGGGCCGCGTCGTTCATGGCGCGGGCGCCGGAAAGAAACTCGGCTATCCAACGATCAACCTCGATGTGGGCGATCAACTCGTCCCGTCCGAGGGTGTCTACGCAGGCTGGGCCGAAGTGACCGGGCTGCGCCGCCCCGCCGCGATCAGCATCGGCCGACGACCGACGTTGAATCAAGCGAACGACGACAATGCACCGATCGTCATCGAAGCGTTCGTCCTCGACGAGTCCGGCGACTGGTACGCCGAAAGCGCTCGGCTGGAACTGGTCGAGCGGCTGCGCAACCAGGTCCGATTCGAAAACCGAGAAGCATTGACGGAGCAGATTAGCAAAGACGTGGAGCGCGTTCGCGCGCTGACCCTGATCACGACGTGAGCGCCCATGCCAAAGCCCGCCCTCATTGATCTGCCGGCCGCGATTGCAAGGATCGACCGCGCTGCGCGAATCGTCATCACCACGCACCAGCGCGCCGACGGCGACGCCCTCGGCAGCGTTGCCGCGATGCAGCGCGTATTACGAACTCGCGGAAAACAGTCGACGGCCTATGTTCACGAAAAAGTCCCCGATCGATACCAGTTCATGTCGGCCATCGAACCGCTGACAATCTGGCCGTCGGACCCGGGAACAATCCTCTCCGACGCCGATCTCCTACTCGTCCTCGACACCTGCGCGGCGGTCCAACTCGGGCTTACCGCCGACTCGATCCGAAAGGCCGGCCTCCCCAAGCTGGCCATCGATCATCACCTGACGCGCGATGACATCGTGGACGAAGCGCACGTCGACGAAAAAGCCGCGGCCTGCGCGCAGATTGTCACCCAACTCTGCGACAAAGCCGAATGGCCGATCGACGCCCAGACGGCGACGCTGCTCTACGTCGGTCTCGCGACCGATACCGGATGGTTTCGATTCTCGAACGCCAATACCGCCGCCTACGCGACGGCAGCCCGATTGATCCATGCCGGCGTCCGACCGAACGAACTCTACGAGCGGCTCTTCCTCTGCGAATCCCCCGCCCGCGCGCGCTTAGTCGGCGCGGTCATGTCCTCCTTTGACCTGCTGGCGAACGAACGGTTGGCCGTCATCAAACTCAGCCGATCCATGCTGGCGAACTGCGGCGCCGATCGCTCGATGACCGAAGACATCATCAACGAACCGATGCGGATCGCCTCCGTCATCGCCTGCGCGTTGATCGTCGAACCGGAGGCCGGCGAGCCGGTGCGACTGAGCCTGCGAAGTAAGCGCGATCTCGACGTCGCGGCCCTCGCATCGCGTTGGAACGGCGGAGGCCACGCCCGAGCCGCGGGGGCCAAGATCAAGGGCCCCTTTGATTCCGTCTTCGACAATGTGGTGCGCACCCTGACCGCCGAAGTGGAACGCCTGCCATGATGGACGCATCGCCACCGGATCGCTGGACCGGCCAGCTCCCCAGACTGCCCGTTGCCGTGCGCGTGATGCTCACGGCCTTCCTGGCGATCATCGGCTTCGGCTATCTCACCGCCGTCGCCAACATCTTTTATCGCCACGAACGGGCCGACGGCAAGCCGGGTCTCTCGCTCGATGACATCCGCGCGGTCTATGGCGGCGTCGCGTCAAAAGACGGCAAGGCCCCCGCCGCCGTCTCGCGCATGCTCACCATGATCCGCGGCGAGATGCGTCAATACGTTTCGTCGGAATCGGATTTCACCGTTCTGGAAGAGTGGCTCAAGGCCGGCGGCGCGGAAGCCGACCTCGACAAAGGTGAAAAACGAAAAACGCCCCGCCGAGTCATCATCCGCGACTGCCTCCGCTGTCACGCGACCAGCACCGAGACGGACATCTCCAAAAAAGCGCCGTTCGGTCCCGACGAATTCACGGTCGACTATGCGAAAATCGCCGGCTTGGTCGGTTCAAAGCGCGAAGACCGCGGCGGCATCGCCTTTTCCCCGCCGCAATACACCATTCCGCGCCTGGTGCTCATCAGCCACCAGCACATGCTCACGATCCCCATGTTCACGCTCGTCGTCGGCCTGCTCTTCATGATGACCCGCCTGCCGTGGGGCTGGCGCACCGTATTAACGCCGCTGCCGATGTTCGCCCTGGTGATCGACTTCACCGGCTGGTGGCTCGCCCGCCTGGGCGATGGCTTCATCTACTTCATCGCCGCCGGAGGAGCCATCTTCGGCCTCGCCTTCGGCGCGCAAATCCTGTCTGTCGCGTGGGATATGTGGCGACGACCGCCGCCGGCCGAACGGTGAATTTACGTACTGCCGTAAAAAACTAACGGCGATTTTATACACCACCGTAAAAAACCCGTATACTCCTGTATATGGATCGCTACCTCACCCGGCAAGTTAAAGCGGATCTGGCCCGAAAGATGGTCTTCGTCGGCGGACCCCGTCAGGTCGGCAAGACCACGCTTGCCAAACGACTACTGGGCAAGAGCCAAGGATTTTTGAACTGGGACAACGACCAGGACCGAGAGCGAATATTAAGGCACACCCTTCCGGCAACACGACTTTGGGTCTTCGACGAATTGCACAAATACCGCTCCTGGCGCAATTATCTCAAGGGCTTGTACGATAAAAACGCGGGGCGTCATCGAATCCTCGTCACCGGGAGTGCCCGACTCGACTTCTATCGATTCGGCGGCGATTCGCTTCAAGGCCGATACCACTACCTGCGTCTCCATCCATTGTCGGTCGCGGAACTCGGAATCAAGACGGCCGAGGAATTCAACCGCCTGCTCACACTGGGCGGATTCCCCGAGCCATTTCTATCCGGTTCGCAAGCCCAGGCGCGTCGTTGGTCGCGCGAATACCGCACGAGGCTGGTCCGCGATGAAATCACCAGCTTGGAACGGGTGCATGACCTGGGAAATCTCGAACTGCTCAGCCTGCGACTGCCGGAACTCGTCGGAAGCCCGCTCTCGATCAATGCCTTACGCGAAGACCTGCGGCTCAATCACTCGACCGTGGCAAGGTGGATCGACATCTTCGAGCGGCTCTACGCCATATTCCGCCTCGCGCCGTTCGGCTCCCCAAAAATCCGCGCCGTGAAGAAGGAACAGAAGCATTATCATCTCGACTGGTCCGTCGTCCCAAACGAGGCGGCGAGATTTGAAAACCTCGTGGCCGCGCATCTGCTCAAATGGGTCCATTTCGAGCAGGATGCCAACGGGCGGGAGCTGGACCTTCGCTACTTCCGCGACACGGACGGCCGAGAGGTCGATTTCGTCGTCACCGAAGACCGCCGACCGATTCAATTCATCGAATGTAAATGGAAGGACGCCGAGGTCTCGACCGGCCTATGCTATCTCAAGACCCGATTTCCTCACGTCGAATCATTTCAGTTGCTGGCGGTCGGAGACCGTGACTACGTCAGCGGAGATGGAATCCGCGTTTGTCCGGCGACGACGTTTCTCCACCGTCTCATTTGATGGCGTTTGCTATCGAATTTTGCCGCCGCAATACATCTGCGGAAACGCCGAATAAAACGCCGCGCAATCCACCAGATGCTTGATCGGCACGGAATCGTTCACCGTATGCGCGACCGACTCCGGCGCGGGACCGAAGCCGACGCACGGAATACCGAACATCCCGTTGATGGACACGGCGTTCGTGCTGAAGGTCCAGCGACCGACCTTCGGCGTCTTGCCCCAGAGTCCCTTGTACGCCGAGACGGCCGCCCGTACCGGCTTCGACTCCTCCGGCACCACCCAGGTGGGAAAATACTTCTTCGTCGGATAGACAAGACCCGTGTGGCTCGCCCGCTTGTACATCGGCACCTCGACCCGGGCCTTCACGCCGGCGCGCTTCACGGCTTTTTCCACCTGCTTCACGGCCAGCGCCGCCGTCTCGCCGGTCGTCAACCGTCGGTCAATGTGGATATACGCATAATCAGGAACCGCATTCAAACTCGGCGTCTTGCACTCCCAATAGGAAACCGTGATCGTGCCGGGCCCGAGGAACTTGTCCTTCGCCAGCTTCCCGTTGAGCGATTCAATCTCGCGAACGACGCGGCTCATCTTGTAAATCGCGTTGTCGCCCAGGTGCGGCATCGAGCCGTGGCACGACTTGCCATCCACGTGCACGCCGATTTCCATGCGCCCGCGCTGCCCGCGGAGAATCTTGCAGTCGGTGGAATCCGTCACGACCACCACGTCGGGCCGCAGCTTCTCTTCATTGACGATGTACTGCCAGCAAAGCCCGTCGCAATCCTCCTCCATGACCGTCGCGACAATGTAGAGCGTGAACTTGTCGAGCGGCAGCTTCAGGTCGCGCATGATCTTGGCGGAATAAACCATCGCGGGAATCGCGCCTTCCTGATCGCCCGCGCCGCGACCCCAGACTTTTCCGCCCGCCACTTTGCCCTTGTACGGGTCGTGCTTCCACTGCTTGCGATCGCCGACGCCGACGGTATCGCAGTGCGCGTCGATGGCGATGATCGTCTTGCCGCGGCCGATCTTGCCGAAAAGGTTTCCCATCGGATCGGTATAGACCTTGTCAAACGCCCTGGTCGCCTGCATCTCTTTCTTGATGCGGGCGACGACCTTGCCTTCTTCACCGCTTTCGCTGGGAATCGCAACCATGTCGCGCAGGAATCGGACCATGGCCGGTTCATAGTGTTTGGCTCGTGCCTTGATCGCATTGAAATTCATATCGTCGGATTCTCCCTCTTCGGCCCGCCGTCGGCGGGTCGGTTGCCACGATCGCCCGGACATGAATCAAGGTCACGGGCGCGAACGACAGTTTATCGGATAGAAAGCGAAAGAGGAAAGGCCCGACGAGCGGCCAAACGGAACGGGCTCTTGTCGGCTCACGGACGAGCGGCGGTGCGGGTCTCAAGAAGACGTTGAAAGAACTTGTCCTTCTTGTCACGAGACAGGAGCCGTTCCCGAAGTCGGCCGTCCGTCGGATCGACATAGATCATCGAGACGTCCTTTTGGCCGTCGACGACGCGATCGAAGTCGATGTCCACGCAGATCAGTCCCGTGGTGAAGTTGCCCTTTTTGCCGCGAACCTCTTTGCGCCCGATGGGATCGCCGACGTGAATTCGATATTCCTGCCGATTCGTTTCCCGGCGGGACTTTTTGAACACCGTCACCGTCACTTCCTTCTTCGCCCGGTCGGCCTTGGTCAGGTAGAAGTACGTATCACTCTCCACTTCCACCGGCCGCGACGGCGGCGACCAGCCGCTCAGCAGTGTCAGACGCAGGGCGTCGTCGGCATTGGCCAGCTCACCCGGATTGCCCGCGTAGATGTTCAGGACCTCATACCGGATTCGATACACGTAGGTATGGCCGGCCTGGGCGTCCAGATCGTTCGCCAAGATCGGCATGAGCCGGTCCGGCGAACGGTTTTGGTCGGGGAATTCAGTGCGACGATTCTTGGGGAGCTTGGCCTTGATCTCCGTCAGGAGTTGCCTGGCCATATTTGTCTCTTTGTCTTTCGCGCCGACAGTTTGTGCGGCAGCGCGGGCCAGGATGTACGCGGCGTCGACGTCAGGCTCCTTGAACGGCCTCTTGCCGGACAGGGCGGCTTTCGCCCGATCCATCCATTTTCGTAAACGGGCCGTCGCTTCCTGCTCCGCCTCCTCCGGCTTCGTCGACGCCGGTTTCGGAGACTCATCGAGATAGGGAACCTGCGGCAGCAGCGACGCGTCGATGGGGAGCCGGGTTCGCGCGATGAAATCGGCCGCGGCGGCAATCGATTGACGAAAGTCGTCGAGCTTATCCATCGCGATCGTGCCGTCGGGACGAACCGGCCGGGCCGGAAGCTTGAAGGGCAGATAGACTTCCACATCCTCCCACCCTCTTCGCGTATCGGTCAGGTCCTTTCGCTGGAGATGGACCTTGACGACTTCCAAAAACGAACCGTCGGGGTACGACTCGCTGATGAAATGGGCGTCCTGCCTGGTCAAATCGATTTGCGCCGCAACGGAGACCCAGATTCGTTCCGCGGGTTTCCCGCCTCCGGTCGGCGGTTTCCCGTTGTATTCCGACAAATCGGGCTTTTCGACCGGTACGTCGAACGGAGATCGGCCCGTGGTCACGACGGGCACGTCCGGGGCGACGATCTGAGCCAGTTGGCGTTTGGTCGAACCGCCGGCAGCGCCCAACGGCATATAAGGCGTCGGAAAAATCTGGGTGCGGGGAAGCTGCGCCGGCACGCCCGCGATTTGGACCAGGCCCTTGGCGTGCTCGCCATACCATTCGGCGAGCTGCGTGACGGGATCTTTCCCGCCGGTTCCTTCCGGCGTAAGTTTCTTGGGATCCGCCTTGGCATTTAGAACCGCCTGGCGCGTCTGTTCCGCCGCCTCACCCGCCGCGTCGCAAATCTCGCCGGCGCTCTTGTCGTTGACGGAAAACCGCGCGCCGCCTAGTCCGTACACGCCCGCGCCGATCATGATCAGCGCGCAAACGCCGATCACAATCTTCTCCGCGTGCAAGTCGATGAAGCTTTCACTTCGTCTGGCCACGTACTCGATCTCCCTGCGCAAACCTTCTCAACGGTCGGTCGGATCGTCGCGCGCCCCCGGCCGCTTCAGGATCTCTTTCAGCGACTTGGGAATCCACGACTCGAAGACCTTGCGAACGTAGTAAGCCTCCAAGTCGATCCGAATCTGCACCACCGGCCGGTCGCCGTAGACAAAATCCTCCTGGAGCGGGTTCGGCCTCATGGTTCGATAGTTAACCGCAATGGGCGTGTAGAACCCGACTTTGCAAAGGCTGTCCAGAACGCGCATCAGCGACGCCTCTTCGACGACAATCTCCACGGACACCGGAACGACGAACATCTTTTCATCGTTTTGGATGCCGGTGAAACTCGCAGCCATGCCCTCGTTGGTCAGGTTCGATCCGCCGCCTTTGCCCAATTTCTTGTCGATCGCCAGCCGAACCAGCCGTTTGACCGGCATGTACGCGACCCAAAGTCGGTCCGGGTGTCCCTGCTTGGTGAGTTCCGCCGCACGCTCCTCATTGCATCGGGACAACGCAACGACGATGTCCTGTTGAATCCAGAGCGACATCTGGGACTGCCAGATTTCCACCTCGTTCGGGGGATCGTCCAGCTTCGCCATCTCCTGAATGCCCAGGGCGTTCTTATCCACGTACATGTAAATCGAACGAGCGATTTCCTCCGTGATGCGCGATTTGGGATATTCGCGGAGAACCTCGACCAACGGCCGTTCCTTCTTGGACGAATCAGTCGGATCCTGTGTCTTGATCGTGCGCGGCCCCCAGGGGTTGTTTTTCGAACCGCCCGCGCCCTGTTGGAGCGCTTCGAGACGGGCGGCGTATTCGTCAACCTCAATGGACGAAGGCGGTGGACGTCCCTTGAGTCGCTTGGACAATTCGTTGAACGCATCGATATAGGCCAGCTTGAATTCAATCGCGTCCGCCGGGCTCGACGGTTGCGTCGTCAACACCTTGTTCGTCAATGGCTTTCGTTCGACGGGGATCGGCTTCCCGTCCGGTCCGGTTTTTTCGTAAAACGCATTGTATTTCTGCATGGCCAGGGCCGAGTTCAACGCCCGCTCAAACTCCTCGTTGGCGGCGGTGACGTCTTTCTGACGCTGCTCGATGGTCCGCATGTTCACGGGATTCCGCCGGGCCTGCTCGACGGAATTGCGCAGCTTTTCGGCCGACTGAATCTTTTCGTCGACATCGGCGCCCTTCAGATAGGCCCACCCTCCGGCGCCCAGCGACGCCAGGCAAACCAGTCCGAAGACAATCGGACGCCATTGGGCCTTCAAGAAATCCATGATCAAAACTCCGCGCGATTCCGGCGGATCCTATTTCTTCTTTTCCGCGGGCTTGGCCGCCTCCGGCTTTTTCGGCTTGTATTCTTCCGGGATGAGGTTTGACGGCGTGTCGCCTTTGCGAACGATCACCTGGATCACAAACCGTTGATCGTCCGACATGGACTCGCCCGTAACCGGGTCAAGAGCACCGAGCTTTTTGCGGTAATTGACCACTTCTTCCGAGAGGTTTCCGGCTTTCGGCGATGGCTCAGGGGTATCCGAAAAGCCCCGGCCGCCGCGGCCCCCGCCTCGCCAGTCCGGAGTGCCACCCGATCGATCGTCGCCCCGCCCGCGTCCCCGACCGCCGCGGCCTGTCGGCGTTCCCTGGCTTTCGCCTCCACCGATCAGTTTGGAAGGCTCGGAATCGCCGGAAACATCCGCCGGACGCTTGATGACCTTCGCCAGCGTGGCCTTCTCCACGTAAAAACCCCGGCTCGGCGCCCGACCCAGCGTCTCCAGGCTCTTGATGATCGTCGCATCGAGCCACTTCGCCGGCCTCGGGTCCGCGGTCCCGCCGATGATTTGCACCGCCCAGCCCGCCTTGCGCGGCGCCGTCGACTTCTGCCCGGGTTCCAGGAAAAACGACGTCGGATCTTGCGGGTGATAGAGCATCTGAAGATTCTCGATCCAGGCATATTGGCGACTCGCTCGATCGCTCTGATCGGCGATCTTTCGATAGTCCTCGGACGTCGCTGCGCTCTTCAGGTCGGCCGAAGCCGTGGTCGCCATCGCCCGGTGAATCACGTCAAGGATGCGCGGGATAAAGACATTGTTGTCCGGCAACCGCGCAATCGCTTTGAGAAATCCTTGATCGCCGGTTCGTTTGCCGTCCGCACGGCTGAGTTCCTGTTGAAACCATTCGGCGGCCCCCGCGACTTTTGAGGCCCGTTCGAGGGGCGCTTCGCCGCCGCCACTGTTGATGATGCGCTCGGCCTCTTCCTTGTTGGAGACGCGATAAACGGAAGGATCCTGGAGCGTGCCAAGGGCCCCGGAAACTTTTCCCTCGGCAAGCACGTTGCCCACCCACATCGAAACCCCCGCAACGGCCAGACACGCCGCCGCGCCGACAAACCACGGACGCTTCTTGCGCCACAAGAGCGTCTTTCGAACCTCCAGCGGGATCAGGTTCGATTCGACGCCGGCCAGGCCGAGACCTTGAACCCCCAGGCCGTACGCCACGGCAAAACTGGAGATGTTGTCCGCAAAGGCCGGCGATTGTTCGAGGTTGGCGGACGTCATCCGCTTGAATCCCGAGAGTCGCTCGACGTCGATTTGAAGATTCTGTTGAAGGAATTTCTGCAGGCCGGGCAACTTGAACGCATTGCCCATCCCGATGACCCGGGCGATCTGCGCTTCCCGATGGGTTGACGTGTAATAACCGATCGACCGCTGTACTTCGGACACCAAATCCGCGAACACCGGACGCATCGCCTGAAACACCTGTCGGGCATATTTCGACGTCGCCGCCGTCCGCTTCAGTTTCTCCGCTTTCTTAAACGAGATTTTGAACGCCGAGACGAGCGCTTCCGTAAATCGGTTGCCGCCGATGGGGATGGGCCGTGACCAGATGCGATTGCCCTCCATCACAATCAAATCCGTCGCCAACGCGCCCATATCGAGCAGGACACACGCCTTCTGAGGCTCGGCGCCCTGTTCAAATCGCGCCGCGTTGTACGACGCCATCGGGCTCGTCTGAACCAGAACGGGCTCAATGCCCTGCTCGGTAAAATGCACGAGATAATTGCGGATCAGCTCCTTGCGGATCGCGAAGATCCCGACTTCGACGTCCGGCGAATCCTTTTCGACAAAGACCTGATAATCCCACACGACCTCGTCCAGATCGAACGGGATCTGCTGGCTCGCCTCGTACTGAACCATGTCCGGGATTTTTTTCGCCTCCACCGGCGGCATCTTGGTGAAGCGCGTCAGCGTCTGTTGCCCGGGAACGGCGACCACGACGCGGCTGTCCTTGAGATTGTTTCGGGATACAAAGGTCGCCAGCGACTTCGTGATCATCGCCGTCGCGTCACCTTCGCCCTCGGAGAGGATCGCCTCGTGCTCGACGACGTCGAAGGCCAGCATCTCCACCCCGTCGCCGGTTGCCTGAAGTTTGATCGCCTTGAGCAAACACTGCCCGACGTCGATCCCCCAGACGGGTTGCTTGGATGCCATGACGGTCTCCGACGGCGTTCGCTGGCGGCATCCCGCCGGACAATCCTCTCACTCGTAGCTTCGCGTCTCAGCGCTGGCGGGCGGCCCGAACCGGCGTCCAACGCAGTTCCATGCGACGCCACCGGTCCGGCAAATGGGCAGGGATGCCTTGTCTCTAGTACTTTATCTCACGCGAACGTCCGCGTCAACGTCGGGTCGATCTTTCTCGGACTTCCCCCCGCCTCGCAACCGGCGATTTTTCGCTCGCCAAATCCGATCCCCGCGGGCATATTTCCGCGATGCTTCTATCGGAACTGACGCAGCACCTGGGAACCTTCGGCAAGATCGATTGGCTGGTCGTCGCCGGCTATTTGACGTTCACGACCGTCCTGGGCGCCGCCCTGTCCGGCAAGCCTTCCACCATCCGCGACTTCTTCCTCGGTGGTCGAAAGCTCCCCTGGTGGGCGATCTGCGGATCGATCATTGCCACGGAGGTCTCCGCCGCCACGATTATTGGCGTCCCCACGATCAGCTTCGCCGTCGGCGGGAACCTGACCTATCTCCAGCTTGCCCTCGGCAGCATCCTCGCGCGCTTCGTCATCGCCCGCTATTTCGTCACCCGATACTATGAACAGGAAATTTACAGTCCCTATGATTACGTCGGCGCGCGTCTCGGTCCGCGCGTGCGGCAGACCACCACCGCCCTCTTCTTCGTCGGCGCGGTCCTCGGCCAGGGCGCGCGGCTTTACATCTCCGCCTTTGTTCTCAGCGTCGTCGCGGGCATCGGCCTGACCAGCGCGATCTGGCTCATGGGCGCTTTTGCCATCGGTTGGACCCTCATCGGCGGAATGGTCACCGTCATCTGGACCGACGTCATCCAATTTGTCGTCATTGTCTGCGGCGCCTTCGCCGCGCTGGCCGCTGCCGTCTTCGCCATGCCGGACGGCTGGGCAGGCGTCGCACGATTTGCCGAGGACGCCGGAAAGCTCCGCTTGTTCAATTTTTCAACAGACCTCTCGGTCGAATACACCCTCTGGTGCGGCCTGCTCGCGCTTCCCTTTTTGAACCTCGCGGCCTTCGGCACCGACCAGGTCATGGCCCAGCGATTTTTCTGTTGTCGAAATCAGACCGATGCCAAAAAGGCCGTCCTGTGGAGCAACATCAGTCTGCTCATTCCGTTGCTCATGCTCGTCGTCGGAATTGCCCTGGCCGCCTACTTCCAACACCACCCGTTTACACCTGCCGAACAAGGGCTCATTGACAAGGAAAAGACCTATCTCCTGCCGATCTTCATCGTCCGGCAAATGCCCACCGGCATCCGCGGGCTCGTCGTCGCCGCCATCTTCGCCGCGGCCATCTCCACCCTCGAAGGCGCGCTCGCCGCGCTATCGCAGGCCACGGTCGGCTTGTTCTATTCCGCCGATCGACTCGCCGGCGAGGAAGCCAAGCGCAAAGCCGCTGGTCGGCTGGGCCTGGTGCTGCTCTCCAAATTGCTCGTCATCGGCTGGGGCATCGCGCTCTGTCTAATGGCCGTCGGCTGCATCTCGATCGCCAAACAGTACAAAAACGTCATCGACCTCGCCCTCTCGCTCGTCCGCTACACCTACGGGCCGCTCCTCGGCATCTTTTTGCTCGCCTTTCTCCACCGGCCGCCGGACGATTCAGGATTGTTCTGGGCCGTCCCCCTCGCCGTCCTCGCGGTCCTGGGATTGTCGCTCCACGACCTGGGTACGAAGGCGGCGATTCAATGGCAATTCGATATGGCTGACGGACTGATCTGGACCGGCGTCGCCCTAGCGGCAGCCATCAGTTTGATTCGATTCCGCTCCAACGTCCGGCGACTCGCAGCCGTGTGGGCATCGTGCCTGTTCATCGTTCTTTTGCATCACACGGCAATTCATCTATCGCCGTTTTGGCATTACCCGATCGCGGCTCTAATGACGCTGGTGGTGGGATACGTGCTGGGAAATAAAAAGTCCACGAAAACCGATTCAACTGGGACGAAGCCAGTCTTCGACCGTTAGTCCCTTAACAGCTTCAAAATGCCGATCCGAACTCAATAAGGTCAAGGCCTTGCTGCGTGCAATACCGGCAATCTGAACGTCAATCGTGGGTATCGGCCGGCCTACCTGACGAAGCTCCGTGCGAATGCGTCCAAATTCAACCGAACTAGCCTCGTCGAATTCCCAGATCAACAATGCGCTGCAAAGCGTTGTCAGCTTCTCCGTGTTTTCGGCAATGCGCCGGCTGTTGAATACCATGAACCACAGTTCCCCGATGGAGGGGCGACACAATCCCACCCGGGCATCGGACAAAGCCTCCAGCCGTGCAAGGAGCCGTTGATCGTTACGAAGCAATTGGCTGGCGTGATTGGTGTCCAGTAGATATTCGATCACGAGTCGTCAACCGAAGTGAGATCGGCGTGGCGCAATCGTTGGACCTCGGCAAGCAAGTCGTCCAGTTCGGAGGGTTCACCGACCCACCGCGCGTCGCAACGGCGAATCGCCTGCGGGCTGCCTCGATCCGGCGTTGATGCTTTTCGCGGCAATAGCTCGATATTGACCGCCGTCCCGTCATCGATCGAGACCGGATCGTCGAAAACGACAACCCCCTTCCGAACTCGACCCCGATACGTCATTGCGATAGCCGCCTTTCTTCTTGCCGTTCAGATGATTTTAGGGCCTCGCAAGGTGTGATGGCAAGCGATTTCGCGAATCGCGTGCGTCGGTACTTGTTTCCTGAGTTGTCGGTAGAGCAAAAAAAACGCCCGATGACAAAAGCCATCGGGCGTTCTTCATTTCGTTGAAATATGCGCTGCGAAATTACGGCGTATTCGGATCGTCGCTGCTTGGTTCACCAGCCGACGCCGTCTTCTCATGCGTGCTGTTGCCCATCGACGTGTCCATGCCGGGCACATGTTCCTTGCTGGAGACGAGGAAGATCTCGACGCGGCGGTTCTCTTCGGCGCCGCCTCGGGCCGGATTCGGAATGCGCGGCCGGAACTCGCCGTAGCCCATGCAGCCCATGCGAATGTAGTCCACGCCGTAATTCTTCAGCGCGAACATGACCGCGATCGCCCGGTGCACGGACAAATGCCAGTTCGTCGGGTGCTTGCGCCCGGTGATCGGTCCGATCGGCAGATTGTCGGTATGGCCGACGACGACGACTTCAAACTGGCTCGCCGCCGCCGAATCGACGATATCGGCAAACGCCTTGAGCGACGCCTTGGCCTCTTCCTTCACGTCGTCGCTTCCCTTGGCGAACGTCAAATCGCTCTTCCAGCGAACCGCCCCCTTCTTCGCGTCATACTCGATCGTGTCGGGATACTTGGCCGCCAGTTCCTTCAGCGCCTTGTCCAGCTCCGGCGGCAGCTTGACTTCAACGACCTCGACCTTGCCCATGCCCTTGGCCAGGACATCGTCCATCTGACCCTGGAGCTTCTTCACAAAGGCATCGAGCCGCTCGTTCTCACCCTTGAGCGTCTCGGCATAGGCGCTCTTGGTGTCGAGTTCGCGGCGAAGCGCCTCGCGCTCCGCTTCCAACGCCATCGACTTGTTTCGTTCATCCGCGAGATCGCGCTCCAGCGCATCCGCCCGTTCGGCCGCCTTGCGCCGCGCGAATTCCGTTCGCAGATACTCGTCGCGCGACACACAACCGGTCGCCATCGTCCAACTGCCCGCCATGGCCGCGAGCAACAAACACATCCTGTACTTGCTCATGGGTTCCTCCCTGGAACATCCTTGTCAAAAGTCCGCGCGGACGCCCCGCGTGTGATATCGACGGGCATTATGCACACAGCCTCCGTGCGTATCAATGGTTTCTTTACGCCGAACCGTCAAAAAAGACCGCTGGAGCGTCCCCTGTGAATAGCCACGCGCAGGCGGTTCGACGGTGCCGTTGACGCAATACCGACCACCGCAATCGCTTTTTCCATCCCTTGTGATTTGCGGCCCAAATCGCTCGGATAGACCGAGAGCGGCCGGCATCCAAACCGTTGAACCTCCCCGGAGCGCCAAATGAATAATGCGGGTCGGATACTCTAGCTGGTCATCGGCCTACTTTCTGGTCCCGAAGCCGGGGAATCTCTCCGGGCGGAGAGTCCGGTCGACCTCGCCGACCTCCTCAAACCTATCCGCAAGGTTCACAAGATCCCCGCCCTGGCCGCGGCGGTCGTCCGAGACGGCAATCCCATTGCCCTGGGGGCCGTCGGCCTCCGCGAATCCGGCACGAAGGCCCGAGTAACGACCGACGACTGCTTCCACCTCGGCTCCTGCACCAAGTCCATGACCGCGACCCTTTGCGCCATGCTCGTCGAAGAAGGCAGGCTGCGCTGGGACACCCGGGTCGGAGACGTCTTCCCCGATCTAAAGGCCCGATTCGACGCCAAATTTCAATCCGTGACCCTGGAGCAACTGCTCTGCCATCGCGCCGGCCTGCCCGACGATCATTCGCCCGACCTGACCCTCTTCGCCAAGCTGGCGACGCTCAAAGGCGGACCTGCCGCCCAGCGCCGGGAGATGATCGAACTCGTCCTGAGCCGCCCTCCCGCCTTTGAGCCCGGCTCGAAATTCGCCTACTCGAACCATGGTTTCTCCATCGCCGGGGCCATGTGCGAAAAAGTCACCGGCCAGTCTTTCGAATCCCTTCTGACGACGAGGCTTTTCGAGCCCCTCGATATGAAGACCGCCGGCTTCGGTCCGCCGGGCTCCGCCAACAAGGTCGACCAGCCCCGCGGTCATGCCAAACTTCTCGGCTGGTACTCCGCCATCCCGCCGGGTCCCGGCGCCGACAACCCCGAGTGCATGACCCCGGCCGGTCGCGTCCACTGCTCCATCGGCGACTGGGCGAAGTACGCCGCCCTGCACCTCGACGCCGCGCGCGGCAAGCCGCGACTGCTCAAGGCCGAGTCCTTCAAAAAGCTCCACAGCGATCCCTACCACCAGGACTACGGCTTCGGCTGGGCAATGGGCAAACCGGATTGGTCGAAGGGAACCATCCTCGGCCACGACGGCAGCAACACGAAGTGGTACGCCTCCATTATGATCGCCCCGGCGGAAAACATCGCGGTCGTCGTTGCCATCAACGCCGCCTCCGACAACGCCCAAAAAGCCTGCGCCGAAACCCGCAAGGCCCTCCGCGATCGCTTCTTGCCAAATGCGTCGGCTTCAAAGCGTTAGTACATGGCCGTTCGGACGGGACTGCGATATTCTAATTAGTTTGGGAATCTTATCAGTTGGATAGGCTTCAGGATCAATCATGCCTACAATTTCCATGTTTTATGGCATCATCGTGTCGTTGTACTTCATGGACAACCGACGGCACAAACGCCCCCATATTCATGCCAAGTACCAGGACCAGGAGGCAGTGATCACCATCCCCGAAGGCGAATTACTGGAGGGGACTCTTCCGGTGGGAAAGATGCGATTGGTACTTGCATGGATAGAGCTTCACAAAGACGAGTTGATGGCCGACTGGGAGTTGGCTGTCAGCGGTCAACTCCCGTTCAAAATCGAGCCTTTGAGGTAGACACGTGAATCCCCGAGTAAAAACAGTTGTAGCTCAAAACAACCACAAATTGGAGATCACCTTCACCAATGGAGAGACCGGCATCTACGACTGCGCTCCATTGCTTGACTTTGGAGTCTTCACGGATCTACGGGATGAAAGCTATTTCAAACAGGCACGCGCGGAAGGCGGCACCGTCATCTGGCCGAACGAACAGGACATCTGTCCTGATACTCTCTACGAAGATTCGATCAAGATGATTGTCCCGTAAGCAATCGCCAAGGCATTACACATGTATGGCTACAGAACAATCAAAGAGCTCGTTATCGAAAGCTGCATTACGGAAGGCGGGTATCCCCCCTACGAAAAACGGACTTCGTTGGTAATGCAGCATTTTCCAACCAGCAAGTGGCAAAAAACACACTATGCTTGGGACAAGTCAAAAATCAAGACTGGGGAGATTCCAGTCCCAGGAGTTTCAGGTGATGCAACTGATTTGAGAATCAGCGATGGAATCGAAACCGAAGTCGAAGAGTCCATCGAAGCCAGCTTGTCCTTGGAAAAAGACCTGCACTCCTACCTTGCCGCCAAAATCCAAGATATCGAATCGGGCCTCAAGCTTGTTGAGGGCGGAGTCGAATTCCAAACCGAAGCGGGCCGGATCGATTTGTTGGCAAAAGACATCGATGATCGAATGGTCGTCATCGAACTAAAAGCTGGGAGGGCCAAAGACAGCGCTCTGGGGCAGCGTCTCGGATACATGGGCGGCTTATCATCCACTCAAATAGGCGCGGGCAAATCTATTCGGGGCGTTCTGATTGCTTCAAATTTTGACGACAGAGTTGTTTTCGCGGCAAGAGGCCTGCCATCGGTCAAATTAGTCAATTATCAACTGTCGTTCGATTTCCGGGTAGGTTCATAGCAAGCCTTCGATGCCCAAGCGAACCAAAAAACCTGCAACCAAGCGCTCAAAGTCACCCCGCAAGCCCACGCTCCGCCTGCGCAAAATCACTCGACTCCCCAAACTCGCCCCGCGAAAACCCGACGCCCACAAAGGTGACTTCGGCCGCGTCCTCATCATTGGCGGGTCGCGCGGCATGATCGGCGCACCCGCCCTCGCGGCGAACGCCGCCCTTCGCACCGGGGCCGGTCTCGTCATCGTCGCCGTCCCGCGTTCCATCCAGCTCGCCGTCGCGACGCTCTGCCCCTGCGCAACAACGATCCCGCTGCCCGAAGGACCGGACGGCCTGCTCGTCCCGCACATAACCTTGGAAACGCTCCGCGCCCACCACCTCTTCGAACCCGGCGGCGCGCCCTCCGTCGTCGCCATCGGCCCCGGCATCGGTCGCAGCGACCGCCGCTTTGACGCCCAGCTCGTGAGCCTCGCAGGCGCCTTCGGCACGGCGAACGTCCCCGCCGTTCTCGACGCCGACGCGCTTCACGCCATTCGCATCGCCGGCGACGACGCCCGCGCCGGATGGGACCAGTCGCGCCACTACCGCACGATCCTGACCCCCCACGCCGGCGAGATGGCCCGCCTGGCCGGAGTTTCCCGAACTGCCGTCGACCAGGACCGCGCCGGCTTCGCTACGAGAATCGCCCGCGAAATGTCTGGCGGCTCCGAATTTCCCCAGCATCAGCTTGTCGTGGTCCTCAAGGGCCGCGGCACCCTTGTCACCGACGGCGCGTCGCTCTACGTAAACCGCACCGGCAACTCCGGCATGGCCACCGGCGGAACCGGCGACGTCCTCACCGGCGTCATCGCCGCCCTCGTCGCGCAGGGACTTTCGACCTTTGACGCCGCCGCCCTCGGTGTGCATCTGCACGGTTTGGCCGGTGATCTCGCCGTCCGCGAGCGGGGCCAGATCTCGCTCATCGCCACCGATCTGCTCGAATACCTCCCGGCCTCGCTCCGAAAGTCCGGAATGAAATGAGTCCTAATTCACAGGGCACGCCGACCCATAACCGGCCCTGGGACCGAGATAGACATTGGTCGAGGAACTCTGCTAAAATCGGTACGTAAGGGAAGATACCTGCCGCAGCGCATTGGATTCCCCCCGTAGGCCGAAGCTCCGAACGACATCGCCGGACCGGGGGCGGTGTCTCACCGCTGGCAAACCATCATGGCTCGAAAGCGACAAAAACTCGGCGAGATCCTCCAGGAGAAGAAGAAAGTCTCCAAGGCCGACGCCGATCGCGCCGCCGAATTCGGCCTCAACAACCGCAAGCGCATCGGCGAAGCTCTTGTCGAATTGGAAATCGCCTCCGATGAAGACGTGACCATGGCCCTCGCAGAGCAGCACGGCATGGCCTATGTCGAAGTTTCGCGCCAATCGGTCAGTCCCGACGCCGTCGCCCTCGTTCCCGAAAAATTGATCAAGGCCAACCTGATCCTCCCGATGAGCAGCGAGAACGGCCGGCTGAAAGTCATCATCCATGACCCGCTCGATCTGGACACCCTGGACATGCTCCGCTTCCGACTCGGCGTCAGCGACGTCGAGCCGGTGCTCGCCCCCAAGTCGCGCATCAAGGCCTACATCGAAAAATACCTGTCCGGCGCGGATCGCTCCCTCGACGAGCTGTCCAAGAGTCTCGACGCCTCCGTCGACGCCTCGCTCGACCAGGAAGCGCGGGACGCCAAGAAAACCGGCGATGACGAGCCCGACGCCCCGATCATCAAGCTCATCAACATGATGATCAGCGAAGCCGTCCGCACCCGCGCGAGCGACATCCACGTCGAGCCGATGGCCGACCGGGTCCGCGTGCGCTATCGAACGGACGGCGTCTGCGTCGAGCGCGAAAACGTCCCCAAGCGCCTTCAGAACGCCGTGACGACCCGCATGAAGATCATGGCCGGCGTCGACATCTCCGAGCGCCGCGTCCCCCAGGACGGCCGCATCAAGATGCGCATCAGCGAAAAGGACATCGACTTCCGCGTCTCCTGCTGTCCCGGCGTCCACGGCGAATCGATCGTCCTTCGTATCTTGCGTCCGGACTCGGCCAACATCGGCATCCAGGCCCTCGGCTTCGAGGCGGAGGATTACGAACGCTTCCAGAAAATCATCTCGCGGCCCAACGGCATCTTCCTCGTCACCGGCCCCACCGGTTCCGGCAAAACGACCACCCTCTACGCCGCGCTTCAGGAACTCAACCGTCCCGACAAGAAAATCATCACCGCCGAAGACCCCGTCGAATACGTCTTCCCCGGCATGAACCAGTGCCAGGTCCGCGACGACATCGGCCTCGGCTTCGACAAGATTCTCCGCTCCATGCTTCGTCAGGCCCCCAACATCATCCTCGTCGGTGAAATTCGCGACCTCGTCGTCGGCGAAATCGCCATCCAGGCCGCCCTCACCGGTCACCTGGTCTTCTCCACGCTCCACACCAACGACGCGCCCAGCGCGATCACGCGATTGATCGACATGGGCATCAAGCCGTTCCTGATCGCCAGCAGCATCCAGGCGATCATGGCCCAGCGTCTGATCCGCATTCTTTGCAAGGAATGCAAGCAACCCGATGAAAACCCCGACCCGTCCATAATGCGCATTTGCGGCATGAACGAGAAGATGATCGCCGGAAAGACCCTCTACAAGGCCGTCGGCTGCTCGCACTGCGGCAACACCGGCTATCGCGGCCGCTTCGGCATCTTCGAAATGCTCATCATGAACCACGAGCTGCGCGAGCTGGCCTTCAATCGCGCCGGCGCGCAGGAAGTCCGCAAGGCCGCCAAGGCCGCGGGCATGACGACGCTCCTTCAGGACGGCCATCGAAAGATTCTCAAGGGCGTGACGACGATGGAAGAAATCTCGCGTATCACCCAGGCCGAGGTGCTCGCGGAGTAAACAGAACGAAGGGCTCATGGCCAAAGGCTAATGGCTTAAGAAATGGCAACCATTCACATCGATCGACTCCTCGAAACGTGCATCAAGAAGGGCGCGTCGGATATCCATCTGACCGTCGGCCGCCCGCCGGTCTTGCGCCTTCACGGCCGCCTGCGCCAACTGGAAACAAAAGTGCTGGAGCCCGAAGACGCCGTCGCCTTGATGAAATCCATCACGCCTGACCGAAACCAGCAGGAGCTTCAGGAGGAAGGCGGCACCGACTTTGGATTTGCCTTCGGCGACGCCGGCCGCTTCCGCGTTTCCGTCTTCCGCCAGAAGGGCAACGTCGCCATTGTCCTCCGGTTGATTCCGACCAAGTTCCTGACCTTCGAAGACATCGGCTTGCCGCCGATCTGCCGCGCCCTCTGTCGCCGGCCCCGTGGTCTCTTCCTCGTCACCGGTCCCACCGGCTCCGGCAAGACAACGACGCTCGCCTCCATGCTCAACTACATCAACAACGAGATGGACCGGCACATCGTCACCGTCGAAGACCCGATCGAATATTACCACTCTCACAAAAAGAGCCTGATCAACCAGCGCGAAGTCGGAAATGACGTGCCCAGCTTTGCCGAAGCCCTGCGCCGCGTGCTCCGTTCCGACCCCGACGTCATCCTCGTCGGTGAAATGCGCGACTTGGAAACCATCTCCAACGCCATCCTCGCCGCCGAAACCGGCCACCTGGTCTTTTCCACGCTGCACACCACCGGCTGCCAGGGCACCGTGAACCGAATCATCGACGCCTTCCCCCACGAGCAGCAGGACCAGATCCGCGTCCAGCTTTCGACCTCGCTCATCGCGATTCTTTCCCAGGCGCTGATGCCGCGAAAGCCGTCCGGCATGGTCGCCGCCTACGAATTTTTGGTCGTCACGCCCGCCATCGCCAACCTGATCCGCGAAAACAAAACATTCCGCATTGACTCGGCCATCCAGACCGGAAAGAAATATGGCATGCAGCTCCTCGATGAGCACCTCTGGTCGCTCTACGAACGCGGCATGATCGACGCCGACGAAATGCTCGACAAAGCCCGCCAGCCCGGCGAGTTGCAGGAGAAGCTCGAAAAGGCCGGCAAGCTCCACGAGGCCGGCGAAGCGATCATTACCATCAAGGACGAAGTACCGCCCGAGGACGAAAAGAAATAGCGGCCGGTTCCAACCGGCACAAGGCTACATGGCTTCTTAGGTGTTCCAATGTCCGCCGTCGCACCTGCATCTTCATCGACCCGCGAATACAAGGGTCGGCTCATCGGCCGCATCTTGAGCAAGATGGGCAAGGTGAACCGCAAGCAGGTTCACGAGGCCCTCGCCGTCCAGAAAACCAACCGCGGGCCCCTCGGCCGAATCCTCGTCGACATGGGCTACATCAAGGAGAGCGACCTCCAGCTCGCCCTCGCCGCCCAGATCGGCATGGAGCCGGTCAATCTCGACACCATCGACGTCAATCCCGAGACGGTCAAACTCGTCCCCAACCAGATGGCCAACACCTACCGGATCGTCCCGGTCGATTTCGACGAGTCCACCAAGACGCTTAGCATCGCCATCGCCTCGCCCGACAACTTCCAGGCGACCGACGACCTCCGCAAGCTCCTGGGCTTCAGCATCCGCGCCCTCATCGCCTCCGAAGAACAAATCACCGTCGCCCTCGCCCGCTACTATCCCGAGGGCACCGGCGAATCGATCAACCAACTGATCGACGAAATGGGCAACAACCCCGATCTGGCCAAGTTTGAAGGCCGCGGCGAATCGATCGACCTCGAAGATCTGAAAGAGCTGGTCGACTCCAACCCGGTCAAGCAGCTTTTGAACTTCGTCCTGCTCAAGGCGATCCGCGATCATTCCAGCGACATCCACTTCGAGCCCTTCGAAAACGAATATAAGCTGCGCTACCGCATCGACGGCGTCCTCTACGACATGATCCCGCCGCCGCGATTCCTCGCCATGGCCATCGCCAGCCGCATCAAGGTCATGGCCAATCTCGACATCGCCGAGCGCCGCCTCCCGCAGGACGGCCGCATCAGCCTAAACGTCGCCGGCAACAACGTCGACCTCCGCGTCGCCGTGCTCCCCACCATGTTCGGCGAGTCGGTCGTGCTTCGTATTCTCGACCGGTCCAACGTCCAGCTCGAACTGGACAAGATCGGCCTGCGCGAGGACGACCTCGCCATGGTCAAAAAGCTGATCGACCGGCCCCACGGCGTCATCATCAACACCGGCCCCACCGGCTCCGGCAAGACCACCACCCTCTACGCCTGCCTCGCCGCCCTTAACGACCCGACGATCAAGATCCTCACCGCCGAGGACCCGGTCGAATACGACATCGACGGGCTCATCCAGTGCCAGATCAATACCGAGATCGGCATGACCTTTGCCCGCTGCCTGCGCAGCTTTTTGCGACAGGACCCGGACGTGATCCTCGTCGGTGAAGTCCGCGACCTGGAAACGGCACAGATCGCCATCCAGGCGTCCCTGACCGGCCACTTGGTCTTGACCACGCTGCACACCAACGACGCGCCCAGCGCCGTCGCGCGATTGATCGACCTCGGCGTCGAGCCGTTTTTGATCACCGCCACCTTCGAAGCGGTCGTCGCCCAGCGCCTCTGCCGCCGCGTCTGCAAAAACTGCAAACAGGCCTACACGCCGACCGAGGAGCAGCTTTACGAATTGCAGCTCAAGCCCGAAGACGTCGCCGGCCGCTCCTTCTACTTCGGCAAGGGATGCGACTACTGCAACGGCACCGGCTACCGCGGCCGCGTCGGTCTCTTCGAGATCATGGTCTTCACCGACGAGATCCGCACGCTGGTCATGAACGGCGCCTCCACCGGCGTCCTCAACGAAGCGGCGCTGAAAAACGGCATGCGCACCCTCCGCGAAAGCGGCCTCCTCGCCATCTACGACGGCATCACGTCGATCGAAGAAGTGGTGAAAGAGACCGTCATTACGATGTAGTTCTTGGCCCCGTTCGAATCAAACCCGTGACCGTCAAGGAACGCCGCGCGGCCCTTCGAGGCGCAAAAAAGCGAGCACATCCAGTTTTCCTTTTTGTTCCGGCTTTCGCCGTCCCAAGAATGGCTTGGATAGGCACTATTCCATAATAGCCCTCGCATGACAGAGGTGAACGCGGAATTCGTACCAATCGAGAATGGCACAGGTCCTCGGAAGCTGCTCCGGCGTTCGGCGGCGCGTGCGAAAGTGGAGTTCCCCATGTTAAGTGGACACATGGTTTAGAGAATCATGCCGCGGCCTCGTAATCGGCTGGGCTCCGATAGCCCAGGCTCGAGTGCAGCCGCTGTCGATTATAGAATACCTCGATCCATTCAAAGATGGTTTTTTTCGCGTCCTCCCGCGTGGCATACCTGGCCTCGTGGACCAGTTCACCTTTCAACGTCGCGTAGAAGCTTTCCATCACGGCGTTGTCATAGACCTCGCCCCGG
>CAYPXR010000078.1:0-32296 GCA_964414585.1 uncultured Planctomycetaceae bacterium
ATAGTGTCTCTGTTGCGCGCGGCGGGGAAGTTCGAGGACGGTCGGGTTCCCTCTAGTTCACGGGTCGTAGCGAAACTGGCCGACCCAGAGGTTAACGCACGACGCCCGGACGGGAGCTCACCCATTCAAATGGGCGGCAAAAGCGGGCCGGCTGAAGACCGGCCGGGGGGCGGGTCCCCAGGTGAATAGGGTTAGAGGGTTCAAGGGTTCAAGGGTTCAAGGGATTGAGGGATTGAGGGATTGAGGGTGGGTGTGGCGCGCGGGTTTGAGGGATCTGCCAAATGGCGAGCCTTATCGGGGGCCGTTGGAGCGTTTTGGGGGAGGCGCATGGCGTCGTTGGCGGGCGGATTCGGCGCGACGATTCCGCTGTTGGGCGTTTAGGGCCGCCCCGGAATTTCACCGATAAGCATCTAAGTGGGCAGAAGATACATCTAATAAGGGTACGCGGCTGGACCCCTGGCCGTTTGAATGTTAAAGTTAAGAGGAAGTCGGCGGCGTTTGCGGGGAAGCCGCGCCCAGCGCCGATGCCCACCTCGCGCTTTCTCGATCGAGGACACGATGAAGAATCCCAGTTTTCGGCGTCGGGCGGTCATCTGTCCCGCGATTCTCGCCATGCTTCAGGCCGCTTCACCGCTGCTCGGCGAGGTGACCGACGTACGCGGCAGCGCGCGGTGCCGCGTCGATCAATTCGTGAACGGGCTGCTCATCCAGACCGACTTCGGGCAGGAGATCATTCCGCTGACCAAGGGGGCACCGCCGGCGGTCGCGCGGGCGCGGCTGGACCATCTCAACAGCGCGCTGGAAGTTTCCGCGGCCGGGCAGGGCGTCGCGGTGATGTACGAACCGAATCTGTCGGGCAACCCCAACGACGCGGGGCTGAGCATCGGGGGGTTCTCCGACGACACGGCCACCAGTTGGACGGTCGAAGGCGGCGTTACCACGACGCGCACGATCGTGTTGTCCCAGGCCGACATCGGCGGGCAGCCCGGCCTGGGCAGCGGCGGTCGGGCGCGGAGCCAGCTCCTGCTCTCCGGATTTCTCATTCTTTTCGCCCAGGACCCGACGGCGGACCTGACGGGCAACGAAGTGAGCTTTTCCTTCAGCATCACCCGCCGGCAAGCGGGCCGAAACACGACGACTCCGCTTTCGGGGGACATGACGATGGCGGGCGGCGCGAACGGGACGATCGTTTTTCCCCGGCGCGCCGGCGCGCTGGATACGATCAACATCCCGGTGGCCGACTTTCCGCTGGGCGATGAATTTCCGCTGGTCCGGGCGGTTATCTTTCAGGGGGTGCAATTTCCCTATGAATACGACATCGCGACGGGCACGCCGTTCGAGCTGGAATTGAACACGGCCGCGAAAGTGAAGACGACGCCGGGCGGCGTTGGGGCGTGGGCGCTGTTCGGATTGCCGCAGGACGAGATCGCCTCCATCGTCAACAAGGTGAAGAAGGACGATCGGGGCGACCGGTTGACGCAGATGCTCGCGCAGCACGTGGACACGACGGGCGTGGCGTACTTGAACAATCCCGTGACGGCGCTTTTCCCGACGTGCGGGGTGATGGGCATTGAAGTCGTCGGAATGATGGCCGTCGCCTGCGGATTCGCCGCGGTGCAGACCGGCCGCCGCCGCCGTCAAAGGTGAAGACGATTCTGTTGTCGGCCCGAACCACGAGCGCCACGGACGCGGCCTTCTGGGGCGGCGTGCTGATCCTTGCGGTCGTGATCCTCGCCGTGAGCCTTTGGTATCTTCGCCGCCGGCTCTTTTCCGCATCTTCCCAATCGAGCGACGAGGATCTTTTTTCGCTGCAGCATTTGCGCCAACTGCTGGCGAAGGGTCAGATAACGCGGGACGAGTTCGAACGTCTCAAGGCTTCCGCGCTCGACGCGGCGCGCACGGCGCCGACCGGCAAAAGTAGCGGCCGCGCGAAGGCTGCGCCGGACGACGCGGGCGGTCCGAATGGCGTCAAGTAACCCTCCCGCGGCAGTCGATATCTTGCTGGCCGCACGATACAATCCTCTGATACCGGAGTGATAAGCGGCGGAACGAATCGCCGCGAACCAAAACACGAAGGAACGCTCCCTTGAAAAACGGATCCAAAGACGGCGGCGGAACGGGCAACGACACGACTCGCAACGGCGGCGGCTTGCCGACCGGCGGGGGCATGAAGCGGAAGCGCGCCAGCACGTGCAGCTTCTGCGGGAAGACGCATCGCGAGGTCGGTCCGATGGTGGAAGGGCCGAACGACGCGTACATCTGTTCGAACTGCGTCGACCTTTGCCACAACATCATCCGCCAGGAGAAACGGCGCTCGACGGGGATTCGGCCGCTGTTCAACAAGATTCCGACGCCGCGCGAGATCAAGGAGTTTCTCGAACGGTACGTCGTCGGGCAGGAGTATGCCAAGAAGACGCTCTCCGTCGCGGTGCACAATCACTACAAGCGGCTGACGTACGCCGAGCGCTCCGAAGCGGACGACATCGAGATCGACAAGAGCAACATCCTGCTGATCGGGCCGACCGGCTCGGGCAAGACGCTGCTGGCCAAGAGCCTGGCGCGGCTGCTCGACGTGCCGATCGCCATCGGCGACGCGACGACGCTGACCGAGGCGGGGTATGTCGGCGAGGACGTGGAAAATATTCTGCTGCGGCTGTTGCAGTGCGCCGACTTCGATCTGGAAGCGGCCCAGCGCGGGATCGTCTATATCGACGAGATCGACAAGATCGCGCGCAGCGCGGGCAATGTCTCCATCACGCGCGACGTCTCCGGCGAGGGCGTGCAGCAGGCGCTGCTCAAGATGCTCGAAGGCACCGTGGCGAACATCCCGCCGCAGGGCGGTCGCAAGCACCCCGAGCAGCAATACATCCAGATGGACACATCGCAGATCCTTTTCATCTGCGCCGGCACCTTCTCCGGCGTCGAGGAGATCATCAAGCGGCGCATCGGCGGCAAGAACATCGGCTTCGCCAGCGAGGCGGGCGGCGAGGATTCGGCCAACGCGCGGACCGAACTGCTGCACCAGATCGCACCCGAGGACCTGATCGAATCGGGCATGATCCCCGAGTTCGTCGGGCGTCTGCCGGTCGTCGCAACGCTCGGGCCGCTCGACGAGAAGGCGATGGTTCAGGTGCTGACCGAACCGAAGAACGCGCTTTGCCGCCAGTATCAGAAGATGTTCGAATTGTCGGGCAGCACGCTCGAATTCACCGAGGGCGGGCTGCACGAGATCGCCCGAAAGGCGCTCAAGCGCGACACGGGTGCCCGTGCGCTGCGCGGCGTGGTCGAGGACCTGATGATGGACGTCATGTTCCATCTTCCGGAGGAGGAGATGCGCGGCCACTACGTCATTACCGAGGCCGTGGCGCGCGGCGAAGAGCCCGTTCTAGAGTCGCGCACGCAATTGCGGAAGGAATCCGCTTAGGGACGTTCACCCGGGGCTGCGGCGGGGCGAGGCCCTTGCACCGCGCGCATTTCAGGACGCAGAGGAATTCACCTCCTCCGGCTCGTCTCATGGAAGGATGGTCCGCAGAGGCTTTTTCGGACCTCTTACATTCCTGTTCGGCCACTTGAGATGAATCGTACATTTTATGAGCAAGCCGCCGTCGTTAGTCGATAGTATTGGCGACGCCGGCCGCTGAAATGCACAGGGCCGCTGCCCCCCAGGAGGAGGCGCTCGTGGAAACGTCAACCCCGACGACGGTCATGATGATCTGCCCGAACCTGAAGTGCCGGAAGGTGCTCCAGGTACCGGCCAAGTACCGCGGATTGCAGGTTCGCTGCCACTATTGCAACATGACCTTCGCGGTGCCCAACAGCAAACCGTCGGATCGGGTCGGCGACGAGCGCCGGGAAAAGTAACAGCCCATCACTTCAAGTCGAATCGCCAACGCCGCCGGTCGGCGTTGGATGCTCTTGACACCGGCTTGCCCCCCGCGAACAAAGCGCTTAAATATGTTGCCCGCGCAAGGCGCCAATCTCGCGGGGGCCCGTAGCTCAATGGTTAGAGCAGGGGACTCATAATCTCCTGGTTCTCGGTTCGAGTCCGAGCGGGCCCAGTCTATCGTGATTGTGGATTGCGGATGGCGGATTCGCCCAAGTTCTCAACGGTCCGCGCATACGGTTCTTTCTAATTGATGCCCCGAGTGAGATTGGTTACAATGACCAAAGCTGACGGGCAGCAATCTGCATCCTCCTATCGATGCATAGGCCAGCAAAATGACTCGGGCTGTTTCCTTAATTTTGGCGATGGGTGTTTGTTCCGCGTTTGTTGACGCACTTGCAGCTCAATGCCCCCCCGCATGGTCGGATCGATTTGGATTTGGAATCACGGGTTGGGATGTTCAAGCGTTAGCCGTCTTTGACGACGATGGAAATGGCCCCCGACCGCCCATGCTGTATGCCGGAGGTACGTTTACACAAATCGGTGGAGTGCCGGTCAATCGGATTGCCAAATGGGATGGAAAAACTTGGTCCGGGGTTGGGGGCGGGATCGTCTCTGCGGTCAATGGTCTTGGCGTAGAGTGCTTAAAAGTCCTTGACGAGAACGCCTCGGGAATCGGCGTACCCGTTCTTGTCGCCGGGGGGAATTTCTCAGAGGCGGGCGGCGTGCCTGTTAAGGGTATCGCACAATGGGACGGCCAGCACTGGTCGGCTCTCGGCAGCGGGTTTAATGGCCCTGTCAAAGCGCTGGAAGTATTCGACGACGACGGAGACGGGCCGAACAAGCCCGCACTTTACGCTGGTGGGACATTCAGTATCGCCGGCGAAGTAGAGGCCATGCACATTGCAAAGTATCAGAACGGCACTTGGTATCCCGTTGGCGGGGGCGTGAGTCAGTATTGGGGTGTCTACGCCTTGGCGACGTTTGATGATGATGGGGACGGCCCTCGGCCGCCCAGCCTCTTCGCCGCAGGCGATTTTCACACGGCCGGATCCGTCAGCGCGAGCAGGATTGCAAAATGGGACGGGAGTTCGTGGTCCTCGTTGGGCAGCGGCCTAAATAGTCAGGCGAAATGTCTCGTCGCCCATGATGACGACGGCTCAGGCCCGCATGCAGCCGCCCTTTATGTTGGCGGCACATTCAGCACAGCCGGCACGACGCAAGCAAAGGGCATCGCCAAATGGGATGGCTCGACGTGGTCGGCTCTAGGCAGCGGCACTACGTCTTCTGTTTATTCCCTATTGTCCATTGACATGGACGAAGGTGGCCCTAATTCTCCGCTGTTGTTTGCAGGAGGGACGTTCACCAGTATCGGTGGGGTCAGCGCGCGGTACGTCGCGAAATGGGATGGAGCGAATTGGTCGTCACCGGGCAATACTTCTGCGTTCATCCCATGGGGATACTCGCTGGCTGCCTACAAGGATGCTTATTGTGCGGGAGGCCCCAGCGTTTTCATCGGAGGAGGAGGCAATGCCGGGGCGATTGGTAGTCTTGGCAGTGTCGCCCAATGGAATGGCGATTCATGGAGCTCAACACAAGGCGCGGTGAGCTCCGAAGTAGATGCGCTCGCCACTGCCGACCTAGACGGGGATGGTCCGGATCCACCGGCTTTGTATGCAGCCGGTGCTTTTTTGCCTTATGGTGCTCAGGGCGTCGCAACGGCCCGATGGAACGGGACGTGTTGGTCTGGGCTTCCGGGAAATTTCACAAGTTCGTCTGGACCTCATTCGTATGCCCTTTCAACGTTCGATGCAGACGGACCGGGGCCTAATCCGCCGGCGCTTTTTCTGGGTGGACCATATTTACGGCTCAACGGTGTCAGTATCGGGGGGCTTGCCAAATGGAATGGCGCAGCGTGGTCGGCGGTGGCCGACCCGAGTCTCAGTAGCGTTTATGCGCTCGCGGTCTTTGACGACGACGGAGACGGACCACACTTGCCCGCCTTGTACGTTGGCGGCTCTTTCAGTGTTTTTCCATTATATCAAACTATTGCTCGATGGGATGGAACCAACTTCTCCAGCCTAGGGGGATTCGGGCCAGGGCCATCAATTTATTCATTGACCGTATTTGACGATGACGGCCCAGGCCCCCACGAACCCGCTCTTTACGCGGGCGGCACTTTTTCGGTATACCAAGAGGAAGGGGAAACCATAAGGAATGTGGCGAAGTGGGATGGTACTTCGTGGTACTCTTTGGGAGCAAACCTTACAAGTTCTTCCGGGCTCACTCCTGACATCAAAACAATGACGGCCTATGACCCGGGTGGCAATGGGTCGGGCTTGTCGAAACTCATCGTTGCTGGAAACTTTATCAAAATTGGTACGGTAAGTGCATTGAATATCGCTCAATGGGACGGCGCCAGTTGGTCTCCTATGGGAAGCGGTCTTAACGGGACCGTTTACTCTTTGCGTGTACTTGACCCGGACGGTGACGGGCCATTGCAACCGATGCTTTATGCGGGCGGATCCTTTAACACGGCGGGCGGAGTCGCCGCGGCTCGCATCGCACGCTGGGACGGAAACGCCTGGTTTCCGATCGAGAGCGGCATCGGGGGAGGAAGCGTGTTAACCATGGAGGTCGTCGACGAAGATAGCGATGGGCCGATGGCGCCCGCCCTGTATATGGGCGGAGACTTCACCACCGCAGGGGGAGTTTCGTCGGGTCGCATCGCAAGATGGAGTCCTACTGAAGACGCCCCGCGTTGGTTTCAACCGCCCCTTAGCAAGAGCGCGTTGGTCGGTCAACGAACACTGTTTTCAGGATATGCTGAATGTGCCCGTTCGATCGAATATCAGTGGTACAAAGATGGAGAACCGCTCAGCAATGGCCCTCGTATTTACGGCGCAACCACCCCCTTGATGGTATTGGAAGGCCTGGAGTATTCGGATGCGGGAAATTACAGTCTTATGGCCACCACGGAGTGTGGTTCGTACGAGAGCGCGATCGCGACGTTGACCGTTTGCCCGGCGGATCCGAGCGCCGATATCAACGGTGATGGGAAGGCCGACGGCGCGGATATCCGGACGTTTGTCGAGCAGGCTTTCTCACTTACTCCAACGCCTTCGAGCATCTGCGCGGGTGATGCCAGCAGAAGCGGTCGGCTCGACTCCGACGATTTGGTATTCTTTGTCAATACCTTGTTGGCGAATCCGTAAACTCTGATCAAGCTGAGAGCACACCTTTGCTTTCGAGATACTCCGCCAGTTTGGCGACGCACTCTTCGAGCTTCATCTCGGCCGATTTGATCACCAGCTCCGGCTTGAGCGGGGCTTCGTAGGGGTCGGAGATGCCGGTGAAGTTTTTGATCTCGCCGGCCTTGGCTTTCTTGTACAGGCCCTTGGGGTCGCGCTTTTCGCACTCTTCGACCGGCGTATCGATGAAGACCTCGACGAACGGCACCTTGGCGTCGTCGTGCAGTTTGCGGACGATGTCGCGGTCGGCACGGTAGGGGCTGACGAAGGACGTGATCGTGACGACGCCGGCGTCGGCAAAGAGCTTGGCGACTTCGCCGATGCGGCGGATGTTCTCGGCGCGGTCTTCGGCGGAAAATCCGAGGTTCTTGTTCAGACCGTGGCGGATGTTGTCACCGTCGAGGACGTAGGCGAGGCGACCCTGCTGGATCAGGGCGTGCTCCAGCGAGAAGCCGATGGTGCTCTTGCCGGAGGACGGCAGGCCGGTCAGCCAGATGGTGCACCCTTTCTGCTTGAGCAGCTTTTCGCGACCTTCGCGGGAGACGTGGCCTTCGTGCCAGACGATGTTGGTGGCTTTGATGACGGTCATGGGGGGTTTGCTCCATTTCCAAATAGCGAATAGCGAATTTCGAATCGCGAAAAATGCGGTTCCAATGATTATCGCCGAAGTTGAGCTTTTTCGCTATTCGCCATTCATAATTTCTCTACGCCTCCGCGAACATCGCCGAGCTGAGGTAGCGCTCGCCGGACGAGGGGATGATCACGATGATCATCTTTCCGGGGCTGTCGGGGCGCTGGGCCACCTTATCGGCCACACACAGCGCGGCGCCCGACGAGATGCCGCACAGGATGCCCTCTTCCTTCGCCGCGCGGCGGCCCCAGTTCATCGAATCCGCTGAGTTGACGCGGATGATTTCGTCGTAGATCTTTGTGTTCAGAATCGACGGGATGAAGCCGGCGCCGATGCCTTGGATCATGTGCTTCCCGGGTTTGATCGGCTGGCCGTCCTTGGTCTGTGTCAGAACGGGTGATTCTTCCGGCTCGACGGCGATGACCTTGAAGCCCGGCTTCTTCGCCTTGATGACCTCGCCGACGCCGGTGATCGTTCCGCCGGTGCCGATGCCGGAGATGAGAACGTCCGCCTTGCCGTCGGTGTCTTCCCAAATTTCCAGGGCCGTTGTCTTGCGGTGAATCTCCGGGTTCGCCGGGTTGTCGAACTGTTGCGGCATGAACGCGCCGGGCGTCTGCTCGACGAGTTCCTTCGCGCGGCGGATCGCGCCGGGCATTCCCTCGGTCGCCGGCGTGAGCACGAGCTTTGCACCGAGGGCCTTGAGCAGCCCGCGGCGTTCGAGGCTCATCGACTCCGGCATGGTCAGCGTCAGCTTGTAGCCCTTGGCGGCGCAGACGAACGCAAGGGCGATGCCGGTGTTGCCGCTGGTCGGTTCGATGATCTCGGTGTTCTTGTTGATCTTCCCGGCGGCCTCGGCGGCCTCGATCATCGACTTGCCGATGCGATCTTTCACGCTCGACAACGGGTTGAAATATTCGAGCTTGGCATAGACCTCCGCCTTGGATTGGATGATGCGGTTGATTCGGACGAGGGGCGTCCGACCGACGGTCTCGACGATGTTCTTGTACAAGCGCGCCATGGGACTTCTCCGTTCGAGGGCAATGCCGAGCGGGTCTCGCCCGTGACCGCGGCCGGGAACCCGAACCCCACCATGATAGTTGGACGGCGGCGGGGCCGTCAATCATTCGAGATGCACAAAGGCCGTCCAAGCCGCCGGAATTGGTATAAAATCCGCCATCGCCGACGAGACGGACGGGGATAGAATGGAACCGACGACGATCGATATCAAGGGGGCTCGGGCGCACAACCTGCGATCGGTCTCGCTCACATTGCCTCGAAACAAGCTGATCGTCTTCACCGGCGTTTCCGGGAGCGGCAAGAGTTCGCTCGCCTTCGACACGCTCTACGCCGAGGGACAGCGGCGCTACATCGAATCGCTCTCGTCCTACGCGCGGCAGTTCATGGGTCAGCTCGAAAAGCCGGACTGCGACATGATCACGGGGCTCTCGCCTTCGATTGCCATCGAGCAGAAATCGACGGGCTGGAACCCGCGCTCGACGGTCGGGACCGTCACGGCAATTTACGATTTCCTGCGGGTTCTCTACGCGCGCATCGGTACGCAGCACTGCACGAAGTGCGAGCGGCCGATCTCGGCGCAGTCGCGCGAGCAAATCGTCGCGGGAATTCTCTCGGCGTTCGGCGACGATCAGAGCCGCGACCGCAAGGGAGCGCCGAGCGGCGCCCGCATACTGGTTCTGGCGCCCGTCGCGCGCGGTCAAAAGGGCGAGTTTCGCGATCTCTTCGACGACCTCATGCGGGCGGGCTACATCCGCGCGCGGGTGGACGGCGAGATCGTTGAATTGCGACAGGACCTCGCACTGGTCAAGAACCAGCGGCACGACATCGAAGTCGTGATTGACCGGCTCGTCATAGATGCCAACATACGATCGCGATTGGCGGAGGCCGTCGAAGGCGCGCTGCGCGTGGGCGACGGCACGCTGATCGTCGCGGCGGATGCGAGCGCGGAAAAGTCGGAAAAGGTCTTTTCCTCGAAATACGCCTGCACAAAATGCTCGATTTCCTTCGAGCCGCCGACGCCGCAGCTTTTTTCCTTCAACTCGCCGCAGGGCATGTGCATGAAATGCGACGGGCTCGGGGAGTTGATGGACTTCGACCCCGATCTGCTCGTGCCCGATCCGTCGCAGAGTTTTTTCGCGCCGTGCGTTGCGCCGATGCGTTCGAAAGTCGGCCGATGGCGGCGGCACATCTACGACGCTGTCGCGCGGGCCGTCGGCTTCGACATCCGCAAGCCGTGGAAGGACCTGCCGGAAAAGGCGCGGAAGGCGCTGCTGTACGGAACCGGCGACCGGCACATCACTTTTGAATGGCGATGGTCCGGCGGCGTTTGGAAACACGGCGGGCCATTTGCCGGCGTCATCGAGGAGCTTCGCGAGAAGTACCGCAAGGCGAAGGCGTCATTTGTTCGGCAGTACTACGAGAAGTTCATGCGGCGGAGGGATTGCCCGGAGTGTCGTGGGGCGAGGCTGAATTCCGCCGCGATGGGCGTGCGATTGGCCGTCGAGGGAAAGGCGAAGGGTCCGAACATCCGCGAGCTTTGCTCAATGTCGATCGCCGATGCACAGGCGACGCTGGTGAAATTGAAATTGACGCCGGTGCAGCAGATCGTCGCGGAAGAAGTGTTGAAAGAGCTGCGCACGCGGATCGAGTTTCTGCTCAAGGTGGGGTTGCATTATCTCACGCTGGACCGCACCGCGCCGACGCTCTCGGGCGGTGAATTGCAACGCATTCGTCTCGCCGGGCAGATCGGGGCGGGTCTGGTCGGCGTGCTCTATGTCCTCGATGAGCCGTCGATTGGCCTGCACGCCCGCGACAACGAGAAACTTCTGGAAAGCCTGCTGGCCCTGCGCGACATGGGCAACACCGTCATCGTCGTCGAGCACGACGAGGCGACGATGCGCGCGGCGGACCACATCGTCGACTTCGGCCCCGGCCCCGGCGTGCGCGGCGGGGAGATCGTCGCGGAGGGGGACTTTGATGAAATTACTTCATCAGAAAAGTCGTTGACGGGGCAGTATCTCTCGGGGCAGAAAGCGATTGAAATACCACTGAGCCGACGGCCCGTTGTGATGCGGGCCTCGCGAAGGCTTCAAAGGACTCGCCGTGGCTGAACAAACAAGAAAGGCGATGTTGCTGCGACGACTGACGTCGGAGCTCCTGTGCAATCTCAGCCCGGCACAGACTGATCAGCGAATGCAGTTGTACCTCGCTCAGGCACAAACGATGGGGCAGCGCGCGCGAGCCACCCACTCGCTCATGAATTTTGCAATTGCCAGGCTTCAGAGAATGACCTCACAATCATGACAAACGACCCGCTCATTGATGTTTTGACCGTTGTGTGCGGCCACTTGGACGAGATAGGCGTGCTGTACGCCATCACAGGCTCAATTGCCAGCAGCATTCACGGTCAACCGTATGCAAGCCAGGACGTCGACATCTGCCTCAGAATGAACTCCGATGTCGGGACAAAACTTGCTCAAAAAGTGGCCCCCCGGTTTTATGCCAGTACGGAAGCAATTATGGAAGCGGTCCGCAATCGCGGAATAGCGAATCTGGTCGATACGGCGAGCGCCCTCAAAGTCGATCTCTCTTGTTTGCCGGATAGCCCTTTTTTTGATCAGGTTCTTTCCCGGCGAAGCAAAGTTGAGTTCGAACCCGGCGGCCCTGCATTCTGGCTCGTTTCCGCAGAAGACGTGGTCTTGATGAAACTCCTTTGGCGAAGAGAGAGCCGCTCATCAAAACAATGGGACAATGCACTTTCGGTCGTGCAAGTTCAGGGAGCCCGCTTAGATTGGCCCTATCTCCGAAAATGGGCGACGGCTCTGGGCGTCAACGACGATTTGCAACAGTTACAAGAGGAAGCGGGAGTTTGAACCAGTCATGCCTGCCGCGAAAGAACGAGTTAAGTCTTCAGTGTTGGCCCATGACTGCGATTCTGCATTGAAATGGCTGACCGTCCGCGGCGCGCGGCACAATAATCTCAAGAACATCGATGCCGGCATTCCCCTCGGCCGCTTCGTCTGTGTGACCGGCGTCTCCGGCAGCGGGAAGAGTTCGCTGGTCAACGACATCCTTCGCGAAAAGCTCGTCGTGGCGCTCAACGACGCCGAGAAGGCCCATCCCGGCGCGCACGATCGCATCGACGGCATTGAGCATCTCGACAAGGTCATCGACATCGACCAGTCGCCGATCGGCCGCACGCCGCGCAGCAACCCCGCGACGTACATCAAGCTCTTTGACGAAATCCGCGACCTTTACGCCAAACTTCCCGACAGCAAGGTCCGCGGCTACGCGCCGGGGCGGTTCTCCTTCAATGTCCCCACGGGCGAGGCCGGCGGCGGGCGCTGCGAGGCGTGCGAGGGCAACGGCGCGAATCGCGTGGAGATGGATTTCCTCGCGGACGTGTGGGTGCAGTGCCCGGTCTGCCAGGGCAAGCGGTTCAACCGCGAGACGCTGCAAATTCTCTACAAGGGCAAGAGCATCCACGACGTGCTCGAGATGGATGTACAGCAGGCGCTCGCGCACTTTGAGCCGATCCCGAAGGTCCGCACGATGCTGGCGACGCTGCACGACGTGGGCCTCGACTACCTCAAGCTCGGCCAATCGAGCACGACGCTTTCCGGCGGGGAGGCGCAGCGGATCAAGCTGGCCCGCGAACTGGTGAAGCGCTCGACGGGCCGCACGCTCTACCTGCTCGACGAGCCGACGACGGGCCTGCACTTCGAGGATATCCGGCGGCTGCTGGCGGTGCTGCACGGCTTTGTTGATGCCGGCAACACCGTGCTCGTCGTCGAACACAACCTCGACGTGATCAAGACCGCCGACTGGGTGATCGACCTCGGACCGGAAGGCGGCGAGGCGGGCGGCCGGGTCGTCGTCGAAGGCACGCCGGAACAGGTGGCGCAGTGCGAGAAGTCCCATACAGGGCAGTCGCTTCGCGCGGTGCTTGGCATCGATCCGGAAAAAGGCAGAAAAAGGCCCAATAGCGAATGGCGAATAGCGAATAGCGAAAAAAAGAGGCGGGGCGGTCAGTTCGCTACTCGCACTTCGCTATTTGACATTCCTTCCATCACTGTCGTCGGCGCGAAGGAACACAACCTTAAGGACATCACCGTCAACGTCCCGCGCGGGGCGATGACGGTCTGCTCCGGCGTCTCGGGCAGCGGCAAGACGAGCTTCGCCATCGACACGGTCTATACCGAGGGCCAGCGGCGCTACGTCGAATCGCTCTCGGCCTATGCCCGTCAATTTCTCGGCCAGTTGCAAAAGCCCAAGGTCGATCATGTCCACGGTTTGTCGCCGGCGATCGCCATCGAACAGCAGGCGGCGAGCAAGAGCCCGCGTTCGACGGTCGGCACGGTGACGGAAATCTATGACTACATGCGCGTGCTGTGGGCGCGCGTGGGCGAACCGCATTGCCCGAAGTGCCATCTGCGAATCGGGACGCAGACGAGCGACGAGATCGTCGATCGCGTGATGGGGCTGGGCGAAGGATCGCGGTGGTCGCTCTGCGCTCCGGTCGAGCCGGCAATGGGCGAGACGTGGCCGGTGTTGCTTTCTCGAAGCAAGTCGCAGGGGTACATCCGTGCCCGCATCGACGGCGAGATCGTCGAATTGATGGACGACGTGAAAATTGACGCCAAGCGGCGGCACACCGTTGAACTCGTTGTCGATCGTATCGTTATCAACGCCAAGTCGCGCGGCCGCATCGCGGAGTCCGTCGAGCACGGTCTTGCCCTCGGCCAGGGCGTGCTACTCGTTGTCGGCGAAGACGAGGCATCACGAAAAAGTGAACTTCGTTTTTCGCAACACCTGTCTTGCGAAAAATGCGGGGCGAGCTACGAGGAACTGACGCCGCATCATTTCAGCTTTAACTCGCGGCTCGGCTGGTGTGAGCGTTGTGAGGGGCTCGGCATCCAGCGCGGCACGAGCGATCAGGCGGTCATTGTCCGTCCCGGTGAATCGATCCTGTCGGGCGCGATCGCCGGTTGGGAATCCGTCGAAAAACGTCCGCTGCTCCGCGCGATGTTGATCGCGCTTGCCAAAGCCATCGGCTTCGATGCGGAGACGCCGGTGTTGAAGCTGACCGCGACGCAGCGCCATGCACTCTTGTGGGGATTGGGCGATCGATGGATCAAGGCGTCCGCCGCTTTGCAATTTCAATGGAAGGGTTTCTTCCCGGCGATCGACGAAGCGACGCGAATTTCCTGGCAATATCGCTATGGGCTTCAGGAGATGGTGACGGACGTGCCCTGCCAGACGTGCGATGGGGCACGCATTCGGCACGAGCCGGCGGCGGCGCGGCTTTCCGGCCGGACCATCACCGACATTTGCGCGATCTCGCTGATGGAGGCGGCGGAATTTTTCACTTCGCTGAAACTCGACCGGCGGCAGTTGAAGATTGCCGGCGAACTTCTGCACGAAATTCGCTCGCGCCTTCGCTTCCTTCTCGACGTCGGCTTGGGCTACCTCTCTCTGGGGCGATCCGCGCCGACGCTTTCCGGCGGCGAGTCGCAGCGCATCCGCCTCGCTTCGCAGATCGGCAGCGGTCTGACCGGCGTGCTCTACGTCCTCGACGAACCGACGATCGGCCTGCACCCGCGCGATAATGACCGGCTGATCGCCGCACTCCATCGGTTGCGCGATCTGGGCAACACGCTTTTGATGGTCGAGCATGACCGCGAGGTCATTGGGGCAGCCGACCACTTGATCGATTTCGGCCCCGGCGCCGGGATGCACGGCGGCCGCGTCGTCGGCGAGGGTTCGCCAAAACAGGTGCAACGGCAACCGGAATCGCTCACCGGCCAATACCTTTCCGGGAAAACCGCGATCGCGGTGCCGACGAACCGGCGAAACGGCGCTGCGAATGAGGAAGCAAGGCGGCTCGTCGTTCGTGGCGCTCGGCAGAACAACCTAATAGGAATTGACGCGTCATTTCCGCTGGGCAAATTCGTCTGCGTGACCGGCGTCTCCGGCTCGGGCAAGTCGTCGCTGATCACGGAGATTCTCTACCCGGCCCTCGCGGTGAGGATTCATCGCGCGAGATTGTCGCCCGGCGCGCATGACGAGATCGTCGGACTCGATTTCGTCGACAAAGTCATCAACGTCGATCAACAGCCGATCGGCAATTCGCCATTGTCCAATCCCGCGACTTACAGCGGCGTCTTCGACCTGATCCGCGAGGTCTTTGCCAAGCTGCCGGACAGCAAAGTCCGCGGCTACACGGTCAATCGCTTCAGTTTCAACCGACCGGGCGGGCGATGCGACGATTGTGAGGGGCTCGGGCAAGTCTGTTACGAGATGCACTTTCTGCCGGACGTCTGGGTGCCGTGCGAAACGTGCGGAGGGAAACGCTATCAGCGCGAGGCGCTGGAGGTCCGCTACAAGGGCAAGAACATCGCCGAGGTCCTGGAGATGCCGGTCAGCGAGGCGTTGGCGCACTTCATCAACGTGCCCAAAGTCCGGCGGTTGTTGCAAACGCTCGATGATGTCGGGCTCGGCTACCTGCCGCTCGGTCAAAGTGCCCCAACGCTTTCCGGCGGCGAGGCACAGCGGCTCAAGCTCGCGGCGGAGCTGGGCCGCCCTTCGACGGGCAAGACGATCTACATCCTCGACGAGCCGACGACGGGCCTGCACTTCGACGACCTGCGAAAGCTCCTCGACGTGCTGCACCGCCTCGTCGATCTGGGCAACAGCGTCATCTGCATCGAGCACAATATCGACGTGATCAAGACGGCCGATTGGGTCATCGATCTCGGCCCCGAGGCGGGCGACGAAGGCGGCCGGATCGTCGCGGAGGGTACGCCGGAGGAAATCGCGAAGGTCGCGACGTCGCATACAGGCCGTCTGCTGGCCCCGGTCCTCAAGGCAGGCCCGCACCAAGCCCGCGAGATTTACGACCCGAAGAAGGCGGCGGCCGCGGCGCTGGCGGCGGAGGCCAGGAGCAAGGAGCAGGAGCCGGCGGTGAAGATGCCCTGGCAGCGCGACGGCGAACGCTGGCACACGCGCGATCGAACGAGCCGCGACGGAAAGACGGTGGAATGGGAAGGCGCGGCGCTGAACTTCATCGTCGAGCAGATCGAGCGGCAGGGAAAAAATCGTTTGAAAGAAACGAATTGGAACGATCGCGCGCACGTGGAGATCGTCGCGAATGCACCGCGGGGGCTGGCGCAAAGCGCGACGCCGTGGTTGGCTCATTTTTTGACCGGCGGGCGATGGCTGCTCGATGTCATCTTTCGCGTGCCGAAGGGAACATTTTCGGAAACGACGCTTTCGTCGAAGCTCGCGATGAAGACGCTCGACGATCGCGACGATATCGAGGCGTACGGCCAACGTTCACGGGTCAGTATCCGCCCGGCACAGGAGGGAATGGACCAGGTGCGCATTCTCGTCCACGACAAAAAGGAAATCTCCACACCGGCGTTCCGCGATTTCCTTTCAAAGGCCGTGGCCGCCTATCTCCATCACGTCGCCGGCATGGCGAAGGATGAATCCAAGGCGACGCCGTGGAAGACCGACGCGAAGGCGTGGCACCTGTCGCAAAAAGCGATCCCACTGACGCAGAACAAACTCTGGAAGCCCGTCGAATTGGTGACCTTCATCGGCCGCGCGTCCAAGGCCGTGCCGCGGCTCAAGGTCAACTGGGACGCCGGCAAGGTCTTCGTCGAACTCGCCACGGAAGACAACAAGCGAATCGGTCGCATCATCACGCATCAGGGCGAGGCCCTTCGGGTCGATCTCCAGGTCCCGCGCGGCCGTTTCACGCCGACCCAGGTCGAGCATCTCGGCATGCAGCAGGAATTCGGCCGACTGGGCAGCAACCGCGCGGAGCTGACCTTCTGGTTTCAGACCAACGATCAGGTCCACGGCGGACAGCTTGCGGAGGTGCTCCAGGCGGCGGCGCAATACGAGTAGCCGTCGCACGCGCCGAAAATGTCGCTAAACTACCCTGCCGTTTCATCTGTAAGGAGTATCAGCCATGCCACAAGAGACTCGCATCGAAAAGGACTCCATGGGACCGATGACCGTGCCGGCGCACGCGCTGTGGGGCGCGTCGACGCAGCGGGCGGTCGAGAACTTTCCCATCTCCGGCTATCGACTCGGCCGGCGGTTCATCAAGGCGATGGGACTCATCAAGCTCTGCGCCGCCGAAGTCAACGCCAGGCTCGGCGCGGTGCCGAAGGACAAGACCGACCAGATCGCCAGGGCCGCGGCGGAGGTCATTGACGGCAAGCTCGACGACCATTTCGTCGTTGACGTCTTCCAGACCGGCTCCGGCACTTCGACGAACATGAACGCCAACGAGGTCATCGCCAACCGCGCGGTGCAGATGGCCGGCGGGCAGATCGGCTCGAAGGACATCCACCCCAACGATCACGTCAATCAGTCGCAAAGCTCCAACGACGTGATCCCGACGGCGATGCACGTCTCGGCGGCGATGGCGCTCAAGGAAGAATTGATCCCCGCGCTGGAACACCTCGCGGGCAAACTCGAAGAGAAGGCCAAGGTCTTTGACAAGATCGTGAAGATCGGGCGAACGCACCTGCAAGACGCGACGCCGATCCGGCTCGGGCAGGAGTTCTCCGGCTACGCTGCGCAGATGCACCTGTCGGCACAACGCGCCAAGAAGGCCATCGCCGCTCTGCGCGAACTTGCAATCGGCGGCACGGCCGTCGGCACCGGCATCAACACGCACAAGGACTTCGGGCGCGAAGTTGCCTCGCTGCTCTCCAAGAAGACCGGCATCGAGTTCGTCGAAGCCGCCAACCACTTTGAGGCCCAGCACGCCAAGGACGGCTTCATCGAGGCGTCGGGCTTGCTTCGCACCATCGCGGTGAGCCTCATCAAAGTCGCCAACGACATCCGCCACCTCGGCTCCGGACCGCGCTGCGGTATCGGTGAAGTGAAGCTCCCGGCCACGCAGCCGGGCAGCTCGATCATGCCGGGCAAGGTCAACCCGGTGATGTGCGAGATGGTGATTCAATCAGCCGCCCATGCCATCGGCGCGGACGCGGCGATCAACCAGGCCGCGGTGCTTCTGGGCAATTTTGATCTGCACGTCGGCATGCCGGTGATGATCCACCACTTTCTCGAAGCGACGCGCATCCTTTCCAACGCCGCGCGGGTCTTCGCCGATCGCTGCGTCGCCGGCATCGAAGCCGACGTCGAACGGGCCGAAGCCCTCGTCGAGCAAAGCCTGGCGATGTGTACGTCGCTCGCGCCGGTCATTGGTTATGACCAGGCGGCGGCCTTGGCGAAGAAAGCCTATGCGACCGGCAAGACGGTGCGGCAGGTCGCACTGGATGAAAAAGTGCTGCCTGCCGGGGAACTCGACAAGTTGCTCGATCCTCGCGCGATGACGGAACCGGGGGCGTCGGCGGGGCCGGCTAGCGCGTAGCGCGACGCCTTCCTTCAAGATAAAGCAACACCACCGCGATATCCGCCGGGCTGATGCCGCTGATGCGCTGGGCCTGGCCGATCGAACGCGGGGCGATGCGGGTGAGCTTTTCCCGCGCTTCGTGGCGAAGCTGGGTGATCGACGCGAAATCGAAATCGTCGGGGATGCGGCGCGATTCCAATCGACGGAACTTCTCCACCTCGCGCTGCTGGCGACGAATGTAGCCGCCATACTTCGCCTCGATCCGCATCGCCGTGAGCGATTCATCCAGGAGCGCGTCGCCATGGGCGAGCAGCTCACTCGGCAATACCGACCGCCAATGCCCCCAATCGATCGTCGCCGCGCCTTCCAAATCCGTGCGGCCCAGCCACTCGGCCATCGACCGCCCGTTATGCCGCTGCGAGCGCGACCAATCGCCAAGCCGGCGGATCGCGTCCTGCTTCTGCGTAAACCGCGTCCAGCGTGCGTCATCGACCAGTCCGATCTCGCGGCCGAGCGGCGTGAGCCGCGCGTCGGCATTGTCGCTTCGAAGCAGTAAACGATACTCCGCCCGTGATGTGAACATCCGATAGGGCTCGATCGTTCCCTTGGTCACGAGGTCGTCGATCATCACGGCGATGTAGCTTTGATCGCGGCCCAGCACGATCGGCTCGCGGCCGAGCACGCTGCACGCCGCGTTGATGCCGGCGAGGAGGCCCTGGCCTGCGGCTTCTTCGTAGCCGCTCGTTCCGTTGATCTGCCCCGCCAGATACAGTCCGCCGATCTTCTTGGTCTCCAACGTGGGTTGCGTCTGGTGGGGCGGCACGTAGTCGTATTCGACCGCGTAACCCCATTGCAGGACGCGGGCCTTTTCCAACCCCGGGATCGCGCGGACCATCGGCTCCTGAACGTCCGGCGGCAGCGACGTGCTGATCCCGTTGCAATAAATCCGCTCGCTATCGTAGCCCTCGGGTTCGAGGAAAATCTGGTGCTGGTCCTTCTCCGCAAAGCGCACGACCTTGTCCTCGATGCTCGGGCAATAGCGCGGGCCGGTCGAAGTGATCTGACCGCTGTACATCGGCGCGCGGTGCAGGTTCGTGCGGATCAACTCGTGCGAATCGGGATTCGTCCAGGTGATCCAGCAATTGATCTGCCGCTGGGTGATCCGCTCGTTCATGAAGGAAAATGGCGCGGGTACGTCGTCGCCGGGTTGCAGCTCCAATCGGTCGTAGTCGATCGTGTCTTTGTGCAATCGCGGCGGCGTGCCGGTCTTGAGGCGACCGAGTTCCAATCCCAGCGATGCGAGCGTGGCGCTCAAGCCGATCGCGCTGCCCTCGCCGATGCGCCCGCCTTCGGTCTTGTTTTCGCCACAGTGCATGAGCGCGCGGAGAAAGGTCCCCGTCGTGACGATGACGCAGCGACAAGGGAGTACCCGGCCATCGACGAGGCGGAGGCTTGAGACTTGAGGTCCGCCACGGCCGATCTGCGACTTGAGGCTTGAGCGGCCATCCTTCGTTTCGATGCTTTCAACGACGCCTTCGGTGATCGTGAGGTTTTGTGTTTCTTCAAGAAGCTCCCGCACGGCCTTTGCATAAAGGTCACGATCGCATTGTGCCCGCGGCGCCCAGACGGCAGGACCTTTGCGCCGGTTCAACATGCGGAATTGAATGCCGGCGCGGTCGGTCGCCAGGCCCATCAGCCCGCCGAGGGCGTCGATCTCGCGGACCATCTGGCCCTTGCCGATGCCGCCGATCGCCGGGTTGCAGCTCATCCGCCCGATCGCCGCGCGGTCCATCGTGACCATGAGCGTCGGTACGCCCATCCGCGCAGCCGCCCACGCCGCCTCCGCACCCGCGTGGCCGCCGCCGATGACGATGATGTCGTAGGACCCGGACATTCGAGGCGTATTGTAGCCTGACGCAGGCAGGCTTGCCCGTGTGGGGTTAAGATACAACATGTATGCAAGTCGATCAGAGCCGCGACAGTAAGGGAGCGCCGCGCGGCACTCGAAGGATCACTCGGCGCTCCCTTACGGTCGCGGCTCTGACTTTGGATATTCTCGGCAAGACCTTCAAGGAAATCTGCGAGGCGGTTCAACCGCCGAAGGGCCGGATCGTCGAGCTGCGCCGGGAGTATGCCCGTGTCATTCGCGGCGAAGACGGCGGCGGTTCGCTTCGCGCCGACATTCTCCCCGTCGTCCGCGAACAGCGCGACGGCGACCTCATCAAATTTGTTCAGCGCCGGCCCGACGGCCTCGAGACCGAAAGCGTCATCATCCCCATGGCCGGTCGCGGCCGACAATGGAAGACACTCTGCGTCTCGTCGCAGGTCGGCTGCGCGATGGGCTGCACTTTTTGCGAGACGGCCCAGCTCGGCAAGCTCGCGCAGCTCTCCGCCGCACAGATCGTCGGTCAGGTTGTCGCCGCGCGACGCCATTTTCACGCTGACATCCGTAACGTCGTCTTCATGGGCATGGGCGAGCCGTTCGACAACTTCGAAGACGTCATCCAAGCCGTCCGCATCCTCACCGACCCCGCCGGCCTTTCGATGGGCATGTCGCACGTCACGATCTCCACGGTCGGCCGCGTCGAAGGCATCCGCAAGCTCGCGGCCCTCGGCTGGCGGCGGATCAACCTCGCCGTGTCGCTCAATGCTCCGAACGATGAGATTCGTTCGCGGATCATGCCGATCAATCGCGTCGAGCCGATGGCGATGCTCCGCGAAGCGCTGCTCGCTTATCCGCTGCGGAAGTGCCAGTTTTTCATGATCGAGTATGTGCTGATCCCCGGCGTGAACGACGCCCGCGAACACGCCGGGCAGCTCGCCGAATACCTGCGACCGGTACGCTGCTGCGTCAACGTCATTCCCTACAACCCGCGTCGCGAGTCGCCGTTTGAAGCGCCGAGTGAAGACCAAGTGTGGCGATTTCTCGACCAGCTCGAAGCCGCCGGTCAATTCTGCAAGCGCCGCGTGACGAAGGGGCGGGATTTCATGGCGGCTTGTGGGCAGTTGGGCAATCGCGCGCTATCCCGTCGTGCGGCGCCCGTCGTTTTGAATTGCGAATGACGAATTACGAATTACGGAAACCAGGTGGCGGCTCTCCCCTTTTGCCATTCGTAATTCGTCATTCGTCATTCCCCGCCGCCACTGCTGTTGTGGATGAATTAGCAAATCACCGCCTCGACGCGCGCAACGACCGGCTCTCACGGGCCCTCTTCGCCGCCGACGCGAGCATCTATCAAATCGTGCCCGACGGCGTCGTCTTTCCGCGAAACGTTGAGGATGTTCAAACCGTCGTGCGGACCTGCGCCCGGCACGGTGTCCCCCTGACGGCGCGCGGCGCCGGCACCGGGCTGGCAGGTGGGGCGGTCAATCGTGGCATCATCCTCGACTGCTCGCGCTACATGAACCGCATCATGTTGATTGAACCCGAGGTGCGGCTTGCCTTCGTCGAGCCCGGCATTGTCCTGGACGAACTGAATCGCGAGGCCGCGCGGCACGGACTTCAATTCGCCCCGGACGTCGCCACCAGCAGCCGCGCGACCCTCGGGGGCATGATCGCCAACAATTCCTGCGGCGCGCACTCCGTGATGTATGGGCGGACGGTCGATCATGTCCTTGCGCTGGACGTCGTGCTGGCGGACGGATCGAGGCAAACCTGGGGCGGCGAAATTACGAATTGCGAATTACGAATGACGAAAGAAGAGTCGCCACGTCCTTTCGTCATTCGTCATTCGTCATTCGTCATTGGCGATAACCCGCTGGCCGATCGCTGTGAGAAGACTTTACGTCAAATCCTGACCGATGAGGCGCGCGAAATCTCTTCCCGTTTTCCCACCGTCATGCGCCGCAACGGCGGCTACGCGCTCGATCGCCTGCGCGACGCCAACGGTCGCATCAACGTCGAGACGATCATCTGCGGGAGCGAAGGGACGCTGGCCATTGTTGTCGGCGCGGTCCTCAAGCTCGTGCCCCTGCCGAAATACAAGGGGCTCGTCGCCGCGCACTTTGCCGATCTGCTCGAATCGCTGGCCGCAACGCCGACGGCTTTGACGCACCGCCCCGCCGCCGTCGAATTGCTCGACAAGATCATCCTCGATGCCGCCCGCGATCATCCCGCGAAGCAAAAGGATACGTCACTTGTTCAGGGCGATCCGCGCGGACTGCTCATCATTGAATTGTTCGACGACGATGCAGCGTCGCTCCAGAATCGCCTCGCCGCCGTCGCGGCCGAATTGAAAAGCCGCAACATGGGCTACGCCTGGCCGATATTCGTCGATCCGGCCCAGCAGGCCGCGCTCTGGGACATTCGCAAGAGCGGACTGGGCCTGCTCATGTCCCGCCCCGGTCACCGGCAGGCCTACGACTTCGTCGAGGACACGGCCGTCGAGCCGGATCGCCTGCGAGACTACATCGCCCGCTTCATGCAGATCAACGAGGAGGAGGGCGTCCGCGAAACCAGCTACTACGCCCACGCCAGCGTCGGCTGCCTGCACGTGAAACCGGTGCTCAACCTCCGCCAGGCCGGCGACGTGCAAAAGATGTACCGCATCGCCGACCGCATCAGCTCGCTCGCGCTGGAGTTCGGCGGGACGATGACGGGCGAGCATGGCGACGGCATCTTGCGCTCGTGCTGGCTGGAAAAGATGTACGGCCCGCGGATCATGGAGGCCTTTCGCAGGATCAAGAAAACCTTCGACCCGCAGAACATCCTCAACCCCGGCAAGATCGTCGACCCGCTGCCGATGCTGGAGAATCTCCGCTACGTCCCGCAGGAAGAATGCGATCAGAGCCGCGACCGTAAGTCGGAGATCCGCCGTGGCGGGGGAGCGCCGGATGACGCCGCGAACACAGTACGATCCCCGACAGCGTTGGACCGCCAAACCCACCTTGATTTCTCCATTTACGGCGGCATGTCCGGCCTTGCCGAGATGTGCAGCGGCGTCGGTCAGTGTCGCCAGAAGCTCGTCGGGACGATGTGCCCGTCTTACATGGCGACCGGCGACGAGATGCACACGACGCGCGGCCGGGCCAACGCGCTGCGGCTCGCACTGTCCGATCAAGGCTTGCTCCACGGTCTGAGCGATCCCGCGCTTGACGATGTGATGGATCTCTGCTTGTCGTGCAAGGCGTGCAAGACGGAATGCCCGACCGGAGTGGACATGGCCAAGCTCAAGGCCGAATGGCTTTCGCAGCGCAACGATCGCCTCGGCGCGCCGCTCCGCAGCCGCATCATCGCCGCGACGTCGACCTGGGCGGAACTCGGAAGCCAATTCGCGCCGGTCTCCAACTGGATCGCCCAATCGGCTCCGGCCCGCCGGCTGATGGAGGCCCTGTTCGGCATCGACCGCCGAGTACCGCCACCGCGATTCGCACGCCAGACGTTTCGAGACTGGTTCTTGCAGCATGAATCGACGCCAACCGGCCGGCCCGTCGTCTACTTCGTCGATACCTGGACCAACTACTTTACCCCGCAAGTCGGCATCGCCGCCGTCCGCGTCCTTGAAGCGCTTGGCTATGAGGTCATCGTCCCGCCGACGGTCTGCTGCGGACGCCCGGCGATCAGCAAGGGCTTGCTCGACGAGGCGAAACGACTTGCCGAACAAAACGCCGCGATCCTCGCGCCGCTGGCCGAGTCGAACATCCCCATCGTCGGCACGGAGCCAAGCTGCGTCCTCACGTTTGCGGATGAATTCCCCCAGTTCGTCCGCACGGATGCCGCGAAACGAATCGGGCAGCGCGCCGTCATGATCGAAACCTTTCTAGCCCAGCGTTTCGACGCTCCTCAAGCCTCAAGTCTCAAGCCTCAAGCCTTGCTCTACCACGCCCACTGCCACCAGAAGGCGCTCGTCGGCACGGAGCACGCCCTGAGCGTTCTGCGATCGGTCTTCGGTGACAAGGCCGGGCTGATCAACAGCGGCTGCTGCGGCATGGCCGGCTCCTTCGGTCACGAGCGCGAACACTACGACGTCTCGAAGGCGATCGGCGAAGAGCGGCTCTTCCCCGCCGTGCGGAATCGCGGCGACGCCGCCATCGCCGTCTCCGGCTTCAGTTGCCGCCACCAGATCCAACACCATACCGGCGCGCATGCCCGACACCTGGTGGAGTACCTAGCGGACTCGTTGAGTTCGTCGAACGGGGTATGATTGCATTTCTAATGAAAGTCCCTCACCGCGGAAGTTTCACCTGGTTGTTCCTCCCTGGGGCATTTGTCGCACTGACGATTCCCCATTCCATTTTCGCCCAGACTTCCCAACCCTCCATCCAGGACCAGATTCTGAACAACCTGCGGAGCGCTCCCGTCGGTCGTCACACGTTGGGCGATTTGAACCTGCCGGAGGACTACCTGCGACGGGTGGGCGACCGGATTCTGCGAAACTCCTACGAGCAGCAATTCCGCGTTGTGGTGCCGGACGGTTCGAATCCGACCACCGCTCCGGTTTCGATGGAGCCGCCGCCGATCGACGGTTTGGAAAACATCTCCGTGCCGACCGATACGATCTGGCCCATGCTTGTCGCCATCGCCATCGCCGTCTGTTCGCTGGCGGCGATCATCCTTATCGTCCAGGCCGTGAGGGCAAAGCGATGAACAAGCCCCTTACGTTCGCGGTCATCGCTCTCACCCTCGCGACCGTCGTCGCCCGCGCGCAATCACCCGCCGCCGGCGACGTTCAAATCGTCACGCCGAAGTTGGCCGACGACATTCTCGTCTATCGCCAATCGCTGCCGGAAGAGCGGCCGCCGCTTCGAGGTTGGCGAACGCCGATCCTGGAAAATGCCGGCCGAAAATGGCCTTTCGATGAACCGGATGCCGGCGCACCGCCGGAAATCCGCAAGGGCGCCGATCCTGTCGCGGTGCGACTGGCCTCCGACGGTCTTCTGCCGACGCTTGCAAAGGCGATCGAGTTCATCGGGCCGGCGCGATTCGGAAAAGACGCGGCGGCGGACACCGAAACGCTCCGATCGGTCGGTCTGCCGGTCGATCTCCTCCAATCCTTTTATCTGCCGGCCGCCAAAGACGGAAACGGCCACGCCATCATCAAGCACATCGCGGATCGCCTCACTTCGGGCTCATCCGCCGAATCGCTTCGCGGCGAATTGTCCGCCGCCGGTTTTCGATTCGCCAAAAGCGCGAACGGTTTTCGACTGGTCACGGAAAGCGGCGAGGAAGAGATCGGCCTCGTCCGCGTCCAGCTTTCCAAAGGCGAATATTGGCATGGCATTGGCGACGGCGGGGCGCTCGACATCATCCGCCAGCTTTCCGCAGCGCTGCCCGACGCGAATTTTCTTGTCAGCACGCAGCGCGATCAGACGACGCTCCTTACCGGCCTCGTGCGACTTTGGCCCGGCTTTCGACCCGAGCGGTTCACCGTCATCGCCGAGCCGATGAGCATCGGCCAGTGGGCACAGGACAACGGCAAGCCCGGCGTGATCGAATCGGACACGACCGTCAAGCGGCGCGTCGTCACGCTCGTGCCGCGGTACACCAGCCGCGGCGACGACGGCTCGACGTTCATCCCCGGCGAATCCTTCATGGCCGATGGATGGGCCGCCGCGGGGCTGAGCGTCATCCAATCGCCGCTCATCTTTCAGGGCGGCGACCTCATGGCCGTTCGTCATCCGAAGACGGGCGAGCGGACGCTGCTCATCGGCGAGGCGGAGATCTATCGCAACACGGCCATGGGCCTTTCGCGCGATCAGGCAATCGACGCTTTTCGCGTCGAGATGGGCGTCGATCGCTGCGTCGTGCTCCCATCCGTCTCCTACCACATTGATTACGAACTTACCGTCCGCGCGGTCGGCGATGAGCTGGTCGCTTTTGTCAACGACACACCAGGCATTTCGAAATCGATGGTTCTCACCGGCGTCGGCACGCTTCAGACGGCGGGGCTGCTGACAGAGGACGATGCCCGGTCCATCGGTTCCGCCATGACCCATGAACATTTTCGTGAAGCAATCGACCTGCTCGACCGGAAGGTTTTTCATGGCGCGCGGCAGCAGGGGCCATTCCCCGAATCGCTGGCGCGGCACTTCAGCAAGAGCCTGGCGGATTCCGGCGCGGGTCATCTTCAGCGATTTCTCCTGGCACTCGATCTTGTGATTGCCGAGACGGAGTCGGCGGGCGCGACGCCGACGGACCCCAACTTTGCCGAATACGTCGCCGCGATCCGCCGTCGCGACGCCGACCGCAAGCGGCTGCACCAGCAGCTTGCCGATCTCGGTTGGCGCGTCGTCGGCATTCCCAGCCTCGGTGAGGCCGAGCGGAGCATTAATTATGTCAACGGAATTCAGGCCAGGGGGATGTATCTGATGCCCGCGTTCGGCGGTTATTATGACGCGTACGACTCCACGGCACAAAAAGCATTTGAACAAATCCTGGGCCCCGAGGTCCGAGTCGTGCCCATCCTCAGCGCCGAGAGCCAGCGGCGCAACGGCGCGGTGCACTGCGCGGCGAGTGTCTATCCAAAATAGCGGCGACCTTTCGGCCTGCCATAGGTTTGCCGCTCTTAGGCTGGGTTTTTCATCAGCGTCGCGTTGCCCTGCTGCGTACTGACGGTGGTGTTAGTGAAGATGATCTGAACTTCCGTGCTCAATGTTCCATTGGCCGACAGAAAGTCGTCGCTGAACGTTCCGTTGAATTTGAACACACCGTCACCGGGGAAGGTCTTCGGCGTCATGAGGATTTCGACGGCCTTCCCGCTGACGACGGAATGAAGTTGCAGGTTTTTCTCGATGATCGTGGTGGGGTCGCCGAGGAGGGAGGCGGTTTCCGTCGAGATCTGCGTCAGAACGCCATTGCCGTCAAAAACCAACTGCTTGCGCGAAAAGCCCAGGTCCTTCCGTTCCGGGGTCAGCGTCCACGTCCCCGCCAGGACCGCTTCCGGCGGCGGCACCTGCGGCACGGTCTCGCAGCCGGCTGTTGCGAAACTCCCCGCAAGAATCAGGAGAAAAATCCATTTGTTGAGTTTCGCCACCATGATTTGAATATCCCCAAAAAAACAAGACCGCTGCAAAGCGCTATTAGCATAGTCGATCCGGCGTGCACCGCCCATCCCATGACATCAAAACCGCCCCGACCCGGCTGCCACCGGCCCCGGCCTCCTGGGTATAAACCCTCGTCGCAGCGAGTGGGACGGATGTCGAAGATTGTGAAAACCCGGCCGTTCGCATTCCTGTTCACCCAGGCGGTCTGGGCGCTGGCCTTGCCCTTCACTCCCTCCCTCGCCAGCGCCCATGACTCCTGGCTCATTGCCGACAGGTCCACCGCCAACGACGGCGACGTCGTCTGGCTCTCCTTCGTGACCGGCGAAGTATTTCCGCTCGGCGAGAAGGCCACCGAGGCTTCGCGCGTCGCGCAGTTCGTCGACCGCGTCGGGGACAAGACCGTTTCCGTTACCGGCTACAAACCGCAGGACAAAGGGCTCTCCGTCCGCCGTCCGATCGCCGGCGCCGGTCTTCACGTCATCGGTTGCGCGCTGTCGCCAAACCCCATTGAGATGACGCCGAAGAAATTCGAGGAGTATCTCCGCTCCGAGCGCGCCGAGTCGGCGCTCGCCTCCTTTCAGAAAAGCCGGCTTCACGCCGCGACCGCGGCTGAAACCGTTGTTGAAGAGTACACCAAGTTCGCCAAGACGATGATCGAAGTCTCGCCCGCGGAGGAGGAAGATGACGGCTTTTCAACGCCGCTCGGCCATCGCCTGGAGATCGTGCCGCTGACCAACCCCTGCGGCTGGAAGGCCGGGCAGAAGGTCAAGGTCAAAGTCCTCTTTGACGGCTACCCCTGGCCCGATGTGAACGTCGCCGCCGGTCACGAAGACCGCAAGGCGGACGATTACGCTTCGCAAACGCGCACCGACGCCAAGGGCATCGCCTCGATTGAGTTGACCAGGCCCGCGCACTGGTTTCTTAACGCCCACGTCATCCGACCGACCGACGGCCTGGGCAAAGTGAAATGGGAAAGCTTCTGGGCCAGCCTGACCTTCCGCGCCACCGGCCAGACGAGCGTCAACCGCAACCTGCAATCGATTCGCGCGCTTCACGGCCGGCTCGATCCCGGCGCGGTCGCGGGCTATCGCATCGGGCAGCGCGCCCTCGCCGAACTCGGCCTTGCATCGGGATCATCGGATTTGCTGGCGATCCATCGAGCGGCGCTCAACTCGCAATTCGCCGCCATGCTCGACGGCATCCAGGCCGCGACGGGCGCGACGCTCGGCCGCCTCAACCTGCGGATGGTGGAATCCGACACCAAGCCGGTCGAGACCATTTTTTCCAACAAGTCGACGGGGCACAGCGTCGTGATTCGTTTGTCGAAGGCCGGTCTCGGAATGGTGTCGTTGCCCGACGGCAAGGAATCTGAAGCGCGGGCATTGAAGCTGGCGACGATGCGGGACGACGAGTTGTTTGATGTGATGCCGGGGCGGGATGAATTAAGAATGGCGAATAGCGAATAGCGAAGGAGATGCTACGCGGTTTCCAAAATTCGCTATTCGCTATTGGTCATTCGCTATTTCTCCCCCCTCATTCCCCAGGCGGTCCGCGGGAATGCGGCGCCGCAGTCGTGTGGCGAAGCAGGTCCTCATCCTGATCGGCGCGAGTGATTCCTCCCTGACCGTAGTTGGGAAGATCACCGGTTCCCGGGATCGTCGTCCGTGACGGATCCCGGCTCTTCGTGCGCGCGAGGCCGACGGCATCCTCCGTTTCCACGCGCGCGCGACGTTCGTTCAGTAGCGGCAGGACGCCATCCTCCGTGACGGCATCCTGCCGATCGGCCGTTGTGGAAGTCTTTTTCGGCCCACGATTCGCGCCTCCCGGCGATTCATACGCCAGGACCGCGAACACACCTCCCGCCACGAGTGCCGCGGCGAGACGGCCGTAGAACTGAATCGTCTTTCCCACGCCCTCCGAATGCCGCCGTCCGCCTCCGTTGGTAATTGGCGTAGACATGTCGCGGCTCCTGTAGATTTGTTCGATGTCGAACCGAACACTTCCGGCATAGTGCATCGGCGGAGTCTGCCTGCCGGGCGGAAGGAACGCCGGATGAAATTCGCGACAGCATGGTCGGGAGGCCGAGGCCCGACCGCGACTATCAGCCTCAAAAACGCGGGCGGGGGCGATTATCAGGTTTGCGAGAAGCGAATGACGGCCTTCAGGGCGAGCAGCTCATTCATGAACGGATGGTGGTCCGGGTGGGCATCGCAGTATTTGAGAATCGCCCGGCCCTGGGGACCTTCGCCTTCTTCGAAATGAACCCTGCCCTCCTGCAGGAACTCTTCGAGCATGGTTTGAATGGTGAGCCGGGTCCGGCCGCCGTCGGACTCGTAGTCGATTTGGAGCGTCTTGTAGTGACAAGGCCCCAGCGCGATACGGTCGAGCAATTTCGACATGCGGAGGACGAGGAAGATGAGAATCGTAAAGAACAGGGCGGCGGCGATGTGACCGCTTCCGACGATGACGCCGACGGCGGCGGTCGCCCAGATGCTGGCGCCGGTGGTGATGCCGATGAGCAGGCCGCCTTCCTGGATAATGGCCCCCGCACCCAGGAAGCCGATCCCCGTGACGATCTGCGCGGCGATGCGCGAAGGATCACCCTTATCGGTGGTCATCAGGACCGATCCCTGGGTGAAGATCGCGGAACCGAAACAGATGAGGATGAGCGTGCGCATGCCGGCGGGCTTGCGTGCCCGTTGCCGCTCGACTCCGATGATGCCGCCGCAAAGCACCGCGGCAAGGGCAACGACGACGCCGGTCCAGTGGCTGGGCACCAACTTTTGAATGTCGCCCAAATAGGGCCAGAGCGTGTCGAGCATTTAAGGATCGTCGGCAGGGGGGTCGGAACGACTTGATTCCCAGTCCGCTTGCCTCGGATTCTCGCGTCCTTTCTAATCTTGTGCCCGCCTAACCGCGGACAGGACGTTTGATCTAAGGAGACGCCTTTGGATATTGCCGCTTTGGAGAACAAAATTCGCCGGAAGAAGGCCCTCGTCGGCATCATGGGCATGGGCTACGTCGGCCTGCCGCTGGTGCGGACCTTCGCCAACGCCGGATTTCGCTGCCTGGGCTTCGACATCGACCCGGCCAAGGTCAGGATGCTCAACGCCGGCAAGAGCTACATCAAGCACATTCCCAACTCGATGATTCAGGGGCTCCTCCGCGCCGGGCGCTTCCGCGCGACGGCGAATTTCAAGGAGCTGCGCAAGCCCGACGCGATCATCATCTGCGTGCCGACGCCGCTGTCCAAGAGCCGCGACCCGGACATGAGCTACGTCGAGTCGACGGCACAGGCGGTCGCGAAAACGCTGCGCCGCGGACAGCTCATCGTGTTGGAGTCGACGACTTACCCCGGCACGGCCCGCGAACTCGTCAAGCCGATTCTGGAACAGGGCGGCAGGCTCAAGGCGGGGCGCGATTTCTTTCTGGCCTTCAGCCCGGAGCGCGAGGACCCGGGTCGCAAAGATTATTCAACGGAGACGATTCCCAAAGTTGTCGGTGGTCTGGACGCGAAGAGCCGCCGGCTCGCCGTCGCACTTTACTCGGGCGCGATCAGCCGCGTCGTGCCGGTCTCGACCTGCGAGATCGCCGAGGCGGCGAAGATCGTCGAGAACGTCTACCGGTGCGTGAACATCGCGATGGTCAACGAACTCAAGGTGCTCTTCGACAAGATGGGCATCGACGTCTGGGAAGTGATCAACGCGGCAAAGACCAAGCCCTTCGGATTCTCCGCGTTTTATCCCGGCCCCGGCCTCGGCGGGCATTGCATCCCGATCGACCCATTCTATCTGACGTGGAAGGCGCGGCAGTATGGCGAGCCGACGCGATTCATCGAACTGGCCGGCGAGATCAACACCGCCATGCCGGAATACGTCGTCACCAAGTTGTCGGATGCGCTGAACAAGCGTCGCAAGCCGCTTTCCGGCTCGCGCGTGCTGGTCCTCGGCCTGGCTTACAAGAAAGATGTGGACGATTTGCGCGAAAGCCCCAGCATTGAATTGATCGAACTCCTCCGCGAGCATGGCGCCAAGGTCGACTACAACGACCCGCACATTCCCAAGACCCATCGCGGCCGCGAACACGATCTGGGTTTGAAATCCGTCCCACTCACGGCCGCGTCGCTAAAGCGCTACGACGCCGTGCTGATCTCGACGGATCATTCGGCGTACGACTACGACATGATCGTCCGCAACAGCAAGCTCGTCGTGGATTCACGAAATGCGACCGTCGGCGTGCGCACGGGACGCGAAAAGATCGTCAAGGCTTAACGCGACTGCCGATGCGCGATCCGGCCTGGGCGGCTCTTTCCAGAATCGCCCTGAAACCATCGTGCGATTGAAGTTGCAGGGCGTAGGACCGTTCCGTCGCGCCTCCTTTGGCACGCATCAGGCGAATGAGCGCGGGGCGATCAGCGTCTTGCCCACGGGTCGAATCCGGCGACATGGCCACGAGCGGACTCAGCCTTTCGAAGGCCGCTCGCTCTTCGACGGGCCATCGCGACAAGCCGACGACCCTTAGAGACTTAATCGCTCGCCGGACGGCCCATGCCTCCGCCTTTTCTCGATCACCGGCAAATCGCTTTCCGATCCACTGCGTCACCGCCAGACCAATATCGATAATCTCCGGCGCATTTCGACCGGCGTTGCGCGCCGATGGCAGGTCGAATCGAAGTTTCGCCCGCGCGAGCCGGCGAAGCGCGGACGGCGGCGATCGATAACGCCGTCCGCCTGAAAGGCGGCGATGCTCTTCTTCGGCCAAGCTCGCTGTTCTCGGGTCCATGGGACGAAAACCCAGCCGGTAATAAAACCAGAAGGCGCCGGATCGGATCGCGTCGGTATTGCCGGCCCCGAACTGGAAGGGATCCACCGTGAAATAGGCGGGCCGAAACAGATGACGGTAGACGCGGAGGACCTGCGCGAACGCCAGCGCCGATTCACCGCCGCGGAACTCATCAAAGATGTTGACGCCGATCTCACAACGTTGCATGAATGGCCAGCCCCCGCCATAGCCGATCGGCACCCGGTTGCGGGCCACGACAAAACCGAAATAGCTCTCGATCGGCAGTCGCCGGCCGGGCCGCATCCCAAACACGGCGACGTCGATGCCCCGCGCCAACCGCAACAGATAGACCTCGCGCTCGTTGGCGTACG
>CAYPXR010000079.1:0-30760 GCA_964414585.1 uncultured Planctomycetaceae bacterium
TTAAGTGGGCCTCGTCAAAGGCGATGACGCCGTCGAATTCGCGGCCGAGCCAGTCGGTCAGTTGTTTGAAGCGCGGACGCTCGCCGTCAAAATCGGTGCTGAGCATCGTGTAAGTCGTAAAGAGAATGCCGGCCTCGGCGGGGATCGGTTCGGTCGGTTTGAAGCGGGCCTGATGGATGATGGGAAGCGGTACGCCCACGGCATCGCGGTCACGCTCGGCATCGGCGCAGAGTTGGTGCGACGCGGAGATGTGAACGTGCTTACCCCGCCCCTGCTGAAGTTGGTCGAAGAAGAATGCGTAAGCCTCCCGCCCTTTGCCGATTCCCGTGCCGTCGCCGTTCCAGTGGCCCTTGCGAGATCCATCCGGGAGCAGCACTTCCGTCGCCTGCCCGGCGTAGATGACATCCTCCAGTTGAAGGTCCGAGATGCGACCCTCGGCGATCACCACACTCGGAAGGTGGTGTTGGTAAGTCGAGTCCGGCGGCTCCACTGAGGCCATCGCCGTCGATTCCACGACATGCGCTGGATGCGGCTGCGACCCTCGCACGATGGCCTTCTGGACGCGATACTCGGCAAAGACGGTCCCCGCCTGGATACGAAGCGCCTGAGCCTGTCCCCCGGCTTCGAGTTGTCCTACTTCATCCCCAGCCGGTCCAGCGTCGCCAGGAGGAGACTCGCTGCCCACGGGCGGAGCGTTTCGGGCTCCATCGGAAGCGGCGTGCGTTCCTGTTCCAGTTCCCGCGTAAGCATTCGACTCACCGCCGCCCTCTGATGGAGCGTCAGCCGGTTCCAGGTCAACCACTGCTCCGTCGTCACCGGAACATCCGGTGCCGCCACCAGTCCCCCTGCCCCGTCCTCCAGCGTCAGCGAGATCAGATCGAGCACCGGATCGGTCGTTCCGTCCGGCTCCTGCAGAAACAGGGTGCGAAGTAGCTGTGCCGCTTGTTGCCTGCTCGTGTTGACGAACTCGTCCATGAATATCCTCCTGTGACAGCTCTCTAATTACCTCAAACGCGTCACGGAGCGAAAGCCCGCTCGCGGTGAGTACATTCGACTCGCTTGGGGTCAGCCCGTCGCGGTCGATGACGATGAGCTGGTTGTCGAAGGTGGTGCCAAACCTCGCATAAGCCCTTCCATCGATGCCGATGTTGGCCCGGACGTGATAGCGCCGCGCGATGGCTTCCCACCAGCCCCGGAACTTCGGCCGGTCCAGGGCCATGCCTCGACCGACGATGGCGACCAATCGCCCGCCGGGCCGAAGTCGTAGCAGGGCTTGCTCGACATGGCGGGCCCCGAACTCCGTCTTGTGCCCACGGACCCGGCCGCCGGTCGCCGAGAAGGGCGGGTTCATCACGACGGCGTCATAGCGCTTCTCGGGCGGCAACAGGTTGTCGAGCCGCTCGGCGTCAAATGCCGTCGCCCAAAAGCCCTGGAGCCGGAGCAGGCCCCGACGCCGCTCGTCAATCTCGTTGGTATCGACCTCGGCCCCGGCCAGGCGAGCCAAGACGGCGATGTTGCCGGTCCCGGCGCTGGGTTCGAGCACGGCCATGCCCGGACGTAGCGCCGCCGCCGTCACCACGAGCAGGGCCTGGGCCGGGGGCGTGCTGAACTGTTGAAGCTCGATCTGCCGCTCGTCTCGCCGGCTTTGCCGCGGCATCCGGTCATGCAACGACAACAGAAACTCCATGGCCGCCGGCACGTCGGCGACGTCAAGGCCGATGCGTTGGAGAAAGATATTCATCCCGGCCTCGACGGCGTCGTAGGCATCGCGTGCATGTCCGGCGGCGTGGCCGAACATCTTGCGGGCGAACCAGGCCACCGATTGAAAGTCGAACCGGCCCTTCGGGTCTGTCGCTATCAACTCCGCGAAGCGCAGGGCGAAAACCGTTACCGAATATTGTCTCGCCGACCCGTCGAATTCCGTTCGAGAAGGGACCGGCCCATTCGGGCGGATCGAAGCCTGTTCCAATGACGCGATCGACGGGGCCTCATCGGCCGCCGCGGACCAGTCAAATTGCAGTTGCATGTGGTTGGACACCCGGCTCCCCATGAAGCCGTTATGGCCGGTCCGGGGCGGCCGGTGCGTTAGGCGGGATCTACTCAGGGACATGGACGGCCAGTCGGTCGATTCGCTTGCCCCGTCGGGACCACTCCGGTGCTCGCTCGAAAGGAGGACGACAGTGCGGCCGATCGCTTCCCTCTATCGGCCGGTCTGGTTTCGGAACCCCCGCACGCCGCCGGTTCCAAGCCTCCCCCGCCCCCTTCTTTCCCCTCCGGCAAGGGGCTGCGGAGAATCTTTGAGAAAAACCGGAGAGGTCGCTTGACCTCGCGGGATTCGACTGTTAGCATATTAGCGAACACGAGGATCGGTTTGATGGCTCGAAGGAATCCGCCACAAGGCCCGCGAGAGATTTGGGAAGTCCTGCGTTCCCGGCGCATGGAGGTGCTTCACAAGGGCCTCCGCGAGATGGCCAGGCTTTTGGCCATCACCCCGCCGCACCTGACCGACATTGAAAAGGGCCGGCGAAGGCCCTCCGACGACCTGCTCCTCAGGATCAGTCGGCAATACGACATCCCCGAGGCGGACCTGCGATCCGGCTGGAGCCGGGCCGCTACGATTGTCGAAGAAATTGCCACGCAAGACCCGCTCGCCGCCGAGAAAGTTCCCGAGCTGCTGCGCAAGGCGCGGGGGCTCTCGTCGTCCGCCCAGTGGGATGACCTGATCAAGTATGCAGCCCAAATATCCAAACGGAAGCCCAAATAAGCGGAGCACCGCGACATGCCTCATCAGGCATTTGGAAACATATTCGAGCCCATGCCCGGCCTTCTGCGGACCGACCAAGCGGCCTGGAAGTGCATCGAGCAGTGCTGCGAAAAGCTCGGCCTTCGGGAGGTTCCCGCCCCTATTCCCGTCGAGCAGTGGATCGAGGCGCCCTTGGGCATTCGCTTCGGCGTAGCGGACCTGTCGTACATTGGCGAAGACGTCCTTGGCGCGGCCTTCGTCCGCGATCGGGAGATCCTGGTCTCCGAACGGGTGACGCACGAAGGGTGTTTCCGGTTCACCTGTGCCCACGAGTTGGCACATGTTCTCCTGCACCGAAAGTATGCCGAGGTGTTCCACGAAACCCTTGAGCTTCCTTATCTCCAGGCCACACGGCTGGAGCGGCAGGCAGACCGCTTCGCCGCCGCATTCCTCATGCCAATTCCCGTTCTGGAGCGTGAGTTGATCGGGATTTGCCAGGCGGAGGAACTTGATACCGATTATTGCCTGACCGAGTTGATGATGCCGACCATCCGCTCGGAATGGCTATGGCGAACGATTTTCCTGCCCCAGGTCATGAAGCGATGCGGGGTGTCGAAGACGGCGGCCATCATCCGGTGCCGCAATCTGCGACTCGTGACGCACCCGACTCGCGAGTTCATGCCAATCCGTTTCGGCGACGCCCTGCGTGAGCGGGCCACCGCCCCGGAGCTTCAATGGATGCGCATTCGGGATGGACGGCCGGTCGTGGTTCCGCCGGGCGCTGGGAGTGACTCCACCGCACCGAGCTGAGTTTTTTTTGAATGGAGTGTTAGCATTCATGCTAACAGACGACACAGACCTTATGGAACGCCGAGGCATTGGGCATCATCATGAATCGAAAACTTACCACACCCGAGCTTGAGACATCGCTTGGCCGCCTCCCGCCGATCATGACGCCGGATGAAGCGGCGGGCCTTTTGCGGCTCAAGCTTTCGACGCTCTACCGCCATGTGTCGGAAGGCCGTTACGGAAGCGCCGTCCGCCGCGGCAAGCCGCTTCGCTTCTGGCGAGACCGCCTGGTGCAGGAGTTCATGCAATGAACTCGCCCGAGGCGGTGTATTCGGCCTGTCAATGCTGCACGGCCAAATGGTTCGGGCCGAGGGAGCTCGGCTTCTGCCCACGGGGTGGAGCGGACGAAGTCCTGCACGCGCTGGCCGTGCCGTCTTGGACTGGCCAAACGAACCAACGATTTCAGGCACAGCCGAAGGAAATCGACGCACAGAATTCTCGAACGGAGAGGTCTACACTTCTGACAAGACCCGAGGAGGTTTCGATGAAGCTCATTGAACGCGAACGAGTGGACGGCACTCAGGTGACCATCGGTCGGCGCATCCATTACGAGAATGGCCGGCAACGGACCGGCCGGCGCTATGCCGCCGAGTACCGGGACGACGAGGGCGAACAGGTCTGCGAGACGCTCCGCACCTCGAACAAGTCCCAAGCCCGCCGCCTTGCCGTCGAGATTCAGCAGCGGCTCGACAACGGGATGGACAAGGCGCCGGAGACAACGATCACGGTCGATGATCTGGCCGACCGCTACTTCGACGCCGTGAAGACCAAGGATGTGGCCCCCAAGACCGAATGGAAGTACAGGGCCGACCTCGCCAAGCTGAAGGAGTTCAGCAAAGAGGTCGGTATCACCCTCGCCCGTCGCTTCTCCGCCGACGATCTCTTTCGATTCCGTCAATGGCTTATCAAGAAGGATTACGCCGCGAAGACGGTTGAGGCTGTCCTTGTGCTCACCAAACAAGTCTTCAAATGGGGATGGCGTCAGACCATCCTCCGCGACTACCGGCTCGCCGCCGTTTCGCTACCCAAGGCCAAAGCAAAACCCCAGCCGTGCTTCACGACGGCCCAGGTGGAGAGCCTTATCGGCGTGGCGGAAGCTGAGGAAAAAACCGCGTTCGCGATGATGGGTTATGCCGGACTTCGCATCGGCGAGGTCGAGCAGCTCCGCTGGGAAGACATCCGGCACCGCGACGGAAAGCCGGCCATGCTCCACATCCGTCGTGGAGGCTCCGCCGGGACCACCAAGGACAAGGGCGAACGATTCGTCCCGATACACCCGAGGATCGCCGAATTGCTAGCCGAGTCAAGGAAGTCCGGCCGCGTGTTTGAGGGGATCAGCGAGCGGGTGCTTCTCGCCCGGCTCAAGGATTTGTGCGAGACCTGCAAGTTCGAGAAGCCGAGGGAGTTCAAGTTGCACTCGTTCCGGCATCATTTTGCGAGCCTCTGTGCCAACCACGGCGTCGCGCACCGTAAGGCCCTCGCGTGGCTCGGTCACTCGTCGTCCGACATGCTCGACCTCTACTACCACCTGCATGACGACGACAGCCAACAGGCGATGCTCGCACTTGCCGGCGGAAACGGAACAGTAATCAATCGCGACCCAGGTGCGGAGAAGCGTAAAGAATCGGGAGAAAACGCGAGGGAAATAAACGAGACCGATTTATCCTCTGAGGGCAGTTTGAGGGCAGTTGGGCAGTCAACAATCGAGAAACTTTTGCAACTCAGGGAGTTTCAAGAACTTGTGAACTGCCTCGGAAATGAAACGGAGAGGGAGGGATTCGAACCCCCGCAGCAGTTACCCGCTGACCGCATTTCGAATGCGGCTCCTTCAGCCACTCGGACACCTCTCCAAGGGAGCGGGAATCCTAGCAAAGCCGCCTCGCTTCCTCAAGTTCGGGTCCCCGTCGCGCCGGCGATTGGATCGAATCGGCCCCAAGGGTACGATGGTCAACCCGCGACAGACCGGGCCAGGACTTCGGCGTCTCACACCCCGGTCGGCCTTTCAACGCCTTAGGAGGCGGCATCATGAATCAATTTGGAAGATTTTCCACCACGTTCGGCATTTGCATTCTCATCGCCGGAAGCCTCTCATCGACGGCGCTCGCGGCCGGTGATCTGACCGAGGTCTTCCCCGGCGACACCTTGCTCTACATCGGCCGGTCCGGAAGCGAACAGACCGACGCGGCGTGCCGGTTGACGGCCTTCGGCAAGACGCTCGCCGACCCACAGGTGGACAAGTTCACGCACGACGTCTGGACCGCGATCAACGTCCAACTCGCCAGACAATTTCCGAAGAAAAAGGGCCACCAGCAACACGCCGCCCTCAAGCGCGTACTGGAGACGCTCGGCCGGCGACCCGCGGCGGTTGCCTTGCTCGACGGCGGGACGGGCGATCACGGCCCGTTTGTCCAGGCGGCCCTCGTCGTGCAAGTCGGCAGGGACGCGCCGTCTTTTCTCGACGACGTGGACATGCTCTTCACCATCAAGGGCGTTCCGGCAACGCAACCGACGGAACAAAACTCGGCGGTGCGCCGAATCATGCTGCCCGTCCCAGGCGGCGCGTACTACGGCATCGTCAAGGACTACTTCATCTTCGCCATTGACGAGCGAACGATTGGAAAGATCAAGAACCAGCTCACCGATCGGAAGACGTCCCTGGTCAAGAACGAATCGCTCGTCGCCAGCCGCAAGAAGATCGGGGGAAACGATCGCAGCCGAATCATGACCGTTTACGTCAACGTTGCCCGTGGGGCGGAGTTGCTCAAGCAGGAATTGGCCCACAGCAAGTCATCCGGCGGAGAAAAGTACTTCACGGGATTGTTCGCCGTCGCCCAGGATTTGAAATCCGTCTGCTGGGAAAAACACTATCGCGAGCGCGGCTGCTTCGACGCGGTCTACCTCCATACGCCCGGCAAGGGATCCGAGTGGTCGCTCTCCTCCGAAACAAAGAGCCTCCACCCGGACGACCTGTCGATCATTCCGAAATCGCCCTCGTGGGCCATGGCCGGTCAGGTCGACCTGTCCGCGCTTGCCGCCAGGGTGTTGTCCTTCATCGAGTCGGCCGATGCGGATACTCATAAAGAGATCATGGGGGCGATCAAGAAGCTTGAGGACTCGCTCGGCTTCTGCATTGACGAAGCGATCCTCAAGAACGTCGGTCCGGTGGCGATGGTGTACGATGCGCCGGAAAACGGCGGATTCCTTTTCAGTGGCATCACGATCGTTTTCGAATCGCCCGATGTCAAAAAGATCCAGGAGAGCCTGCGAAAAATCGTCGGGGCGATTCAAAAAGCGGTCGGCGAGGAGCCGAAGGTCCGGGTGTCGTCCTTCGAGCACCATCACCACAAGGTCGAATTCGTAAACGTCGCCGCGCCGATGCCGATTGCCCCGGCCTGGTCGTCGCACGGCAAATGGGTCATCGTCGGCCTCTATCCCCAGGTGGTCACGACGGCGCTGGATCGTTTGACCGAGGGTTCCAGGAAAGAATCGATCCTCGACAATCCCGACGTCGTCGCCGCCAAAAAGACGCTCGGCGAGTTCGGTTCAACGTTCAGCTACGTCGACACCAGGGCGGCATGGGAACATCTTTATCCGTTTGCCCTGATCTTCGCTCAAATCGGCGTGGGGGCGGCGCAGAGCGAGGGCGCGAAGATCGACATTTCGTCGTTCCCGACCCAGAAGGAGCTGACGCAACATTTGTTCGCCGACGTCGGCACGACCCGCGTCGATCCGGACGGCGTGCTCTACGCTTCCTACGGCCCGCTACCGGTCGGTACGATACCGATGTTTTCATCGAACATCGCGACGACCGCGACTCTCGTTTCGGTACTGCTGCCGTCGTTATCGAGGTCACGAGAGCTTTCCAAGCGTGTCGTCTGCGCGGCAAACCTGCGCGGCATCGGTCAGGCCATGTATATCCACGCCCAGGACGATAGCGATCGATTCCCGCCGGATTTCAAGACGCTCATCAAGGAAAATAACACGACACCGAAACAATTTGTCTGTCCGAGTTCCGATGCCCAACTGGGCGACCTCGATGCGTGTTACGCGTATATCCCCGGACAGACCACCTATGACGACCCGACCAATGTGTTGGTCTATGAAAAACCCGGCTGCCATCAGAATGAAGGCGGCAACGTCCTGTTCCAGGACTCACACGTCGAATTCATCAAGCCCTACGAAAAAATCGAACGGCTCGTGAAGGAGACCAAAGAGCGGCTCGCGAAAAAGAAGAAAAAATAAAGCCTGAAGCACGCATGCCCCAGGCTTTCTTGAGAATCTCTCATGAGCGGGCGGAACGTCGCCCCGAATTACAATTCCGAGCCGTTCTTGCTCAGATCAAGGGCCAAGATCTCGTTCTGATCGCGGACAAAAAGCGTCGTGCCGACCAGTGTCGGGACGGTCCAGGACACCTTACTGAGCAGCGGGACCTGGGCGATGATCTTGAACTTTTCCGGCGAAGGGTCGATCAGCCCGAGGTTGCCGTCCTCGTCGAGGATGATGAGTTTGCCGTCGGCATAGATGGCGTTGGCCTTGGAAAAACCGCGCTCTTTCCACTTCGTCTTGCCGGTCTTGATGTCCACGGCATAAAACAACCCCGGCGCGCCCATGCCGCCCGTCGAGGTGTACACGCAATCGCCGATCTGGATCGCGTTGGTGTGGTGAATGCCGACGCGCTTGTTGTTCCAGGCTTCCTCGACGTCGGTCTTCTTGCCTTTGTGCGAGAGCTTGAGCCCTTTGCTGCCCGGTCCCGCGGATGAAATGAACAGCAAATGATCCTTTTCATCCCAGATCGGCAGGGAGATATTCTGCTTCCACTGATTCTCGTGCTTCTGGCTCCACAAGAGCTTTCCGGTCTGGGGACTGATCGCCGCGATCTCCCCGGCCATGAAGCAAAGGAGCTGTTCCTCGCCGTCGACGGTGATCAACTTGGGCGTGGAATAGCTGTTTCCGAAATCGTGCCGCTTCCAGACGACTTTTCCGGTCTTCTTGTCGAACGCCACAATCGAATGGGCCTTGCCGCCGACCATGGTGATGATCAGGTTCTTGTAGCCGAACGGGCTGGACGAATATCCGTGGTTTAGAATCGTTCCGTCGAATTCCTTCCAGAGATCGTGCGACCAGACGACCTTGCCCGTCTTGCGGCTGAGGCAATGCATCATTCCGGCAACGCCGATCGTATAAACACGCTTGTCGTAGACGAGCGGCGTCGAGCGCGGACCGTTGCCGAATTGCGCGACGTGCCCCTCGTGAACGGGCGCGTCGTATTTGTACTCCCAGACTTTCTTGCCGGTCTTGGCGTTCAGACAGACGACGACTTCCTGATTTTCCTCGCGAAACATCGTCAGGAGATCATTGCCGTCGGCCACGATCGCGGAATAGCCCTCGCCGAGCTTCTGGGTCCACAACTTCCTGGGTCCCTCATCGGGCCATTCATCGGCCAGTCCTTTGCCCTCCGCCTTGAAGTCCTGATGCGGCCCGCCCCACTGCGGCCATTGCGCCGCCGCCGGCGACGCGGGAATCGCAACGATGGAAAGCATCAAGGCAAATCCGCCCATCACCGTTACACCGGGGTGCAACGCCATTTTTGGATTGAGACTCATCCTGAAATTCCTCCGTTGGCTCGCGATCTACGATGATACTCGATTTCGGTCACATCCCCACGGCTCGACTCGGGGGAAAAACAAATCCCGCTAGCCCAGATCCAGCGCCATCATGTGTTTGCGATCCCGAAGATAGAGCCGTTTGCCGACCAGCGTCGGTACGGTCCACGCCGCGCGCTCCAGTAGCTGCGATTTTGAAAGGATGTCGATCCCTTCCTGGTCCGCCGCGGCCAGCAAGAGCCGGCCGTCTTCGTCGAGGATGATCAGCTTCTCGTCCGCATACAAACAGGTCGATTTGGCGATGCCCCGCTCCTTCCAGGCAATCTTGCCGGTCTTGACGTTCATCGCCACGAAAAATGAGGGGCCGAAGGACCCGTCGCTGCCATACACATAGTCGCCGACCCGCACCGCGTTTCCGTGGTGGATCTGCAACTTTGGATTGAACCACAATTCCCTGGCGGTCGTCTTTCCACCTTTTCTTGTGAGCTGCACGCCGCGCGAGCCCATGCCGTAGGCCGAGGAAACGAAGATGATATTGTCGTTTCCGCAGACCGGCGTTGAGATGTTCGCGCCGTACATCGTCTCATGCGGTTGCCGCCAGAGCAGGTCTCCGTTGGACGGATTGAGCCCGGCGACTTCCTTGCCCATGAAGGCGATCAGTTGATCCTCCGTCTCCTTTTTGTCGTCCGCGACTTTCATGATGACCAGCGAGGCGGCCGCGCCGTCGAACGCCTGACGCTTCCAGGCGACGGAACCGTCCTTCAGGTTGAAGGCGATGATGCTTCGGTCCGGATCGGACTCGGTCTCTTCGGCCTCTTTTTTCGAATCGGCCTTGCCTTTCTTCTCTTCAGGCGGCGATTCCGCCTTACCCCCGATCGGAAGGATGATCGTCCCTTGATAGTCGATCGGGCTCGGGGCAAAACCGCGGCCGCCCAATTCGGCGTTGTACTCCTGTAGCAAATCATGCGACCAGATCACCGACCCGGTGCGCTTGTCGAGACAGTGCATTTTCGCCGTGACGCCGACGGTGATGAGCCGGTCGCCGACGAGAAGCGGCGTCGAATGCGGCCCGGGACCGAACTCCATGTCCAGGTTTTTCGACAACGGCGCCGGATACCGGCATTCCCAAAGCGTCTTGCCGGTCTTGGCGTCCAGGGCCACGACGACCTCCTCGCCGTCGAGCACGAATTTTCCATCGTCGCCCTGTTTGCGAATGGAGTACATCGTGTAGAGCGACGGTCCGTCGCAAAGAACCGCGGAATATCCCTCGCCAAGTTCGCGCTCCCACAATTTCCTGGGACCGCTCTTCGGCCAGTCCTCGGACAGTCCCTTGGCGGCACAGACGAAATCGCGATTCGGTCCGCCATATTGAAGCCAGCCATCCCCCGCCATCGCGGCGATCGTCGGGAAAAGGACAATCCCCGCCGGGATGACCCACCGCGGTCTCCAATTCATTCCATTCGGTTTCATCGTCGCTTTCTTGGACGGCTCGCCGGCGAACGCATTATTCGTCGCCGTCATCATCCGAGTCGTCGTCATCTTCGTCGTCCTTGTCGCCCCCATTCTTTTTCTCCGACTTTTGCTGGGCTCGCTTTTCGTCGCGCGCTTTCTTGCGGGCGGCCTTCTTTTCCTCCGCCGCCTTCTTGGCCGCTTCGGCCTTCTCCTGAGCCGCCTCCTTCGTTTTTTCGCGAGCCGCCTTGGAGGACACCGTCATGACGGACTTGACGGTCAAATCGATCTTGGTGGCCCCGGCGTTATCCTCGTCGTCTTCGGGCGTCGCGACGATCTTTGAATGGCCTTCATAGTCGCTCCTGGTAAATAGGCCCTTCTCCATGTCGTAGGTCGCCGTGCCTTTGAACGTGCCGTCCAGCGTCATGTTGGGGCCGCTCGGCTGGGTCGATGCCGTCGGACTGGTCGCCTTTTTCGCAGTCCCCTCAAACGCCACGACGGCGGCTTTCCGGCCGTCCACTTCGGAAATGCGATCCAGTTTGCAGTCGTATTGATAATTCACCTTGCCGATGTTCGGCAGCACGTCGCTCAATTCCTTGTGCCAGGTGTCGCCGACTTTGACGTCCTTGTTGGCGTAGAGAATGTAACGGGAATCGCCGTACATGAACTTCGCGCGTTCATCGTTCAATTCCTGCGCCAGTTGTCGCAGAAACGGATTCGACCCCGACTTGCCGGAGACCGCGGCGCGGATGTCGCCCATGCCGCGAACGTAGGTGACGTGAAAGTCCTTGTCGAGTTCAAAATTGATCGGCATGCCGAGCATCGGCGACAACGCCGCCGCGAGCTGCTCGGCGGTCTCTTCATTCTCCGGATCGTCGGAGTCGTAGAAGACGTTCATCATCGCGCCGGCTTCAATCTTTTGAGACACACGATCGAATTTCAGTTCGAGTTTGACCAGATCCTTGGCCGCGTCCTTCACCGTTTGAACGAGCCCGTAGATGCGATGGACGTTAAACGTCATTGATCCGCCGGGCATCTGCGCGCTGCTGACTTTCTGGATGATGTGCTGATCGATATCAAAATAGAACGAATCGCCCGTTGTATGTTTGGGCGTCAGCAGGACCGAGTCCGATGCCTGCGCCGCCCCGCAAACGGCGACGGCCATCCCCAACGAAACGCACGTGGTCCATTTCCGGATATCCATGGGATCTCTCCGATTCTCAGGTGTTCTAAGGTACGGGTCGCCTGGCCGGAGAGCGCCCCCGGCAGATCAAGCCGCCCCATCCTAATGGTCTTGTGGCAAACTCTCCATGTGGAAGGCGCGGCACGACCACCGACTGCCCGAACCTACCGGTACGAACGGCCTGTCGGCGGTCCATTCACGCCAAACCCGGCACCAAGTCGGGCCAAATCCACAATCGTCGGGCTCGGGCCGTGCTCTGATGCCGATAGGTAGGGATGGGCCCCACCTTAGAGGTTTCGCATTGACGACCACGCTTTCGGATCAACCCGCGGCTCGACTCACCGCCCTGGCCGACGGCGGCGACAGCTACGCCTACCTGGCCGCGGCCCTGCCCTATCTGGCCGAGCACCCTACGGATGATCACACGCGGCTGGTCGCATCGCGGGAATTCCTCCGGCTCGGGCTCTTTCGGCCGGCCCGATCGCTGCTCGAACAAACCGACCGGACGATTCAGGGCGATCCTGAAATCGCCCGCATACTCCAACAACTTCCAGTGGCCCCTTCGGTAGACAATTGGGCCAAACGCGCCGCGCGATTCGAGGCCAACCTTGCGGCCCTGGCCGGGCGCGGTGACGCCGCCCAACTCATCCGGCGAGAATGGCTCACGGCCAAATCCTTCTATGATCTACACACCGACCGGCAGAACATCGATCAAGTTCTCTATCGGGCGGAAAGGGGTCCGGCGGTTTGGCTGCCCCATCTCGCCGATCATCCGCGCGTCGCGGAAAATTCACCGCCTCCGCCGGACAGCACCGAGATCATGCCCGGTCCGTACGTGTTCGAGGGGATCGGCCTGGGCTGGTATTTCGCCCGCATTTGGAATTCGACCCGCAATACCTTCCTGGGATATTGCCCGGCGCTCTACGTCGTCGAGCCCGATCCCGCCGCCTTCGCCGTCGCCTTGCACCTCCACGATTGGACCGAACTCCTCGCCGACGGGCGGGTGATGCTGTTTCTGGGTGACCATTGTTACGAAAAGTTTCTTGATGCAATCCGGGCCGACGACGACCTGCCCTGCCCGCGATATCTCTTCAAGCTGGCATTGCACGGGCCGTCGGACCCCGGCGCTGAAAAGACGATGGAGGAAATCGTTCGCGCCCGCGGCGTCACTGCGCAAAAAGAGTTTGCCTTCCTTCAGGAGCGCTACCGCGATCGAGACGCCGGATATTGGTCACATCGTTTTGCCGAAGCGCTCGACGGCAGCGGCCCGCCGCTTCGAATCCTCTCCACCGTCAGCACGCATACGACCTTTCTTCAATATTCCATGCGCGACGCCGCGCGGGCCCTTCGGCAACTGGGGCATGACATCGAAGTCTTGACCGAGTCGCGACCGTACACAACCGTCGGGCTCGGGACGTATCACCGGCGTATCCGGGAGTTTGATCCGGATTTGTTCCTGGCCATCGACCACCTGCGTTCCAGCTTCATCGGTGCGCTCCCCGACGGATTGCCGATTCTGACGTGGGATCAAGACGGTCTGCGGCATATCTTCACGCGCGAAAATATCGCGAAGATGTCGCCGCTCGATACGGTCGTCGGTCTGCCGCACGTCGAATGCACGGCCCGATTCGGCGGCGATCGGCGGCAGTTTCTGGTCGCGCACATGGCCACCTGCCCCGAGGAGTTCGACGGATCGACGCTGACCGATGTGGATTTGGCCCCCTACCGATGCGACATCTCCTATGTCAGTCACGGTTCGCAAACGCCGAGGGATTTCCACCAATCCGAGCGTTTACAAATGGCCGACGGCCCCGGCCGCACGTTCCTCGACAAACTCTTTGAACTGGCCCACGAACGCATTTCCGCCGGCCATCCCATCCGGGGCCACACGCTCCGTGGAATTCTCGCGGACGCCGAGCGCGCCAGCGGCATCCAGGTGCAGGATGCCGCGACGCGCGAACATCTCGTCTCGTGGTATCTCTGGCGATTGTGCGATCGGATGTTCCGCCACCAGGCGCTCGAATGGGCGGGCCGCTGGGCGCAGTCGCGGGGCCGCACGCTTCGTATTTATGGTAACGGCTGGAAAAATCATCCGACGCTGGCGCCCTTCGCCGCCGGCCCCGCGCAAAACGGACGCGAGTTGCTTTGCATCTATCGCGCGTCAACCATCAATCTCCAACTCATGCCCGCGGGCTTTCTGCATCAGCGGGCGTTGGACGGTCTGGGCGCAGGCGGATTCTTCCTTTCTCGAACGACGCCGGGGGATCGCCGCGACCGGATGATCGTCCCGCTTCTGGACGCGGCCCGCCGGAATGGAGTCCAGACGGCCGATCAACTCTCAAATTGCGACGATGAATCTTTCCTCCGGGGGTTTGCCGAATTCAGAGAAAGTCACGGTTTTCGCGAAGAAGATGCGGACCTGGCCCTGCACACGCTCTTGAACGAAGCGCACTGGGATTACCCGGCGGAGGTCTTCGAGAATTTCAACGAGATGACGTTTCACGACGCGGATTCATTCGAAAAAACCGCCGACCGCTTCATCGACGATGCGTCCCTTCGTCAGCGACGCGCCGAATCAATGCGCAGGGTCGTGCTGGATCGCTATTCCTATGCGGCAACGATGCGACGGTTGGTGGGGTTCGTCGCTGATTACATGAAACAGATTGAAAAATAAATTCCCGGGGACTAAGAAGCCACGATCTGCACGTTCCGGTCCGAGATGCCCGGCTCGCGATCCAATTCGCCAAACGCCGTCATTCGTTTGAGCGAATGGCCCGCCGCGGAGAGCAACAGCTCCAGCTCCATTGGGAAGAAGTACCGCACGGTATGCCGCTCGGCGGTCTTCGAGGCGACGCGGTCCCCGGTCATGAGCCAGACTTGAAAATCAATCGTGCAGGTTTGTCGCCGCACGTCGAGCGAGCCGTTGGCGGTGCGAATGATCTCGCCGCCTTCGACGGGACACACCTTAAGCGTCTGCGAGACCTGCTGGCCCAGGATCGCGGGGCCGTACCAGACGTCGAAGATGAACAGCCCGCCGGGCCGCAAGTGCCGCCGCGCGGTGGTCATCGCCGCCAGGACTTCCTCGTTGGTCAATTGGTACGACAGCACCGCCGCCATCATCAAGACGGCGTCGAACGGTCCATCCACCCGGCACTCCCGCAAATCGCCCTGCGCGAACTCCGCCTTGCCGCGAAGCTTCCGCTGCGTTGATTTCTTCCGGGCGATGGCAAGCATCGCTTCCGATCGATCAACGCCGACCACGTCAAAGCCTCGCTCCGCCAAGGGGATCGTATGCCCGCCGGTGCCGCAACCGAGATCGAGTATGCGGCGCATCGTGCCCTGGCCGTCGCGCTTGAAGATCGTTTCAAGCTGCCCGCACTCCGCCGCGTAGTCCTTGTCGCGGTAGAGCGCGTCATACGCATCCGCATAGCTCGTCGAAAATACACCGCTCATGCCAGTACCTCCCGAACGTGCGAACAGACTTCATCGATCTGACCTTCCGTCAATGCCAATCCCGAAGGCAGGTAAAGCCCCAGTCGCGCGATCCGCTCGGCAACCGGATACTTCTCGCCGCGAAACAATCCCCGCTCGTGAAAGGCCGGCTGCTCGTGCATCCCCAGGAAAAACGGCCGCGTCTCGACGCCGCGCTCGTGGAGCTTCGCCGCCAGCCCCGCCGCATCCAACCGCCGCTCTTCCTTGACGACCACGCCGTACATCCAATACACGCTCCGCGCCCAGGATGCCTGCGGCGGCAGTTGCAATACGGCAATGTCCTTCAAACCGTCGTTGTATCGCTTCGCCATCGCGCGCTTTCGAGCCAGCGCCGCCTCGATTTGCTCCAACTGCGCCACGCCGAGGGCCCCCTGGAGATTCGTCATGCGATAGTTGTGACCCAGCGCCTCGTGACGAAAGCGCTCGGCACGGCCAAAGCACAGATTGAGCCGCGAGCGGGCCTTCGCCGCCAGTTCCGGATCATCCGTGAGCAGCATCCCACCCTCGCCGGTCGTAACGATCTTGTTCGCATAAAAGCTGAAGACGCTCACGTCGCCGAACCCGCCGCACCGCCGCCACGCAGACTTGCTCGTATTTCGCCCGGTCAGATACTCCGCCCCATGCGCTTCGGCGGCGTCTTCGATGATTGTGAGATTGTGTTGTCGTGCAATCTCCGCGACCCCATCCAGGTCGACTGGATGTCCGTAAATGTGGACCGGCATGATTGCCTGCGTGCGCCGCGTCACGCGCGCCGCGACTTGCGCGACATCCATCGTCCACGTCGCCGGATCGCAATCGACCAGCACCGGCGTCGCCCCGGCTCGAACCACGGCCAGCGCACAGGAGATAATCGTGAACGTCGGCAGAATCACTTCGTCGCCGGACCCGATGCCCAGACTTTCCACGGCCAGTTCCAGCGCCGTCGTCCCGTTGCAAACGGCAACACCGTGCCGCCGACCGCAATAGGCCGCCCAACCTTGCTCGAACTCGCCGATGAACCGCCCCGCAGACGAAACCCACCCGCTGCGAACGCACTCCGAGACGTTCTCCAGTTCCCGACCGGCCAATAACGGTTCGTTCACCGGGATCACTAGAAGCACTCCTTCTCATCCGTGCCGGTGTACGGGCCCTGCTTCACCTCGAGAAAGACGGTGTCCTCGATCATGCGAAAGCCGTGCCCCCCGCCGACCATGAGCATCACGTCGCCCACCCGAAGCTCGCGCGTCGCCACCAGCTTGCGGTCTTCACTGTAGATATCCACCTCACAGCGACCCTTCTTGACCACGAGCACTTCCGACGTGCCGACGATGTGCCGCTGCAACGGTCGGTGTACGTGCCGCGCAATCTCGCCGCCCGCCGGATAGACCACAAACCCGACCTGCTGTTTCCACTCCGGCTGCGTGACAAATGACGTCTTCTCCGGGCACGCCTGCGAACGAATGATCATCGCCAGCGTCTGGCCGCAATCGCCGATCGACTCGATCGTCGGTCCGGTCGCGGGCCAACTCGCCGTTGCGCGACGTGGAGTCGGTTTCATCGTGGGTCCGCGTTTGGGCGGACTCGTTGTTTCACACACGGGCGTAGTCACATCGATCGCCATGTCGGCACTCCTGTCGGCTGCCCAACGGCGGCCGCCTCGGTCCTTCGAATCGCGCTCGATCCTTTGCTTCCGAAAGGATTGCGCTCAGTTTCTCCCGGTAATCGTCGCGGCGGTGCATTCGCAACCGCTCGACGCCGCGTTGCTTCAATACTTCGCGCCGTTTTTCGTCGGTCCAAAGCTGCCGCGTCCCCTCGGCGATCGATTCGACCGACGCGGGATCGACCAGGACCGCCGCATCGCCCGCCTGCTCGCGAATCCCCCGAACGTCCGACGTCAAAACCGGGCAACCCAACGCCCAGGCTTCGAGCACCGGGATGCTGACGGTCGGACCGAAGAAGGTCGGCATGATGAGGGCCGTCGCGCCGCGAAAGAGCGCGTCCATCTCTTCGTCGGGGACGTAGCCCAGATCATGTATTTGATCTTGCAGGCCAAGTTGCCGCGCGAGTGTCATCACTTCTTGCCAGGTCTCCTCGCGAATCGAACCGCCATGTCCGCCTGCGAAGACAATGGGAATCGCCTCGCCGTTTTGGTGTTTAATGATTGCGAGAGCCTGAATGATTCTCGCGTGGTTTTTGTGCGGCCAAAATTGAGCCGGATAAAAAAGATAACGCGACGGCAGTTCGCGCCGTGCGCGCGTCGTTGGGCGATCCTTACTTCCATAGCACGGTAGAAACGGCAGCACCTTTACGCGATCGGGCTCAACGCCGAACTCGCCGTAACATTCGATAATCTCCTCGCGCCCCGTCTCCGACCCCGCGACGAGCAACGTCGCAAATCGCGCGGCGTTGCGAAACAGGTACTCGCGCCGCTGCCACTCGCCCTCCGCGGAGACCTCCGGGAATTGCGGGTTGATCCGATGCTGCAAATCATGAATCGCGAAGACGTAAGGAATGCGAGTTTCAATAGCCAGTCGGTGCGAAAACGGATAGATCATCAAATCGACGGCGCACCGAGTGAACCACTCGTGCATGTCCGGCTGAAAGCGCGGATGTTCGGGATGGGGCAATTCGGCCAGCCGCCGATCCCGGCCTGGATCGGGCCCGCTGTCTTCCGGAGGGCGAAAACTGCGAACGAACCAATGCGGCGACGTCAGCGTCTTGAGCGCGGCGTTCTCCACGTCATGCGCAAAGACCACGAAATCATCTTCCGAGCCGTCGCGCAAAAGTTCATCCATCTCGCGGAGCATGGACAGGCTGTATTGATAAATCCCGCCGTCCTGCGGCTTCAGAGCGGGGAGCATTCCAAGGCGCATTCGTCGATCCCTAATGGCCGGTCAAAAAGGGGCCTCTAAGTTCTTCGGCTGACGGATGGACCCCCGCTAATCACCTTTGCGGACGCGCAAAAACGGCGCTCCAGCAGCGGCAGAAGCTCTTCCATCCGGCGTTGATAGGTGTGATCCCGCAGGGTCCGGGCCTGGCCGGCGGCGGCGATCCGGGCACGCTCCGGCTCGTGCCCGAGAAGATATTGCACCTTTTCGATGCACTCCTCGACGGATCGATAGCTGACCACCTCGACGCCCGGCTCGAACAGCTCCGGCAGATTCTCCTTCCAATCCGTCACCAGGCAGGTCCCCATCCCCGTGGCCTCGTATAGCCGCAGGTTGTTGGCGATGTTCGTCGCCGCGCGGCCGCGGACGTCGATCGCGCCGTGGCAGTTGAGCGTCACGCGCGATTGTTGGAGGACGTTATACATCGTTTGGCCCCATGCCGGTCCGCGATGGCATCGGCGGATCGGCGAATCCTCGCGCATCCGCTCAATCCCATAGCCGAAGATAACGATGTCCAATTCGCCCGCGATCCACTCCAGCCACACGACGCGATCGTCATGCACCGCCGAGAGGCCGCCGACAAAAGTGACGTCGTGGACCGGCGGCATCTTCTTGATTCCCGTCAGCACGCGATGGTCGAACCCCAGTCGAAGCATCGCCGCGTCAGTGCCGACGCTGCGAAAATGCTCGACGATCGGCGGCCATGATGAGATGATCAGATCGTAACCGGCATAGGTCCTATTCGGATGCAGCGCCGACGACAATTCGCCGACCACCAGCGGAACATCCTTTTTCAATCGGCTCAGGAACGCATCGCCGAGCGGACACCATTCAAAGACATACACGACGTCCGGTCGCCAGGATCGAACCTGGGCAAGAAAAATCTCCCGGCGTCGATCGTGCACATTGTCCGTCGTCGCTGCGAATCCATTCTCGTCGGCCCATTGCGATTGCAGCACATCGGCGTTGACGATGACCTCCGTCGCGTCACAACCGAGTTTCCGAAGTCCGTCGGAGTAGGCGTCGCCGGCCGAAAAGCCGGCGGCAAGAATCCTCGCGAGTTGTTCGCGATAAGAAACCTGCGCAAGTTCCGGCTTGTGGCGATAGAGATCGTCGAGAAAATCGGGATAGTACGTCAGAACGACGAGAATGCGCGGCATTCCCTATTGATCGGCCGTGCCCGCCCTTACCTTTCAATCACGTCCGCCCGAAACAGGTCGATCACCAGCCACCCCAGGGCCAGGATGACGGAGCCCATCCCAAACGCCGCGTATTGCCAGCTTCCCAGCACGGTCGAAACAATCGTGAAATAGACCGCCAGGACCTGCAATCCGATTACGCCGACGCAGCGGATCTGCTCGTACGTCGGCAACGGCAGAAACTTGCGCGTCTTCGTCAACAGGCAGTCCGCGCAATACTTCCGCCCATCGACGCCGCGGAACAGCTCCTTGATTCGCTCGCACTTGGGGCACGGCCCCGCCGACTTCGAAACTTCACGAAGCGCAAAGGCCCGTTTGAGCGTCGAATAGGCCTCGGTCGCTTCGCAAAATGCCGCCAGGCTGGTCGGGTCGCCCGACGTCCGGTCCGGATGGTGCAAGAGCACGAGCCGTTTGTACGACTTGTGGATTTGCCGAAGCGTCGCCCCCGGCGAGAGGCCGAGCACTCGATAGCATTGGAGATAGTTCAAGGCCCCGCCTCTATTCCCGTTTCCGGACCGCTTCCTGACCCGCACCGATGACGGTCTATTCTACGAAATATCACCGGCTCTGGTAAAGGACCACCGCGGATCGGTCCGGGCGGGCAAATCCTTTCTGCTACACTCCCATCCCGGAGGTTTTCGGTCCCCATGTCGCTGCTCGAAATCACCCGCCGCCTCGCCCATGACGTCAATCGTCTCCGGTTCAGTCCGCCGGTCGCCTATGTCTACAACCCCCTCGAATACGCCTCCAAGCCGCACACTTGTTACGTCAAAAAGTACGCCCGGCCTGACATCGAGGTGCTTTTCGTCGGGATGAACCCCGGACCCTGGGGAATGGCCCAGACCGGCGTGCCTTTCGGTGAAGTGTCGATGGTCCGCGACTGGCTGGAGATCGACGAGCCGGTCCAAAAGCCGAAACGTGAGCACCCCAAACGCCCCATCGAAGGCTTCGCCTGCCACCGAAGCGAGATTAGCGGCACGCGCCTCTGGGGCTGGGCCCGCGACACCTTCGGCACGCCGCAACGGTTTTTCTCGCGCTTCTTCGTGGCCAACTATTGCCCGCTTTGCTTCATGGAACAGAGCGGCCGAAACCTGACGCCGGACAAGTTGCCGGTGGCGGAGCGGCGACCATTACTGGCGGCGTGTGATCGCGCCTTGCGCGACACCGTTTTGCAACTGAAACCGCGACGCATCATCGGCGTCGGCGGTTTCGCCGAAAAACGCGCCCGCGACGTCCTCACCGATCTCGACCTGCCCATCGGGCGAATTTCGCACCCCAGCCCGGCCAGCCCCATCGCCAATAGGGGCTGGGCCGGCTTGGTGAAACGCGAATTGCAAGAGCTGGGGATCAAAATTCCCGGCGTCCGTGTGGCCGCCGTCGGCCGTAAATAGTACACTATGGTGTATCGATAATCGGTCTTTTCCGAAGGCCGAAGCCCATCCTCGCAACGAGGAGCCCCCCCATGTCCCGTCGCGTTTCGTCGAAATTGCGTTGGTTGCCGGCTCTTTTGCTCGCGTTGATGCTCACCGCCACCTGCACCATCAGCCGCGAAGGCTTCGGCGTCAGCGCGCCGCGAATGCACGTATCTCCACTCTACATCTGCCCCGGCGATCCCGTCACGATCACGTGGGACGTCGCGATTCCAACGGTGGACTGCCCTGACACCGGCACCATCGGCGACCTGACGTGCGAATCCTCGTACAGCATTTATGTCTATAGCAGCCCTCCGGAACTCTTGGAGGCCGACCCGGTCGACAGTAACGAAAGAATGGGCACGCGAGTTGTCAACCCCACCGAGAATGTAACCATCCGCTTCGACGCCCTGGTCGGAACCACCGCTCTTTATCCCGAGTTTTATGACGTCAAAGTGGTGCGCACCGACCGCTTTGAGAATCGCCTTGAGTCGTTTCTGTGGAGTTGTAATCGGGCGGGTTGGTCCGAAGTCACCTATGCCCCCGGGGAACTCGCCTCTGAAAACGTCCATATCAGATTCGTGAGAAACACCAGCTCGTTCCGCATCTTGCTCACGCTTCGACGCGAGGGCGGCACGTTCATCCAGGAAGAGCTCCCTCCAGGCGGCACCTCCGACGCTTTCGCGGGCCAGTACGACGGTACGTTCAATGCTCAGATCGCTCCGTCCGAGATCGGACGATTCCCTGTCCCGATCTGTGAACCGACGTTTCAGCAAGATGGATATCCCAATATCGAAATTGAAGTGACGATGGAATGTGTGGCCGATACACCCGCGGGTCCATGACGCGCCCCCCCACGTCGTGATGCGGCGGTCACGTCGCCGCGCTGGCCCCTCGAAAGATCGGCTCTCCGCACTCCGGGCAGACCGCCGACTCGATCTTGTAGAGCGGATAACCGCACTTCTTGCAGTTCTCCTCTTCGATTTCGATGGAAAAGCCGAGCCCGCAATCGGCGCATTTCGATTTGCCGACGGAAAGCGACTGTCCTTTTCCACAGCGCGGACACGTGAGTTGCAACGTCAACTCCGTGGTCCTGACGGCCTCGCGCAAACGGATCGCCGAAACTTTGTGGAGGATCGGGACGGCGACGGTCCCACAACCCGAGGCAATTCCCAGGACGCCCATGCCGCGCTCCCACTCATCTCCCGCGTGAATATCGAGCACGATCGTTACGATGATTTGGAGGGCCAGCGCTGCGACGACGATCACGGTCCCCGTCCGGACCCAATTCCATTGCAACCTCAAACGGGCCAGGGACATCATGCTCAAGTGCGGAAATGTCACGGCGAGGACCCAGGAAACGCTTAGCATCTTCCAGAAATCACTCCGCCAGACCGGATCGACCCAAATACCGATCAGCGACAGGGTAAGGGCGATTGCCGCCGCCGCTACACCGAGGTGTCCGACCAGCCGCCAGCGTTTCTGTTCCGTAGGGACGGCGAGCAAGGCGAGGATGGAGGTTCCGGCAAATGACGCCGCCGTCGCAAGAATATGTTCCGTGGTTCTTGTGGTTTGGCCAATTAGCAGGCAGTAAATACCAACCGCCGCACAAAGGGCAATGGAGAAGATGAACCCCAAAAGAAGACTTCGTTGAGTTTGGGAGCGCATGGCCATAAGTGGATGTTATTCCTTCGTCGGCGAGCCGCCAGCTGTGCTGCCGGACCTGGCGAGGCGAACGCACCACGCGATCAGACCGGCATTTACCACCAGGAAAAAGGCGAAGACCCACCACCCGCCGACCTGCGCCGCCTTGGCGTGTTGATCGTACAATTGAGTGATGTCGATCGCGTGCAACCGGACCGCCTCGCGCACGACGGTCATCCCGAGAAGTGTCGCGGCCAGTCCTAACGACGCGGTCGCCAACGCCGACGTGGTAACCCATCCGTTCCGCAACAAATATCGCCAACACAGCAATTGCAATATCCCGCCGACGACCGCCAAGAGCGCATACGGCCGCACGAGCGCATCACTCAAAAACGCCGTCGCGCTCTGACGGCCAGCCCCCGATTTGCCCTGCAACCACAAATAGGCACTCGACGCAACGAAGCTCACCACCAACCCGACCATCGCCAGGACCGCGATCCGCCGAACCGCCGCCCCATCCGCCTCTGATCGCTGCGATCTCCGCGTCTCTGCGTGAGATTCCTCTCTTCCGGCCCCGCCCAGGATCTGCCACCCTACGATTGTCGCCATCGTCACCACCGAGCCCGCCGCCCACATCAGGAACCTCGGCACGATCAAGGAGCTTCGATAGACCATCGCGCCAGATTCGTAATGGCTCGGCCAGATCGCCCGATCCAGCGAGAGCAGGTGATTCTCCGTCCACGAAAAACCGGTGAACACAAAGCACGCAAACGCCACGAGTCCGACGACGGCCGCCAGCCACGATGCGTGACGACCCAGCCAGGTGCTCTTGAGCAGATACAGCATGTAGAATCCGACGATCAACACCGGCAGGATCGCCATCCACCGATGAAAGAGCAGCAGATTCGCCGTGTAAAAATTTTCCTTGTACAAGATCTGCACGAACAGGAGCGGCGCGACCCCGGCGGTGATCGCCGCGCCGAGCATGAACGGCATCCAGTCGCGCAGAATGTCAAAGACCATGTCAGCCTTCGGCTCACGGCCCAGACGCCGCTTCAGCCACCGATCCACGCCGACCACCGCGAGATAGCCCGTCCCCGCGAGAACGTAATTCATGAAGATGACGTGAAGGATGAGCGTGAGAACGTACAGCGTCAGGTAAAACGCCGTCGGAAATGGGAACCCCAATGGAAAAACGCGATCCATCAGGGCCGGCCTTTCTTCTCTTTTTCGATCTTCGATTCCATGCGGTGCGTCTCCATGACGCGAATGCCCGGCTCGGTCCCCACTTCGTCGAGCCACTCCTGAATCTGTTTCGTCGTGGCCGGATCGTTGCTGCCTGGCCATTCGCGCGGCCGGCCCGCCGAGACCCAGCCGATCATTTGCACGATCGATTCGACCTCCGCCGCGCTGCCGGCAAACGGCGGCATGAAGGGCTTGGTCCGCTGCAACTCGGCGATGTTGGTCCGCTTTTGTTGCAACGACCAGGTGCCGGCCAGATGGGACAGGCCATTCATCCCTTCGAGCGTGTGACAGACGCTGCATTGCACCCGAAAGACTTTCGCCCCCAGTCGCACCTGATCGTTCGGATAGTCCGCCGCATCGCGTAACGGGTAGGGATCGTTCGTCGTACAACCGACCTTTCGCAGCGCCGCGACTTCCTTCGGCTTGATCGAATTCGAATAGAGATATTCGCGAATCGTAAACGGTTTGCGCACGCCCTCGCGGACGAATTCCCCGCCCGCCGTTGCGCCAAGGGCCAGTGCACAGAGCAGCGTCGCCGTCGCGCCGTTGATGTAGAGCTTCTGGCCGACGAGGCCGACGATCGCATAGGCCCCGATCAGCAGCGACGCGACGATGGCGATCCCCATGAACATCGTCATCGCCGCGCTGCCGCCGAGGACCCACGACCGGCTGTCGGGCGGAATGACCGCGAGGTACCAAAATCCCAAAATCGGCATCAACACCATCGGCACGAGCCCGAGCGAGGCCTGATGAATCAGCCGCCGCCGGACCGGCTGCTCCAGGTCCGTCATGGTGTTGATGACCACGCAAGCTGCCAGTGACGCAATCGTCAGCGCGCTGATCGTCCGGTAGATCAGCGACGGCCAGAAGCTCGGATTGAAAAAACCCGACCAGACGTTGTGCGTCTCGATCCACTGCCCCGGCGTCAACTGCCACGCCAGAATTCCGTTGATCCAAAAAAGGCTGAACCACGCCGCGATGGCATAAAGCACCAGCAGCGTCATCATCGCGCGGTCCCCCAGCTCCCGGGCATACCGATAGAACAGATAGCCTGAGACGATCTCCAAACAGAAAAAGGTCCACTCCGTCGCCCAGATCCAATGGAACTCATCGACCATCGTCCCGATCGTCCGCGCGCTGACTTGAATCGTGGTGAACCACATGGCCACGCCGGTCAGCGCCCCCAGGACAAAGCTGATCAGCACCAGGACCCTGAAGTAACCGTCGAGAAACCGCCGCGCCACGACGTCGCCGCGGTGCGATGCGCGCCACTGGAAATAGCACAGGAGCATGCCGCCGCCAATGGCGAACTGCGCCAGAAAGACGTGGACGATCCCCAGCCCGCCGATCACCATCCCCCTGATCAGCGGTCCGAAGTCGTTCTGCGGGTAGTAAAACATCTGTCTCGGTTCACCCGTCGCGGGATTATAATCGCATCCAACGACTCTTGAAAAAATAACCATCGACCCATGACGTACCTCATCGCCCCCATCTCCGGCAGCACTCCCGACGACGTGCAACAACACGCGGACACCGCACTCACCGCCGGCGCAAATGCGATCGAACTCCGCCTCGATCTCACCGGTCCCTATTCCGCCGACGACCTCCGCGCGCTGCGCCGGACGATCCCCTCCGAAGTACCGCTCATCCTCACCATCCGCTCATCCGCCGAAGGCGGCGCCTGGGACGGCGGCGATGACGACCGCGTGAGCCGCCTGATCGAACTCGGCCCGCTCGTCGACTACATCGACGTCGAGCTGGCCCTCTGGTTGCGATCCGCCAACATTCGCCAGAAGATCGGCCTGGCCCTCCGCCGCGCCGGTCACGTCTCGCAACATGCGGGGCACGAAGAGATCGAAGACGCCCGGCCGCGCCGCTTGATCCTCTCCCGCCACGATCACGCAGGCCGACCGGCCTCACTGCACTCGGACCTGCTCGCGATGTGCAAAGAGCCTTTGTGCGACGTCGCCAAACTCGCCTGGCGGGCACGAACCGTCCGCGACAATTTCGAGGCGTTTGAATTGCTCCGCGAAAGTCCCCGGCCCGTCATCGCCATCTGCATGGGCGGCCACGGCGTCGCCTCGCGCGTGCTCGCAAAAAAATTCGGCGCGTTCGGCACCTTCTCCGCACCCGCCGCCGGACTCGAAACCGCGGTCGGTCAATTGACGCTTGTCGACATGCGGACTCGCTATCGATGGGACGACATGGACGCGCAAACCGCCGTCTACGGCCTCATCGGCGAGCCCATCGCGCACTCGCTCAGCCCCGTCGCCCACAACGCCGCCTTTGATTCCGCGCATGTCAACGCCGTTTACCTCCCCTTTGAGGTCTCACCGGGATATGAGCCATTGAAGGCGTTCATGGTGGAAGCGATGGCCCGGCCGTGGCTCGATCTCCGCGGGCTTTCGATCACGATCCCCCATAAGGAAAACGCCCTGCGATTCCTCCGCGAGTCCGGCGGCGATCTCGACGAAACTTCGCTCCGAATCGGTGCGATCAACACCATCCGAATCGACGACGGCGGTCGCCTCGTCGGTCGCAACACCGACTACGACGCGGCACTCGCATCAATTTCAAAAGCGGTTGGACGTGACCCGAGTCAATTCAAGGGACTCCGAACAAGCGTTCTCGGCGCCGGCGGGGTCGCCCGTGCGGTCGTCGCGGCGCTGACCGCCCATGGCGCGATCGTCACGATCTTCAACCGGACCGAGAACAAGGCGTCCGCTCTGTCGGCTGAATTCGGCTGCCGACACCGCCCATGGGCTGAACGTGAAACGGCCACAGCGGATTTACTGGTCAATTGCACAAGTGTGGGGCTTTGGCCCGCGGCGAGCGAATCGCCCGTTTCCCCGAAGGCCCTGAGCCCCCCGATGGCGGTGTTTGACACGGTCTATCGCCCCATCCAGACCCGGCTCCTCACCGATGCCCGTGGGAAGGGCTGCCCAACCCAGGACGGACTCTCGATGTTCCTTCATCAAGCCCAGGCCCAATTCGAGCTTTGGACGGGCCGACAAGCTCCCGCGGAGTCCTTCCGGACGGCCGTGGCGGCGGCCATGGCGACGGCGCTAAAGTCCTAGGGCCTCGCATTTGACCGTAAGGCCGGTTCCCCCGATGATGTCAACTAGATTGTGCCGACCCTGTAAAGGGCGTTACCGGCTTCGTCCCGTACCCGACCGATTATGAAATTGCTTTTTAGTTCAGATTTGCACGGCGACGAGGCTCACTACACCCGCCTTCTAAGCGTCGCCCAGGAGACACGGCCCCAGCTCATCATCCTGGGGGGAGACATGCTCCCCGACGATTCCGCCCTTTATCCCGACAAAATGGGCCACGGCCAGCCGGCCTATGTCCGGGGGCCCTTCCGAAAGTTCATCGCCGCTCTACGCCAGGCCTCGGGCTGCGAATCGGTGATGACCATCTTTGGAAACCACGATTGGGGCAGCAGCGTCACCGCCACGACGGAATTGGAGGCGGAAGGCCTGCTCAATGTCCTGAGGCTGGACAAGCCCGTCGTTTTCCACGGAGTGTCTTTCGTCGGGTACTCGTCGACGCCGCCCACGCCGTGGTTCGTCAAGGACTTCGAGCGCCTTGACCAACCCAAAGACAAGCCCCCGCTCCTGGGCGGGGCGCGGTGGGACGCCCGGTTCAATCGACCTTCAACGCTCAGCGCGACGGCGATCTTCGGTACAACGAAAACGATGATGGAAGAGCTGGCCGCCCTCAAGGCGCCGCCGGCGCCGTGGGTCTTCGTCGCCCATTCGCCGCCCGCGGAGACCCTGCTCGATCGTTATTACGGAAATCTGGCCTGGGGCTCCAAGGCCGTCCGCGCCGCGATCGAAAAGCATCAACCCATGCTTTCGTTGCACGGCCATATTCATCAATCCCACGAAGTCACGGGACAGTTTATGGAACGGCTTGGGCGAACCGTCGCCGTCAATCCCGGTCAGACCCACACCAAGCTCAACCACGTCCTGGTCGAGATTGACTTCGCTAAAGGGGAAATCCTCAACGTGACGCACGGACAAAAACTGTGAACCTCGTTCTCGTCGGTTATCGCGGAAGCGGAAAAAGCACCGTCGGCGAAATCCTCGCCAACACCCTCGGCTGGCGGTTTCTCGACCTCGACGCCGTCATCGTTGAGCGGGCCGGTCAATCCATCGCGGAGATCTTCTCGTCCGAAGGTGAAGCCGGCTTCCGTCGACGCGAAAAAGACGCCTGCGAATCACTCCGAAAGTCCAAGCGCACCGTCATCGCCCTCGGCGGCGGGGCCCTGGAAGATCCGGAAACGCGTGCCGCCGCCAAGCGCCTCGGAAAAATCATCTGGCTTCGCGCCCCGGCGGCCGTGCTTTGGTCCCGCATCTGCCGAGACCCTGCCAGCGCAAAGAGTCGGCCGGAATTGACCCCCGGCGGAGGCCTGGCCGAAGTGGAATCGCTCTTGAAACAACGGGAAGTCAATTACACCGCCATGGCCGCGCATCAAATCGACACGATGTCGATCTCGGCGAATGATGTGGCCGAGGCCATTGAACTCTGGTTCCGCGCCAACGACACGGAACAATCGGAGGCGTGATCCCGCCCGACCGGGATCCGGGCCGTTGATGAAATTAGCGTACGGCCAACATTTCAACCTCTCACTGCCTTCCTTCATCCTCATTCCCGTCGCGGTCCTGGGCGCCATCGTCGGCAGCTTTCTCAACGTCGTGATCTATCGCCTTCCGCTGGGGCTTTCGATCCTCTCTCCCAAATGGTCCTTTTGTCCTCACTGCCGCGAGCCGATCCGCCCGACCGACAACGTCCCCATCGTGGGCTGGTTGTTCCTCAAGGGCCGCTGCCGTTTCTGTGCCGCGCCAATCGGAATTGTTTATCCCGTGATCGAATGCCTGGCGACGCTTTTGTTCATCTCCGTGTGGGACATTCTCTTCACCGCAAACCTGATTCCCAGCGTGAACAGCGTCGCCATCGATTGGCCCGTGGCGATCGCCTACCTCGCCCTCTTCGCCGGTCTGTTGGCCAGCGCCGCAATGGACATCGAGTCCTACACCATCGACATCCGTATTTCCGTCGTGGTCATGATCCTGGCCGTCCTGGCCCACGCGATCCGAGGCATTCCTGCAATTGCGGTGACGCCGCCGTTCGACCATTCCCTCGGACTCCTGCCACCGGGTTGGTGTCTTGTTTTCGCGGCAGCGGGTTTGACGTGGTTGATGGGTTGGGCCATAGGTTCCCTATGGATGGCCAGGCAAGGCCCGGCCCAGACGGAATCTTTGCCCAACTCGACGGCACAGCCGGCGCCCTCGGAAGGCACCCCCGGCGGGGCTCCGACGGCGTCACCGGTCAAATTTCAACCGATGCCGATCGTCGTCTTCGCACTTCTGATCGTCGCCTTGCTGGTCTGGCAGCGTTACGCTCCGGCGGTCCCGGCGAAGCTTTCCATTTCGCCCGGAGTGATCCGCTCACTTTTGGCATCGGCCGTCTGCATGTTCATTCTCATCCTCGCCTCCTGGGTGCATCGACCGGCGGACACGGAGATCGCCCATGAGATTGAACACACCCGTCACGAAGCCCGCGGCGTCGCAATCCGCGAGATCATCGCGTTTGCGCCCGCGATTCTCGTGGGGGTCGGCGTCTTTTGGTGGCTTCGCACCGGCGATCGTCTCAGTCTGAAAAGTGATTGGATCGATATGCAACGAATTAGTGCCGATGCCTGGCCCTGGGTAAGATTCGGCTGCGGAGCCTTGCAGGCGGTCGGAGGAATGGTTGCCGGTTCCATCATCGGCTGGACCGTTCGAATCCTTGGCACCCTGGCCTTCGGAAAAGAAGCCTTCGGAACGGGTGACATCTACCTCATGGCGGCCATCGGGGCGGCGGCCGGCGTCGGCAATCTCTTCTTCGGATTCTTCCTCGCGGCCCTGCTTGCCCTGGTCGGCGTCACCGCGACGGCTTTTCGAAAGTCCAGCCGGACGATCCCCTTCGGGCCCTGGTTGGCGCTCGGTTCGTTCGTGGCCCTGCCGCTCGAGGGGTTCCTGCTTGATTTTTTCAGGCCCGCGACGGCCTTGATCCTGAACGTGTTGTCCGGCAAACCCGCATTGAATTAGGGAGGCAATCCATGGCTGGAACCTTTAAGCAAGTCTTGGTTTATACAAAAGTTACATTCATTTTTCTCATTCTGCTGGGCGTCGGAATCATAGTTTTCAAGAACAGTGGCTACAAGACGCGCTTCTGGCCATATGCCAACCAGGCCGACGTCCCCACGCTTTGGCTTATGCTTGCGACCAGCTTGGTGTCCATTTGTGTCTTCTGGCTCCTCACCAAGATGCGCCGCGTCTGGCGCGAACTGGTGGAGATTCGGGTCGACAAAGCCAAAAGCCAAAGGCTGGCCGCCGAAGAGCATCGCCGCCGTCAACTCGATGAACAGGAACGACGGATCGACGAAAAAATCCAGAAGGCCCTCGAACCCGACAATTCACAGCCGTGACCGGTGGCGCCAGGCGGAGACGGCGTCGGCCGCATTCTCAGTACGAAAAATGGCGTTTTTCCCCTGTTTGCGGTTGACGACGCGCCGACGCAGCGATATTCTTTCGGCGTGCGCCGCGTCAAACTTCGTGGCGGCGCAATAAACTGAAGATTGCGTTGTTCAATTATTGGAGGAACAAACCATGACACGGATGACACGCAGTAACATCATCACCGCATCGCTCGCCAGCCTCATCTTCTCGTTCGCCCTGACCGGTTGCGGACCCGACGCCAAACAAAAGAAGATCGATGAATTGACCGCCGAAAACGACGGCCTCAAGCAGGACATCGACGAGCGCGACCGCAAGCTCAACGACGCGTTGGTTCGCGAGAACGACTCCAAGAGCACGATCGACGAACTCAACCAGCAAATGGCCAAGCTTCGCGCCGACGGAAGTAAGAAGACCGACGGCTGGATCACCATGCCCAGTTTCGACATGATTTCGGTGCAGGGCTCGATCCTCTTCGAATCCGGCAAAGCGGATCTGACCGCCGGCGGCCGGGCCAAGCTCGCTCAGATCGCTTCGGACATCCGGGCGAAATATGGCGATCGCGACATTT
>CAYPXR010000080.1:0-19256 GCA_964414585.1 uncultured Planctomycetaceae bacterium
TCATGGCGGACGCGATGGAGAATCGTGCGTTTCGGGTCGTCATCATCAAGACTCCTAAAAAATTGGTGCCTGAAAACAGACTAGGTCGATTTACCGGTCAAAGAACTGAAGTCAACATGGCCCCAGGATCACCTCTCGACACTCGCTTAATATACCCTTGTTTGCGGCCCGTCCGTGTAACGCTCGGGTAACGATGAATCCCGTGAATCCAGGGCGTTGTTGGCGTTGGGCCCGGCGCAAGACTACACGGGCGCCGCGATGGGGCTTAGAATCCCCTTCACGAAGGAGCCGCCATGGCCGGTCATAGTCGTTGGAACAACATCAAGCGGAAGAAAGGCGTTTCGGACGCCCGGAAGGGCCGACTCTGGAGCAAGGTGGCGCGCAATATCATTGTCGCAGCCAAGCACGGCGGCGGAGATCCGGCCGCGAATCTGACGCTTCGATACGCCATCGAAAAGGCCAAAGCCGCCAACATGCCCGCGGACACCATTGAAAAGGCCATCAAAAAAGGAACCGGCGAACTCGGCGGCGCGGAGTACCAACCAGTCCAATACGAAGGATACGGTCCCGGCGGTGTCGCCTTTATCGTCGACGCGCTCACGGACAACCCGCACCGAACCGCGCCGGAGATCAAGAAAATCTTCGAGCGCGGCAACGGCAATCTCGGCACGGCCAATTGCGTAAGCTGGAACTTCGCCACCAAAGGCGTGTTCTCGATCGGCGCCGCCGATACCACCGAGGATCGCCTGATGGAAACCGTCCTCGACGCAGGGGCCGACGATGTGACGCAGGAGGAGGGAACCTTCGAGGTGACCTGCGAAGTCAGCGCGTACGAAGCCGTCCGCAAGGCCCTCGAGTCCGCTTCCATCCCCGTTCAAAATCACGAAATCACCAAACGCCCTCTTTCCACGATCGCGGTGGATGCGGAGACGGGCGAAAAAATCCTGAAGCTAATAGAGGCCTTTGAAGAGAACGACGACGTCCAGAACGTTTATAGCAATTTCGACCTGCCCGAGGACGTCCTGGCGCAACTTCAGTCCTAGCAAGATCCGGACTCCAAATCACCATTTCAAGATTGTTCTACGCGATGATGCATTTTCTCACCATCACGTCAGCCCAACCGCTCACAAAATTTCTCGATATTTGAATTCCGGGCGTTCGATTTGTATGCTATAGGACTAGGAGCGGTCGGGGCTCAATGAGACGAAAAACGCATCTTAATCGGCGGCAGTTTATCGGCGCGCTCGGAACCGGCGTAGCGATTACCGGTTGCGCCGGCGACCCGACGATCCCGTTCTTGCCCCCCGGCAGTGGCGAACCGTCGCCCGACTCATCTCCGGTCGCCAACACAGGCGACTCATCCCCACAAGTCGGGACCGGCGTTGATGAATCGGAGGTCCTGGCCGGGGCACTCTATCCGGGGTTGGACACCAAGACGATCCTGCTTAACCGAATCACCTACGGTCCAACCGCCGCGGACGTCGCCGAGATCAATCGCGTCGGCTACATGGCCTACGTGGAAGCGCAACTCAATTATTCATCGATCAACGATTCCCAGGTCAACGCCATGTTGGCGGCCTATCCAAGCCTTTTAATGACGCCGGCGACGATGTCGTCTTTCGCTGAGGAGTCGTCGTTGGACGATCTGACGACCGCCACCATTTTGCGGGCCATCTATAGCAAGCGCCAGCTTTTCGAGAAAGTGGTCGAGTTTTGGAACGACCATTTCAACGTTTCAGGGTTCACCGGCAATACCGCGCGTTACAAGGTCATCGCTGATCGAGACGTGATCCGGGCCAACGCGATGGGGCGGTTCAAAGACTTGCTGATGGCAACGGCGAAGAGCCCCGCGATGCTTCGCTTCCTCGACAACGAGCGCAGTCGGGTCGGCCGGCCGAACGAGAACTATGCCCGCGAGCTGATGGAGTTACATACGCTGGGCGTGTCGGGCGGGTATGTCCAGAGCGACGTGCAGGACCTGGCGCGGGCGTTGACCGGGTGGACGATTGGAACCAGCGGCGCATCGTTGAACGCATTTCAATATCGGTCGGACCTGCACGACAATGCCGCGAAGCGAATCATGACGTTGATCCTCGCCGCCAACGGCGGAATCACCGACGGAGAGAGGGCCATTGATTTCCTCGCCACGCATCCAACGACCGCGCGATTCATCGCCGGAAAGCTGGTCGCCCATTTCGTATCGGAGGATCGACCGGCCTCGTTGGTCGATCAGGCGACGACGACCTTCCGATTGACCAATGGGGATATCAAAGCGACGCTGCGCAGCATTCTTTCCGACTCTTCCATGAGGCTGGCGACGGCCAAAGTCAAACGGCCTTTTCAGCTATTTGTCGATGTGGCGCGACGAAGCGGCGCCACGCCCGTGAACCCGAACGTGTTCTTCTCCTACATACGGGCGATGGGTCACCGGCCGTTCGCCTGGTCCACGCCGGATGGTTATCCGCAACAATCAAACTATTGGGCGCCGGGCCTCCTCCCTCGCTGGAACATCCTGTCCATGCTGGCCGGCGGTCAGGTGCCGTGTCTGCCCATTTCGGCGGCGGCGTTGGCCCAGGCCAATGCAGCGACTACGCCGGATCGAATCGTCGCCTTGTGGGACAGCCTGTTCTTCGGAACAAAAATGCCCGCGGCCGACAAGCAGGCGCTGATCGACTACATCCAACGACAGCCGTCGGACAATTATCGAAAATACGTCGAGTCACTCGCCCTGGCGTTGTCGTTGCCCGCGTTTCAGACTTATTGAGAGGCCTGTTCCCGCATGACACCAGAACACACTGCCTCCTGCGGATGCGCCGAATACGAAGCGCTCGAGCGGCGCCAATTTCTCAACCTCGGATGGCGGGTGGGCGCGCTGGCCGCGGCTAGCGCGCCTCTGTGGCTGCCCAAATTTGCTTTTGCGACCGGCGAGCCCCCTTCCACGCCGCGCGATTTGCTCGTCGTCGTCTTTCTTCGGGGCGGCGCCGACGGCCTCAGCCTTTGCGTCCCGTACGCCGATCCGAATTACGCTCCGCCGAGGACCAACCTGGCCGTTCCGCCGCCGAATTCTTCCGCGCCGAGGAAGGCCATTGATCTCAACGGCTTTTTCGGGCTGCCCCCGGCCCTTGCGCCGCTGAAGCCGATTTACGATGCCGGGAACCTCGCCATTGTCCACGCCGTCGGCAATCCCCTGGGTCTCCGATCGCATTTCTTCGACCAGGACCAGGTCGAATTGTCCCTTCCAAACTTTAACAGCAGTTCCACCGGATGGCTCTCCCGGCATTTGCTTTCGATTGCAACTCCGCCCAACCAGCTCCGCGCACTGTCCACCGGCTTTTCGCTGGCGCGATCCATCTCCGGCGCCCCGGCCTCCGTCGCTTTGCCTTCGGATGACAGCTACGGACTGATTGGCCGGGCGGATACCGCGTTGGAGCGTCGAACGCTACTGAGAGATGCCTATAACAGGGCGGGCGCGCCGCTCTCCAATCACGCCGGCCAGATCTTAACGGCGCTGGAAATCATGGGTTCCAGGTCCAGGAGCGATTCCAACGTATCCGCGGATTCCGTCATTCAATCCGAACTCTTTGACGCCGGATTTTTCTCCGAGCCCCTGGACTCGGTTCGATCCGTCGTGGACCCCTCCAACCCCGTACCGCCCGGCTTATATCCCAATGACGGATGGGGACGGGCCCTTCAATCCGTGGCACGCCTGGCCAAGGCCGACGTGGGGCTCGAGGCCGCGACCATCGACCTCACCGGCTGGGACACGCACGCCGGTCAGGGCACCCTGGAGGGCCCGCTCAACAACCTCATGACCAACTTCGCCCTCGGCATCGAGGCTTTTTACAACGACATGCAAAGCCGGCTCGGCTCCACCACCATGATCATCATGTCCGAGTTCGGTCGCCGCGTCGCATCCAACGACAGCGGGGGTTGCGATCACGGCCGCGGCGGCGCCATGTTCGTCATCGGCGGAAATGTCAACGGCCGCAACGTCTTCACCAATTGGCCGGGGCTCCATCCGGACCAACTCGAAGACCATCTCGACCTCCGAATCACCACCGACTACCGCGACGTTCTTGGCGAAATTCTCGTCAAGCGGGCCGGCTGCACCGCCCTTCCCGCCGTCTTCCCCGGATACAACCCCATCTTTCGCGGCATCGTGCGCTAGACTAAGATCGACGAACCAGCCCGCACCGAAAGGGACCTCCAAAGTGGATTTGCCGGTTCGCGGATCGATCAACCGACGATGGCGAATTCTTGCCCTCGCCCTTTGCCTTTTTGTCGCGGGCTGTCCCGCGTATTTCAACGTCAATCTCGATCCCAGTCTGCAACTGGCCTTCAACGTCGAGACCGCTTCAGGCATCCCGATCATCGGCATACCCGTCTTTCAATCACAGCTCGTCTTCGATTCCATCGCCGGCCGCATCGGCAGCCACGCGCCGACGATCACGGCCTTCCCCGACGGCGAATTGCTCGCCGCGTGGTATTCCTATTCGGGCCCTGGCGAACTCGATGATTCGGCGATCTACATTGCGCGGCGACCGGCGGGGCAAAGCGCTTGGGGCGCGCCGCAGGTTCATCTCGACCGGCCGGAGCCCGAGGGCAATCCGGTTCTCTACAGTGAAGGCGACAACGTCTGGATGTTTTCCGCCGTCGCGCCGATTGGTTGGAGCAGCGCGCGGATCGAATGGCAATTCTCCACCGATCGCGGCCAGACGTGGTCATCGCCCGCCGTCATCGACGGACCGACCGGCTCAAACGTGCGTTTCCCGCCGCTGCGCACCGCGGAAGGCGATCTGCTCCTGCCCGCGTACGATGATCTGTGGAAGCGCTCGCTCTTTTTCACCTCGGCCGACGGTCAATCATGGTCGCTGCGTTCCTACGTCTCGACGGACCAACCCAACGGGAACATACAGCCTTCCGTCGCGCGATTGGACAGCGGCCGGCTTCTCGCCGTCATGCGCAACACCGGCCAGCAATTCCTCTGGGCCATGGCCTCCGACGATTCCGGTCAAACATGGTCCACGCCGACGGACGCAAACTTCGCCAACCCCGACAGCCCGGCGTGTTTGCTCCGGCTGGCCAGCGGTCGATTGCTGCTCGTTTTCAACGACAGCCCGGTGTCGCGGCACCCGTTGTCAACAACGCTATCGGCGGACGACGGTCGATCGTGGACAACCCCGCGCATCCTGGTCGACGGCACTGGCGATTACGCATACCCCTCCGCTATACAAGCGCCGGACGGCCTTGTTCACATCCTCTATTCCAACAACCGCGCGAACATCGCGGAAATTTCGCTCAATGAAGCGTGGATCATCGACGGGCCGTAAGATCGTGCTTCGCTGCCGATCGTCGCGCGACATTTCAACTACGCCCGGCGCTCCCTGACGGTCGCGGCTCTGATCAGCGGGCAGAGCCCGCACTACTTCGCCAATTCATCAATCCAATGCCGGGCGATCTCGCGCCAGTTCACGCGATCGAGGGCGTTGGACATCAACTCCACGTACATATCGCGGACGCTTTCTTTGAGGGGATTGTTCGACTCGATGGAGTCCTTAAGCCAGTCGGCCAAAGCGACGGTCGCGTTGTCGATCCGGCTGAGCATCTGATCCGCCTTGGCGGCGTCCCAGGCCTCGCGGGCCGCCTTCGCGGCGATGTCGTTGGCCCCCTTGTTGTCCATCAGCCAGAGCTGGACGAGCCACGTCTCTTCGTTGGACCAGAGGTCTTTCGGATTGGACATAAGGAAACATCAAAAAGCCAAAACGCCAAAAAGTCAAAACAGAAGAGAACCTCACGCCGAGGCGCTGAGTCCGCAGAAACAATAGGGATTCCACCTTCCTACCTCCGCGATCTCTGCGCCTCTGCGTGAGGTTTTAGAGACTCGACAGCACCGCGACGATGTTCGCCCGGCTCGCGCGGCGGGCGGGGATCCACGCTGCCAGGATGCACATCAGCGTAGCCAGGCACGCGCCGACGGTGACGAGTCCCCAGGGGACCGTGAAGGCGGGTTCGAAGCCGGATAGCAACTGCGTCATGAAATTGCTCGTGCGCGCGAGCAGCAAGCCGAGGGCCAGGCCGAGGCCGCTGCCGAGCAGGCCGACGACCAGCGCTTCGCCGAGGACCATGCGCGAGACCTGGCCGCGCGTAACGCCGACCGCGCGGAGCACGGCGATCTGCTTGGAGCGGCTGGCGACGTTGGCGGCCATCAAATTCGCCAGGCCCAGCGCACTGATCAGCAGCGCGACAACCGGTGCGGCGGACAGCAGCAGCGTCACGCGGTTGATGTTGCGGTCGATCTGCTGCTTGAGTTCGCGGGCCGTGACAAACGCCTTGGGCGGGTAGCCGAGCTGCTTAAGCATTGAGTTAACGATTCGCTCCTCGGGGCCGGCTTCGGGGATCGGACCCGGGCCGAGGGCCATCGACTGGTGCTTGCCGGGCTCGCCGGACGGGCGCGGCGCGATCGCCTGATTGGCGGTGCTGACGATTCGCGAGGTGTCGGTGTTGGGCAGATTGAAGTTGAAGAGGACGAGCTTGCCGTAGCGCCGCCCAAACAGCTTCTCGGCGTCCTCGCGCGTTCCGAAGATCGCCCCGACGGCGTAGAACTGGAAGTAGTCCGTCGCATTAAAGAAGCTGATGGCGATGTCGACGCCGGGCGCGCCGATGACGCCGGCGACGGTGAACTTCGCGCTTTTGTCATCGACCCAGATCTCGAAGCCGTCGCCGAGGTGGACCCTTCTTGCGTTGGCGAACTCACGCGTGACGAGGACATGGTGCCCCTGCTTGAGCTTGGCGACGGCGTCGCGCTCGTTGCCTTCGAGGAAGGCGAGTTTGATGATTCGGAAGGCGCCCTCGGGGTCGATGGCGAGGAACCGCGACGATTGTTCGAGCATGGAGAGCGAGCGGAAGAAGCCGAGCTTGCTGGGGCGCGAAAGAGAGAAGGCGAAATCGTCACAGACCGTGAACTGGCCGACGCCGGGGGTCGAGCGCAAGGCCTCGACTTCATCCAGGGGAATCGCCTCGTAGCTGTAGAGCAAGGCGTCGGGAAACTCCTTGGGAAATTGCCATCCTTCCTTGACGGACTCCGCCCAGACGACGAGGCCGACGATCAGCGACAAACCGACCATGAGACCGGAACAGACGGCGGCGCAGCGGAAGGGAGCTTTGTCGATCTCCTCGCCGAGTAGTTGCGGGGCGAGACGAAGCAGCGCGGCCGAGAGGATGACCGCGATGCGGCCCAGGAGAACGACGATGCCGGGGGCGAGCAGGGCGCATCCGCCGTAGAGGAGCAGAACAAGAGCCACACCCCAGGCGTCGAACGAAACGGTCCCGGAGCCGCTGATCGATCGCTTGAGCAGTTCATGTGCGGCGAGGAAGACAAGACCGGTGAGGCTCGAAAACCAGAGCCACAGGGACATGCGCTGGCTGGGCTCGGCGCGCGCAGCTTGGACCGGCGAAACGGCAAGCGCGCTGACCGCCGGAATGGCCGCGCCGAGCAACGTCGTGCCGATCCCGCCGACGGCGGCGAGCAGGACGCCCCAGCGGCTGACGGTCATTTCGCCGAGGTAGTCGGGAACGGCTTTGACAGTGAGCCAGAAGAGAAGAACGCCAAAGGGCAGCCCGAGAATCGTACCCACGAGGCCGAGCGGAAGCGTTTGAAAAAGGATGAGCCCGCCGAGTTGGCGGCGGGTGACACCGACGCAGCGGAGGAGGCCGAGTTCGGTGATGCGTTCGACGATGCCCATGCTCATGGAGGCGAGGATGATGAAAAAGGAGGTGAGCAGGACGACGCAGGAAAGCAGGAGCATGATGAATTGGAGAAGTCCCTGGGCGGCGTCGAGTTTTTTGTGCTGCGTTTCGGTGGTTTTGACTTGCAAGGACTCGGCCTCGTGATCGGCATCGACGCGGTGCTGGTTTCGCTGGTCGATGATCTTGCGGATGTCGGCGGCGGTCTTCTGGATGTTCGCCACGCTCGAGTCGGCGAGGATGATGTCGATGCCCTTGATGCGGTCGGGAAGGCCGACGACGGACTGCACGTCTGGCAGTTTCGCCCAGGTCATCGGCGCCTGGTTCAGGCTCGCCCGGCGGCGGTCGAGCAGGCCGACGATCTTGAACGAACGGACGGCGTCGGGCGATTTGGTCGAGCGAATCAGGACGGAATCGCCGACTTTCAATTTCATTTCGTCGGCCAAAAGCGCTTCCACAACAATGGTGTCCTTGTCCGACGGCTCAATAAAGCGGCCGGCGGTCATGCGATAGGTGCGGAAGATTTTTTCCTTTTCGGGGACGACGCCGGTCATCTCGATGAGATTGAACTTTGCACCCGGAGACTCACCGCGGGCTAATGCTGCGGCCTCAACGTATTCGCGCGTGCGCGTCGTGGTGTGGATGACGCCGGGGACTTTGGCAATGTCGGCTTCAAGGCTTGCGTCGAAGACGGCCCAGACGCCCTCGACGGGTTCGACAATGATATGCGCCGAGCCGATCCATTCGAGGACGACGCGCGTAATGCCCTGGCGGACGGATTCGTAGCAACAGGTGACCCAGACGACGACGGCGACGCCGAGGGTGACGGAGAGCATGGCGAGCGCGGAACGGCCGGGTCTAGTCCGCCAGTTCCGCATAGCGAGTTGCCACCAGTGACGCATCGGCGCTTCCTTTGGATTCGATGGTGCCGGTGAACCGGCCTTCCTTGAGGACGTAAACGAGATCGGCATGCGCGGCGGCGGTCGCTTCGTGAGTGACCATGAGCACCGTCGCGCCGGCGTTTTGGGTCAGCTCGCGCAAGAGCCGCCAGATTTGCAGCGACGATGTCGGATCGAGATTGCCGGTCGGTTCGTCGGCGAGGATCAAGGCGGGGTTGTTCATCAGCGCACGGGCGATGGCCACGCGCTGCTGCTCGCCGCCGGAAAGCAGGGCGGGGCGATGCCTGACGCGATGTTGAAGACGGACCCGGGCGACCAGTTCGTCGGCGCGGCGTTTCGCTTCGTCATGGGGTTTACCGTCCACGAGCAGCGGGAGCATGACGTTTTCAAGGGCCGTCAGCGTCGGCAGGAGATTGAAGGCCTGAAAGACGATGCCGAGCCGGCGGCGGCGGAAAAGCGTTCGCTGTTCGTCGGAGAGCGAGGACATTTCATTGCCGTCGATGATGACGCGGCCGCTGTCGGGCCGGTCGAGGCCGCCGATGAGGTGCATCAACGTCGTCTTGCCCGAGCCGCTCGCGCCCATGATGGCGACGAACTGGCCGGGTTCGACGCGGAGGCTGACGCCATTGAGCGCGTGAATCGTTTCGTCGCCCAGATGATAGCGCTTGTGCAGGTCTTCGATGATGGTCGCGGTGGGCATGGACGATGTTGTATCCGATTTGCGCGCGGGCTATGATCCGGCGACACACCGAAGATGGTCAGCCGACCAGGCTTTCGCCTGCCCTCCGACAGGACAACGGAGCGACCGGGCGCGCCTCGCGGCGTGGGCCCGAAATACGATGCGTATCCTCGCCACCAGCGACCTTCACTACAACATTGCCCGCAGCCAGGGTCCGACACGAGACCTGGCACGGGAGGTTTGCCGTCGCGGCGGCGATTGTTTGCTTTTCGTCGGCGACTCGGCGTCGACCGATCTGTCGATCTTAGAGGAAGTGTACGGACTTTTCGAGTCGTTCCGAGGGCCGCGGCTGGCGATTGCGGGAAATCACGAGCTTTGGACGACGGCGGACGTCGATTCACTGACGCGCTATGAGAAGGACCTGGCGGAGACCTGCCGGAAGAGCGGCGTGCATTACCTCGACGCCGAGCCCTATCGGGACAACGGCGTGGCCATCGTGGGAAACGTCGGTTGGTACGATTTTTCCTTTCGTCGGTCGACGATGGGGATCCCCCTTCGGTTTTATCAAAACAAGGTCGCGCCGGGCGCGGCCTCGCATTTCGACAAGCATCGGCACCTGCTCGAAGACGACGGCGACGTGTCGGATGGGGCCCGGCAGGTAACGACCCGTTGGATGGACGGCGAGCGCGTGCGGCTGCCGATGGGGGATGTGGATTTCACGCATCGATTAACGAAGCGGCTTCGCGGACATCTGGAACAAGTGAGCGAGACGGCGGAGACGGTCGTCGCGGCGGTGCATCATCTTCCGTTCGCCGATCTCGTGCCGCACACCATCGTGCCGAATTGGGCCTTTGCGGCGGGCTTTCTCGGCTCCGAGCTTCTCGGCGAGACGCTTCTAGAATTCCCCAAGGTCCGCCACGTGCTCTGCGGTCATTCCCACCGGCGAAAGACCTGCCGGAAAAACGGCTTGACGTGCACGAGTATCGGATCGACTTATCGGGAAAAACAATATGAGGTACTCGATGTTTGAGGATGCCTGTCGCATGACTCGATTATTGTCCGTCTTTTTCGTTGGTATGGCGTGCCCCCTGGCGATGGCCGATCCCCCGGCGGAACGGGTGACTCCCGTGGTGCGCGTTTTCAAGGAGTGCAGCCCCGCCGTTGTAAACCTTTCGACGACAACGGTTGTCACGGTTCAGCCGCGGGTCGGCATTCCCGACATGTTCAACGAGATGTTCGATTTCCCGACGATCCGGCCGCGAAGCTTCACGGAACACAGCGTCGGCTCGGGCTTCCTCATTCACCAGGACGGCTTTCTGGTGACCAACGCGCACGTGATTGAGCGGGCGGCGGAATGCAAGGTGACGTTTTCCGACGGGACGGAATTGCCGGCCGAGGAGATCGCACGCGACGTGCAAAGCGATCTCGCGGTGCTCAAGGTCGATGCGCCAAAGCCGCTGCCGTTTCTGAAAATGGGCCGAAGCGACGATTTGATGCCCGGCGAGACGGTCATTGCCATCGGCAACCCGCTGGGCTATCAGAACACGGTGACGGCGGGGATCGTCAGCGCGCTTCACCGCGAGCTTCGATTCTCGAGCGACCGCGTCTATTCCGAACTCATTCAAACGGATGCGTCGATCAACCCCGGAAACTCCGGCGGACCGCTCCTGAACGTTCGTGGCGAACTCGTCGGCATTAACTCGGCGATCCGCGGCGACGCGCAGAACATCGGCTTCGCCATTCCCGTGAACAAGCTGCACGACCTGCTGCCGAAGATGCTCGATCTTGAACGGCTGCGGCGCATCAAGTTCGGACTTCATTTCGACAGCCCGGACATCAAGAGCAAGGACCTCGGCATTCCGGTGAAGGCGGTCGATCGAGAATCTCCCGCGGCCAAAGCGGGCATTCAACCGGGCGACGTGGTCACGGCGATCGACGGCAAGCCGACGCGCCGTTTCATGGATGCGTTCGGCATCCTGAGCGTTGCGGAAACCGGCCGCAAGCTTCATCTCGATCTCGCTCGAAAAGGCGGCTCGCGTCACACGGTCGAGCTCTCCCTGGCCGAAATCCCCGTGGCGGACACGGTCCATCTGATGAAGGATCATTTCGGCGTCACCGTCCGCGATCTATCGGCCGCGGATTTGAAAACACTGGGACTTCGCCGGTCGGTGGGACTGCTCGTGACCGACGTGCAGCACGGCACGGACGCGGCGCAGGCGGGCGTCCAGCGCGGCGACGTCATCACGCTCTTCGGCGGCTGGCCGGTGACGTCGCTCGCGGCGCTGGGGCAGCTCATCGACCAGGTCGATCCCCGCGATCGCATCCCTTTTCAACTGCTCCGCATTCGCGGGGATGATTTCACGCGATTTGAATTGGTGCTCCGGGCAAAATAGCCTATAGCGAATGGCGAGTAGCGAAAGAAGAATCGTCGTCGCCCCCAACAGCTTCAAGGGAATCTTGTCCTCAAGAGAAGCGGCGGAGGCGATCGCAGAAGGCGTGCGCCGCGCCAGACCCGACGCGCAGGTGGACATCGTGCCGATGGCCGACGGGGGCGACGGCACTCTCGACGCGATCCTGGATGCGGAGAAAGGCAATCGCCGGCGCGTGGCGGCGCATGGACCGTTGGGCGATGCGGTAGATGCGCCGGTCGGTCTGATTCGCCATGCGACAACGGCGGTGATCGAACTGGCGAGCATCGCGGGCTACGCGATGGTCCCGGCCCAGCGGCGCGATCCCCTGAAGACGAGTACCTTCGGCGTCGGCGAAGTGATTCGCGCGGCGGTCGAGAGCGAGATCGAGGAGATCATCCTGACCGTCGGCGGCAGCGCGACGGTGGACGGCGGCGCGGGAATGATGCAGGCACTGGGGATGACGTTTCACGACCGGGCCGGGCGGCCGATGACGGGGGCGATCGGCGGCGGCGACTTGGCATCCATCTTGCGAATCAGTTGGGACCACCCGCCGCCGAACATCGAAAACGTGCAATTCACGATCGCGGTCGACGTACTCAACCCGGCGTGCGGGCCGAACGGCGCGGCGGCGGTGTTTGGACCGCAGAAGGGGGCGAATGCCGAGGGCGTCCGCCTGCTCGAAAAGGGTCTCGCCCATTGGGCGGACCTGCTCGAAGGAACCGGCGGACGAGTTTGCCGAGACGAACCCGGCACCGGCGCGGCGGGCGGCGTGGCCCTGCCGTTGTTGGCACTGATGAACGCGACGATCGTGCCGGGCGTCGATCTCGTCGCGGAGGCGACCGGACTGGCGTCGAAGATCACCGGCGCGGATTTGGTGATCACCGGCGAAGGCTGCCTGGATCGGCAGTCGATGATGGGCAAAGTCGTCGGGGCCGTCGGGCGGATGTGCCGCGCCGCGGATGTGCCCTGCGTGGCGATCGTGGGCAAGACCGGCGAAGGAGTGGAGGAGTGTCGCGCCGTCATCGACCGCTGGTACACGCTGGATGCGCCGATCGAGCAATCGAAGGATCATCTGGTGGCCGTGAGCGAACGGGTCGCGCTCGATTTTCCAGAAAAAAAGTAAGGCGGACAACTTCGCGTTGCCCGCCTTACCGTCTCTTGCAAACCAAGACGTATCCGCGATTAGCTGCGCTTGCCGGTGCCCTTGCCTTCGCCGAGTTTCTTCATGTGCCAGCCGTCCCACATCGACCAGCAAAACTCCATCGTGTTGTTATCCGGCATCTTCATGCAACCCTCAAAGATGGTTGTCTCGCCCGTCATGGGATTGGGGCCTTTGCCCTTCATGCACCACCCTTTGCACTTCTCACACCAGGTCATTTCGCCCATCGAAGAGTCTCCCATGTTGTTGCAGTAGAACATCGAGAAATTCTTTTTCCGGGGGCACCAGGTGTACACCACCATTCCGGCTTCGGTCATCTCGCCCATTTTTCCGTTCATGTGTTCCACGAGCGCCCAGCGGTCGCAATCCCATGCAATGGTGGAAGTGGCGGTGCTCGTCATCTTCTGGCCGCCCATCGTCGCCTCGCCGGTCACGGTCCAATTGCCGACCCAGGAATCGAGTTGATCGAGTTCCTTGGGTCGCGGCGGGTTCTGCATCTTGCTCATGTCCATCTTCTGCGGCTGTTCGCAACCGGCCGCCACGACGATGCTACACCAACACAACATCATCCCTTGCAACATTCGCTTCATCGAAATTTCTCCTTACTCTTGGCTTCCATCGGGCCGAGACAGCACCCGCGCTGTGACGATCTCCGATTCAGTTACGCAATTGGAATTTTTCGGGGGACTGAAAATGCCTCTCCGTCGTTAAACGGCTTCACCCCCACCGGTAAGTCTAACGCGCCGGCGGGCCCGGGAAAGGGCTTGTTTCTGCCGCCGGAGGCGAGTCCAATTCACACATGGAAAACGCTCGATACGACGTCATCGTCCTCGGTGTCGGCGGCATGGGCAGCGCCGCCTGCTACCACCTCGCCAGGCGGGGACTCTCCGTCCTGGGCATCGAGCAATTCGAAATCGGCCACGATCGCGGAAGCTCGCACGGCCGCACGCGTGTCATCCGCAAGGCGTACTTTGAAGACCCGCGTTATGTTCCTTTGTTGCACGACTGCTACACGTTATGGCACGAATTGGAGTCCGCCTCGGGCGAGATACTGATGCGCACGACGGGCTGCCTGAACCTGGGGCCCGCGGATCACGAGTGCATCCGCGGCGTGCAGGCGAGTGTCGAGCAACACCATTTATCGTACGAATTCCTGAGCGGCGACCAGATTCGACGGCGCTGGCCCGTCTTTCGACCGAACGCGGGCGATGTCGGCGTGTACGAAGCCGACGGCGGGATGCTCTTTCCCGAGAAGTGCATCGCCGCGCACGCGCGATTGGCCGAGGCGCGCGGCTGCCGAATTCTCCAGCGCTCGCGCGTGATGGCGTGGAGCGCGACGCGGCAAAGCGTGGTCGTGCAGACCGCCTCCGGTCGATTCGAGTGCGGCCATCTGGTCATCACGGCCGGCGCGTGGCTTCCTGTCATCGCTGCGCAGTTGGGCCTGCCGCTGACGATCGAGCGGCAGGTACAGGCATGGTTCGCACCGACGGAGCGGGACGCATTTGCCGCCGGACGGATGCCGGTGTTCATTCATTTTCTCGATGACCGCAGCTATTACGGTCTGCCGCATACCGGCGACGGCGTCGTCAAGTTCGCACGGCATCACGGCGGCGCGACGACGACGGCGGAGGACGTCGATCGGACCGTGTCGACGACGGATGAGGCGGATATCCGGTCGTACTTGTCATCGCACATCCCCAAGGCGGACGGAAAGCCGGTAGAGGCCAAAATCTGCCTTTATAGCAACACGCCGGACGATCATTTCATCATCGATCGACATCCGGCCCACGAAAACGTGTTGATCGCGGGCGGTTTTTCGGGGCACGGATTCAAATTCTCCGGCCTCATCGGGCGAATCGTCAGTGAGCTTGTGGTCAATGGTCGAACGTCGTCGCCAATCGAATTGTTTTCCATCGCCCGATTCGCGTCGTGAATCTATAATGTGCGATTCGCCGCGAACCAGGACGACTAGCGGGCCATGCCGCCCGAACCGCCATGAACTATTACGTACCGGAGGAAGAAACACTGGACCGCCCTTCGCTGGCCGCGTTGCAACAGCGAAAGCTGACAACGATGCTTGGCGAGATCCTGCGGCACAACGCGTTTTATCGAGAACAATTCGCCGGTTGGACGGCCGAGCGGGCGGTGAAGGAGTTCGCCTCGCTGCCCATGACCTCGCGGGCGGAATTCGAACAAGACCAGGCCGCCCATCCGCCCTACGGAAAGAATCTCACCTATCCGCTCGCCGACTATTGCCGACTCCATCAGACATCCGGGAGCCTCGGTTCGCCGCTACGCGTGCTCGATCGCGCGGAGGATTGGAAATGGTGGCGACGCTGCTGGGGCATCATCTACCGCGGCGCGGGGGTGACGCCCAAGGATCGATTTTGCTTCGCGTTTTCGTTCGGGCCTTTCATCGGATTCTGGGCGGCCTTTGAAAGCGCGACGGCACTGGGAAATCTGTCGCTCGCGGCGGGCGGAATGTCGACGGCCGCGCGGCTCGCATACCTGATCGACAACCAAACAACCGTCGTTTGTTGCACGCCAACCTATGCGCTGCGCATGGCGGAAGTCGCGGCCGCCGAAAAAATCGATCTGGCCGGATCGTCGGTGAGACTCCTGATCGTCGCCGGCGAACCCGGCGGAAGCCTTCCGGCAACGCGCGCGGCGATCGAGACGGCGTGGGGCGCGCGAGTCATTGATCACACGGGGATGACCGAGGTTGGACCCCACGGCTTTGAGTGCGTTGAAACGCCGGGCGGCGTGCATTTGATCGAAAGCGAATTTATCGCGGAGGTCATCGACCCCAAGAGCGGCGCGGCCGCGGCCGACGGCGAGACGGGGGAACTCGTGATCACCAATCTCGGGCGCTGGGGATGGCCCGTCGTTCGCTATCGCACGGGCGATCTCGTGAAATTGTTGCGAAATCGTTGCGCGTGCGGGCGCTGGTTTGCAAGGGTGGATGGCGGTATCCTTGGAAGAACCGATGACATGCTGATGATCCGAGGGAACAATGTCTTCCCGTCGGCCGTTGAAGATATCGTGCGGGGCGTTTCCGGCGTAGCGGAGTTTCGGATGACGGTGGAGACCCAGGGGGCGATGACGGGCCTTTCCATCGAAGTCGAACCCTCCGACGGCGTCGACCCGCCGCGGCTGGCCGCACAAGTGGCCGGCGCCATTCACGATCGCCTTCTGTTCAAACCGGATGTCAAATGCGTGCCGGCCGGCAGCCTTCAACGTTTTGAAATGAAGTCCCGGCGGGTCCTGCGAGGAAAGTGAGGACGAACGAAGAGCCATGAGAATAACGATCCATCGGAACCTAATACCCCTATTGGTCTTCTCTCTACTTGCTTCGATGGCCGGCGGGAATCCGGCTATCGCGAAGGATTGGCCCGTCTGGCGAGGTCCGGCCGAGAACGGGATGGCCTATGAAAAGGCGGTCGTGACGAAATGGTCGCCGGACGGCGAGAACCTCCTCTGGAGAAGCCCCGAAGGCGGACGGACCACGCCGCTGATCATGAACGGTCGAGTCTACTTCATCGGCCCGGTGGGCGACGGCGAGTGTTTACAGGAGCGGGTCATCTGCCTCGACGCCGACACCGGAAAAACGATCTGGGATTATCACTTCAATGTCTTCTTCAGCGACATCGCGGCCCAGCGCGTCGGCTGGACGTCGCTGGCGGGCGACCCTGAAACAGGCAACGTGTACGCCCACGGCACCGGCGGCGAAATGCTGTGCTTCGACCGCGACGGCAAGGTTCTTTGGAAGCATTCGCTGACGGAGGAATACAACCGTGTGAGCGGCTACGGCGGTCGCCTGGTGAATCCCGCCATCGACGAAGACCGCGTCATCATCAGTTTCTTGAGCAGCAACTGGGGTAATCATGCCAAGCCGGCGCATCGCTTCGTCGCCTTCGATAAGCGCACCGGCAAAGTGATCTGGTGGGCGCAATCGAGTTTGCCGCCGACGGATACCTCCTACGCCTGTCCGATCGCGACGGTGGTGAACGGACAACGGCAACTGATCTGCCCGGCGGGCGACGGAGTGATCTATGGGTTGGAGGCGCGAACAGGGCGCGAGTTGTGGAACTTCAAGCTGACCAAGATGGGTTGCAACTCCTCCCCGGTGGTGGACGGCAAGTATCTCTATATCTCGCACAGCGAGGAGAACATCGACAATACCATGATGGGCCGCCTCGTGTGCATCGACGTCAGCAAGACAGGCGACATCACCAAGAGCGGCGAAGTCTGGCGACTGGACGGTCTGGACGCCGGATACGCCTCGCCGGCGCTGGCCAACGGTCGGCTCTATCACGTCGATAACTCCGCGAACCTGCATTGCATCGACGCGAAGACCGGCAAGCCGGTGTGGCAGTTCAAGCTCGGACGCGTCGGCAAGGGCTCCGCGACCGTGACAAGCGACGGCGTGATTTACGTCGGCGAGCAGAACGGCGTCTTCTGGATACTCAAAGATGCCGGAGATCACGCCGAAGAGCTGAGCAAGGTTGAATTTCCGGGACCGAAAAACACGATCGACGAAATCTACGGCTCGCCCGCGGTTTGCGGCGGTCGTGTTTATTTCATGACGCGCTACGGGTCGTATTGTCTGGGGATCAAAGGTCAGACGCCCCAGGAGGAACCGATTCCGAAACTGGCCGCCGAGCGCAGCGCGGCGGGTCAAAAGCCGACAACGATGCTGGTGATTCCCGGTGACGTCAGTTTAACACCGGGCGAATCCGAGCATTTTGAAGTACGACTGTTCGGTGAGAGCGGCGCCCGGCTCGAAGGCCCGACGCCGAAAGTCGAATGGACCGTCGCCGGCGTCAAAGGCGAGATCAAAGAAGGCACGCTCGCCGCGGCGCCGCAGCCGGTCTTCAGCGCCGGCATGCTCACGGCGAAAGTGGGGGCGTTGACCGCCGCGGCCCGTGTTCGAGTCGCGCCCAAGCTGCCCATCTACGAGACCTTCGAGCAAATGAAGGAAGGCGCACCGCCGCCCGGTTGGACGGGGGTCATGGGCAAGACGCAGGTCGTCGCCCGCGACGGCGGCAAGGTTTTTCAAAAGATCGCGGAAAAAGGCAAGCCGTCGCCCGTTTGGAAGATGCGCGCGTACCTCGGAGAGCCGATCGCCGGAGGTTACACGGTTCAGGCCGACGTCCTCGGAACACAGTCGCGGCGATTCAAACCGGACATGGGCATCATCGACACGCGCTACGAACTGATCATGCAAGGTCAGATCAAGGAGCTGGAATTGTCACGATGGCGCGACGAGCCGGTCCATGCCCTGCGCAAGAAAATTCCGTACGAAATGAAGCCCGATCAGTGGTATCGCATGAAGCTCCGCGTCGAGATAAAGGGCGAAAAGGCGATCGTTCAGGGCAAAGTCTGGCCCCGCGACGACCAAGAGCCCGAAGCGTGGACGATCGAATTCGAGGATCCTTGCCCCAATCTCGAGGGGTGCCCGGGGCTTTTCGCGTATTCGAACGGGACGACGGACAAGAGCAACGGAGCGGAAATCTTTTTTGACAACATCAAGGTGAATGCGAATGAAAAATAAATTGCGAATTACAAATTACGAATTACGAAACGACGCATCACGAGAGATCAACTTTCGTCTTTCGCCATGGGTCATTCGCGGTTTTCGGCTCCTGGCGATCGGTATCCTGATTTTCGCTCCGGCCGCACATGCGGAACCGCTCGCGAAAGCGAAGAAGGGCGATTGGCCGATGTGGGGCGGCTCGCCGGACCGCAACATGGTCTCCGGCGAGACGGGCATCCCCGAAAAATGGGACGTCAAAAAAGGCGTGAACATCAAATGGATGTGCCCGCTCGGCTCGCAGACCTACGGCAACCCCGTGGTCGCCAACGGCAAGGTTTATTGCGGGACCAACAACACCGGCGAACACCGCCCCGGCATCAAGGGCGACAAGGGCGTCGTCATGTGCATCGATGCCAAGACCGGCAAGATGCTCTGGCAGGCGACGCACGACAAGCTGCCGTCCGGCCGCGTGAACGACTGGCCCGAGCAGGGCATTTGCTCCACGGCCTTTGTCGAAGGCAACCGGATCTATTACGTGAGCAATCGATGCGAGGTGATTTGCGCGGACACCGAGGGCTTTCTCGACGGCAAGAACGACGGCCCCTACAAGGAAGAAAAGTACCACGACAAGCAGGACGCGGATTTCATCTGGGTCCTCGACATGATCGATGAGCTCGGCGTCTTCCCGCATAATCTGGCCACTTCGTCGCCCGTCGTGGCCGAAGGGCTCGTCTTTGTCCTCACCTCCAACGGCGTCGATGAAGGACACCTCAATCATCCCTCGCCGGATGCTCCCGACTTTATTGCCATCGATGCGAAGACCGGCAAG
>CAYPXR010000081.1:0-35021 GCA_964414585.1 uncultured Planctomycetaceae bacterium
ATGGGGCACTCCGTTTAGATCACGAGTTGTTGCCGATCGGACCGAACATCTTATCTTATCGGGCGGCCGACCAACGGGGCTCGTGCCGTCAAGCCCATTGGGCTTCTGCGAATTTGCGATGATCGGATGGACGGCCTTTACGATCCGGCGGCGGTCTCGATAAGATAGGGCGCATCAGGAGAGGCAGATTTGCCTTTTCATGTTGTGGCGATGACCTATTCATGATCTGCCATAGGAGTCCAAATCGTGACTGCCTCAAGGCGACGCATTCTGTTTCGGTTCAAATTTCTCGCGGCCTGCATCATACTGGCGGTGACGATGCCGGGTTGTTTTCCGGCGTGCCTGCCCTTCTTTTTGACGTTGGACGACGGACCGATCGCCCCCGGAGTCACCGGTCGTCTGGGCGATCCGATGCCGTCGCTGACGGCGGAGCAATTGGCGACGTTTGAGCGGGGCAAGGCCGTTCTGAACAAGCGGTTCGGATTGAGCGACGGGTTGGGCCCGGCGTTCAATGTGACGTTTTGCGGCGCCTGCCACGAGAGGCCGGCGGCGGGCGGCAGTTCCGCCTTGTATCGAAACTTCTTTATCGGCGCCCGGCGCGACGCCAAGGGCGCGTTTGTTTTCAGCGAGTCGCAGGGCGCCGCGGGCGGCGTCCTGCGAATGTTCAATTACGATCCCATGTTTCCTGCGCGACCGGTGGTGCCGGCCGATACGACGATCTTCGCGCAGCGAAACGCCATTCCCATGTTTGGCGTGGGGTTGATGGCGGAGTTGACCGATGAGGAGATTCTTTCGCGGGCGGATCCCGACGATGCCAACGGCGACGGGATCAGCGGGCGGCCGAATCACGACCGCGGGTTTGTGGGTCGATTCGGGTTGAAGTGCCAGACGGTTTCGATCGAGGGATTCATCCGCGGGCCGCTATTTAATCATCTGGGAATCACGTCCAATCCGCTTACCAACGAGCAGCGGGCACAGTTGCCGGTCAACAGCGCCGCGCGGCAAAAGCTGATTGACGCGCACCGGGTGGTCACCCCGGGCGATCCGAAGTTCGGTCCCCACGATCAGGCCGCGGCGTCGGATGGGCCGAACTTCGACAATGACGGCGTGCCCGACCCGGAGATGTCTTCCCAGGATTTGTTCGATGTCGTGAGCTTCAGCATGTTGCTCGCCGCGCCGGCGTTCGATCCGCCGACCTTTCAAACGAACCATGGGCGCGAACTGTTCCATTCGTCCCGATGCACCGATTGTCACATACCCCGGCTGAACGGACCGCGCGGACCGGTTCCGGCGTACAGCGATTTTCTGATTCACGATATGGGTCCGGATCTGGCGGACGGGATCGAGATGAAAGAGGCGACGGGTTCGGAATTTCGAACGCAGCCGCTGTGGGGCATTTCGGCCGAGGGGCCGTATCTGCACGACGGCCGCGCCGCCACGATTCACGACGCCATCGTCGCACACGGCGGCGAGGCGAGCGCGGCGCGCGATATTTTTAACATGCTCTCGGAACAGGACCAGACGGACATCGTGGAGTTCCTTTTGTCGCTGGGCGGGCGAAGCCAGATGTCCCGCGGGTTGGTCCCACCGGATCAGGCGGTGCCGGGCGTCGGGGAATTCGGCGGTCCCTTTCGAATGTTGACGGCGGAGGAGACCGATCGATTCAAGCGCGGCCGCGCGGTTTTCGACCGCGACTTCAATTTTACCGAAGGCGTGGGCGGTTTGACCGGCGCGGACGGCGTCGGACGATTCAACGGGGACAGTTGCCGGGCGTGCCACTTTGATCCGGTGATCGGCGGGGCGGGGCCGCGCGGCGTGAACGTGATGCGCCACGGGATCAGCACGGGCGGTTTATTTACGGCTCCACCGACGACGCCGAACACGATCCTGCACAAGGAAATCCGCCTGGGCGCGCCGATTGTCAAGCCGACGCCGGACATCAACGTTTTTGAAATGCGCCAGACGCCGCACGTCTTCGGAGCCGGGCTGGTCGACGCGATTACGGAAGCGACGATCCGATCCCATGAAGATCCGGCGGATGCCAATGTGGACGGGATCAGCGGTCGCGCGAACATCCTCCCCGGCGACGGGCGCGTCGGCCGCTTCGGCTGGAAGGCGGACGTTCCGAGCGCGGCTGAATTCGTGCGCGACGCCCTTGCGGCGGAACTCGGCATCACGGTCGCGGCGCAGCCGAATCTGACCTTCGGTCGGACGGAAGACACCGACGGCGTGGCCGATCCGGAGTTGCCGTTGCAGGACGCCGAAGACCTCGCGTTCTTCATGAAGACGTTGGCCGGTCCGCCCCGACAGCCGCCCGGCAACGCCGCGCAATCGGCGGCGGGCGAAGCCCTCTTTGCCTCCGTCGGTTGTACCAAATGCCATATTCCGTCCATGCCGAGTTCGCTGGGCGATGTTCCGCTCTTTTCCGATTTGTTGCTGCACGACATCCTGCCGGGCGGCACGCCGGGAATTGAAAGCGGTGCGGCGACGCAGACGGAATTTCGGACGGCCCCGCTATGGGGTCTGAGCAAGACCGCGCCGTACTTCCACGACGGCTCGGCGGATTCGATCGATCAGGCGATTCGAAAACACGACGGGGAAGCGTTGATGATTCGTCAGGCGTACCAGGCGCTTTCGGATTCGGACCGCGCCGCGCTGCTCGCGTTTCTCGATACGTTGTAATGGAGAGTCGGTTGTGATTTCGCGATGGGTTCACTGGAGTCGTCGATCTCGGCGCGGGCTGATGCTGGCGTTACTGGGGGGATTGAGCGCGACGGCCTGCCAGGGCACGTCGCAGTGCGGCGCGCCGATGGGCATGAACCCGTCGGCCTTCGTCGGTCCCAAGGCGTTTATCGATCAATCGGCGGCGCTGGGCGACGCCAAACCCTCCAAGGGATGGGGCGGTCTGGCCGCGTTCGATTATGACAACGACGGCGACATCGATTTGTACATTACCAGCCGGCCCGGTTTTCCCAATCGTCTCTTGAAGAATGACGGTCACGCGAACTTTACGGACGTGACCGTCGAGACGGGCGTGGGTTTGTCGGCGGACAACTGCATGGCGTGCGGCGTCGGCGATTTGAACAACGATGGCTGGCTGGACCTGCTTGTGACCCGCCAGCGCTATGACCTGCCGTCCAACGCGCCGGCCGGTTCGCTGATTCTGCTGAACAACGGCCCCAACGCGCAGGGCGTGGTGACGTTTCGTACTCTGACGGCGGCGGAGACGGGCTTCGACAGCTCGGTGCCGGCCATGGGAATCAGCGTCGGTGATCTGGACAATGACGGGCTTCTCGACCTTATCGTGGCGCATTACGATTTGAACGCGTTTGTCGGCATTCTTGTCGTGCCGCTGTACGATTCGCAGCCCAACGAAATCTGGCGGTGCACGGGCATCGTCAACGGCGTGCCGCAATATCAGCAAGTGCCCGGCGCGGGCGGCGCGGAGGGCACGCTCCAAAACGGCGCCTCGGAGCAGACGCAAAATCAGACCTTTGTCCCCGGTTGTTTTGTGGCCCACCCCACGGACGTGGATGGCGACGGTCGGCTGGACCTTCTTTATCTGCACGATATTCCGGGGGGCATCGATTACTACCACAACGACGGTAATTTCACTTTTTCGGCGCGGCAGATGGACACGCTCAATCAGCACGGCGGATGGATGGGCATCGCCGCCGGCGACTATGACGCGGACGGCGACGTCGATTATTTTGTCACCAACACCGGCTGCGATTTTTACCAGGTCTTCCCCGACGGCACGATTGCCGAGACGCAAATCTCCGCCAACGGTTCGTTCTTTCACAAGCTGTTGCGAAATGACGCGGGGACCCTGGTGGATGTGGCCCCGACAACGCCGGTCAGCCCATCCGCGGTTCTGCCGCCGGTGAATAACCTGCATGGCGGCGGGCTCCAGGCCACCGAATTTGGATTCGGGGCGACGTGGATCGATGCGGACAATCGCGGCGCTCTTGATCTTTATTGGGGGGGCGATCTGATCAGCTTCATTCAGCGGGGCCTTGTTCTGAACGCCCACGGGGTCTGTCGATTCCTTGAGAGCAACGGCGACGGTTCGTTCACGGACCAGACCGCGGAGCGGGGCTTGTTCAATATTCAACCGGATCGGACGGTGAATTTCGGCGAGCAGGACGCGGCCCGCGCCGTCGTCGCGATCGATCTGAATGGCGACGGGTTCCAAGACCTCGTCGTGACGAATTCGACGTACTTCGGCGGGTTGGATCCGCAACATCGCGTGTTTCTCAATCCCGGAGTGGCCGGTGCGCATTGGCTGACCGTGCGATTGCAGGGCACGACGAGCAACCGGTTCGGAATCGGGTCGCTCGTGCGCGTGACGGCGGCGGGCCGGACGCGGGCCGCGGAAGTCACGACCAACACCTCCACGTTCAGCGGGGTTCAGCCGGAAGCGCATTTCGGGCTCGGGGCGCAAACCATCGTGGATGAATTGCGGGTGAGCTGGCCGTCGGGCAAAGTCAGCGTGATGAACAACGTCGCGGCGGACCAGGTGCTGATGGTGACGGAGCCGTGAGGCGCGTATTCATTTCAAGAAGCGTTTTCTGTCACGGCCCTACCCGACGAAAATAACACGTCTGGGCAAAAGTCCGCGCCGTTCGGCCAGACGATCGTGCCCACATCCGGATTGATTCGGACCTGACGAAAGTAAGATTCGTCCTTCAGCGGTGCGAAGACACCGTCAAATGGGACCAGCTTGGAAATGTCGACTTCGCGGCGCTCGCCGCCCTCAAAGGTGAGGAGGAGGCGATAGCCGCCAAGTGTTTGGACTTCAACGACATCTCTTGGCATGTTACGCGGGTACCTTGGCGTAAACTTTTCCCACTCGCTTTAGCCATTCGATGTCGCCTGCTTCGGCTCTTGCATGAACCTCGCGAAGGAACTCCACGGTCGCTGGTTCGAAACAAGGCTCGGCGGGATCGTCGATTGGAATGATCGCATCGACCTCCACTTGGACGACACACGGGCCGGCGTGGATCCAACGGGTTCGTTTGACTCGGTCTCCGTCAATCGTCATGGTTCACCGGTCGAAGTAATACAAAGTAACCAACATCGTCGGGATCGCGGCGGCATCAACCTGCGGAATGGGAGGCGCTTAAGGCGTCAGATTCTCGACGACAAAATGACCCTGATCTTTGGCGGGATCATAAACGTACAACGCCGACCGAGTGTGGTCATTTTCCGGCTCGACCGTGACGACGACCTGGTCAGTCAGTAGTTTTACATCCGCAACGTGATAACCCGCCGGAGATACCATCCTTGTCTGGTGTTTTTTCAGATCGTAAAAGTAGAGATAGACTGAATCCTTACTGGTGATCGTACCGTTCTTGTCGGAATCAGTCGTCCGGGCCGGCAGAATCAGTTGGTCAGCGAACAGCAATCGCTGATCGTCCTTTACGTCGAAAGACATGCGCCAGGAGCCCAGGGCCACCTGGCGATCGAAGACTCGGTGGTGTTCTTGTTTATCCAGTTCGATGACTTCGAGGTTCAATGCGGAGGGCGATCCGAGTTTCCCAAAACAGGTCCCTGACCAGCATGAGCCGCTGAACACCATGCTCCCATAGACTTTGTCGAATTCGGCTTCGTCAGCACTGATGGGGATGAGCACGTACTTTCGGTCAGCAATCGCCGAATCGGTATAATCAAAATGTGCCCTTAGCGGCTCGGCGGTCTGCGTCGGGATTTTTGCCGAAGGCTCCAAGCATCCTCCCAGGGGTGCCAGCAGAAAGCAAACGCTCCCATATTTCCAAAACCGCATGGGTTCCTCCTTTTGCTATCAGCAGCGGCGGCCTTATGAAGCGATTGCCTTCATAAACGCCGCCGTGCCGGCCCCCATCTCGAATTTGTAGCCCTGCTCGGCGAGGGTCCATTCCATCGCGGCGATGGCGCCGACGGTGTCGACGGCGTCGACGTAGCCCATGTGGTTGAGGCGGATCATCTTGCCCTTGAGTTCGCCCTGGCCGGCGGCGACGTGGATGCCGAACTTCGAGCGCATCGTCTTGCGCCACTTGTCGTCGTCCACGCCGGCGGGCACGTTCAGACCGGTGACGCTGTCGACCGGATCGGCGGCGTAGATAGTCATGCCCAGGGCCTTGGCCGCGGCGCGCGTGCCCTTGGCGAGCTGGGCGGTGCGCTTCCAGACGTTTTCGATGCCCTCGGCCTTGATCTGGCGGAGCGTGTAGCGCAGGCCCTTCACAAGCTGGTTGTTCGGCGTCCAGGGAACGTCATTGTCCTTCTGGCTCTTTCGAAAGGCTTTGAGGTCGTTGTAGAAGGACGGCGAATCGTGCGACTCGATCACTTCCCACGCGCGGTCGCTGACGGCGGCGAAGGCCAGACCGGGCGGGAGCATGAGCGCTTTCTGCGAGCCGGTCACGGCGACATCGATGCCCCACTCGTCCATCTTGAAGGGGATCGCGCCGATGGAGGTGATGCCGTCCACGAGGGTGAGCGCGCCGTGATCGCGGCAGACTTTGGCGATGCCCTGCGCTTCGGAGAGGGCGCAGGTGCTCGTCTCGCTGTGGACGAAAATGACGGCCTTCACGTCGGGGTTCTTCTTGATCATGTCGGCGACGCCCTCGGCCTTGAAGCCGTGGCCGTACTCCTGCTTGTACTCGACGTGCGGGAGGTTGAAGCGCTTGAGGATCTTGACCCAGCGTTCGCCGAACTTGCCGGCGTGGCAGACGAGCGTCTTGGCGTCTTTTTTGCAGCAGCCGAGGATCGCGCCTTCCATCGCCGCCGACCCGCTGCCGGTGAGGACGAGCGGCAGGGATTTCGTCTGGTAGACGTAGGAGAGCAGCTCGGTGCATTCCTTGAACATTTCCTTGAATCCGCTGGTGCGGTGGTGGTCGAGGGGGTAGGCCATCTCCAAAAGGGCTTCGGGGCTGACCATTGTGGGACCGGGGGTGAAGAGTCGTAGTTTCATCATGGTGTGGTACTCCTTAACATTTGCGCGCCATTCGCAGTAGGCAATTTGCATGCCAGCGGCGGGATTATAAGGCCCGGATCAAGAGGGGCCAGTCTGCCGACGGAGCATCCTCAATGGCTTGACCAGGCTGATCGATCAAGCTATCGTATGACGATAGAGGTATCGATCAAATGAAGACGGTCAAGGTGTCTCCGAAGTTTCAGGTCGTGATTCCCCAGGGCATCCGGGAGGCGATGAAGCTTGCTCCCGGAACGCCGGTACAGGTGTTTCAATACGAAGATCGTATTGAGTTTATTCCCGAGAAAAAGCTGAAAAAGATGCGCGGGTTCCTGAAGGGCATCGATACGAAAGTTCCGCGCGAGAAGGACCGCGTATGAACGTGGTGGACTCGTCCGGGTGGCTGGAGTATTTCGCGGACGGGCCGGGGGCGGCTTTTTTCGCGCCGGTGATTGAGGCGACGGACAAGCTGCTCGTTCCCGTTATCTGCATCGCGGAAGTCTTCAAGCGCGTCTTGCAGCAGCGCGGCGAAGATGCGGCGCTTCAAGCGGTGGCCTTGATGCGCCAAGGCGCGATCGTCCCGGTTGACTTTTCTCTCGCTCTCAATGCGGCCAAGCTCGGGCACGAATTGAAGCTGCCTCTGGCAGATAGTCTGATTCTAGCCGTCGCGAGGTCGCATGATGCGATGCTTTACACGCAGGACGGGGATTTTGAAGGGATCGAAGGGGTCAGGTTCCAAAGAAAGGCCAGGGGCTGATTGCCTAGCTTTCGGCACTTCGAGCAATTCGCCGGATAGAATCGAGTGATGGGCCACCCGCTTAAGCCATATCAAGTTTTTGTCATCATCGGGGCCGCCACTTCCTTCCTATTGATCGTCCTTCTCGGGTTGGGATTCATTTGGAACATCTGTTACGTCGGGACGGATGGATACTCATTCTATGTTGGAAATGGCTACATTGAATATGGCTACGATTGGGCGTGGATTCGTCGTCGCATGTTCCATGACGGAGGACCCAATTATGGATGGACGATCAAGCGATCCTTGCCGCCGATCCCTGGGGTTACTCCACCCGATCCTGATTATTCAATTCCGGTTTTGTTGTCTTTTCTGGTCGACTTCGCCGTAACGCTTGATGTCTGGAAGCGCCGGAGAATCTGGGACCCCCCACCCCATCGATATTTGTTTCCAATTGTTCTTTGGGGGATTGTAGAGATTCCAATTGTGATTAAGCTGTTCGAGCCGTGGGGTGTACCCGACGGCTACCGCGTGACGGTCTCGCTCTTCTTGGCGACGATCACAGTTCTTATTCCGATTGCCTCAATGAAGGTAATTGATAAGCTCCTTGCGCGATGGAGAGTTCCGAAAGGGCATTGTCAAAAATGTCGTTACAACTTGACCGGAAATATCAGCGGAATTTGCCCGGAATGTGGGACGCCGATTGTCGTGAAGGCTGATGTTTGAGCGACCTCCATTTCGGTTGCAGTTGCTCGCTCAGCCTTGACCTTTACTTCGTCACATTCTCGAACACGCGCCCGACCGTGTGCAGGTACTCGACATCCCCTTGCTCAGCCTTGCGTGCGATTTCGTCCAGCCAACGCACCGTGTCCGGTTCCAGGCAGGGCTCCGACGGGTCGTCGACTAGGTAGACGACTTCCACCTCCACCTCGACGGCGTATCGACCCCGCTGCACCCAACGTTTTCGTTTTTCTCGTTTTTCTTTCATGCGGGTTCGTCCAGGAAGTACACCGTTACGAGTTTTGCCCGGTTGCTTACCGCCAACCAAGACCAAACAACCTCGATCTCCGTCCCATCCACAAGTGATTGCCTAACAACGACGGACGGATTGGGCTTGCTCCGGGGCCGTTCGCGGATCAACTCCGCTTCGTCAAGGCCGGCGATCACTTGCCAATCGCTGACGCCGCGCTCCTCGAAGCGCTCGTCGGCATGCCAGCCCACGACGAACCGGTCTTCCGCCACCGCCTGCTTTATTCTATCAAAGAGAACCGCCATCGACCAAATGATACATGCTTGTTTGGCGTCATCCAGCGTTATCGTTTATGGGCCTTGTTGTTCATTTTTGATTTGAGGTGCGGGTACAACTGGAGGGGACGTCCTTGCCGCGCGCGCCCATTAACCTTACAAATACCGCGCGAAATGACGGAGATTGATCGCCGGTGGATTTAGGCCAGCTTCAACAACTTCTTGCGGGTATCGACGCCGATGCCGACAAGGCCATCGCATCGGCGAACACGGTCGATGCGCTACGCGCGGCCGAGTCGAAGATTACCAAGGGCCCGCTCGCCGAGGCACTTGGCGCGATCAAGACTTTCACTCCCGAAGAGCGCGGCCCCGCCGGGCAGGCCATCAACAAGGCCAAGGAGGCGGTGAAGGCCAAATTCGCCGCCGCGCAAGACACGCTTCGACAGGCCGCCGTCGCGGGTGAACGAAGAACCGCCGTCAGCTTCGACCCCACGCTTCCGCCGCCCGCGACGCAGCGGGGCGCGCTGCACCCTGTGACCGCCGTTCAGCGCGAGGTCGAGCGGGTCTTTACGAGTCTTGGCTTCGCCGTCGTTGGTGGGCCGGAGATGGAGACGGAGTATTACAACTTTGAGGCCCTCAACATCCCCGCCGATCATCCTGCCCGTGATACGCAGGACACCTTCTGGCTGACCAACGGCTGGCTTCTCCGCACGCACACGAGCCCGTGCCAGGTTCGGGCGATGCAGCGCTTCGGCCCGCCGCTGCGCGTGATCGCGCCCGGCCGGTGCTTTCGTTACGAGGCGATCGACGCCTCGCACGAGAACACGTTTTATCAGCTCGAAGGATTGATGATCGACAAGGGCATCTCGATCGCCCACTTGATCGCCTTCATGAAGCTGCTGCTCCGCGAGGTGTTTCATCGCGATGTGAAGGTCCGCCTGCGACCGGGCTTTTTCCCGTTCGTCGAGCCGGGTTTTGAATTGGACATGAGCTGTGCGATTTGCGGCGGGAGCGGGTGCCCGACGTGCAAGCGGAGCGGCTGGGTGGAGATTCTGCCGTGCGGCATGGTGCATCCGAACGTGCTGCGCTACGGCAAGATCGACCCGCACGAGTACACGGGCTTTGCCTTCGGCCTCGGTCTGACGCGGCTGGCGATGATGAAGTACGGCGTCGGAGATATTCGCGTGCTGAACAGCGGGGATTTGCGCGGGATTGTGAATCCGGCGCGATTGAGCGGTGCGACGATCAAATCGTGAAGTTCTGGAATAATTGAAAATGGTCGTTTGGCCGGAATGGTGGCATTGGGAGCTGGAACTTTCGCCCCACCTATTCAAACGAATGGCGGATCGCAGCTTTAATGATACTGACCTTCGCTTGATGCTTGAACAGGCGACCGGCTATCATATTGATGAAGAACCCGGGCGATGGGTTATCGAAACCCTACGCGACGGCGACGATTGGGAAGTCATTGTCGAGCCCGACTTGTCCGTGAGCCAGCTCGTTGTCGTAACGGCGTATCCAGTCGGCTGATCGGACGACGAAACATGAAACAGCGTTATCTTGAAGTGACATTTCGGAAAGGAAAGCCGCTGGCGGCCTATCTCTATCTTCACCGCAATCCCGGCGACACCAGCGCCCGAACCGAAAAGCATGAAGCCGGTCTTATCGTGGACTTCACCTCCGATGGCAGGGCGATGGGCGTCGAGATTACTTCGCCAAGCCTGGTCGGCCTCTCCGCGCTCAATCGGATCATGGCGAGTTTGAACGAGGCTCCGTTGACGCAGGAAGATGTCCGACCCTTGGCGGCGGCGTGAGGTCATGCCAGTTGATTTTGTCTTTCCAATTGTCGTTATCCTCGCATTCTCCACGTTGGTAGTCGGCTTGACCGAGGCTGTAGGGAAACGAAGAAGACGTGTTTTCGCGTTACTCCTGCTGTTCGAATTTGTATTGGCAACATTTTTCTGGACCGCGTATTTCCTGCCTGGAATTATGCTCCGAAGAGACGCGGAGGGAGGGAATTCATTCGCACAGTATCGTTTGGCCCAGTACTACCATTCGCGACTTGGATATCTATGGCCGGATCTTAAGGCAGCCAAGCTCTGGATGATGAAAGCTGCTGAGAACGGTGATGCAAACGCGATGTTGGAAGTTGGAAGCGCGTACTCGGTTAGCGACAATTGGCTGGGAATTCAGCCTGACTCAGAAAAGGCGATATTTTGGTTGACGAAAGCATCGAACAAAGGAGACCCAACGGCAGCCCAGTTGTTGGAGCAACTTCCTAAGTCGGATCCAACATCGCTTCTTGGTGAACCCTTTTGGTATACAAAAAGCGATCAACAGTGAGAATAGCCGTTTGACGAAACGATGCGTCGGGGCTGGAGATAGATTGGGATGGGCGATGGCCCATTGATTGGTGAAGCGTCGCTCGCGGTCGTGAATTCGTGTCCCCCACCGCTCGAAGCGGTGGGGCACCCTGAAAGCGGAATATGCTAATCTCTCTCAACTTGCTCAAGGACTTCGTGAACATCTCCGCGGGGGCGAATCCGCGCGAGCTGGCGCTTCGTTTCACAACGACGACCGCGGAGGTCGAAGGCGTCGAAGAGCACAAGGCGAATTTCAACGGGCTCGTTGCCGGACGGATCGAGTCGCTGGATCGTGCGGCTGCCGAAGGAAAGCTCTACAAGGTTACCATATCCGCCGGCAAAACTTTCAACTCGCTTACTACGGCTCCTGGTCTTTCGATCGGTGACATCGTTGCTTTTGCTCCTCCGGGCTCTACGGTCGGGGGTCACCAGATCGGTACGACCGATAGCAGCGGACGGCCCGCTGAGGGCATGATCGTCGCCTGGGGGTCGGTTGGTTTCACGGACATCGGGGCCAACGCGGTTTTTCTTCCACCGACCACGAAACCAGGTAGTCCGATCGATCCCGCGTTGTTCAACGACTGGGTGATCGAGATCGACAACAAATCGATCACGCACCGGCCCGACTGTTGGGGTCATTACGGGATTGCCCGTGAAGTCGCCGCGATGCTTGATCTGCCACTCAAGGCGTATGACGTGACCGATCCAAAGGCGCTGACGAGCGACAAGCTGCCGAAGATTCCGATCGAGATCGACGACGCGAAGAAGTGCCCGCGATATACCGCTTTGCTGATGAAGGGCCTGCGGTCACAACCTTCGCCGCTCTGGATGCAAGTACGCCTGGCGATGTGCGGGCAGCGGCCGATTGATCTGCTCGTCGATTTGACCAACTACGTTATGCTCGAACTGGGCCAGCCGATGCACGCCTTTGACGCGGCGAAGCTAACCAACATCCAGGTCGCCACGGCCAAGGCCGGCGAGAAGTTCACGACGCTCGACGGCGTCTCGCGGACGATGCCCGCCGACACGCTGATGATCCAGTGCGACCGCAAGAATGTCGCGCTGGCCGGGATCATGGGCGGCGCGGCGACGGAAGTGAGTGCGAAGACGGATACCGTCCTGCTCGAATCGGCGAACTTCGACGCGGCGACGATTCGCCGTGCGGCGACGGCGATGGGCCATCGCACCGAGGCCAGCGCGAGATTTGAAAAGTCGCTCGATCCGGCGCATACGGTGCTTGGCATCGCGCGCTTTCACAAACTCGCCAAGGCCGAACTGCCGGACTTAACGCTCGCCAGCACGTTGTCCGATTGTTATCCGTCGCCGAAGACACCCAAGCCGATCGAGATCGATTGCGACTTTGCGTCGCGTTTCATGGGTAAGGCCGTCTCCCCCGAGGACGTCACGAAAATCCTGACCCGCCTCGAGTTCGCCTGCGGTCGCAGCGGCGCGAAGCTTGCTGTCACGCCGCCGTCGTTTCGGGCGACGAAGGATATTTCGATTGAGGCCGACGTGATCGAGGAGGTTGCCCGGTTTGTCGGGTACAACAACATTGAGCCGGTCCTGCCGACGATGACGTCGAGATATTTCGAGCCGTCGGCGGACCTGGCCATCGAAGAGCGGACTCTGGATGATCTCTGCGTCGGCGGGGATTTTGTCGAGGTCCACGATTACATCTGGTACGACGACGGATGGCTGAAGACCATCGGATATGAACCCGGCGAGTGCGTCACGCTGAAGAATCCCGCCGCCGACAATTGTTCGCGCCTGCGGAAGAGCCTGATGCCCGGCCTGCTCGCCATCGCCGAGCGGAATCGTCACCACTTCGCGCGGTTTCAACTCGCCGAGATCGGCAGCGTCTTCGCCGTCGGCGTGAAGGACGTGGAAAAATCGCAGCATCGCAGCCTGGGCCTGCTGGTCGCGCAATCCGGCGCGAAGGCGGAGCAGGAGGTCTGGAACCGGTTGCGGAGTGCGCTGGATGGTTGGGCCTGTCAGGTCCTTGAAAGCACGGTTGAATGCGTTGAAACCAAAGCAGGACAACCGTGGGAGGATGCCGACCGGACGGCGGAGATTGCTGTTGGCGGAAAAATTCTTGGGCGCATGACGCTCCTGCCGCTGACCTGCAAACAGAAGATCGACGAGCGGCTTCGGGCCTGGTCGATCGGCCTTGCGGAATTGAACCTGACCGCCGCGGCGTCGCTGCTCGGCAAACACGAGAAACTCCCGCCGCTGCCCAGGCACCCGCAGGTCGAACTCGACTTCAGCGTTCTCGTCGATTCGTCCAGGCGGTATCGCGAAATCGCCGGGCAGCTTGCCGGGTTCAAGCACCCTTTGCTTGCCCGCCTCGAATATGTCGGGGCCTATGAAGGCGGCTCGATCCCGGCCGGCAAGCGCAGCCTGACGCTCCGCAGCCGCATCGGTCACGACGATCACACCCTTGCCGAACAGGAGATCCGCGAGTTTCAGGATACATTTCGCCGATTTCTCCTAGCAGGGGGCCTGGAACTAAGGGGTTGAATCGTCGATGCGTCAGAGAATACGGACTCCGATTCTGCTGCTTGGCGTCCTGACGTTGGTTTCACCGCGATCGCTTCCCATCGTCGCCGACGAGCCGCCGTCGTCCACGCTCCGCGTCCGTGGGGTCATCGACAAGGATCAAACCTGGGCGAACCACGTCCTTCTCACCGGCGACGTCACGATTGACGGCGCAAAGGTCACTGTCGCGGCCGGCACGACGATCGAATTCGCACAGGCCGAGCCCGGCGCGCACCCGACGCTCACGGTCGGATCGCCGATTCATCGCGGCGGAAAGCTCGATCTTCAATCCACTCCCGACCGTCCGATCACAATCCGCACACAGCCGCAGACGAATCCGGGCCGGTTGATCGTGTACGTGCGCGGCGAGCGCCCGACGACGTCGGCGCCCGTCGTGCCGGCGAAGACGCCCGCGCCGGTGGGCGGCGGTCAGAACTGGCGATACGTGACGTTCGAAGACCTTGGGTTTGCGAACACCAGTCCCGCCATCAAGGGCCGGCGCGGCCTGATGGAGCCGGCGGTGATGTTTTACGTTCTCGAAGCCGACGCACCTCTCACCATCGCGAATTGCGTTTTTGAAAATACAACGGACCTCACCGTCGACTCGAGGGTGCCCGCGAAGATCGGCGTCACGGCCAATCGCTTCGTCGCGCCGAAGAGCCGGATCGCCGTGGATGTGGAAGTCGAATCCAAGTCCGCGTCCCCGGAGGCGGCGGAGATCTCCGGCAACCACGTGGCGGGGGGGATTCACGCCCGAGGTCCATCGGTTCGAATCAGCGATAATGTGCTGATCGGCCTCGATGCCTCGATCGTCGTTGAAGAGTCGCCCGCCGCCGACGTCCGCATCACCGGGAACTACATCCATAACACCACGAAGGACGACGACGGTCGATATTGCCTGAACTGCGAAGCGGCGGACGCCTTGATCGAAGGAAACGTTTTTCGCGGTGGCACGACGTGCGTGCTTTCCGGATCGCGGCGATTCTCGGGAAACGTCGTGATCGCCCAAGGCGAGCTGGCCAGCCGGGCCGTTCGCCGGGCGCATACGCATCAACTCGTTTCCGCGCTGCCGGCCGGCGCGGTCTTCGATCGGAACCTGCTGATCGGCCCCGCCTATTCCATGTTGATCCCCCAGGCGATGCCCGGTCCGGCGGATCGATCGGCCGGGAATTCGCCGACGGTCATCCGCAACAATGTTTTCGATGGTTTGAACGGATCGACCCGCGCCATCCACGCCAATCCGCTGGACCGCGCGCCGGGAACGTTTCGCGTGGAGAACAATCTTTTTCTGCGTGTTCCGACGTTGGTCTACGATGAAGCCCAGGGCCGGCTGGCGCTGGCTTACGCCGACTACAACGCCGCCGCTCCGCCGCCCCGTCGGCCCTTCGATCGAGTGGTGATCAGCGGCTTGAAGGAGGGGCAAGAGGGGTGGGGGGCGCACGACGTTCGCGCCGCCGATATCGCCAAGCTGAGACTGACGTCGGGGCCGGATCAACCGCCGGATGACGACGCCGAGATTGCCGCCGGAAAGCTTAAAGTGGCCGCGCTTCGCGAAAAGTTGTTCCGAGTCTATCGGCCGCTGCCGGATAGTCCGCTTGTCGGCGCCGGTCGAGCCGAGTCGAACGACGCGGCGAAGCGTCCATCCATTGGAGCGGGTGAGCCGACCGCCCAGTAATGGCCACCGATTACGACGCCGTCACGCGGCGTCCACCATTTCGCCTGTCGGCTCGTTGACGCAATTGATAAACTCGCCTTTTTCGAGAAAGTCCCGCACGATGCGCACCGTCTCCGTCGCGACCGCGGTCTGCGCCTGCTCCGTCGACGCTCCAATGTGATGCGTTCCGTAGACCCGGCGAACGTCCAGAATCGGGTCCTTGAATTCGCGGTCGTCGGCCGACGGCTCGAATTCGTACACATCCAGGGCCGCGCCGGCGATGTGCCCGGCGTTGATGGCCGCGCCCAGGGCATGTTCGTCCACCACGCCTCCGCGGCTGCAATTGATAAGGAACGCCGTCGGTTTCATCTTCGACAGGGTCTCTTCGTTGATCAGGTGCGTCGTCTCCTCGCCTCCCGGAACGTGCAGCGTCAGAAAATCTGATTGGGTGAGCAGATCGTTCATCTCCACTCGCGTGATCCCCAGTTCGTTTTCGATCTCCGGGCGTTCGGTGACGTCCGTGTATAGAATTCGCATGTCGAACGATTTCGCGCGCCGGGCGACTTCGTAACCGATCCGGCCCATTCCGAGGATGCCAAGCGTTCGCCCCTTGAGTCCCCGGGCCTTGCTGTACTCCTTCTTGTTCCAGACTCGATGGCGAAGATCGTCTGTTTCCTCGACGATGCGCCGATCGAGCGCGATCATCATGCCGATCGTCAACTCCGCGACGGCGACCGAGTTCATGCCGGGGCAGTTGCAGACGCGAATGCCGCGGCGGGTCGCCATGCCGACGTCGATCGTGTCCGTGCCCGCGCCGGCGCGGATGATGAGCTTCAGACCGTGGGCGGCTTCGATCGTTTCGCGGGGGACTTTGCTCGAACGGACAATCAGGCTTTCAAAACCCTCCTGGCAAAGTGCCGTCGCCAGGGCCGGCCCGGACGTGCCCGGTCGATAAGCGACTTCGCAGCCGAGCTTCTTGAGTTGTTCGATACCGGTTTGCTCAAACTTGTCCGCGATCAGAATTTTCATGGTGCACCTCTTGAAAACAACCTCAATTCTGCCGGTCATAGGGATGCAAGAGGCGTGCCGAAAGATGGCGAAACGCCGCCTGGGTTCAAAAACCCCCCAATTTCGCGCGATATTCGCTATATTTAGCCCATTTTAACAATTCACAGGCGGCTATCTTACGAACCTTTGATGGGAAAAAAGGGGGTGCCAGGGTTGATTTTGAGCCATTGATTCTGATAGGATGGGGCTTGGTTGAGGGAGAGGAAAGAAGTTTCCCTCGAAAGTGGTTTTGTCCCGTGCCCCCGGCCTGTGGCGTCGACGCGCGGCTCAAAAGGAAAGAACTCAGGAGGTCATGGAATGATTCGCCGAACAATTTTTGCAGCAGTCGTTTTGATGAGTGTCGCGTCCTATGCGCACGCAACCTTGCTTGCCGAGTGGACGTTTGAAGTGAGCGCGCCGGTAACGGCCGGTCCGCATACCGCTGAAGGCGGTTTGAATGCCGCTTCCTCGCTCGCGCTCGGTGTCCATCCCGGCGGATCGACGTATAGCAGCCCCGCAGGAAACGGATCGGCTCGTTCGTTTAGTTCCAATACCTGGGTCGTTGGCGATTATTATCAGTTTTGCACCTCGACGACCGGCTATGGCTCGATTGTCGTGTCGTGGGAACAGGCCGGCAGCAACACGGGTCCGCGGGACTTTGATCTGAAGTCCAGCGCCGACGGCTATGTGGCCTCCCTTCTGGCCTACACCGTGGCATTGAGCACTTGGAACTCCGGTTCCGCCAGTGCGGGCTTTAGCTACTCGGTTCCGGTTCCGGCGCTGGATAACACGGCGTCCGCCTGTTTCCGGTTGATCGATCGGTCGACCGTGTCCATTAACGGGAGCACCGTTGCGAGCGGTGGGACCGGTCGCGTTGACAACGTCCAGGTTAACGGAGTGGTTCCTGAGCCGACCACGTTGGCCTTGCTGGTTCTCGGTGGGTTCGGCTTGATTCGACGCCGACGCTAATCCGGCTTGAATCTTAGTTTGAGCTAACAAGGGGCCGTGAGTCACGCACTCACGGCCCTTTTCTTTGCGCCCTTCGATTTTGGCAAGGTATCGGGGGGCCGCGTCACCGATGCGGTTGAGATTCGATCCAGTTCTCAATTCTTTGCGCCAAGGTGAGCTGGCCCGCGGAATTGGCGAGGTCGAGCGCCCGTTGGGCCGCGGCGATCGCATCGGAGGATCGCCCGAGGGTTCGGTAGCACATCGCCAAATTCCACCAGGGTTCCACGAGGTTCGGTCGAATCCGCGCCGCTTCCTGAAATTGCTCAATCGCGTCTTGAACTCTCGATGCCTTGATCAGGGCGATGCCGAAATTGATCCTTACCCGCGGATCATCGGCGTCTTTCCGGATGGCCTGTTCCGAACGATCGATGGCCTCCCGAAGGCGGCCCAGTTCTGTCAACGGCACGACCAGATTGGCGAGAGCATCGGGGTAGTCGGGACGAAGTCGTAAGGCCTCCTGATAAGATTTGATTGCTTCCTCATAACGGCCCAGCGCATTCATGACGACGCCCAGATTGTTGTGCGCCTCGGGATAGGCGGGATGGATTCGCAATGCCGACTCATATTGAGTGATGGCGGCGTCGAAGCGACCTTGCTCCTTGAAGAGGACGCCGAGGTTGTTGTAGGCCATCCAGCAGGTGGGGTTTGTTCGGAGGGTGGTTTGGTAGAGTCCTTCATTGTCTCCGTACAGGTGACATTGTTGAAACGTCAGCACGCCGGACAGAGTGGGCAGCAAGAGGAGGCCGGCCGCACGAAGCCCCGGCCTCGTAATCCGCGACAGGCCCGCCGCCACGACAGCACACAACAGCAGGATGACGCCGAGGCTCGCAAGGTATTGAAAGTGGTCGGCGACGAACGTGTATTGGAAAAGATAGACGTTAAAGAATCCCAGAACCGGGAACAATGAGACCACGAAAAAAGTCATCGCCGCCAGGGGGGCGCGATTCTTTCGGGAGACGGCCGCGAGAATGACGAACAGGACGGCCAAGGCGAGCGTAAACGCCCATTGCCACGTCTGAGAGGGATCGACGTTCCAACGCGGATAGACAAAGATCAATTCCCGCGGCCAGACGAGTTTCGAGAGATAGAACCAGGTGACGCGGCCGGGCAGGATGACCCGTTGCAGAGCCGACAGGGTAAAGTCCTCACCCTCGGCCCCAATGACGTTTCGCTCTACCCAGGCGGCAAACAGGCCGGAAACAAGACTCAGAGCGAACCACGGGACGAGTGGAACCCCGTCTTGTTTCAGGGACCAACGGCCTCTCTTCCACCACAAGATTACCAACAATGCCACCGGCAGTGTCACGGTCACCGGTTTTGTTAACAGGCAGAGGATGAACAGGGCCGTGGCGCGTTTGTACCATTTGCCCTGTCGCGATTGATCGAAGTTGAGATAGGCCGTCATCGCCGCCAGGTAGAACACGGCGGACAGGGTGTTCTTCTGCTCGGTGATCCAGGCGACGGATTCGACGTGAACGGGGTGCAGGGCGAAGACCGCCGCGGTGAGGAACGCGGCCTCCTCCGCCCAACCGATATTTTTCGTCATCAACAATCGCCGCACCAGGCGCATGACCAAGATTGCGGCGCAGGTATGCAGCGCGATGTTGAGCAGGTGATAGCCGATGACTTGGTCGCCCCAGAGCTTGTGCTCGATCCAGAAGGCGGAGTGCAGGAGGGGGTAATATTGCTGGGTGGCGCCCACGTCGAACCAGATGCGATAGAGGCCATGGAGGGACCGTAGCTCCGGCTTGGTCACATGCGCGTCGTCGTCCCAGATGAATCCGCCACGAACCGCGGGGAGGTAGGCGATGACGGTCGCCGACACGATCAGACCGGCGGCCAGGACCGGCGGGAATCGTGGTTTGGCAGCGGAGAGCGGAGCGGGTGAGGTCTTTGGATTCGACATGACTACCCATACTACTTCGGTGACGAGCCGGAAGTCGTCTTTCCGGCCCGGGCGCGGCAGGACGCGATCCATGAGTCAATCCGTTGCACCAAATCTGCCCTACCGGAGGAACGGGCCAGTTCCAGCGCACGCTCGGCGGCGTTGAGGGCTTCGGGGAAGCGGCCAAGGGCGTCGCAGGCCATGGCCAGGTTCCACTGGGCTTCAAAAAAATCGGGCTGGAGCCGGATGGCCTGCTGGTACTCGTTGACGGCCTCCGGGAGTCTGCCGGCCTTGTTGAGGGCGATGCCGAGATAGATGTGGATTCGGGGATTGTCGGGATCGAGCCGCAAGGCTTCCGCCGAGCGGTCGATGGCCTCCTGAAGGCGGCCGGCGTTGGTCAGGGGAAGGACGAGATTGCCCAGGACGTCGGGTGCGTCCGGCTTCAATCGCAGCGATTCCTGGTAGGCGGCGATGGCTTCGTCGTAGCGGCCCATCGCGTTCAGCGCGCCTCCGAGGTTGCTGAACATCTCGTCGGCGTTGGCGGGATTCATCGTCAGGGCCTCTTGCAGGCAATCGACGGCTTCCTGAAGACGGCCGGTTTTTCTCAGCGCGGTCGCGAGATTGCCGAGGGCCTCGGGATTCACCGGCCGCAACGCCAGCGCCTGTCGGTGGGCCGCGATCGCGTCGTCGTATCGACCCTTCGCGCCCAGCACGAGACCCAGGTTGTTGTAGGCCATCCAACAGGCGGGATTCCTCTGAATCGTCGTTTCATACAAGGTCTGAAGATCGGCGTACATTCGGCACTGTCGAAAAGTCAGCACGCCGAGAAGGATCGGCAGCAGCGGCAACGCTACACGAACCGCGCGCCCCGAGGCGCGCGTCAGCGCCGCGGTCAGCGCCGCGCACACCAGCGCGATTACGCCGAGGCTGGGCAGGTATTGAAAATGGTCGGCGACGAAGGAGTACAGGAACGGAAAGACGTTGAAGAAGCCCAGCACCGGGAACAAAGAACCGACAAAGAACAACATCGCCGCCAGCGGCGCGCGGTTCTTTCGGGACCCGGCCAGGAGCACGGCGAACAGCGCGATCAGCGCGGACGGGAACAGCCATTGCCACCCTACGGAGGAGTTCACGTTCCAACGGGGGTAGATGAAGATCAGTTCGGCGGGCCAGACCAGTTTGTGCAGGTAGAACCAGACGACCCGACCGGCCAGCAAGAAACGTTGAAGCGCCGAGAATTCGAAAGCCTGCCCCTTGGCGCCGATCAGGTTGTGCTCGACCCATGCCGTGAAAAGACCGCCCACGGCGCCGAGGAGGAACCAGGGGATCAATGGGACCCCGTCCCGCCTCAAGGACAGCTTGCCCCGCTGCCACCAGAAAATCACCAGGAGCGCCGCGGGAAGCGACGCGGTCACCGTCTTCGTGAGCAGGCAGGCGACAAAGATCACCGAGGCCAGGACATACATGCGAAGACTCCGCGTCTGGTCGAAGCGCAGGTATGTCCACATGGCCGCCAGGTAAAACACGGCCGACAGCGTGTTTTTCTGTTCGGTGATCCATGCGACGGATTCGACGTGAACGGGATGCAAGGCGAAGACCGCCGCGGTCAGGACCGCCGCCGAGTCCGCCCATGCCACTTTTTTTGAGCGCAACAGTCCGCGAAAAATGACCATCACCATCAGCGCGGCCCCGGCGTGCAATGCGATATTGACCAAGTGATACCCGATGACCTGATCGCCCCAGAGGTGGTGTTCGATCCAGAAGGCGGTGTGCAACAGAGGGTAATATTGCTGCGTCGCGCCCACTTCGAACCAGATGCGAAACAGACCGTGTAAGGACCGGAGTTCCGGCTTGGTCACGTGTCCTTCGTCGTCCCAGATGAATCCGCCATGAACCGCCGGCAGATAGGCGATCCACGTGGCCATCACAATCAGTGCGGCGGCGAGGATGAGACAGGGATGGTACGTCGAGGGCGGCGGTGGATTTGGTGAAGGGCGTCGCTGGGACATCGGTGACACCATCATAACGGGGTCGAATTTGATTTTTCGAGTCCACAAGATTGTGAACCCCGCTGGACGCGATTAGAATCACGCGGTTGCGGCCCTTTTCATCGCGCGCGGTTGGACCCCTCCAACCCAAACAAGGGCCGAGTTCGGAGAATTCGTCGTGCCCAGCCCTTTTTCATTCTTGCAAACTCCGTTTCGCCTCCGTGGGCGGGCGGCCCTTGTCTGGTTCTGTGTTGCCACGGGGGCGCAGGCGCAGACCAGCCATCCGACGACGGGCCCCGCGACCTCCCAGCCGGCCCCACCCAGATATGTGACCATGAGCTGCGACGAGCTGTTGAAAGAGGTCGCTTTGCGCCCCCTGATGAAGGTCGAATGGAAGACCTCCTCCGGTCATCCCCTGACCGACGAGGACAAGGCGAAAATGCAACAAGCCGATGGCCACATGGCGGCGTCGCTGGCCGCCCGGAAGAAAGGCGATTTCCGGGGTGCTGCGGATTCAGCACGTCAGGCGATCGACGCTTACCAACGGCTGTTCGGTGCATCGCATTTTCTGACGATCGCCGCCATGACCGAATCGGCGACGATGGATCAATTCGCCCGGTTTTCTCCCGCGGAACAGCAGGACCTGGTCAGCGCCGACCGGTTGGAAGAATCCGCCGAAACTGCAACGAAACAGGGTAATTTCTTCGCCGCGCGCAAGGCCGCCCGCGAATCGCTCGACATCCGCGAACGGATCCTCGGGAAGAGCCACTCGGAGCTGGGGGACGTTCTTCGGATACTGGGAAATGCGGAAATCGAACTGCAATCGCTGAACAGCGCCCAGGAGAAATTGACTCGGGCGCTCGACGTGACGGAAACGGCCTACGGAAAGAGCCACCCAAAGACCGCCGTGGCGCTCGACCGGCTGGGCTGGTTGCGAATTTATCAGGGGCAATTCGAACCTGCCACCACTGTTCTGCGCCGGGCGGTATGGATCCTTACCAACGCCCAGGGCGAGACCGCCGAGACCGCCGAATCCCTCGATAATCTCGGCATGGCGCTCGCGTATGTGGGCGAATTTGAGGAGGCGATGAATCTCAAACTTCGGGCCCTGTTCATCCGGGAAACGCTTCTAGGGCCCTCGGCGCGCGAAACCGGCGTTTCACTGAGCAACATGGCCTGGCTTTGCAGTCGCATTGGAAAATTCAACGAGGTGATTCCGCTTCGAAACCGGGCGCTCGCCATCTTTGAAAAAGAACTGGGCGCCGCGCATCACGACACCATCATCGAACTCAGCAATCTCGCCCAGGCGTACTTCAGCGCCGGGAAGTTCCAGGAGGCCTCCGATCTTTATGAAAAGCAGATTGCCCGCGACGATCAATCCGCTGCGCCGATGGATGCCGGTGCGGTCAACCGTCTCATGATGCTGGGCTCCGTCAAACTGAGGGCGGGACGCCGCGAGGATGCCGAGCGCGCCTTCGCTCGAGCGTTTGAAAAGGCCAAACGGTTATACGACGGCGGCGAGCGATCGGCGGCGATCAACGAGTTGACCCAACTGGCCACGATCTACGACAACTATCGAATGTTGGATGACGCGGCGATGATCCGCGAACAAATCTGGAAATGGGACGAGGCGCAAGCGACCATCGCGACCGCGGATACCATTCAGCGCAACGTCCAAACGGCCCGCGCGTTCCTGGCGGTCGGTCGGGCCCAGGAAGCGGCGACCATCCTGACCAAGGCCGTCAGCCAATCCACCGTGCTATTCGGAAAGGGAGAAATGGAGACGGTGGGCCCGATGGTGGCCCTCTCCACCGCGCAGGAAAGACTCGACGAACTCGACCCGGCCGTGAAGCTCTGCGATCAGGCCTTGCGAATCATCGAAGCCCGGGAGGGCCGGGAGAGCCCGTTTGCCATTTCGGTCATGTACCAGTTGGGCCACCTCCAGACGCTGCAAAAAAAATACGATGTCGCGAAGTTCTCCCTGGAGGAGGGCTTGAAGTACCTCCAGGAGGCGCCTCGCCGCCAACCGGTGATGGAAAACAGTTTCCTGCGGGAGTTGGCGGTTTGTGAGGCCGGTTTGGGCCAGAAGGACGAAGCGACGAAAAGCTTCGACCAGGTCATAGATCAGTCTCGCGAATTGGCGAAAAACGGAAACCCTCACCGCCTGTCGGATTTCGCGACGTCGATTAGGCGATATCTGGACGCTTCCCAACTGGGTCTGTCCATCGATGCCCCAAAGCGCGAAGCGCTGACCGCCGAGTTGCGCGGCGCTCTTGAAAAACTTCGAGCCGCCAAGGCCCTTACCGCAGAAAACAAGAAATGGCTCGAGGAACTTTCCTCCGGGGCTCATCCCTAAGACCGGGGGCCGCCCCCGGCGCTCGGACGCGTTAGACTCCTGGGATGAGTCGTGACGGTCCCGATTCTCCGACGTCGATCGACCGGCGCAAGCGTCGGGGAGTCCTCCTCGCCGCCGTGGGCGTCGGCGTGGTCTCAACGGGCGTTTTTCTTCCCATCGTCCGGCACGGATTCATCAACTGGGACGATCAGGCGTACTTCGTTCAGAACACCGCATTTCGTGGATTGCGCTGGTCCAACGTCGCCTGGTTCTTCACCACCACTTACATGGGCCATTACCAACCGATCAATTGGCTGAGTTATGCCCTGGATTATTCCATCGGCGGACTCAACCCCGGCCGATTTCATCTCACGCAGGCGATTCTGCACGGCGTCGTTGCTCTTATTTTTTTTCTTGTTACCAGGGACTTGATGCGATGCTGTGTCCCGGATGAACCACCGGGCGTTGTGACGCGGTCCGCCGCGAGCGCCGCGTTGCTGTTTTCAGTTCACCCCTTGCGCGTGGAGTCCGTCGCCTGGGCCAGCGCCCGCGCGGACATTCTCGCCACCGCGTTTTTCCTGCTGGCGCTGTACGCCTACCTCCATGCGGTGAAAAATTCGGAAGGCCGGTCCCTTGGATGGAAATCGCTCGTCCCAACCTTCTGCCTGTTCGTGGCCGCGCTCTTGTCCAAAGAGATGGCCGTTACGTTTCCGGCGATTCTGCTGTTGCTCGATCTCTTTCCTCTACGCCGACTCTCGCTCTCGCCGCGACGATGGGCCGATCGGGAGTTTCGTCGGATCTTGCTGGAGAAAATACCGTTCTTCGTCCTGTCGGCCGCGGCGACGATCAATGCATTTTACGCGGCTGATCAAGGCGTCGCGGATCTGACCATCCACCCGCTGGGCGAGAGGCTCGCTCAACTTCCCGTGTCCCTGGCCTTCTACCCGTTCAAGACGATCGTGCCGACGGCGCTCTCTCCCATTTACGACTATCCACCCCATTTCGGTTGGGGTCATTCCCGAGTCTGGATCAGCGTCGCGGCCGTGGGATTGGTCGCGACGATTTTGTGGCGCTTCCGAACGAGATATCCCGTTCTGGCCGCGGCCGCGCTGGCCTACGTCGTGCTCATCCTGCCCGTCTCCGGTCTCACGCAGCGAGGCGCGCAGCTCACCGCGGATCGATACAGTTATTTGTCGTGTCTGCCGTGGGCGCTGGTCGGAGGAATGCTGTTTGCGAGTGCATGGCGACGAAGCCCCCGCGCGGCCGCCGGGGCGATCGTCATCATCATCTCGGCCCTCCTATATCAAACAGAATTACAGATAACCCTCTGGGCGGATTCCATCGCGCTTTGGCAACATGCCGCCCAGGTCGAACCCTATAACAGTCCCGCGTACTTCAATCTGGGCCAGGCCTTCGAGAGCGCCGGTCGCCATGAGGAGGCGATCGATGCGTACAAAAAGGCGCTGGCGCTGCGGCCGCATCATCCCGACGCGCAGCGCAATCTGGCCGCGATCTACAATCGTTTGTTTCGCAATCGAGAGGCGATTGACGCTTATCTGGCCGATCTCGCCGACCATCCCGATCGCTTTGAAAGCCAGTACTATCTCGCCGTCACGTATGAGCGCATCGGCGATGACGAGGACGCCCAGAAACATTATCGAGAGGCCCTGCGGATCGACTTGACGTACGCCGACGCCCACGTCGCCCTCGGCAGATTGTTTCTCAAGCACGGCTATTTCGTCGAGGCTGAGCCGCGACTTCGATATGCCCTCGATCTGAATCCCGGCCATCTTGACGCCCTTCAACTTTTGGCGCGTTGCTGCGCGGAGACGAATCGCAAGGCCGAGGCCGATCAATTGATGGAACGCGCGATTCAGGAAGCCCAAGGCCGAAAGGATGAAAAACTGGTCGGCGAGCTGCGGAAAATCCGTCAGGAACTCAACGCCGCGCCCACCAGCCGCCCGGCGACGTCCCGATAGACCGCGAGATCGCCGTCGCCGAACAAAACGAACGTGACTTGCTTCAGTTGTTCCCGCGCTGAAAGGTGGCTCGCCGTCGTCGACAGTGCAATGTGGGCCGCGTCTTTGATCGGATAGCCATAAATGCCGCAACTGATCGCCGGAAACGCCAGCGTGGCGAGTTGGTGCTCTGCCGCCATCCGCAGCGAGTTTTCGTAACAAGCTCGAAGCCGATCCGGTTCGCCCTGGCGCCCATCGCGATAAACGGGTCCGACGGTGTGAATGACGTGTCGGGCCGGTAGTTGATAGCCTTTGGTGATCCGGGCCTCGCCTGTCGGGCAGCCGCCGAGCGTGCGGCACTCGGCCAAAAGACTCGGACCCGCCGCCCGGTGAATCGCGCCATCCACGCCTCCGCCGCCGAGCAGGCTCGTGTTTGCGGCGTTGACGATGGCGTCGCACTCGACCTTTGTGATGTCGCCCCGGAGGAGATGGATCCGGTTCCATGGCGACGTCCGGGCGACGGGTCCGGTCACAGGAGGTTCCTTACGGGATCAGGAAGGCATCGCTTCGAAGCTGCGGCCATTCCCGACCGGTGTACGTTTTTACTCCAATCAGCCGGTAAACATCGTCGTTGTCGATGCCGATTCGCGGTGTCGCCGACCAGATGACGTTGATATTCCGGCGTAGCACATTTTGTCCGCGGCCTGCGTGACTTCGGGAATTTTCCGAATTCGATCCGCTCAGCGGCGCGCCCTGCGCGTCATCGACGAGCGGGTTCATGTCGGCCGCCAACGGCGTTTGCGGATCGGAACTCTGCTGTCGCCACGTTTCCGTGAGCGGCATCGTTGCGTAACTGTTGTTTCGCGGATCGGGGAAATCGTTGAGCATTTCGGGGGTATCGGTTTCCAGCGGCCGGTCCTGCTCCCTGCCGGGACAAGCGAATGCGGACGGCGGCACGAATCGTTTGCTGACCAGGATGTAGGTGTTGGGGGTATTGGTGAACCGCTGTTGGTCCGCCCGGTTCGACGGCAGCCAGGTGGCGCCCGCGGGCACGGCGCGCACATAGGGCAGGACGTTGCCAAAGGTTTCGGCATAGCCTTCAAAGCCGTTGCCGAGAAGTCTCATGTTGTTCGCACACATCGTCCGCTGTGCGGCGCTCCGCGCCGTTCGATAGCCGGGCAGAAAAATGCCGACGAACAGGAGAATCGCCGCGGCCAGGCCGACCAATTCCCGCAGGTTGAAGCCCGAACCCCTTCCGCCCACCTCCATCGGAGTCGGCAGCGCCGCCGCGGCTCGTTTTGGAAATGGAATCGTTCGTTGCGCATCGCGAACGCGCGCCAGGACGGATGCGACCAGATCGGTCGGCGGCTCCGGCGATTCATCCGCATCCAGGGGTGAAAGGATTCGGTCGAGTGCCCGTCGGGCGTCCGCAAGGGTCTTCGCGTCCCACACGGCCGCTTCAACGGCCCGGCGACCCGCCTCGTCGCACAGGCCGAGGTGATAGCCGAGCAGGTCAGCGGGAAGCGCAGGTTTTCGATTCGGCTCGTTCATCGTTCATTCACCATCTTGCCGTTGCTGCTCCTCTTTTCGATACGCCTCGGCGAAATACGCCACGGCGGCGTGCAGTCGGCTTTTCACGGTTCCCAGCGGGATGGATAGCATCTCCGCGATTTCCTTATAGGCAAAGCGCTGGTAATACCCCAGGACGAGCACCTCTCGCAGATGATCCGGCATCCGCGAGACGATCGCTCGCACGCGTTGTCGGCTCTCCTCTTCCTCCATCGCCGAGTCCGGTCCCGGCAGATCGTCCGCCAGAAAGTCGAGGTAACTCACCTCGCTCGTTTCGTCGCCGGACGACGTCGTCGCCAGGGGGACCTCCCGGCGGCGGACTCTCGATCGCAGGTGGTCCCGCGCTTTGTTCGCGGCGATGGTGAACAGCCAGGGGCGAAACCGCTTGGCGGGGTCGAACGCCTCCGCCGATTGAAAGACCTGGACAAACGTTTCCTGAACCACGTCTTCCGCGACGGCCGCGCTTCGCACGAACCGCGCCACAAAGCGGAACAACTCCTCGCTGTGCTTCTCCACCAGTCTCCGGTAGGCGACCTCGCTGCCGGCCAGAAACTCCGCCAGAAGCCGTTCATCTGACGCGCTGCCGGCATCATCTTCCCGTCGGTTCACCGGTTGCCTACTGTCTGTACGAAGGCCGAGCGGGCCCTGTTCGCCGCTTCGGCCTGGCCTCGTTTGGAGATCGCGAACTGCGTTGGGCAAATCTACCCTTGACATACCCAATGGTCAAAACTATTGTTCTAGCCGGAAGTTATGAACATCCAGAGCCGTGCAAACCAGCGCAAAATCGGCTCCTCCATCTAGTAGATCGGCTGAAAGACTGGCATAGGCCGCAAGGCCCAATAACCTATTACCGTGCAAGAAAGCTCGACTTATCGCACCCTCTCGCCCCGCATGACTTCGGCCCTGGTCGAGGCCTCGTCCGCGATTAATGCCTCGCTCAATTTGAGCGAAGTTTTGCAAGCCATCGCCCAGAAGTCCGCCGTCGTCCTTCGGTCCGAGGCCTCCAGTGTCCTCATGTTGGATAAACGGAGAAACCGCCTCGTCTTCATGGCCGCCGTCGGCGATCGCGGTCCGGCCCTGATCGGCGAGGAATTCGACGCCGATCTGGGGATTGCGGGAAAGGTCGCGGCGACGGGCAAGCCCGTCATTGTCCCCGACGTCCGCGACGACAAGAGCTTCTTCCGCGGCATTGACGCGAAGAGCAGCTTCCAGACGAAGGGTCTGATCGCGGCCCCGTTGATCTGGAAGGGCGACGTGATCGGCGTCGTCGAGGTCCTCAACAAGCTCGGCGGCGGCAACTACGACGACGACGATCTGGCGCTTTTGCAGATCTTCGCCAACCTCGCGGCCAGCGGGGCCTACAACGCCGCGCACCATCAAAGCGTCGTCAAGGAAAACCGCGGCCTCAAAGAGACCCTGCGGATCGCGGTCCCCATCATCGGTAACTCCGCCGCACTGCGACAGGTGACCGACATGGTCAACCGCGTCGCCGGCAGCAATGCCACCGTTCTTTTGCTCGGCGAGACCGGCACCGGCAAGGAAGTGACGGCCCGTCAGATTCACAACGCCAGCCCGCGCAACGACCGGCCGTTTATCGCGATCAATTGCGCCGCGTTGCCCGAGACGCTCCTGGAGAGCGAGCTTTTCGGCCATGAAAAGGGCGCGTTTACCGGGGCGCACGCGGACAAGATGGGCCGGTTCGAGATGGCCGACGGCGGGACGATCTTTCTCGATGAGATCGGCGACATTTCGATGAGCACGCAGGTCAAGCTGCTGCGCGTGCTTCAGGAAAAAGAATTCGTCCGTGTCGGCGGCACGAAGACCATCTCGACCGACGTGCGTATCATCGCCGCGACGAATCGCGACCTTCGCCAGGCCATGGAAAAGGGCTCGTTTCGCGAAGATCTGTACTATCGTCTGAACGTTTTTCCGATCAACCTGCCGCCGCTGCGGCAACGGCGCGAAGACATCCCGCTTCTGGTCGAGCATTTCATGAATATTTCCGCGACCGAACTGGGCTGTCCCAAGCCGGGCGTCGGCGACGATGCGATGGCGCTGCTTGCCAGCTACCATTGGCCCGGAAACATTCGCGAACTTCAAAACATCATCGATCGGGCCGTGCTCCTGGCGGATGGGGCGCGGCTCACGGCTTCCCATTTGCCGCGGGAGATCGTCGGCGATGAACCGTTGAGCGAAGGCGGCGGAAAAGCGGAATCGTCCCTGTGGGGTTACGAAAAAGCGCTCATCGTCAAGGCCCTGCGCGAGAACGGCTGGAACCAGTCCAAGGCGGCCCGCGCCCTGGGAATCAGCCGTGACAATCTCCGATATCGCGTCAAGAAATTCAGCATCGAGAAACATCCATAGCCCGGGGCGCCATCGAGCGACGCGGCGGATTCGAGCGGATGCGTTTTTTCAATCGCCAGCGCAGGGACCTGTTGCCCGACGACACGCGAATGTCGTTCGGCGATCACCTCGAGGAATTGCGCCGCCGGCTCATCTGGGCCGTAGTCGGCCTGGTCGTCGCGACCATCATCTGCTTCAACCTCGGCGGCATCATCATCGAGACGCTCACCACGCCCTATTTCGTGGCCATGCACCAGCTCGGATTCGATCCGCGAATGGTCCAACTCAACCCGCTCGAATCCTTCATGGAGTATTTCAAAATCTCCATCCAGTTCGGCCTCGTCCTGGCCGCGCCGTGGATGCTTTATCAGATCTGGCTCTTCGTGGCGACCGGGCTGTACCCCTCCGAGCGACAGTTGATCAAATATTTCGCGCCGGCCTCGATCCTGCTCTTCGTCACCGGCGCCGTCTTTCTCGTCACCATCGTCCTCTCGGGGCTGATGCTGTTCCTCATCAACATCTCGACGTGGTTCCCGCTGCCCGATGCGAACAACCCGCTGTATCGATGGCTCATGCCCAGGCCGCCGGCGGTCGTCCTGCCCACCACGCAACCGGCGATTCCTCCGATGAATGTGCCGGTCGTGTCGGACGACCCCAAGTCGCCGCAGGATGGGCAGATCTGGATCAATCGCGCGTCGCGGCGGATTAATGCCCACTACGACGGTCACGATTATTACGCGCCGCTTCAGCCCGCCGACAAGCAGCAGTTTGTTCAGCCGTTTTTCAGTATCTCGGAGTATCTGGGGTTCGTCGTCGATCTGGCCCTGGCCTTTGGGCTTGGCTTTCAGATCCCCATCCTGGTCATTTTTCTGATTTCTCTGGGACTGGTCCCGGCGAAGTCGATGGCTTCCGCGCGGCGCTACGTCATCATCGGCGTGCTCGTCCTCGCCGCGATCATCACCCCGACGCCGGACGTCGGCACAATGATGCTTCTCGCCGTGCCGATGCTCCTGCTCTTTGAAGTCGGCTTGCTCATCGGGCGAATGATGGAAAAGAAAAAGGCGGAGTCCCCGGAAGAAATCGATTAGAGCCCCTTCGCGCAGGCCAGGATCGCGTCGTAGTTGGGGTGGCTGGCGATCTCGGGCACGTATTCGACGTATTTGAGTTTGTCGTTCGCATCCACGACGAAGACCGCGCGGCAAAGGACGCGCAGGTCGGGGACGAGCACACCGTATTTTCTGCCGAAGTCCGTCAGCTTGTGGTCGCTGAGCGTCTTGAGCCGCTCGGTGTTGATGCTTTCCGCGCCGCAGAACCGGCCCATGGCCATCGGCAGGTCGCAACTGATCGTGTAGAACTGCACGTTGGGGAGGTTCGACACTTCCTTGTTGAACCGCCGCGTCTGCTCGGCGCAGACCGGCGTATCGAGCGACGGCACGACGCTGTAAATCCGCGGCTTGCCCTTGGCCTCGCTCAATCTGAAATCATCGACGAGCGACTTCTTGAGCGTCGCGTCCGGGGCGGTATCGCCCACCTTGAGTTCCGGTCCTTCCAACGTGAGCGGGTTTCCCTTGAGCGTGCAGGTTCGGGCCATCGTGATTCCTCCAGGATCGCATTCGCACGGTTTGTAACGTGTCAACGTATGCGGGCATCTTAGTTCTGGAGGCGACCAGCGTCAACGCGGCCCCCGTGGGTCTGGTCGCGTTGACTTGATCCGGGACGAATTCTAAAATTCGCCTTAGGAAAGACGGCAGGAAAAGCGATCCGAGACCCATAAGGAGTATCATTCATGGCTGGCGCGGATACACTCGAATTCACCGACGGCAATTTCGAAAGCGAAGTTCTTCAATCGTCCGTTCCGGTCCTGGTCGATTTCTGGGCCGAATGGTGCATGCCCTGTCGCGCCCTCGGGCCGACGATCGACGAGCTGGCGACGGAATACTCCGGCCGCGTCAAGGTCGGCAAGCTCAACACCGAAAGCAACCAGGGCACGCCGGTCAAATACAACGTCCAGGCGATCCCCACGATCCTGCTCTTCAAGGGCGGGCAGGTCGTTCAGAAATTCGTCGGCCTGACCGCGAAGAAAGATTTTCAGGCGGCACTCGCCGGCGCGGCGAAGTAAGCGCACTTCTTTGGCTAAATACCATCGCGAAAAGATCGTGCGTCAATCGCGACATGGACTGCGCCTCGATTAGTTTCCGTTTGGCGGTACGAACTCCACCCTTCTATTCAGCGACTCTCTGAGTTACTGGACCCGTTGACCGGCTTGTTTTACGGCCCGGTTTTCAGTAAAATGGTTGGTGCTGGCGGTTTCCGGCCGGAGGGGCCAATGCATTCGATAAATCGATCCTGCATTTTCACGACGCTTGTCCTGACTTTCGTGCTTGCATCTACCACGGCGGCATATCCCACACCAAGCTTTATGGGATTGGGCGACTTGCCGGGCGGCGCGCCGGTGAGCCGGTCGGCAGATGTTTCCGGCAACGGGTTGGTCGTGGTCGGGGGGAGCAGTTCGACCCAGTCCGGCACCATCGAGACCGAAGCCTTCCGCTGGACCGAATCGAGCGGCATGATCGGCCTCGGCGATCTACAGGGCGGAACTTTCAAGAGCGTCGCAACCAACACCAACACCGACGGTTCCATCGTCATCGGCAGTGGGCAATCCGCGTCGGGTCGAGAAGCGTTTCGATGGACCCAGTCTACTGGCATGGTCGGTATGGGCGATCTGCCCGGCGGTGCTTTCGACAGCCAAGCGTTGGGCATCACTCAAGACAACAGCGTCATCGTGGGCTTTGGGGCATCCGCATCAGGGACCGAGGCCTTCCGCTGGACACAGGCGACCGGGATGGTGGGGATGGGTGATCTGCCCGGAGGGGGATTTTTCAGCACAGCTCAGGCGATCACGCCGGATGGAGGCGTCATAGTTGGGCAAGGCACGTCAGCAATGGGACTCGAGGCCTTCCGATGGACGCAGGCGACTGGAATGGTGGGGCTTGGAGATTTGCCCGGCGGAACGATTAGCAGTGAGGCGTTCGCCGTTTCCGATGATGGGTCGGTCGTAGTAGGTCGAAGCAATTCGTCGAGTGGGTCAGAGGCCTTCCGATGGTCGGCGGCCACCGGTATGGTCGGGCTGGGACAGTTAGGGAATAGCACCATGAGCGCCGCTGGCGCGGCTTCAGAAGATGGAAATGTCATCGTTGGTTTTTCGGTGCCATCAACGGGGGTGGAAGCCTTTATATGGACGCCTTCGTTCGGAATGAAAAACCTACAAGATTTTCTCGTTCAAGACATCGGGCTCGATTTGACGGGGTGGACGCTCCAATCGGCTGCCGACATTACACCGGACGGAACGATCATTGTGGGTCATGGCCTCGATCCGCTTGGCCACCAGCAAGCGTTTCGGGCGGTGATTCCCGAGCCGGCAAGTACTTCATTATCGATTGTCTTATTCATGTTGTATTTTCGAAATCGACAGGGAGCGTCTTTGAGGGGGTAGGAGTTCATTGTCTTTCAAGGTCGAGCTGGTATTTCCACTATTAGTAACCAAAAAGCTCTCGAATTTTCCCAGCAATATCATTTGTTCGCATCAGCGTTTCGCCGATGAGCACGGCCACTGCGCCCGAGCCCTGCATCATTTCGACGTCCGCGCGCGTGGCGATGCCGCTTTCCGCAACGAACGGCGTGTTGGGCGGCAGTAGCGTTGCCAAGCGCCGTGTCGTATCCAAGTCGATTCGCTGTAGCATCAAATCGCGGTTATTGATTCCGAGGATCGTTCGGCCGTGCCCCAGCAGGGGGGTGACCGTCCCAAGCTCGTTTTCGTTGTGCACTTCAACCAGCGTTGTCATGCCCATTTGATGGGCCAATGCCCCGAACGATTGAATCTGGCTCGGCGAGAGGATCGCCGCGATCAGCAAAATGGCGTCCGCGCCTGCCGCGCGGCTTTCGTACACTTGGTACTCGTCGATGATGAAGTCCTTGCGCAGCACCGGCGGCCCGACCGCCTCTTTCACGGCGGCGATGAACGCCAACTCTCCCGAGAAGTAGGTCGCATCCGTCAAGACGCTCAGCGCCGCCGCCCCTGCGCTTTCATAGACTCTGGCCACAGCGACCGGATCGAAGTCCTTTCGGATCAGTCCCGCCGACGGCGAGCGTTTCTTGATTTCCGCGATCAATCGAATGCTTCCGGCGGCTCCCGTCACTGCGCCGAGAAAATCCCGTGCCGGATCGGCTCTGGCCATCGCCGCCTCCATTTCCGCGAGCGGGCGCGAGCGCCGCGCCTCGGCGACCTCGCCTCGTTTGGTCTCGACGATCTTTTCCAATATAGTCCCGCTCATCTATTGTCCCGCGGCGATCTTAACAACTCGCACTCGCTGAGAATCGAATGCCGGCGCAATTGACGCGATTGGACCTAGCGGAATTGGCCGTCGTCGCCATCGGCGTCCTGGTCATCCTATCCGCCTTGTTGGTCATCCGCCGCCGCCGACTGTGGGCGGACGTCCTTCAATTCCCGCCATCGCCTCCCAACGTGTTCGAGCCCGTCGATCTTCTCGTCGGCTTGGCGGTTGTCCTGATCCTGCCCTCCATGTTCTATCGGTTGCTCTCCGGCGGGGCCGCGCCTCCGACCACGAGCGGTCCGTCATCGGAATTGTCCGATCCAACCCAGATTCTGGCGATGACACTCGGGCAGGCGGTCGGAATACTACTCCTCCTCATGTTGGGTCGAATGAGATTTCTGGGCGGAATACCGGGCTGGGGGCTGAAGTTGGATCGCCTGGGTGCGCGGTGTTTCCAGGCGCTCGGGGGCTATCTCGCCATCTGGCCGATCTGTTTCGGCATGCTCCACCTGTCCGTCTTCATCATCCAGCTCCTGGACCGCGATTTCGTTCCGCCGGAGCATTCGGCGATCCTGACGCTCCTTTCGGGTCAATCGTCAACCTGGATGATCGTCGTCACAATCCTGAGTGCGGCCGTTCTCGCGCCGATCCTGGAGGAACTCTTCTTCCGCGGGCTCCTCCAGCCGTTCCTGATTCGCTGGACGGCAAGGTCCTGGCCCTCGATTCTCGTCACCGGCATCATCTTCGGTTTTTTTCACTACCCGTTGATTCACACCATTCCCGCGCTGGCGGTCTTCGGCGTTTTTCTGGGCTATCTGTATGCCAAAACGCGCAGTCTCACGCTGGTCATTCTCCTGCATATCATCTTCAACGGGAAAACGCTCTTGTGGCTGGCGCTGGGCGGTCGATGACGCGGGCGACGGCCGTCAATAAAAGATCGTCACGATCAGATGCTGCTCGACGTGTTTGGCCTCGAAGGGCCCGACGGTCGTATTGACGTGCTTGATAAAAATGTTGGCGTCCGAGTCCAGCCATTCGTTGATGAGATCGTCCATATGGGCCAGCGCTCCCGGGG
>CAYPXR010000082.1:0-14815 GCA_964414585.1 uncultured Planctomycetaceae bacterium
GCGCGGCCGCCCAACCCCCCATGCCCGCTGGGGGGGCCGCCGCCGGCTTGAAGCCGAGCGGCGAGCAAACGCAATAGGTCCGGGAACGCCGGGTCGGCCATGAGCAGCTTGAGGTCGGCGAGAGTAACGCGATCAGGCACGTCGAGGTCGGCCAAATGGGCGAGCAGCCAGGTGACGACGCGCTGGGAGTGATTGCTGCAACGCAAGGCTTCACAGGTTTCCCCGGCTTCGAGCGGTCGAAGGGAATGCAGGATCGCCGTGAGCGCCAATTCGAAGGTCGAGTCGGCCGGCAACGCGGAAATAATTTTTTTCGATGTCGCTACCGTCGGGCAGATCTCTTTTGCCTGCGGCCATAAGTGGGGGAGCAGGCCGCTATCGACGATCAATTCGAACGCCCGGGCCCGGCTGGGGTGAGAGAGCATTGCGTCGAGTTCCTCGCGGATGCGTTCGGGGCTGATGTCGACGATTCTGGCGGCAGTGGCGCGAATGGCCGTCCACGTGGCGGGTTCGATCTTGAAGTTCAGCTTCGCGGCGAAGCGGATGGCGCGGAGCAGACGAAGATGATCTTCGGCGAAGCGTTTATTGGGATCTCCGATCGCCCGAATCATTTTTTTCTTGATGTCCGACTGACCGTCCACGTAATCGACGACGTCCCGCTTCATGGGATCGTAGAACATCCCGTTAATCGTGAAGTCCCGTCGGATCGCGTCCTCGCGGGCATCGGTGAACTGGACGGCCGAGGGACGGCGACCGTCGTGGTACTCCATGTCGCGGCGAAAGGTCGCGACTTCGATCGCATGTTTGCCGATGCGGACCAGCACGACGCCGAACTTCGCGCCGACTTGCTGAGTTCGGCGGAAGAGGGCGACGACCTGCCTTGGCTCGGCGCTCGTGGCTACGTCGTAATCGTTGGGGCGTTTTTTCATGACCATGTCGCGGACACAGCCGCCGGCGAAGAGGGCGACGTGGCCGGCCTCCTGCAATTCGCGGACGACGGTCGTTGCCGCCGCGAGCATGGTGATCGAGGGTCGGGGGCTTTCAGCGCGCTTGGTCATTCGTTTCGGGGTTTCGCTACCGTTTGAGGAATCGGACCATGTAGGTTTCCGTCAGGTACGGCGTTTCCGGCCGGTCGACGAGCTTGAAGCCGGACGACTCGATCTCGCTGATCACTTCTTCCTTGTCGGCGCGGACGTGATCGAGTATCCACTGGCGGCTTTTGCCCGGGGTGCGATCGAAATCAACCACCACGAGCATTCCTCCCGGCTTCAGCGCGTGATGGAGCGACGCCAACATGCTCTTTGGAAATTCGAAGTGATGATAGGTGTCGCAGACGAAAACGAGATCCGCGCGCATCGCCGGGAGATTCGCCGAGCGATCCGTGCCGATGACGGTCGTCACGTTGTTGAGGCCGGCGGCCCCGGCGTCGGCCTTGATTTTTTGCAGGAACTCGGGCTTGATGTCCTCGGCATAGACGTGACCGGACGGGCCGACCATTTTTGAAAAGAGACTGGTGTAAATGCCGGTGCCCGCGCCGACGTCGGCGACGGCCATGCCATCCCGAACACCGGCCGCCTGCGCGATCTTTTCGCGTTCGCGAAAGACTTCGCGGCTTTCAGATTCGAAGCGATCCACCCACTTGGAAATGTCAGGATCTTTGTACTCTTTGTTAACTCCGGGTCGAACGCTTTCTTCCGTCGCGGCGCAGGCGCCCAACCCCACGGCGAAAACAACGAGCCCGATTTTTCTTGGCTTGGATTTCATAGATCTTGTTCCTTCTGCTGAAGCAATACAACGGCCATCGTACCCCAGACTCGCCGTTCCATCGAAATCCATCCGCCCGGCAGATCGGCCGGCAATTGGACTGCGGCATCCTGTCGCCAAAGTACAGATGCGCCGTCGGTCACGGGAATTGCGGCGCCCAAACGCTCGATCAAACGGCCCATGACGGAGTTCGGCGAGACATCCTCGCTGAGGCGATAGGGAGGATCGAGAAAAACAAGTCCAAAGGCGTCATGTGTGGTCGGAGTCGGACGGGCCTGGTCGGCGGACTCCGACAGCACCTGGACACGATCGCCGAGATGGAGTGTTTCGATGTTTGACCGAAGACATTGCAAAGCAGATTTTTCGGATTCGATGAAAACGCAGGAGGCCGCGCCACGCGACAGGGCCTCGATGCCGAGGCTTCCACCACCGCTGAAGATGTCCAGAACGGCGACCGGCGGCAAACTTCCGGGCAGGGCCAAACGAGACCCGAGCCAGTCGAAAAGGGCGACCTTGACGCGATCGAGGATCGGCCGGGTCGTCTGACCCGATGGGGCGACGAGGGAACGACCGCGAAATTCACCGGCAATGACGCGCATGGGCACGAGTATAGCGGCGAGCCTGAGTCCATTAAGCCCGTCGGCGGCGAACGGCATGGATGATCCAGCCCAGACCGCCACCGACCGCGAGGACGAGGAGGGCATAGCCTTCATAGAGTTTGACGTCATGAAAGATTCGTTCCAGGGCCTCGCCAAAGACATAGCCGAGAACGGCGACGGCCACGGACCAAATCGCGGACGCGATGAGGTTCAAGCCAAGGAATCGTGCCGGGCTGAACCCGCTTGCCCCGATGACCAGCGGCGTCACGCTTCGCAGACCGTAGACGAAACGAAAGCCCAAAACGATCGGGAGCGGGTGTTTCTCAAACTTTTCGGTCACCTTTCGAATTCGAGCGCTCAGCCTGGCTCTTTGGGCGAGATACTCGCGGCCTTTCTTGTGGCCCACGAAAAACCAGATTTGATCCCCCAAGGTCGAACCGATGAACGCGGTGAGGATGACCCCGGATAACGAGAGGAATCCGCAGCGGGCGGCGAAACCGGCCATAAGGAGGATGGTTTCGCCTTCGAGGAGCGTCCCGAGGAAAAGGGCGACGTAGCCGTATTGATGGATCAGTCCTTCGAGGGACATCAAACCATCATAGGGCAAAGCTGCGGAGGTTATGGAAAGTTTTTGACGCGACTGGAGACGGTTCATAGAATCGCCGCGCACGTGACATGAAGATTCAAGCGGTCAAAGGAACGAGGGATTTATACCCGGAGCTATTGGCGCCGATCCGGCACATCTTCGACGTGTGGCGACGCGTCTCACTCCGTCATGGGTTCGAGGAATACGAAGGGCCGACGATGGAGTTTCTCGAACTCTATCGTGAGAAGAGCGGCGATGAGCTGGTGGGGCAGCTTTATCACCTGACGGACAGCGGGGGGCGTGAGCTGGCGCTGCGGCCGGAGATGACGCCGACGCTGGCGCGGATGGTAGCGGCGAAGATCAACGCGCTGCCGAAGCCGATCAAGTGGTTCAGCATTCCAACGCTTTTTCGGGGGGAGAATGTCCAGCGGGGTCGGCTGCGCGAGTTTTTTCAGTGGAACATCGACGTGATCGGGACGGCGGACCCGCTGGCGGACGCGGAGTGCATCCTTGTGGGCGTCGAGGCGTTGCGGGAACTGGGCCTGACGACCTCGGATTTCGCGGTGCATATCAGCAATCGCAAGCTCATGGCGGCGTTGCTTTCGGCGGGGGGGATCGGTCCGGATCGGCACGATGCGGCCTTTGCGATCATGGACAAGGCCGGAAAGCTCGAAGCGACGGAATTCGCCCGGCGGTGGGATGAGACGTTCAGGCAGAATTTGACATCCGGCGTGCTCAATGAATTGATGGGGGCGAAGAATCTGACGGATTTGGCATCGATGGCGAGTCGGCTGGGTGAGGGATCGCCCGCGCTCGATGAGGCCATGGCCGAGACCGAACGATTGATGACCCATCTCGGCTATTTTGGAATTACAGAATTCTGTAAAATCGATCTTCGAGTGGTGCGCGGACTGGCCTACTACACCGGCGTTGTGTTTGAGTTTTACGATCGTTCGGAAAAGGAGCGGGCCATCTGCGGCGGGGGGCGGTACGACGACCTTTTGGGCAAACTCGGCAAGTCGAAGGAACCGGCCGTTGGATTCGGCATGGGTGATGTGGTCTTGTCGCTTCTTTTGCAGGAAAAAGGCTTGCTCGCATCGGTAGGGCAGGGCGATCTGGTTTTCATCGCGGACGCCGTCGACGGGATGCGGCCGACGCTTCTGGCCGCCGTGGCGGCGCTGCGGCGGGGGGGTGTTCGGACGGAGTTTTCCTACTCGCAGCAGGCGATCGGCAAGCAACTCAAGCAGGCCGACAAGGTCGGCGCAAAGACCGTGGTCATCGTCGGCGAAGAGACTAATTCGCGGCGGACCGTCAGGATCAAGTCCATGGCGGGAGGGCAGGAGCGCGAGGTCTCTTTGAAGGAGTTGTGTGATCGGCCAAGAGAAACCTTGGGGCTTCCCGTGTGAAGGTCCGTCGCAGTCATTACGAACTGGCCTTTGAGGCCTACCTGGACCGGCGGGGTACGCCGTACGTCGCCGTCGAGGATGTGCGGCACATGGTCAGAGGGCGAACCGGGGCAAAGGCGTTCGATTACGTCGTTTATCCTTCGGTCGGGCCCGCCTGCCTGGTGGACGTGAAGGGGCGAAAGTTTTCCCAGCGATCCCTGAAAGGCGATTGTCGCCAAAAAAATTGGGTCACGCGATCGGACGTGGAAGGGTTGCTGACGTGGGAAGCGCTCTTTGGCGAGGGCTATGAAGGCATGTTTGTCTTTACCTACTGGCTCGCGGTGGAAAGAGGGGAATCGCCACCGTTGTTCGACGACGACGATGTGCTTCAATTCTCCGGGCGGCGGTATCGCTTCTGGCTCGCTCCGGTCCGCGAATACGCCAAGCACCACAAGCGATTGTCCAAGAGCTGGGACACGGTATCGATCCCAAAAGATCAGTTCCTGAAAATGAGCCGGTCCCTGGAAACCGTCTGGCCGGCGGCGCCGTGTTGAAGGAGAGTTTGCGATTGCGGCAGGGCGGCGTACAATCGTGAAATGAAGGATCGCATGAAGAACCGACTCCAAGCTTTCTTCCGTTTGATACTGCTGTCGATGGTCGTCCTGTCGGCCGCAGCCATCACCGCTTTCGGTCAGATCAACGATTCTTCCGTCAAGCCCGACAATATTGAGCTGCTTCCGGTCAAGCGGCCGATTTTGGAATACGCCCTGGCGGGGGGGTTCTTGCTGGCCGCCCTGGCCATTGGATTTAAGCCCACCAAACGAACGGGCAATGAATAGGGTGCGATGATGACCAAACAGGTGATCGTGGTGTTGTTGGTCGGCGTGAATCTGCTGTTGGCGGCAACGCTGATCTTGTCGGCTTCTCATCCGTCGGCGGCGTACGCCCAGGCCGCGCCGCTGGGTCAGAACTATGTGATGGCGGCGGCGGAGATCCGCGAAGGAGTGGACGCGCTTTATGTCATCGATCTGTCCCAACGTAGAATTCACGTCTTTGTACCTAACCGCGACCAAGCCGTCCGCCGGCTCTTCCACGCCGGATGGCGCGATTTGCAAAAGGAGTTCCGTGGCGGCCACTAGGCCCCCCGCGGCAGGAGATATCAGACATGAATGACCGACGAAACCTGACCATCGGCGTGCTCACCATCACCGCGACGATCCTGTTTGTCGGAGTGGTCCTGAGCACGATGGGCGGCCGAAACGACGCCATGGCTATTGGCCAGATCGATCGAGGCGGCGATTACATCGTCGTGACCGGCCAGTTCACGGAGAATCAAGAGCAGGTTTATGTGACGGATGCCGCCGCCCAGCGAATGAACATTTACAGCTACGACACCAGGACGCGGCAATTTACGTTGTGGGATACGATCGATCTCAAGGCGGTTTTTGGCTCGAATGGCCGTTAGCGTCTGGCGAAGCCCACGCAAAAGGCCTCTCACGTCGAACGCAACATAACAGTCATTATGAGACGTTCGATTTCTGGTTTGAATCGCTGCGTTTGAAATCAGGAGGCCTTCTTGTCGTAGCGGCAAATCCACCGCCGTCGGCTCCAGCCCATCTTCTTCCCCGCACAGACCGCCCCCAAAGTGTTGGTGACCCAAAGTACAATACGACCTCGCTCGGTCAATTCATATGTATTCCGGGTTGCTATCGTCAAAACGCCGGCCCGCTCCAAGGCTCGAAGATGGTGATACAGCGGCCCCGTCTTGATATTGACCGTCTTATGCAGGACATGGTGTGTCGAGGCGCCCTGAAGGATCGCCCGAATGATTCGAATTCGATCGGGATGGGCCAGACCCGCGAGAATCCGAGCCACGTCGCCGGCCTCCGCCGCATCAAGCACGGCCTCCTTCGGTCGTCGCCCTGGCGTGCGATAGAACCGCCCTACCCGCGCAAACCCAAGTTCCGCTTCCGGGCCCCGGCGCTCGAGGACCGCCAGGAGCACGCCGACGCCGAATCGGCTATTCAACCGGGCGAGTTCCGGAAACAACGCTCCGGCAAAAGTGTCCGATCTGATCGTATTCCGTCGCCGATTATCCTTAATCGCGTTACCATTCGATCGCCGTGGGACCCTTGATTTCGATCGCGGCCCCCCTTTCGCATTCTCCTTCCCGGTCCTCGACGATCGCTTGGTCCTCGGCATATCATGTTCCTTGTGGTTGTTGACGGAGGCGTGTGTATTTATCGGTAATTCTGTTATTCTGTAATTACAGAAAATGTCATCACCTCCTGACACCACTGAAACCGTTTTGAACGCCAAAGTCGTCGCACCTCCGGTTCGAAGAACATGGCTCGCCCTTCTGGGCCTGGCCACGTGTCTCGCCGGACTCGCTTCTTACATGGTCTTTATTGGTAATGCGATGCTGCGCGCGACTGGCGCGTCCGGCTTTTTCTTGTTGATCGTTGGCATTGCCATCGGCTGGATCGCTGCTCATCAGGATCGGCGGCGATGGCTGCGCATCGTTCTGGGATTGGACATCGCCCTGTTGGTTCTCTATGGGGCCGGTTTGTTCGGGCTGACCACGCTGCCCGCGGCGCCTGAATTCGAAAAATTGGCCTCGCCGCCGGACTTCATTCTTCCCGATCACACGGGCCGTTCCGTGAAGCTTAGCGAAGCCTATGCCGCGGGACCGGTCCTCCTCGTTTTCTACCGCGGCTTTTGGTGACCGGTGTGCGTGGCGGAGCTCGTCGGGCTCCGGGACGTGGCGGACGAGCTGAAGCGGCGCGGCGGGCAGTTGATCGCCGTCTCGGTGGACCGACCGGAAGAGTCCGCCGACGTCGTCAACCGTCAACACCTCCCCTTTCCGATTTTGGCGGATACGGATCGAACTGTCATCAAAAGCTACGGACTCGTACATCACGGCGGCGGGCCCAAGCACGACGATATTGCGATCCCGGCGCACATGTTGATCGAACGTGGCGGGCAGATCGCCTGGCGTCACGTTGCGCACCGATTCCAGGACCGCCCCTACCCATCGACGATCCTCCAAGAGATCGAAAAGCTGCACTAAGGACTCGTATCGCGGTCACCCTTTCGGCCCGCTCCCCCACGGGTGAACCTGCCCTTATACTTTCGTTTGGATTCAGAAGAACAACAAACTCGATTGGGGTTTTGACTGGTGTTGGCACCGCGTTCATCCATTGCGATTCTTGGCATTCTCCTTGTCGCCGCCCCCGAGCCCTTATCGGCCCGGCCGATCATGGATCTCGTGCCCGCGGACAGCCTGGTGGTCTATGCGGCCAAACCGTATGGCCGACTGATGGCCACGAGCCGCCCTGACGGACAACCGGCGTTGTCCATCGCCTCGATCGCCGCAGCACTGAATGCCGCCGGACTCATCCCAAGCGAGGGTCAGGTCTTCGCCGACATCGCCGGGGCCCTTCCATTGTTCGGGCAGTTTGAGCATGCCATCGTCCTGCTCGACGTGTCGAGCCGCGTGGTCGAGCACGAGGACGACGCGACGAGCCAGCCGGCCGACGTCCAGATCAGCCTTCGGCTCAAACGGATGCAGACGGCCGTGATTTTTCGCACCGGCGATCAATCCGCCGCCGTGCTGGACCAGCTCAACCGCGTGATCGGTCGCTATACCAACCAGCAAGTGGCCAAGCTCTCTTCGGAAAAGGAAGCCGACTACCCCTATCAGCGCCTTGTCGATGCGCGACTTCCCGGCTGGGCCATCTGGGAATGGGGACGGCTGGACGAATTCTTCGTGGTGAGCTTCGGCGAGGGCGCATTCCAAAAGATTGCCCGCGCTCATGTCGGTACGTTGAAACGACTGGGCGAGGATCAGTGGTTTCGGCAGGCCCGCAAGAAAAACCACGACGAAAACGCACTCGCGGAGTGGTTCATTGCGTTTTCCGCCCTTCGTGAACGCATCGGCGATGCCGCCCAGGGACGGGTGGCCAACGTCGCCGACGCCCTCAAAGCCTCCGACATGACGCACGATTTGTGGACCATCGGCCAAGAAGGCCGGGCCTTGACGTGGTTCCGCTGCTATCGACGAAAAGGCGTTGATATCGTTCAGACGTTCAGTGATCCGGACCATTCTCCCGCCCAACACCGCCAGATCGTGCCCGACTCCGCGAGGCACCTGGCCATTATTCAGGTGCCGACCCGCTGGCTCGTGGACAATCTTCCCCGAGCCTGGGTGGCCGCGGAATCCGAAAGCAACGTCCGCAAGTGGAAGCGCGCCTGGCGAAGTCTCGAACAGGAAACCGGCATCGATATCAGCGGCAATCTGATCGAGCATCTCGGACAGACCATCGTGCTCTACGATTACCCCCCCCACCCGCTGGACATCCCCTTTGCCTTTACCGTAGCGATTGAGATCAAGAATAAGCGGGCGGTGCGCATGTCGACCGATGCGCTTCTGGGGGCGTGGGGGCAGTATTTGGACGATCGTGCGGAGCGAAACCAGACCGTCCTGGTTCGAATGAAGGTCAAGCACGACGAGGACGGCGTTTGGTATCTTCAAGCCGGGATTCTCGGTCCCGCGCTAAAGGTGACGGACCATTACGTGGTGATAAGCTGGTCGCCGCAGGCCCTACGCGACGCCCTCAAATACATAGAATCGCCGCCTCCAAAAGGAAATTCCTCCCGATAGTCGCGGCGAAGCGTCTATCGGACGCAAGCCCGGTGTTCTTGGGAGGTTGCCGGCGATTGACTTTCGTTGGCGGGTGTGATAAATATAGTATCCACAACGTGTTGGCGACATGCCTGGTCCAGGGGAGGCGGCTCGGAACGACCACGAGCCGTTCGGACTGAATCGAAAAACGTGAGGTAGAATTCGCGTGACGAGCAAACCCGCCGGGATCGTTGGTTTATTGATTGGCTTGCTGATCGTCGGCGGCCTGGCGGCTTCCCCGTATTACCTGGGTCTCTTGCGATCGGATCCACAGGCGCTGGATGCCGCCGTCGAAAAAGACGTGGAGGCGATTCGGCGCATCGTCTTGAATCTCGATGAGGATATCGCCGCTGTGGCGTCCATGACCGCCTCGGTCGCCGCCCAAACGAACCATCCTGACGTCGGCTATACGACTCCCAAGGGATTTCCCGACGACGATCCCGTCTTCAGCAAACAGCTCATCCGGAGCCTCGATCAAACCATTGAACGCCTTCACGAAGTGGAAACGAACGATCAGAAGCGCGATACGATCGTCCTCGGGACCGAAACGATCGACTTCCGTCGTTTGAAGGTCGATCGAGTCGAGAGCGACTTTAAGAGCAAGTACCTGAAAGCGGACGACAAGCTGATTCGCGAGGCGGAATCCAGACTGGCCAACCTCCGCAACATCAGTCACGGAGCCAGTTCGTCCGCCACGCACCTCGGCGTCAATCGAATCAAAGGTATTTTCCTCCTGGCGAAAGGACAGATGCAGGCCGGCCATGCGCAGTTCGAGCGGATGTATGCCTCTTTCCTGCGGACTGCCGCCCAGGATCAGGCGCCGGCCCTCCTGGAATTGCGAAGGCAGCAGGCGGCGCTCGAGGCGCAGATGCCCGCCGAGAGGTTGGCGGCACTCGATCAACGGCTCCAAGAAACGAAGGCGGGCCTGGCCGCTGTTCAGGGGGCAATGAAGCAGCTTGAATCCGTGATTCAAGCCAAAAAGGACCAACTCAGCGATGCAGAAAAGGCTGCCGCCGAGGCCCAACAAGCCCTGGCGGAACTGGGCGCTCAACGATTGGATTTCCGCGACTATTCGTCGCGCTATCTTGAACTTTCCCAGCAACTTCGAACGGCCCAAGCGGCAGTGGAGGCGCTTCGGCATGGCACCCTTCGCGACGCCAGCCAAATCGAAACGACGGACGCCGAACCCACCGTGCCGAGCTACGAAGGCGGATCGCCCGATCCAGGATTGAACGCTCTGGCCTTTCACCTGGAAGGCCTGAAAGATCAAGAGGCGCTTCTCGAGAGCACCCAAAAGGAGCTGGAAAAGCAGCGCGGCGCTGTGGCGGAGCTTGAATCCTCTCTAACCAACCAGCGCGAGGAACTTGCCAATCAGATTCAGGAGCAGACCGCCGCCGTCACCGAGCAACTTGCCAAGTCCGGGGAACATGAGGAAAAGGCGATGAAGGCGGAGGAGGACGCCATCAAGACCTTGAAAGAGGCGATGCGCGCGGCCAAAGACGCCGTCACGGCGGCCAAGCGGATGACGGCCGACGCCCGGCAGGCCGGCGCCGGCGGCGCCGTTGACGAACGGCTTCAACGTGTCAGCCAGGATGTGGACGTCGAAGCGTCCATGCACTGCCTGGCCGCCGAATGCGCTTATGCGATGGCGCAATTGCGCTGCGAGCATGTCGTGGCGGTCCGAGACGGTGCCCGCGTCGCCGGCTTATTGGCGGCGGCGACCGGGACAGAAGGCGCCTCGGCGGCTGACGATCTCGACAAATTGAAGACCGACGCAACAAACGATATTGCGGAGGCGCTGAAATCGTATGAGGCGGCCGCTCAACTGATCGGAAAGGCGAACATCAAGTCCGGCACCGTGTCCATCAGCGGTAAGAACTACGTCTGGCAAGTCCAAGTCGGACAAGCCGCCGCGCATTTGCTTCTCGCCTCGATCCAGTCGGACGATGCGGACAAGGCCGCAAAAGAGAAAGCGCTGGCCTACAACCTTCTCAAAGAGGCAGCCGAAAAGCGCGAACAAAGCCCCCTGCTGAGCCCGGCCATCGATACCCTTCAGTATCTGCAAAAGACTGCCCAATAATATTTTACGGCCGTTTCTCCCTGACCGAATTTCCCTGGTCAAATATTGACTTGACAAATCCGCGATTGTGATATATTCTTCAATCCGGATATATGGATTCAAGCAGGCCACATGTTTCAACAACCGCCGGTCAGGAGGAGTCCGACCTTTTTCGGGCCCTGGCTGAGCCGACGCGTCGACACATCGTGCAATTGCTCCTGGCCGAAGAATTGAGCGTCACGGAATTGGTCACCGTGCTTCGCCTCCCCCAATCGACGGTCTCTCGTCACCTCAAGGCATTGCGCGAGGCCGATCTCGTTCGCGATCGACGCGACGGCGTTACGACCTATTATCGCTCGACGCCCAGCGACGAAGGGGACGAGCTTCGAGCGGCGATTCTTCGATGGCTGAACAGGCAGCCTCTGGCCAAGTCGATTTCGACGCGTCTGGAGCGTGCCTTGCGTCAACGCCAGGACGGCACGATCGGATTTTTCCAGAGGCTGGGTAAGCGTTGGGACGAGCTGCGCGAAGCGGCGTTCGGCCAGGCGTTTGCCGCCGAAGCGTTTGTTGCGCTTCTGCCCCGCGAGTGGACGGTCGCCGACATCGGCACCGGCACCGGCTTTCTCTTGCCCACGTTGGCGGAGAATTTCGACCGGGTGATCGCCGTGGAACCGGCGGAAACGATGCTGGAATGCGCGCGGCAGCGCGTTGCCGAACGCGGGGTTGCAAACGTAGTGTTTCACGCCGGCGATCTGGACCGGCTGCCGATCGAGGAAAACGCGTGCGATCTGGCCATTGCCTGCCTGGTCTTGCACCACGTCTCCGAGCCATCGCGGGCACTTGCGGAGATGTACCGTGTCGTCCGCCCCGGCGGGCGAATTCTCGTCATCGAGCAGCAGGCCCACGAGAATCAGGCTTTCTATGAAATGATGCAGGATCGCTGGTGGGGTTTCGAACGAGGCGAACTGGCCCGGCAGGTGACGGCCGTCGGGTTCCACAACGTCCGACATCATGAATTGCGAATGACCCAGACCAAGACCGGCGCGATCGAGTCGCCCGGCGTGTTCGTATTAACGGCTGAAAAGGAAATATAGAAACTTCGGAGAATCGACATGGCGACGGCGACGATGACACAGGATTTCAAAGTGGCGGACATGAGCCTGGCGGCGTTTGGCCGCAAGGAGATCGAACTGGCCGAGCACGAGATGCCCGGCCTGATGGCTTTCCGCAAGGAGTATGCCGCACAGAAGCCGCTGGCCGGCGCGCGGATCACCGGCTCGCTGCACATGACCATCCAGACGGCCGTGCTGATCGAGACGCTCGCCGAACTGGGCGCGGACGTTCGCTGGGCCAGTTGCAACATCTTCAGCACGCAGGATCATGCCGCCGCGGCCATTGCCAAGGCGGGTATTCCGGTATTTGCCTGGAAAGGCGAGACGCTGGAAGAGTATTGGTGGTGCACGCTTCAGGCGTTGACGTGGCCGGACGGCAGCGGCCCGACGATCATCCTCGACGATGGCGGGGACGCCACACTGCTGGTCCACAAGGGCTACGAATTCAACAAAGCCGGCAATGTGCCAGATGCGAACTCGACCGAGGTCGAGGAGATGCAGCTCATTCTCAAGCTGCTGGCCGCCGAGCAGAAGCGCGACCCGCAGCATTGGGTGAAAGTCGCGAAGGAAATCGTCGGCGTTTCCGAAGAGACGACGACAGGCGTGCATCGCCTTTACGAGATGCAAAAGGAAGGCAAACTGCTCTTCCCCGCGATCAATGTGAATGACAGCGTCACCAAGAGCAAGTTTGACAATCTTTACGGCTGCCGGCACTCGCTGGTGGACGGCATCATGCGGGCGACGGACATCATGCTCGCCGGCAAGGTGGCGGTCGTTTGCGGCTATGGCGACGTGGGCAAGGGCTGTGCCCAGAGCCTTCGTGGACAGGGCTGCCGGGTCATTGTTACCGAGATCGACCCCATCTGCGCGTTGCAGGCTGCGATGGAAGGCTATCAGGTGCTTCCGCTGGAGGACGTCGTGTCGACGGCGGACTTGTTCGTCACCACAACCGGCAATTTCAACATCATCACCGCCGATCACATGAAGCGAATGAAGCACAACGCGATCGTCGGCAACATCGGCCACTTCGACAATGAGATCGACATGGCCGGTCTGAAGAAAGTCCCGGGCGTTCGCAAAATCAATATCAAACCGCAGGTCGATGAGTGGGCCTTTTCCGACGGCCATTCCATCATTGTTCTGGCCGAAGGACGACTTCTGAACCTGGGCTGCGCCACGGGCCATCCGAGCTTTGTCATGAGCAACAGCTTCTCCAACCAGACGATCGCCCAGATCGATTTGTGGCTCTCGCATCAGAACAAGCCGACGCTCTCCGGCATGAAATATGATAAGGGCAAGGTCTACACGCTGCCCAAGAAGCTCGACGAAAAGGTCGCCCGGCTTCACCTTGAGAAGATCGGCGTGAAGTTGACGCGGCTGACGCCGGAACAGGCCAAATACATCGGCGTGCCGGTGGATGGGCCGTACAAGACGGAGCACTATCGGTATTAGGGCGTCAAGACACGGCAGTTCTTGGCGGCCCGCAGCGCTCGGTAGTATTGCGTTTCCCAGGCTCGGTCGGGAAATTACCGCTGCGACGCATCGGGTTCTCGCATTCGTCAGGGGCCTGCTCATGTTGGCACTCTTCACACGCCAGGAATCAGGCGGCGGTTCCGATCCTTCAAGATCGAGCGACCCTTGAGGAGCTTCCAATCTTCAAGGCGCGCGATAGATCCGTGCGAAGGTACTCTCTCAAACTCCCTCGTCGATGGACGATTATGGACAGACGCCGCCCGAAAAAAGCTTGGCGAGAAACCCGGCGATGTCGAGACCGTCGATCACTCCGTCGCCATTCATGTCGCCCGGGCAACACGTAGGAGGAGCGGGACACGGCATTCCACTCACCAAGGCGGCGCAAAACCCAGACAGGTCCGCGGCGTCGACGGAGAAGTTTCCGTCAAAGTCGCCAGTGCAGCAGACCGGCGAACATTGCAGGTCGAAGATATAGGCCGCGCCGGCGAACGAACCCCCTGGGTGAGTCGCGAGGCGCGCGCCGTTCACCGCCGTGTCGCCGGATACCGCAACCGACCAGCCGAATTGGTCGGACGCCGCCACATCGGACGCAATTAATTTCGCCTGCTGCGTCCACATGCCACTCGACCGGGTGAAGACGTAAGAGGTACCGCCATCGGTGGCCCCGGCTGGGTCGTCCTGGTATGCGCCGATGACCGCCGTGTCACCGGAGAGCGAAACCGATTCGCCAAAATCATCGCCCTCCGCGCCGTCCGATGCGGTCAGCTTTGCCTGCTCCGTCCAGACGATCCCCGCGCGAACAAAGACATAAACGGCGCCAGCGTCGACGCCACCTGCGTTGTCATCGCCGTGCGCCCCGATCAAGCCGGTGTCGCCGGACAGGGCGACGGAATAGCCGAAGGCTTCGTTACCTTCGGCATCCGAAGCGATAAGTTTGGCCTGTTGGGTCCAAACGCCGCCCGAGCGGACGAAGACATAAGCAGAACCGGCGTCTGTGCCCCCGGAGTTGTCGTCCAGCCAGGCACCGACCATAGCCGTGTCGGCCGAAATCGCCACGGATCGGCCCAACTGGTCGCCGGTGACACCGTCCGAAGCGACGAGTTTTGCCTGTTGGGTCCAGACGCCGCCAGAACGGACGAACACATAGGCGCCTCCA
>CAYPXR010000083.1:0-32236 GCA_964414585.1 uncultured Planctomycetaceae bacterium
GGATCGGCGAATGCTTCCTTTCGCCGAAGTTCATGGAATACGCCTCGAAACAGGCGCCGCGCGGCGAAGAGGGCCTCTACATGGGCTTTTACAATCTCCCCACTAGTATCGCCTGGTTGGTCGCCTTCATTCTTTCGGGCTACCTTCTCGATACCTTCTGCCCCGACCCCGCAAAGCTTCAGGCGATCGATCCGGTGGCCCACGCACAATGGAAAGCCGCGATTGCCGGAAAAGGCCCTTTTCCCGCCGCATACGCCCGCGCCCATTTCCTTTGGTACGTTTACGCCGGCATCGGCGCGGCGGCTTTTCTCGCGATGCTTGTTTTCAAATACGTGACGAACCGCATAGACCGGCGAAAGGCGGTCTCGGAGGCGTTGTCTGATAACTAAGGGGACGGATTGGAGCGGCCCGGAATTCCCGGATTGAGGATTGGGTGGCACCGACTTTTCCCTTTCGACCCAAGACGGGTATGATATGAATTGGCTATGGAGGCATCGCCCAGGCCGCCGTCGCCGCCCGCCTGAAAGCTCGCCTGAAGACCTCGCGGAAGGACGATCCAACGATGTTGCATAAGGTGAAGACGATCCGTCCCGGTCGCGGTCTGTACCGCCTGTCCAGGTTTTCCGGCAAATGCCTGCTGCTCAGCGCGGCCTTTCTGCCGTGGGTATGGGCTTGCAATGTTGCGCAAATTGGTAATTCGGCGTCCACCAATGAATTGGCGGGGCCAAACGCCCCGGCGACGGCCCTCGACACCGCCGCTCAAGCCGTGCGCGAAATTGAAGAGGCGGACATCGTCAAGGTTGTCGGCGATAAGGTCTATGTCCTGAATCGATATAAGGGATTGATCATCATCGACGTTAGCAACCCGGATGCCCCGGCGGTCCTCGGGTCGCTCGAACTTCGCGGGCGCGGTGTGGAGATGTACGTCGTCGGTTCGCAGGTCTTTGCCATCTTGAGCGCGGATTTTTACATCGCCTACGCCGACGGAGGAGACGTCGCCGTGGCCTCCAGCGGGCCGCTCCCACCAGAGCCCGAGTTTGACGGCAGCCAGTTGGCGATCATCGACGTGTCGGATCCGACCGCGCCCATGTCGCGGGGGAAGATCAATCTGGTTGGGTACGCGACTGCGAGCCGGCGGGTCGGAAACGTGATATACGTCGTTGGCGATGACTTCGTTCCCTACAACACGACGTTGCCGGTCGTGAACGGCGGCCTGCCACAGGAGGGCTTCGTCGCGTCGGTCAATGTCGACGATCCGGCCAACATCCTGCCGGTCGACCGGAAGACGTTTACCGGTCAGTCGCTGGCGATTCACGTTTCGCAGACGACAATCTTCGCGGCGGGACAGGACTACGACCAGAATAACGGCGGGAGCTTTACGCACGTTCAGGTCATCGATATTTCCGATCCGGCGGGGGCCATCACCTTGCGAGGCACGTTCGAGGTCCCCGGCTTTATTCGCAATCGCTTCTTCATGGACGACTTCAACGGGGTGTTTCGGATCGCGACCGAGTCGAACGGATTTGGGTTTCAGCAGGCTCGTGTCTTTACCTACGATCTTGCGGACCTTGACGCCGTCGTGGCCCTGGGGCAGGTCGACGTGATTCAGGGGGAATCCCTGGAGGCCGTGCGGTTCGACGGGGACAAGGGCTACCTCGTCACGTTCATGCGGGTCGATCCGTTGTTTGTCGTCGATTTGCGCGACCCAATGAATCCGGCAGTGACCGGACAGTTGGAAGTGCCGGGGTTTTCGACCCATCTTGAACCGCGCGGCGACCGGCTGATTGCGATCGGCGTGGACGATACGAACGGCCGGCGGCCGGCGGTGGCGTACTACGACGTGGTCGATCCGGCGTCGCCGAGCGAACTGGGGCGCGTCGTGCTTGGACCGCCGGGATCCTTTACCGATTCGGATGCGATCTATGACGAGAAGGCGTACAAGATCGTGGAGGCCCTCGGGCTGATTGCGATCCCCTTCAATCATGTCGAGTACAACGGCTCGGGACCGATGCCGGTCCCGCTGGCTGCAACCGAACAATCTGCGGCGGGGAACTCGGGAGGGCCGACGTGCATCAACGGCGTGCAGTTGGTGGATTTCAATGACACCGCATTGACTCAGCGCGGCTGGTTCGAGCATCGCGGGCGGGTCGAGCGCGTCGGCGTCGTCGGCGCGCGGGCCTTCGCGCTGTCGCAGGCGGCGTTTCAAACGGTGAACATCGACGATCGCGATCATCCCGGAAAGGCCGGTCAGGCGGATTTTTTCGTTGCCGCGGATCTGCCCTATTACGCGGACGATTGCGGCGGATACTGGGGGCCGATCGACCCGGGATTCGGCGTCGATCCCTGGGCCGTGATTCTGCAACTGCTGGGCGGGCTTTGCGGGAGCACGGGGATACTACCTTTGCTTGCGATCCCAACCTTGCTGATCGTCGGACGCCGCAGGGGTTGGCATCGAGGCGACGTCTGATCGGCGAAACCCGGGCATTCGGCCGCCGGTCACGGAAGCGCCTATGATTTTACGGCGGGGTCTTGCTCGCCGCCCTGCCGGAAAGGCGGTGTCTCTGACATGTCGCTGCGGGCCTTTCATATTTTGTTTCTGGCGATCGTGATCGCGGGCGCGGACCTGTTCGGGGCGTGGGCGATTCGGGATTACCAATCGTCGAGAAACGTCGTGATGCTGGTCATGGGCATCGTGACGCTCGTCGGCGGTCTGGGTCTGATCCCCTATGGCATCTGGTTCGTCCACAAGCTCGATCGCGCGAATATCCACTGATCGAATTCCGCAATTCGAGTGCTTTTCGACTGCCGGCGAATCGTTGCCAAAAGAAAAGCCCCGGGAAAGCATTCCCCGGGGCTTTATTGATTCGTCTAATTCATCGCGCGGTTATTTTCGCGTGTAGACGATATCCAGGCACTTGAATTCCTGGCCATCGGGGCTCTTATCGAACATCTCGAAGGTGTGCTTGCTCTCGCTGATGATGCGCGCAACGCTGCGAAAGGTCTTGGTCTTTCCTGTCATCGGGTCCTCGTATGAACCGGTGTAGTTGATGATCCTGCCAGAGGGATCGGCGGTCCCTTCGGAAGTCATTGCCCCGGTGCCCATCGTGTCCATCCAGAAGTTGACGTATTTCTTCTTGACGTTGTCATAGCCGGAGATGCTCATGCCGGAGAAGGGGCCCTGGGGCATTTCGCCTTCAAAGTCCTCGACGACCCAGCGACCGCCAAGCACGGTCTTGACCTTGGAGACGCCCTTGCTTTCGTTGGCCGGGGCATTGGGATCCATCCAGAACTTGCTGGTCACGTCCCACGCGCCGGAGAGCGCGGCGAGCTGCTTGTGCTGCGGGCCGGGCGTGGCGGCCTTGGCGCACTGCTCCATCATTTTTTGCATTTCAGGCGTCATTTCCTGGTCCTTGCCTTTGGGAGGGGCCTTGTCGTCGGAGACGACCTGGGTGGTGATGAAGGCGGTCGCGATGACGAGGGCCAGCGCGGCGGCGGTCCATCGGAAACGGGAGGGATGGGAAATCATGGGAACTCCTTTTGCACGTCGAGGCGGGTCGATCCTCGCCCTCGTCGCCGGCCCCACGACCGGCGGCGTCCAAACGAAGGCGGCAGGGCGGCCCGCACGTCGCCCCGCCGGGAGTCGGGCCCCCGGGGGACGTTCCGAACATTAACCGAACAATGACCCATTGTCAAGGACTCTCCCGGTTTTTTTTGGTGCAGAAAATCGCCGAAATTTGGGCCATTAATTGAATGTTTGAGGCACGAAGCGAGTCGCCACGGCACGTCGGGCTGGTGTTTACGAAGCTGCCGGACGATAACGATCTAATCCGCCGAGGGGCGGCTGGTCGGGTGGGGCTCTTTGTCTTCGTTCGGCGATTCCTGAGACGAAGGAGGGGGCGGCTCGGGCAATTCCGGACCGGCGAGTCGCCCGAGTTCGGAGGCGCGGGCCAGCGTGATGGGGATCTCCAATCGCTCCCAGCGTCGCTTTACGGTGAGGGTGATTTTTTCACCGGCGGCGCGATCGCTGAGCTTTCGCTGCAGGCTGAGAATATCTCCGACTTGCTGACCGTCGAGGGCGAGGATGACATCGCCGGGCTGGAGTTTGGCCTGCAATGCGGGCGACGGGTCGGCGATGGCGCGAATGCGCACGCCGCGAACTTGTGGGAAAAGTTCATCGAGGAACGACAGGCCGCTTCCCTCGTCGGGCTCGAGCAAGACGCCGATCTTTCCGGGTTCAATGATTTCGCCCGCCATCAGACGCGACAGGACGGCGTCGACTTTGTCTTTGTAGACGGCGAAGCCGATGCCGCTGTCGTACCAGGCCACGCCTTCGAGCTGGCCGCCGGCGCCGGCCATCGGGACGATCAGTCCCATGACGCGACCGTCGATGTCGATGAGCGGCCCGCCGTAATTGACCGGCGAGGTCTTCGCGTCGGTTTGGACCGCCAGTCCGTTGCGGCGACCCAATGCGCTGACGATCCCGAGGGATGGCGAAGGGGTTTGACCGCCGAGGGCGCGGCCGCAGGCGATGGCGTATTGTCCAACCTTGAGTTCGTCGCCCGAGACCCAGTTTGCGGCCGGCAGATCTTTGGCATCAATGTGCAGCAGCGCCAGTCGGCGGATGAAGTCCCTGGCGATCAACCGGGCGACGAAGCGGCGGCCGTCCGCAAGGGTCACCGTGATGATGGTCGGCTCGCGGGCGAAATTGAAGCTGCTGGTGAGGATCAGTCCGTCGGAAGAGAAAATGAGTCCGGTGGTCGGCCCGTCGGCCACGCGGAACGATTCTTCCATGCGACCGCGACCGCCTTCGCGGACGGGCTGCGCTCCGCCGACGGTTTCGATGGCGACGACGGAGGGAGCGATCGCCGCGACGGCGCTGCGGACGGTTTGACCGAGGCTGCGAAAATGTTCCCCGGCATCACCGGTCGATTGCTCCGTGGGGGCGAACGCCGGGCAGACACACCATACGAGCTGAAGGATGGCGATCATGGTTCAGCTCCGATCGTGACGTAGACCGTCAATAGCTGCGTCCCTCGTTTGAGCGTGAAGGGAATGGTCCGACCTGGAACGAGGTCGCGGACGATTTCGTCGTAATCGTCGACGGATGAGACCCGACGACCGTCGACGGCCATGATCAAATCGTCGGGTTGGATGGCGGCATGGGCCGCGGGTGAGCCCGGCCGGACTTTGTCGACAAAGGCGGAGACCTGGCGGAATCCCAGTTTGGTCAGCTTGATGCCGATGTAGGGTTTCTTTGTGGGGCTGTTGGACGAATTCGAAGGATTCGCCGAAAGCGGGCGAGAGGTGGGGGCATCGTTAAGAAAGGTCGCGATTTCCTCCGCCGGCAACGCGAAATTGATCCGCGTTAAGGTATTCTCGGCTTCGACCACTTTGCCCACCAATCCGACGAAATGGCCCTCGACGTCGAGGAGGGGGCCGCCGGCGGCGCCGGGGTTGGCGGTGATGGCGTCGTAAATGAGGACGGGGCCGGCGTAGTCGAATTGCTGGGCGAGCCTTCGCGCGGCGACCGGGGCATTCAGGCTCAGAATGCCGCGATTCATCGAGACGGCCTCGCGTCCTTCGGCGATTTTGAACCAATTCCCGAGGGCCAGAAGCGAATCGCCCACCTGAAGCTGGGTTGAGTGGTCGGGTTGCAAGTATGGCAGGTTCCGGGCGTCGATTTTCAGCAAGGCGAGCTGGCGGGTTTCGTCCGAGCGAATGAGTTGCCCGTCGAACCGGCGGCCGTCGGACAGGATGACCTGGACCTGGCCGGTGCTGACCAGAAGCGAGAGCGTGGTGACGATTCGACCGTCCGCGGAGACGAGGACCCCGGTTCCGTAGCCATGTTCGCGACCGGCGCCGGGACCGTAGAGCTTGACCACGGCGGCGTTGGCGCGATCGAAGATCGTGCCGAGGGGATTGGTGGGAGGCGGAGATAAGGGCGAATGGCGAAAAGCGAATAGCGAAAGTGGCGTCGCCAAGCTCGCGGCAAGGGCGGGCAGGAGCCATCGTTGAAGTCGAAGTCCAGCACGAATCATTGCGGCTTTTCCTGGGCTTGGAGGGTGTCGAAGTGGTCTTCCGCAATGAGGGCGTCGTCGAGGTAGATTCGGCGAAGGTAGGGCAGTTGAATCTGCCCGGCGGGTCGATCGTCGCTGTATTCATAACGAGCGCGTTTTTTCAGGGCGGGCGGCGTGAATTCGAGGGCGAGCAGCCTGCCGTTTTCATCGTCGAACGAGGCGTTGAAGGAAAAACCGTCGTCGATCTTTTTTTCAATGACGACGGCGATCCGACCGCCGACCTCGTCGCCGCCGATGACCTTGGAGTGCTGGTCGCGGTCTTCGCTCATCAGCGCCCACCAAAGAGTTCCTTCGATGTCGTCCGGCGGATCGGTCGCACGGACGCGAATGTCCCCGGGTCGAGTTCTGGACAGATCGAACGGCGTCGGTGAATCGGCGGGCTTCGACGCGAGCGTTTTCCTGCCGCTCGATCGAATCGCGTGGACCGTCTCCACAGCCGCTCTGCCGCCCAGCGAGCCGATGAACGCCTTCATCGCGCGTTTGACGGAACGCTGATTGGCCCGGTCGGTCGATTCCGTGGGTGCGTAGGGGTCGACGGATTTTGCGTGTGGGCCTCTTCGGCGGCCCGTCAGGTCCGGCAACGGCAGCGCGTCCAGTCGAATATTTTTTTTCTCTACTTTGTCGAGGCGACGGTATTCCAATTCGACGGGCCAACCGGCGGGCAGGGCCCCGATGATCGAGAGGAATTGATTGGCACTTTGAATTTCCTGTCCCGCGAAGCGGAGGAGCCGGTCGCCCGAGCGAACGCCCGCGCGATAGGCGGCGGAGCCCTCTTCAAGCTGATCGACGACGACATAGGCTTCACGATCGCCGGCGATGATCCCCGCCGTTCCATGCGCCGGGGCCAGACCGGCGCGGAGGGCGGGAATGAAGCGTTTGATTTGATTGATGGTGATGGCGAAGCCGACCCCGACGTTGACGCGGCCCCGTTCCTCGATGGCGACGCGGCCGTTGATGCCGATCAGGCGTCCGCCCATGTCGAAGAGCGGCCCGCCGGAGTTGCCGGGGTTGATCGACGTGTCGACCTGGATGCAGTCGGAATAGGTGAGCGCGCCGCGCGTACCCGCCTGGTAACGGTGGAGGCCGGAGATGATCCCCAGTGTCACGGTCGGTGAATAGTCGTCGGACAGACCGAACGGGTTGCCCAAAGCGAGGCAGCCATCGCCGACGCGAATCGAATCGGAATCGCCCAATGGCGCGGCGGTGTAGGTTTCCTTTGGAGTGAATCGAAACATGGCGACGTCGCCGGTGGGGTCGATGCCGAGAACTTCGATGTCGCGGAGCGTTCCATCCAACAGACCGGCGTCGCCGACCCGATCCGGAAACATTTCGGCGACGACATGGAAGTTGGTCAGACCGTACCCCTCCGGGTCGATTATGACGCCGGAGCCGCCGCCGGCGTGGTTGCTCTTGGTGAAGAGGCTGGCGACGCTAGGGGAGAGCCGGCGGACCAGTTCGATGCGGGCGGCCTCTTCGGCGCGAACGGATGGCGCGGGGGCGGCGACGGCGGGTAATAGCGAATTCAGAACAGCGAAAAGCGAAAAGGCGATGATCACCCGGGTTTTTGTGCGGCGGACGATATCGTTTGTCGTCATTTGCGCTTCATTCGTTTCAATCAGGCGAGCGTGCATGTCGGGAGTGCATCTTAGCTAATGGGTGCGATTGGGCGAAGCGCGGATCAGGCGGGCCTCCGCCCAGTCGCCGTGGTCGGCCAGGTCGATGTCCGCGCCGCCGTCGCACTCGAGCGTCAACTGACGAACTCCCCGCAGTTCGACGTTGACGGCCTCAGAGCGGCGCGAAGTCAAAGCCTTGGATTCAAAAAGCATTCGATCGTCGCCACGGACGCGGAAGACGGCCGATGCGCCGTCCGCGGCACTGTCATCCACGCCGATCGTAGCGACCAGACGGTCAAATTTCCCGCCGACGTTGTAGGTCAAGGCTGAGTAGGCGTGAACACCGAGGCCCTTTGAATACCGGCGTTGATCGATGACGAGCGGTCCCCCGGTGACGTTCGTATCGCGGCGCGGCGGCCAGGCGACATCGAAAACGGAACGCTGAACGGTTTTGGCCGCTTCCAGATCGGAGAGATAGACGACCCGCCCGCTGCGCAACGAAATTGAGGTGACGTCACTCCAGGGGAGATCGAGCGATCCGAATGCGGAGGATTCGAGGCGCAACGTGACGTCATCGGCGGATTTGATGCGGGCGGCGATCCGGCGGTGGCCGGCCAGTTCGATTATCGCGTTGCCCTCTGTTTGCGGCGGTTCATCTCCGCCGAGCACCACGCCAAAGGCTTTGTCGAGTGCGGCGGTTTGAAGTTTGTCGCCGATGCGAAAGGTCCATTGATCGGGTCGGAGTCCTTCGAGCGCACCGGGTAGCACAACGGCCTTGTCGGCCTGCGGGACGATGAGGAGGTCTCGCCCGGGGTCGCGATGGGTGAGGCGCGTATTAAACTCGGCCTCGGCGGCGGCATGTTCGTTCCGGCCGAATTGGACCGCGGCGAGGGCGTCGAGTCGAAACGAGAGGGGTTGGGCCCAGCCGACATCGACATGGATGAGTTTGTCGGCGGAATCCCGCGGCGGAAGCAGCCGACCCTCCAGCCAACTGCCGTCCGCAAAATGAAACATGCAAACGGACTTGCCCGCGGAGATTCGGGGCGTGGCGGACGGCCTGGAAAACAGGATTCGCTCGACATCGGCGATCTGAATCTGGTCATCGCGATTCGACAATCGGTAGTGTACGACGTCCGATTGGATCGACGTGATTTGCGCGTCGAGCGTCGTCCCTTCCACCGTCGAGATATTTGCATCGAGAGGGGTATCGCGAGACGGCGTATCGGCCGTTGGAAGGCAGAACAGGATCAGGTAAAGAGGGATCACTTGACCGGGGCGTCCTTGGCAAGCTGTTTGTAATATTGTTCAAGCAGCTCTCGATACTGGCTGGGAAAACGGCGCTGGAGTGTTTGCAGGATTTCTTCCCGTTCGCGCGGCGGCATTTTTCCCCATGCCTCGCCGGGTGACGCGTGGACCTTTCGAAGCTCGCCGATCCGGTTTTCCCCGCCGGGCAGCGTCGAGCGCTGGGCGCCGCCGGGCTTGTTGCCGCTGCTATTCGGCTTGCCGGCTCCTTTGGTTCCGTTGCCTTTTTTTGATTTCTCCTGGTTCTCGGCCTCGTCGATCATGGCGGTCAGAAGGTCGACGGCTTCCTTTTGGCGCTCCGTCACGGGCTGTCCCGTCTCACCATGACTGATGCGTCGGCGGGAATAGTTGAGCAAATCGCGGACGTCCCCGAGCCCGCCGGGGCTGCGCCGCGAAAGTTCGGTGACGATCTGCGTCGCGGTGACGCGGAGCCGGTCGGGCGCGGCCGGGAATCGCTGGAGAAAGGTGGTCAACGTGGCCATCGAGGCGTCGTATTGGAGGTCGTGCGCCTGGCAGTACCCGAGCATGAAGTAAAAGTGATCGGGTTCGAGCGTGTATCGATCGATCGCCCTATGGTCCTTGTGCACGCGATCGAGAATCGCCAGGGCGTGATCCATTTCCTCCAACTCGATCAGCGCCGTGGCGGCCTGCACCGCGGAGCCGACGGCAAGATAAGGATCCTCATCCATGGAGAGCGCGTCAAAAATGTCGGCGGCCTTGGCCGGTTGTTCGGCGGCGACGAGATCGAGACCGATCTTGAACGGCTCTGAAAGAACGGCGAGCGAGTTGTTGAGAAAATCGTGCAAATCGTTCGGCGACGCCTTTTCGTGTGAACGGACGACGAAATCCCTGGCCTTGGCGTCATACGCGTCGTTGGTGCGAACGTTTTCGAGAAATCCCGCGATGACTTCATTCGGCGGAGTGACCGGCTCTACGGCGGGTTGGGATGCGGGCAGCGGGATCACCGCGTCGGCCTTGGGGGAGTCCGGCGCGCCGCGCGCGGACAGGGCCGCGATAAGGGTCGTCGCAATCGAAAGGATCAGGAATCGTTGCGTCATGGTCTTCTAATCATAGCCTCGCCAAGTAAGCCTCGTGCGAATCATTGCGGCCGGGTCAGGCTTTCGTGCATGGCCTTGGCCATGTCGTGAACCTGTTGCTGCCGCTGGACGAGTTTTTGAATGCGAGCTTCCAGCTCCTTCGCGCTGACGCCGTCTCGATGCCGGTCTTTTTCGGCCTCCAACGTCGACTGATTCACGCGAAGCTGACAAGCCCGCAGCAGCTTCAATTCAGCCGATCCGGGCAGGAGCGGTTGCGGGCCGTCTTCCGGCGCCTCGCCATTGGAAGCGTCGCTATCGCTTTCGGCCTGTTTTTTCATGATGGCTTCCAGGAGTTCCTTTAGCGCTTGTGCAATGGTTTCCTGGGTCGAGCGGACGGCTTCGCCTGCATCGGAGGCGGCCAGTCGTTCGGAGACTTCGCGCGCGTCATCGCGGACTTGTTCGACGATCTGCGGGAAGACGACGGTCGTTCCTTCTTCCTTGAGGATGTAAAGGGCCTTTTCGGCTTCGTCGGCGACCCATTTCTCCTTCTGCGACAAGTCGCTGAGTTCGAGCTGGTCGCTGCGGGACCAGTTGTTCTTTCCGATGTCGGAGAGGCGGCCGGTCGCCTTGTTGCATTCGAGCTGGCGGGTCAACATCGCGCGAAACCGGCTTTCCAGCGCGGCGAGCAATTGTTCCTGCTGCTCCTTGCGTAATTGTTGGAGCTTTTCCGCGAGGCTCTTCTTCGCCTGTTCCAGTTTCTCCAGGGCCTTTTTCTGATTTTCGGCGGCGTCTTTGGGGTCCTTCGACTCCAGTTTTTCGGCGGCTTTTTCCTGGGAGGGGACGGCCTCTTGGACGTCCTGCGTGCCGGGTGTTGGCTGTTGTTGAGATTCGCCTTCCTTCTGGTCACCCTCCTGCCCGCCCTCTTTTTCACCCGACTTGCCCTGACCGGATTGCGAAGACCCCTTGGAGGACTCCTTCATTTTTTCAAGCAACCCCTTGGTCTTTTCTGCGGTTGAACGCTGGCACTGTGCTTGTTTGCCGAGATTCGGAGTGGGGCCGACCTGGGCCGATTCGCCCGGTTGGGAGGAAGGCTGCGTCGCCGGCGGGATCTGACCCATTTCCCGGGCCTTGGCCTCGGCGTCGCGCTTTTCCCTGGATTGCTCCTTGATGACTTCTTCGAGTTTTTTTTGAATCGCCTCCAGCCGATTGATCTCCTCGCGGCGATCGTCGAGTTTGTTCGGATCCTCCAGCAGCATTTTCAATAGCGCCTGGAGATCGGCGGTAATTTCTTTTTGCCCATCGGCGGCGTCGGAGAGTTGGTTCGACTGAAGCTTGGCGACGATTTCGTCCATCTTTTGACGGATCGACATGCTCCGCGACGCCCCCAGCGCCTGGATCAACTGCGCCGCCTTTTCGGGCTCGGCCTTTTTCATGGCCTGGCTGATTTGAAACATCCGGTCTTCGAGCCGCGCGACGCGATCCCGTACGACGGCCTGCCGATCGGCGAGATTGGCGGCGGGCGGATCGCCGTCGGAGGGAAGCGTGGTCGTCTGATGGGCGGCGAGGGAATTCGCGACCGCGCCGACGAGGACGCCATTCAATATCAGACGGTGAAGTCGATTCCTGGCCACTATTTAGTCTTTCGGCTGACTGGAGGGCGGTTCCCCGAACATGTGTTCGATTTCCTTCTGCAACCGTTCCTGGGTTTGCTGATTGAGCCCGCCCTGGAGACGGATAATGTCGCGTAACGCCGCGACCGCCTCCTCGTACCCTTCCCATTTTAGCATGTTGGCCAGCACGGCGTACATGGCTTGTACGAGATCGCGCTGGCTTTTTTGCACCTGGTCGGCGAGCTCATCGTTGAAATCGGCCTGTAGACGCTGGATTTGCTCGGCGGCGGCGGGCACGTCCGTTTCGATCAATCGGTGCATCGGGCGAATGACGCCGCCGTCGAGCCGCCGGCGAACCGGCGACGCGGCGAGTTGATTGACCTCCAGTTCGCCCAGGACCTGTTCAAATTGCCGGACCACGGTGCGCATTCGGCCGATCTGCTGGCGTTGGGCGCGTTCCTCCTGACCGTAACGCGACGAAAGCTCCGTCGAGCCCCTGGCCGGTCCTGCTTCGTTTCTCAGATCGTGCAGCCTTTTTTCAATTTGCTCCTGGCTCTTGATGATTTGTTCAAATTCGCGACGCCACTCCATCTCGCGGCGGCTCAATTCGGCGAGCAGTTCTTCGGGCGTCACGATTCGAAAGTTATAGGGCAGCGATTCGCCGACGCCGGGCGGCGTCACGGACTTTGCCGGTTGCGAGGTCGGCGCATTCCTGGAGGCGTTGCTTTCCGCCAGACCGGTGTCCGGCTGATTGTCGCGCGCCTGAAGCTGCAACGACAACTGATCGCCGGGCTTCACTCCGAGGGAGGACAATACCAGTGATTCCCGGTGGGAATAGCGGGATTGTCGCGGTTCAAGACCGGCGAGGGCGCGATGCGCCATGGCGGGCTGCGACGTGGCGGACGAGGGCGTGACACGATTTAGCAATTCGACGTTCTTGAGAGAGAGATTGTCCTCGCAGTCGACGTTGAGCGTCAGGACGGCATCCGGCACGAGCATTTCCCCGGCGCCGGGGAGCGTGAAGCGCACCTTGGGTGGCGGATCGTTTTGGAGGACGAAGGAATAGGTGACGGGATTCAGATCGGCGAGCCCCTCGGCGTCCATCAGATCGAAGAAATAGGTTCCACTGCGCGACGGGGAGAATTCCGTGTGAAGGCGGCGACCGGATTCGATCACCACGTTGCCCACGGCGCGGTCGGCGCTGCGCAGGGTGGCTTTGACGACGGGCTTTCCGGTCGTCGCGCTGATCGCGGCGCGCGAGCCCCGCAGGACATCGGCGCTGGTCTGGCCCGCCGCGAGGGTGAATCGCTTGAGTTCGGTGTATTCCGGCGGAACGATGTCGATCTGGACCTGCTTGATGGAGGGGCGTTCGACCGCCTCGATGTCGTACCAGGCCGTTTTTTCATCGACCCCCAATCGTCCGATCAGGAAGCGAACTTTCATGGATTGCTGAAGAGGTCCGTAGTCGAGGACAAAACGGTTTTCGCCGTGCTGGACCATGTCGCGCGGCGCGGCGACGCTTTCGTCGGATTGAAACTCAGCGCGGAGCCCTTGCGGAACGTCGTCCACTGCGACGGCGGTCAGCAGCAGATTGTCGCCGAGCGGCCAGCGCAGTTTGCCATCGTGGAATCCTTCGATGGCCAATCGAAATCGCGAGGGCCAGGGAAGATCGCGCAGCGCGAAGTTGCGAGCGAGGTAGATGGCCATCGTTTCCGGCATCGCCAGCGCAGCGCCGGCGGCGATGGCGACGGCGATGATGCCGATTGCGAGGAGGCGTCGATGACGCCGCTGATGGAGGACCTCGTGCGGGTTGAGCGATGCGATCCCGTCAAACGCCTCCGAAACCACGATGCCGATCATCGCGGGCGAGTCTCGTTCCGGCCGCGGCGGGGGGCCTTCCAGGAAGGCGACGGCGGAGACGAGACGGTCGCCCAATGCGGGAAAATGTCGTTCGAGGAGTTTCGCCGTGTCGGCCGGGCCGATCGGCAGGATCCAACGGCGAATCAGTCCGAACCACAGTTGATAGCAGGCGAACCCGACCACGAGGACGAGCATCGCCGCGCGCGGGCCGGTGCCGAGGAGCAAAATTCGATCGAGCGAAAAGTGAACGACCAGCACGCCGAGCAGGAGGGCCGCCGATTTGCAGAACCCTTGGACGACGGCGCGGCGCTTAAGCGTTCGGCTGAGCCGGATGAGCGGCGCGAGCAGTCCCCGTCGTGTTTCCGGCGTCGCGAACGATGTCGTAGCAGGCGGCATGGTCATTCTTCTAAAGGAGCTTCGCCTTTTTGCGAAGCGCCCACTCCAGGGTCAAAACGCCGATCAACGCCAGCAATACGTAACCATTGTCCCAAAGCGGTCGGGGACGTTCGCGCGTGATGTAGCTTCGGCTCGCGTCGGGAATGAGGCCGGCGAGGCGGTCCGTTTGGTCAATTTCGAAGTATTTGCCGCCGGACGCCTCGGCCAGGCGCGTCAACGCCTTCTTGTTCATGGCCGTATTTTGCATCTCGATGTCGGACGGCCGGACGGAAATCTCTTTTTGGATCGGTCGCTCCTCGTCGGTGGGCCGCGACGTCGCGCGGCCGGGCAGATGAAGGACGAATCGATAGGCGCCGGGACGCCCTGGTATAAACCGGCCCTGGTAATATCCTTCTCGATCGGGGATCGGCGTGAGAACGACGGGTTCGTCCGGATTCTCGTCGTCGTTCTTGGTTTCACCGGGGGGGCGGTGAACCTTCAATTCCAATTCCGGCACGAGGAGGGGATTGAACGCCGGGTCCAGTGCGCGGACCGTCAGGACGACGGACTCGCCGAGTTCGTATTGATCCTTTGGCGTGATGATCAAACCGCGCGACCGCCCGCCGAGGAGCTTGCCCTCGACGAGGAACCGCAACATCTGGATCCAGAAGCGATTGAAGTACTTCTCGTCGTCGCGCCGCCACCGCCAGGTGGAGTTAAAGCCGACGAAAGCGGCCCGGCCCGCGCCGACGAGTTGCGTCGCCATCAGGACGTGCGGACCGGCGGTATTGGCCATTCGCGGGTTGGAGTGGCGAAGCAGAACGTTGGCGAGGGGTTTTTCACGGCGAACGGGATAGTGCCAATAGACGCCTTCGAGCGAAGACCAGATGAGGCGATTTTCGGCGAGGTTGTCGGACTGACGGAGGATGGGATCGGAGATCGCCTGCTCCGGGATGATGAGCGGCCAGGCGCGGGTTTGATACTGTCCCAGTTCGTTCAAGATGATTTCGGCATCCGGTTCCGGCAGGACCGGCAGCATTTCCAGGATGGATTGCGTCTTGGGCGAGCGAAAGAATCGACCCGAATACTTGTTCCCCGCGGCGTAGAGCACTCCGCCGGCATGATCGGTGACGAACGTGGCGACGAGGCTGGCCCAGACGGGATCGAACTCCTCCGGGTCGGGGTCGATGAACAGAATCGCGTCGTACTGAAAGAGGTCTTCCTGCCTGGTCGGCAGTTCCGTGATGATGGTGTTGCCGTCGCGAACCGCGCCGACGTCGGCCGATTGAAGCCAGGTCGAGACGTTGACGGACTTGTCGCGTTCGAGCATCCGCGCGAGGAAGCGGTAGTCATAGCTTGGCGACCCGGCGACGAGGAGGACGCGCATCTGATCGTCGAGAATCTGGACGGCGGGCAGGATCTCCCGCTCGTTGTCGGAGGCGACGGCTTCGTTGGAAAGCGCGACTGCGCGGGCGATGTAGGAAACTTCGCCCGGCTCGCTGACCTTTCGCTCGAACGAGATCGGCTCGATGGCGTCCGCCGTCGCCGTGACCGTTCGGCTTCCGATGATTTTGGCAGGTTCGGAAGAATTGACGCGGCGTTCGAGTAATTCGACCTGAATAGGCTGGTCGCCGGTGTTCTGCGCGGTGAGGCGGACGGTGACGCTGAACGGGTCGTTCTTGAAGGCCGTCCGCGGGGCGGTGACATCCGTGACGGCAACGTTGATCGGTTCCGCGGGATCGCCGACGCCGACCGCGTGGAGGGGGATGCCACGCTGCCTGAGCATTCGAGCCACCACCTCGGGCGCTTCACCGCGATTGAACCCACCGTCCGAAAGCAGCACGACCGCCGCAACGGGGAGCCCGCCGAGTTGGTCGATGGCGGTTCGGACGGCGGCGGAAACATCTGTGGCGGGACCGACCGGATGAATGTGAGGCAGGTTCACGGGGTCTTGTGCCGGCGAAGAAGCCGTCGTCGCGCGATCGTCGATTTGATCGCTGAAAGCGAGCACCCTCACTTGGTTTCGTTTTGAGAGCGCCGTAACCAGGCGGCCATCTCCCGTGGCTAGAACGGCAACTTCCAAGGCGGCGCGCTCGATACCCGCGGACGGCGGTCGGCCCAAAACGGATTCGACCCGTTTAGCATCCTCGGGTTGGCGATAAGAATCGCTGAGCGCCATGCTCGCCGACGCATCGGTCAAGACCAACGTGTAGGCGTCGAGGCGGCGATGGACGTAGTTCACGAGCACCGGCTCGAGCCCGATGATTCCGAGCAGGCAGAGCACCGCAACGCGGCACGCGACGAGGGTCCAGCGCAGCCGCGGCGTGACCAACCCCCGGGCCTCCCGTCGATACATCCAGGCGACGGCATACAGGGCGATCGCCGTCAGAATCGCTCCGAACAGCAGCGCGTTGCCGCTCGACCATCGCGCCAACTCGACGTGGGTCTCGATGCGCTCGGTCCTTGGGATTTGTGCGAGTATCGTCGTCATTGACTCTTGCGGCCGGATGCCGCCCTAACCTCTCGTTCCAAACCACCAGGCGAGCGAATGTTCCACCATTAACACGAGGATTGCCGTCATCAGGATCGGCCACCAGAGTTCGGTTCGCGGATCAAAGGCCCGCGCCGTGAAGGCGCCGATATCCTGAACGTATTCGAACTTCGACGTTCCCAGGGCCGACTCCAGTTCCGTGCGATTGATCTTGGCCAGGTTGGATTCGGCGGCGTCGAGGTTGACCGCGGCCAGGATCGAAACCTCTTCGCCCGTCGTTCGATGCAGCAGGAATTGATAGAGTCCGCTTCGGGCCGTCTCCGTTGTTTGAAACGCGAACACGCCGGTGCGATCGACGCCGGGTTTCTCCGGGCCGGAGGTCGCTGTCGATGCAGTGAGGGCGATTTCGGGTTCGACGGGATAGGCCGGCGTTCTCAGGGACGCATGCGGCGAGAACTTCGTCGGATCGACCGAGCACGCGAGCGGCGCATCCACGACGGTGTTGCTATCCGCCTTGGCCTGTCTGGCGGTGTATTGAACGAGCTTGAGCATGAAGGGGAGATAGCTGAAGCTCGCGGGCCAATCGTTCCATTCCTGATCGACGCTGGTGGCGATGAAGAGGCATCGCCCCTGCCCGAACGTTCGTTCGACGATCGCCGGAGACTTGTCCGCGTCGTTGAATCGGGCGATGACCATGGTCGAATCATCCGGCCGCGATGAAGCGTCCGCGCTCGATTTCGACGGCGCAGACGCGGCGGCAAGTTCCTTGCGAGTGCCCAGGAAAGCGTAAATGCGAACCTGGCGGAGAACGGAGGCCAGTTGATCCACGAAATCGCGCATCAACGGATGGCCGCTGTTCCAGTCGGCGAACGTGAAAGGTTGCCCCGCCGCGGGGGCGGTGACGACGTCGGTCAGGGCGACTGGTAAAAGGCCTTTGCCGCCGTTGTAGAGGCGTTCGTTGTAAAAGGCCGGATCGACCTGGTCGCCGGCGAAGATGACGAGCCCGCCGCCGGTCTGCACAAACTGTTCGAGCCGCCTGGTCGCGCCGGCGCTGAGTCGGGCGACGTTGGCAAGGACCACGACGTCCTGGGGCGACAGATCAGCCACTTCCAATTCCTGTTCCTCGATGACCGTGATCTCGTTACCGCTGGCGGCGCGGCCGGCGGGGTGCAGCGCCGTGCAGAACAGGTAGACTTCGTCGCGGCTGTGGTCGGAAGCGGATTCGCCGTTGACCACCAGGACCGAAACAGCCGGGGCGACGTCGATCGCGATGGTGCGGACATTGTCGAGCGCCACGCCGTCGGCAATCTGGGCGCCTCCGACAAGCTTGGCTTCGAGATAGTCCGATCCTTCCTGACCGAAGACGACTTCGACCGGCTCGTGGATGGTCTGGCCGGGCGGCAGGGTCGGGATGAGCACGGGCGGCAGGGTGTGGCGCGAGGTCCGCAGGCTGAATTCCACACGATCGAGGGCCCGATCGGAGAAATTGGAGACGGCGACGTCGAAGCGCGCCGGGACGCCGGCGACGATCTTGGACTGCGCGCTGCGAAGATCGGTGATGGCGACGTTGAGTGGCGTTCGTTCGCCGTCGGCGTCGATGAGCACGAGTTGAACGGACCGCCCCGGGTCGTTCAGCGATGACCACGCGTCGTTCGGGCTCGTGCTTTCCCGGCCGATGGAGTCGGCCCAGTCGCTCTGCTGAAAATCGCTCAGGACGTAGATGGCCTGATTGGCCTGGGTGGGTGCGGAGCGAATCTGATCGGCGACGGCCCGTAGCGCATCGGGGGTATGGGCGACGCCTTGGGTGGGCGACAGCGCGTCCAGTTGGTCCGTGAAATTGCGGACGTTTTCGTCGGACAAGCTGGGCAATGCGACGAGCGGCTTCCGCGGCCGGCTGGTCAGCACGAGCGTCAGGCTGTCAGAGGGAGAGTTTTCGGAAATCCGCTGAATGAGATGAACGGCGGCCTGTTTGAGCCGCGTGAAGACGGGCTGTTCGCCGGCGCCCCCATGGGGATTGAGGTAACGGGTGGAGAAGGAGTCATCGAGCAGGAGGATTCGTTCGGTGCGTCCGGTGAGCCCGCCGAGGCTGCCCAGCGCGCCGGAGCGCATGAAGGGCCGCATGACCATGAACGCCAGAAGCAGAACCGCGAGGCAACGAAGCAGCAACAGAATGAGTTGTTCCAGTCGAACCCGCCGTCGGTTCTTGCGAAAAGCCTCCAGGAGAAAATCCATGGCCGCCCAGCGGACGCGCCGCACGCGGCGTTTCGAAAGCAGGTGAATGAGAATCGGGCTGGCGACGGCCCCGGCGCCGATGGCCAGGGCCGGGTTGAACAGGAATGTGGACAGCCAGATGAACATGACGATTTCCCCGCCTCAGGCACGTGCCTTGATCAAGTGGGAACGCTGGGCCAGATAACGACGAAGCGCGACGTCAAGCGGGTCGGCGGTCGAGAGCCCCACATAATCGACGCGGCTGTTGGTGCAGGCCGAGCGGACGCCATCGATGAAACTTCCCAATGCTTCGAGATACGCGGTGCGCAGGGACTGAGGATCGGCCGTCAAACTCACGTCCGGCGCCTCCAAGCCCTCGAACAACGTGCAGTCCTTGAACGGAAACTCCCGCTCGTCGCGATCGAGCACGTGCATGACGATGACTTCGCGATTTCCGTGGCGCAGCGTTTCGATGCCTTCGATCACGTCCTCCACGTTAGTGAGAAGATCGGAAATCAAAATGGCGATGCTCCGGCGGGGAAGTTGGCTGGCGAGTTGAGTGAACAACGCCTTCGTCCCCGTCGGGCGATCGAGCCGGGCTTGTTCAAGCTGGGCGAGGATCGATTGCAGGTGCGCGTGGTTCGACGACGTCGGCAGATGGGCGCGGATTTCGTCATCGAAGAGCAGCAAACCCACTGCGTCCTGTTGGTGAACGAGCAGATAGGCCAGCGAGGCCGCGAGCGTCGCCGCATATTCAAATTTGTTCATCCGGCCCGTCGCCGGCGGCTGCGCCGGATAGCTCATGGAACTGGAGCAATCGAGGATCAGATGGGCGCGGAGATTGGTCTCCTCTTCGTATTGCTTGACGTAGTAACGGTCGGACTTTCCGTAGACCCGCCAATCGAGGTGACGCAGATCGTCGCCGGGGACATATTCGCGGTGTTGGGCGAACTCCACGGAAAAGCCGTGATAAGGGCTGCCGTGCATCCCGCTGATGAACCCCTCGACGACCTGTCGGGCGCGGAACTCCAGACCGCCGATCCTGGCGAGCACGTCGGGCTGAAGAAACCGTTGCGAGGCGGAAGGCATGTGGCGAAGCGCTTATGTGTTGATGACATCCTTGACGCGATCGTCCTCCATCAACCCGCCGGCGTGGGGCGGCGTCTGCTCCAGCACGTCGGCGATGATTCGATCGGCCGTGTAGCCCTCGGCCTGTGCGGCGAAGTTCGTGATGACGCGATGTCGAAGGATCGCCGGCGCGATGGCCCGAACGTCCTCGCTGGCCACGTGATGACGCCCTCGCAAGACCGCGCGGGCCTTGGCTCCGAGCACGAGGAATTGCACGGCGCGAGGTCCGGCGCCCCACGCAACGTGTTTTTTGACGAATTCCGGCGCCTGCGGCTCGGCCGGCCGGGTTCGCCGGACCAGGTCGAGGGCGTGACGGATGATCGGCGGGGCGGCCGGCACACGCCGCGTCAGGCTTTGCAACGACAGGATCTGTTGCGCATCGAGCACGGTCTCCACGCGATGTTCGACTTCGATCGTCGTCCTCGCCGCAATCTCGTATTCTTCTTCGTACGAGGGATACCCAATGTAGATCTTAAACATAAAGCGATCCTGCTGCGCTTCGGGAAGAGGGTAGGTGCCTTCCTGTTCGATGGGGTTTTGGGTTGCAAGAACAAAGAAGGGCGGGGTCAGCACATGGCGGACGCCGCCGACGGTGACTTGTCGTTCCTGCATTGATTCGAGCATGGCCGCCTGCGTTTTGGGCGGGGTGCGGTTGATCTCGTCGGCCAGGATGACGTTGGCAAAGACCGGACCCGGCAGGAATTTGAAGGCACGCTGCCCGGTCGCCTTGTCCTCGGCGATGACCTCGGTGCCGGTGATGTCGCTGGGCATCAGGTCCGGCGTGAATTGGATACGGTTGAAGGAGAGCGAAAGGCATCGGGCCAGGCTGGAGATCATTAACGTCTTGGCCAGCCCCGGCACGCCTTCGAGGATGCAGTGCCCGCCGGCAAAAAGGGCGATGAGCATTTCTTCGAGAACGGCGTCCTGGCCGACGATGATCTTGCTCAGCTCCGCGCGGAGGCGTTGGTAGGCGTCCCGCAAGGATTTGGCGGCGGCGAGATCGGCGTCGCCGGGCGTTCCAGTCGTGGTCATAAACGTCTCCCGTTTGGTGTTGTGGGATTATGGTCAGAATTGAATCTCGGAGGCACCATTGCCGCGACGAAAAGCCATCGCATCTAATCGGAGCGCGATCGTCTTCCCGCTAACAAGCCATCCACGCATAAGTCCTCATCGATGAGCGGCCAATGTACCCCTTCGCCGTCACCCAACAGTTCCCAGCGCGCTCGCTGCTCCGGCGAAGCCTGAAGAAGTCGAGGAAACCAGACCAACGGCACGCTGATTCGACGTCCGTCGACAAGGGTCACGATCAATTCCTCGTTCGTGACCTCGACCGACGCGGCCAACGGCGTGGTATCAACGATTGAAAAACTCATTCCAAGCCTCCAGAAATTGCTCCCCGTGCTCACTTACGACCGTTTCCAAACGCCGCAATTCATGGGCGGCGAATCCCTTTGAGCGGGCAAGCGAAACCGGCTTGAGCCAGAATTTCGCCAGTCGCCGTTCGCGTTGCGCGTGTACGTGCGGCGGTTCCATTCCCTCGTTTCCGTAGAAGAAAAACCGGTACGGACCGATGCGCGCAATCGTCGGCATTTAGATAGTATAATTCCAGCATCGTTTCGAGTCATGCGATATTGCGTAGCCCCCTTGTGACGGTTCGCGTGGAAACTAATAGCACTTGACTTTATTATCGCTGCATGATCGGCAGATTGTTATAAGGCAATTGCAGGATCAACAGGGCGATGGCGGTGCCATAGACGTTACCCACGGAGTCGCCTTCCCACGACCCGTCGTCTTTTTGCGTCGCCAGCAGGTGGTCGCGAATCCGCGGATAATAATTCTTCCATTCTTTATCGCCGGCGAGGTACATCACCTGGGCGAGATACAAATGGGCATAGAACCAATGCCCCCACACGCCGGCGGTCGCCTGTCCAACCGCGATGTTGCGCTTGCAGAACTTCAAGGCGTTCAGCGCGAGCGGGCTTTCGTAGAGCCCCGCGTTGAACCAGCAGGCCACGGCCGCCGCGGTGATCGGCGGGCGCGAACCGGTCATGCCGACGCGATAGGCGATTCCTCCGTCGGGCTGGACGGACTTTTCCAGGTAGGACATGGCCTTGTCGATGACGGATTTGGGTACGGCCACACCGGCGTTGCGCGTCGCGCGGAGGGCCTGTACCTGGGTCACGGTGACGGAGCCCTCATCGCCATTCATGTCCGGCGTATAGAGCCAGCCACCCAGATGACTTTGCGATTTGGCGGTGAGATCGACGCCGCGCTGCAGGACCGAACGGATCTGTTCGAGGCTTTGGGGGTCTTGTTCGGTTCCCATGACCTCGGACAGGAAAAGCATGCTAAAGCCGTGACCGTACATGGAACGCGATTCTTCCTCGCCCGAGCGACAGATCAGTCCGTTTCGTTGCGACGAGCGAAGAACATAAGTCAGGCATTTTCGAAGCTGGGGCGAGTACTTCCCTTCGGTCGGCGTGCTGCCGGAGCTGGCCAGAGCCAGCCCTGAAAGGGCCGTCATGGTCACCGGATAAGAGCCCATCTGGCCTTGTTCGCGGAACGAACCGTCGGCGCTTTGCCGGGAGACGAGGTATTTCAGAGCCCGGCTGATCGCAGCTTCGGTTTCTTCCGTGACCATCGGAGGTCGGCGGGTCGGAGGCTTGGCGTCGGCGGGAAGAAGGAATGGCGAATTCAGAATAGCGAATAGCGAAAAGATCAGGCATCCGCCCGGTCGTCGCGATGAATTTCTGGAGGGACGTCGATGGAAAAGATAAACCGGCCGGTCGCGCATCATTTCTCCTCGCGTTGATCCGAAGTGAGAACATAGTAGCCATCGGGGCTGATCGCAATGATCCACTCGTCCAGAATAATGACATCGGTGATCAAACAGGAGGCCGGCGAAGGGGTCTCCGAGCGGCCTTCGTCCAGGGTATAGGCGCTATCCAGGAGCATGCGGTGGCTCGACTTGTCAAGGACGAGGAGATGTGCGGAATTTTGCACGCGGCCTCCACGGAAAAACGCCTGGATCGGACTCCATCTTTCCTGAGCTTCCGTGGTGAGGGTGTACTCCACGACGGGTACGTAATCCGGCGAGGCCCTCAACATCCATGGGTTGAGCGTGGCGAAGCGACCCAGGTCATGCTGCCAGGACGGTTCGCCGTCGCCCATGGGAAACGACGCCAGCACGTAGTGCGGCGGATCCTCCTTGGATTTCGCAAAAATCAACAATCGCCCCGACGGGTTCATCGGACGATCCAGGGTCGCATCGATCGGCGGGAGAACGAGGCCGGTCGCATCGAAATCTTTTTGAATGGCGCCGCTGTCGGCGTCCACAACGGCCAGATGCGACGCGGCGTAACAGATTCCAATCTGACCGGGCGCGGCGGTGCTGAGCGGCAACAGGCCGCGCACGAGTCCTCCAAGGGGCGTGTCCCATAGCGTGCGGCCTGTGGCAATGTCCTTGGCAATGACGTGATCTTGCATCGCCCGGCACACCAGGTTGCCCACCACCACCACGTGTTGATTTGCGTTATCGACAGGACCGGGCTTCGTCGCCTCGACGGGGATGTTTCGACCGAAGGGTCCGGGGCGACCACGTCGATCGGGATCGGCGTTTTTTTCCTCCTGGGTTTCATTGGAATCCGATGACGCATCCTCCGCTATGGAACTATCGACAAGGGCGGTGCCGGTCAGGCTGAATTGCCGTTGGATGCGCCCGCTGGCCGGGTTGATGACCGTCACCACGTCGCCCGAGGAATCGATGGCGACGAGGTGTTCTCCGACGATCACGAGTTGGCCGATTTTTGAGCCAATAAAACGGCGCCGCCAAATCGGGCTGGCGTTGGGACGCGCGGGGATCGCGATCAGGGTGGATGAGTTCGGAGCAATGATGAACCGGTGATCGATGGAGAGCACGGGCGGGTTGGGCGGAGGATCGTCGTCCCGATCCAACGAAAGGGCGGGCCAGAGCAGCCGCCCGGTCGTCAGCCCAACCGCGCTGATTGAATCTTGTGACGCCGTCAAAGCGATTCGATTGGCGATTGCACAATATCCGGCGGCCTCGTCGTATGCTTGTTCGGCTGACCGCCACGCGGAAGGATAATCGGGGAGGTCGATATTCAACGACCAATAGTAACGGTCCGGGACGCGGGTCGAGTTGCGGAGCCCGTAGATTTCGCGGCCGATTCGGAGCGGAAGGACCTGCTCGGCGAGATCGATCGGGTGGGCCGGATCGTGAAATGACATGACGTCTGCCGGGAGGATGGACGCGATGGTCGATTCAGACACGAGTTTCAAGGTCGGGGTGTTTCTCAGGACCCTGGGCAGTTCAGGAGGGTCCGGCCCGGGCGGCTGGGGCAACGATTTCTTCAAATAGGCAATCAGGTCGGCGACGGTGTGGACCGCCGCGCCGCCCTCGAGTCGCGCCAGATCGCCCGGAACCGATGGTTCGGTCTTGGAGGATTCGAGCAGCGCCAGGCAGCGTAGCGCATCGCGCGGCGAGGACGGTAGTCCTTCCCCGGGCAGTGCGTACGCAATCGCCAGTCTGAGCATCGCTTCAGCGGCGATCTCGCTCCCCGGGAGGCATTGAGCGGCGCGTTCGAGATGAAATACCCCGGTTTCGTAGTCGCCGTCTTTGAACGCGCGCCGGCCGAGTTGAAGATCGAGCCAGGCGATTTGGGCCATGAAGTCTCGGGTGTCTTCGCCCGAGGGACGAAGATCCAGGCCGTCGGCAAGACGCAAAAGCGGCGCCGGATTTGGGTCGTTCAAGTTCGCATCGATCATTCGGCGCGCTTCGTCTGCCGCGCGCTTTCGATCGGACGCGCTCATCATCCGCCAGGCACCGCAAAGTCTCTCGCGAAAAAGGACCAAAGCCGTCGCGGAGAGCTGTGGCTCCAGGATCACGGCCTCAGCGCCGTAGTCCCGAAGCAGGCGCATCAATCGCTGGAAGGCTTCCGCGCTCTTTCCTTCATCGACCAGCAGTTCGCAGAATGCGAGCCCGGCGCGGACGACGTCGTCGGCCTGTTTCGCTCGTCGAGCCGCCTCTTCCAGCAATTCCCGTCGTGGGCGATCCGTAATGCGCTCCTTCGACGGAGCCGCAGCATCGGGCGAGCCCTTTTTTCCCCGGTCGAGCGCCTCCTCGGCGACGTTCAACAAGATGGCGACTCGCTGATGTGCAATCCTGAAGAGGAGATCTTCCGCGGCCTTGGCCGAGCTTCTCTGGTCGGGTTCGACCGACGATGGCGGTTTGGCGCCCGGGGCTCCGTTCTCGACATGGGATTCCGCCCGATCGAGAAGCGAAATGGCCGAATCCCATTTCTTCTCCAGGATATTCAGCCCGGCCAGGCGCAGTAATGCCGAAAGGTCATCGGAATTGCGCTCCAGGGCATCCTGCGCCATTCGTTGGGATTGCTTGACGTCGGGAAACTTCGCAAGATCCGTCGCCGTGACGCTATAAAGCGCGCCATCGATCGCAAGAAGATTTCCCAGGGCGAACCGCGACGGAAGCGGATCGCCGATTTCCTTGCCGGTCCGGGTATTCAGGCGAATGAGTCCGTCATCGGTCGGAACGAACAGGGTATCTCCGCAAAAGGCCGGCCGCCCGCTTGGGGGACGCCGGTCAAACATCCATTCGGCGCTGCCGCCGGCGAGATCGATGGCGATGATGTGCTTGCCCGCCGCGATGACGCGTTGACGGTCGGCCGCCACCAGGTAGCGCAATTGCCCGCGGGGATAGGCCCAAACCTCCCTGCCGTCCTTTCGGTCATAGGCGACGAGATATTCGCTGTCCGGCGCGGCGACCAGCACCAACCCAGCCGCGACGATCGGCGGCGATGCAAGCCATTCATCGGGTTGCGCGGAGCCGACGACCGAGCCTCCGGCCCAGACCACCTGCCGGCGGCTGGTGACGGAGGTGATGCTGGCCCGCTCGTAACGCGTCAGCCAGCGAAGCGAGAAATCGTCGGCGTTCAGGGCGACCATGAGTCCCGCGCCGGTGGGAATGTAAATGGTTCCTTCATGAACGGTCGGCTGAAGGACGGAGTTGATCGGATAAAAGTAGGACCGGCCGGCGCCCAACAGGACCTTTTTGAAGATCGTGCCGTTCGGACGAAGGACCGCGAGAAAATAGTCATCGCCCTGGATGTAGGGCGCGATGAGAAACTCAGTCCCCCGGGCTTCGACGGGCACGGGGGTCGAATAGAAGTGCGCCGCGCGCAATTCATCGTCGACGTGGCCCGATCGCCCGATCGTCCAGACCGCGCGGCCGGTGTCCGCCTCGAACGCCCGAATGGAATTCGGCTCGGGGGCCAGGTCAATCTGGAGAACCTCTGACGCGGCCAATTGCCCCGTCCGGGAGGGAAACAACTCGTTGGTTGTGCCCGGCTGTTCGATGATGAAGACCAGGCCCAGGGCGGTGGAGACCGCCCCGCGATATTCATGGCGAAGCGTGCGAGTCGAAAGTTCGTCGAGGCGATTTCGATTGTCGGTGTCGCTGACGCCGACACGGAGTCGAAATCGGTCGATCTGCGGATCGCGCACCCGCGACCGGGGCACGATGCGCCAGGCAAAATCAAAGGTCGCCAGATCGCGGGCGATAAGGCCCTCCGGACAGGTTACGAAGAGCAGTCGTCCGTTGCTGACCGCCTGCCAGACCGGCGGCCGCGACGTATTGCGAATGAGTTGGTTCATCTGGCGGGGGCTGATCCGTTCCGCGCCCGGCAGGCCGTCGCGCCAATAGTCGTCCGGCGTGACGGCGGGTTCGATGTCCGGCATTCGACCGGTTGCGTTGGGCGGACCGCCGGGTATCGGCCAAAGCGCGGTGGATATTTGCGTCGATGATCCGGCAACATCCATCGATTTCACAAAATGCTCGATCGACGAGATTCGCTCGGGCCAATCGGGAGCCGATTCGACCGGCGTTTCTTTCGAGGCAAGCGTCTTGAGTTTCGCGATGGCCTCCTCCGCCGCCGACGATTGACCGGCCAGCGCATAGGCAACGCTCTGCTGTAAAATGACCTCCCGGGTTAGGGACGGGTCATCGCTAAGGGTGGCCAATCGGTCCAGCACGTCCAGGGCCTCACCCGGTCGGAGTCGATCCAGCAACCACGCCGCCAGCAGATGCATCGCCTTCGGCCCCGGCGTCGTGTACGGGTACTTGCGGGCAATGAGACGTAGCGCATCGATATCGAACGATTTAGTCGCGGCCTCCAGACGCTGCGTCACTTCGCTGTCGTAGAGGAGGCGATACGTTGCGAGCCCTTCGACCGGCCAATGGGCGATCTGATTGAGCGCGCAATGCGCCGCGGAATAAAAATGCTTTCCGTCGTCGAGCGAAACGGTTTTGTCCCCGTATTGATCGATGACCCGCATGAGCGTGTCAGCGGCCAGTTTCCAATCCGAACGTGCGGCGGCGTCTTCGGCCCGTTTAAGCCAGCTTTCGGCGTCCCGATCGCTCAGGGGAACCAGGGTATCGTTGGCAAAGGATCCGAGGCCGCCAGAGGACTGAAATCCGAAAGTGGGCGGGATCGTCAACAACAGAATGGTGAACGCCAGGGACGGGGCGCCGCGTGAGGCTCTTTTTGAAAGCCCTGCCGCTCGATGTTGGCGTCGAAATTCAGTCCGCCGGTCGAAATCCACGGATCACCTTCTCTTAGGCTATCGTAGGCGGCGTCGGCGAGGTATACAATGAGCCCGCTTGTCAAATGAACGATTAGACACGAATGACCTTTCCCGCGCCGCCCGGCCCCCTCAGGCCGATTCGTTACGTACCGCCACGAGCGTTCCGTATCACGGATTGGTCGAGGCGCTGAGACTCCTATTTCCATTGGGTCGGGACCAACGACTGCCGGATCTTTCCAGTTGGAGTCGGGCGCCGACTTGGATCGTTCCGCTGGGATTCCTGGTCGGGCTGGCCTGGGTGGGAGTCTTTCGCGTGACGTGGCGCGTCTATGGCGAGGCCGGCAGCGTGCGCGTGATTCCGGCCCTGGCGATCGTATTGGTGGAATGTCTGGTGACCGGCCCGTTTCTTTCGCTGGGCCTCGCGCGGGCAGCGCACTTATTGACCGGCGCCAAACCGCTTGTGGCGTCGACCGATTTGCGCGCCCCGCTCTCGCCGGTCGGGACGCTGGTGTTGGGTCTGACGTTGCTGACGGAATGGGTCTTGATTGCCAGCATTCCGGCGCAAACGCCCTGGTGGCCATCTCTCGAAGATTGGAGAAGTCGATTCAACTTCATGTATCCGACTCCGTTGTACCGGCCGCTCCTCCTCGCGCCGGTCTGGGGACGATGGGGAATGCTTCTCGCGGCCTGCGTCGGCCGCACGGCGCGCGGGGCCGATGATGCCATCGTGGCGTTTTGCGAATCCATGCGTCCGGCGAGACTGTTTCGCCAGGCCGTGATTCCCGTCGTCTTGACGTCGATTTATTCCGCCCGTGAGGGGAATTTCATGATTGGCTTCATCATGGCGCTGCTCGTCTTTGCGATGACCTATCTCGTGGCGATGATCATGGCGCGCCGCGGCGGCGGGCAATCACGCCAAACCCTGTTCGCGTCCGGACAAATCGCCCAACTCGCCTTTCTGGGAATTTACCGGGCGATGTGGCCGTTGATCCACGGTTGAGAATCAAAGGACCGTGAAGTAAACCGACACGGCGTAATCGAACAACTCCGGCGTGATGGCGAGTGGCTGGCCGGTGTACAGACAGCGATTCTTGACTTGGAGCAAGAGGTCGCGCGGCTGGCAGCAACGAAACGGCCGCCCGCACTTCTTGTAATGCTGATCGATCAACTGATCGATCGCGGCGAAGCTCTGGCCGTCGAGGGTGAATCCCAAACCGGGCGCAACAAATTCGAACAGCTTGCGGAATGCCGCCTGATCGGGGTCTGAAACGTTGATCTTATACGGGATGCGGCGAAGGAACGCGTCGTCGCAGAGGTCCTTGGGTTCGAGGTTGGTCGAGAAGATAATGAGCTGGTCGAACGGCACCTTGACCTTCTTGCCGTTGGGCAGTTCGAGGAAGTCGTAGCGCTTTTCCAGCGGGACGATCCAGCGATTGAGCAGCTCGATCGGCTTCATCCGCTGTCGCCCGAAGTCGTCGATGACCAGGGTGCCGCAGTTGGATTTGAGCTGGGTCGACGCCTCGCAGGTCCGGCTGGCCGAATTGAACTGCACCTCCAGGGCGTTCATCGTCAGCTCGCCGCCAACCACAATCGTCGGCCGTCGAATCTTGACCCAGCGGGAATCGATCTGGTCCTTCTTATAGATCGAATCCTTGGGGACCGGGATTTCCTCGTGGTGGGCCGGGTCGAAGAGCTTGATGATGAGCCCGTCCACGACGAGACAGCGCGGAATGTATATTTCGTCGCCGAAGCATCGCGTGATGCGCTCGGCAATGCTGGTCTTTCCGTTTCCGGGGTAGCCGTAGAGGAACATTCCCCGCCCGGAATTGATGGCCGGTCCGAGGATGTCAAACATTTCCTGGCTGACCAGCAGATCGGAAAAGGCCCGTTTCAAATCGTCGGGTCGCGGCGCCAGTTTCGTAATGGTCTGTGCCTTGATGGCCGCAATATACGAGTCGAGTGGAACCGGCGCGGCCCCGACGTACATCGAATCCATCATGAATCGCCGGGCTCTTTCACGCCCCGCGTCACTGAGCGTGTAGGTGAAATCCCCCATGTCCGCGGCGCCGACGTACACGACGATCTGCTGCTGTTTGAGTCCGGCCAGGTAGTCGACGACGTTTTGAGCCGGCAAGCACAATTCCTCCGCGATCCTCGCGCCGGTCGCGGAACCGACGCCGAAGAGATATTTGAGTATCAGCGCTTCGACGATGGCCGGATCGAGCCCGGCCTTCTTGAAGGAAGTAGGCATCTGGGGAACGAATCCGCCGGCCGCAACGATTGACGGCGCGGGCGCGGGTGTAGGAGTCGGCGTGGGAACGGTCAGTACGGCGGTCATGATCTACTCTACAATCTCCGTGCTTCGTGCGTCGGTAAGCGACAACTCTCATTCGGCCGGATTGCATCGCACCTTGCCGTACGCGACTCATCAAACAATGGTCCGATAGGATGACGACGCCTATCGTGTGACGCCGTATAATCGGGCCATGGCGATTCTGGATTATCGAACCGCGGGTGAATCCCATGGCCCGTCGCTCGTCGTGCTTATAAAGGGTTTGCCGGTGGGAATAACAGCCGCATGGAGACCGCAGTACAAAAAAGCCTCGGAGGACCTTTGACGTCCTCCGAGGCTGCCCTGCAAGCAAGCACAATTTCATTTTTATGGCATGGGGGGAGATTCGACCTCGATGGGCTCAATCGAAATAATTGACGAACCAGCCTTCCACCTGCAAGCTTTGTTTGTTCCGTCTGCAGCTGTTCCGCAACTATTTCCCTCATCGCAGTCTTGTTCAGTGCATGTGTTGGTGGTACCTCCACCTTTTCCGAAGCAGAGGCAAGTTTTTGTGTCAGAAGATACCACAGCAGATGCGTCCTGGGAAATTGCAATGGCTATCCGGTGAGAGCGGCCTCCTGCGGAAATATTCAAAATCACCAGTTCATTTTCTGGGTCATAGTCGAGTAGTCCCGAGAGCATTGGCTCTCCAACAGTATCGAAATCGCCGGTGAAAATAGGGCGATTTTTTTCGTCAGCCCCGGTTACGAGGTCGGTGATGGCTACGCAATTCTTCAGTACTGTCGGTGATCGGGATGATGAATTCCAGCTAATGCCATAAGTATCGGTCGCCAGTTTGCCGCTCCATAGGACAAAAGTAACCTGTCGGTCAAGAACAACCCACATATCCACGCCAGGATCGTGTTGTGCGTTGAATTGCGCCCAGTAGCCATCGGCGTCGGTAGCAACAAGTATTTTCTGTGAGAGCGCGTCGGTGATCTCATTGGCAGAAGCGATTTGAACGAAAGAATACAACACGGCTGTACAGAATAGGAATTTTTTGGAACACATTGTTTCAGATGTCTTTTCTTGGGTTAGATATTCGATTCGTGAATAATGCAGTTGCAAACGATTCATCGCGCTTGGATGAACGCCTCCGTTTCTCCTGACATCAATGCGCTCATTTTCTTGGCGTATTTGCTGCATCCTTCTGTGCAGCAAACACAAATCCTAAATTCCAGATATCAGCCTCCGGCTCCTTATCGCTGAGTTCTAACTTAACAATGTCACGCGATCGGGTAAGCTTAGGTTCCTTGTCCCCATCCGATTCTAAGGTCTGCCACCGCCTTAAGAGCGAGTTGTCAACGTCAAACCAAAATCGGTCCGTCCGATGATAATCTCCTTGGTTTTGAACCCTGGTCACCAATAAGCAATTGATGCCACGAATTTGGTCAGGAAGAGATGAAATCATCCCTGTGTCGATGACATCTTGAAAATAATTCATCTTCTCGGAAAAAGGACCGACCCAAGATTGGAGATATGACCCGATCAGGCAATCTGTATGTTCTTTGAGAAACGTCGATTTGCTGCCGTTTGGGTTGAGAATCCACTTTTCTTGCCCGTCGAACTTCGTGAGCGAAACAGTCGGGTATTGAAGGAGAACATTTTTTAATGGCAGGTTGCCTTCGGGCTTCCATACCGCACGGTACTCCGACATGATGTTGTTTATTAACAAGAAAGCCGCCGCCGGTTTATCTGTGGACCTCTTTACTTGGTTCAAGTCATAAACACGTGTCCTCAGCTTTGCGGGAGCCATTTCTGTTATGACATTTAAGTGGTATTGCTCTGCACGAATATCGATTTCCATGACCAGGAATCGCGCGCGACTGTATGCCAAGTTCACTCGTTTCGAGAAGTCTTGCCGTTGTTTCTCTCCCATTGAACCACGGCTTGACTGTGGTGGTCGTGAAGTCGGCGCGTGGGTTTCTTCAATAGGCTGCTGTAGAAAAAGAAAAATCGCGATTAGTCCAGGTAACACAAATAGCCTCCTCAATTCTGACGACTTATAATGAGATTACTTGAACGTTTTGGTATGTCAAGTGCCCCGTTAGGCCGCGCACAATACGAGTGGGTGGCGTAGATTTTCATGGATGGAGGTTTGACGGTACAATGGAGTGGTTGGACTTGGTTCGGATGTTTTGCCAGATTCTTTTTTGATACTGGTTTTGGAATGAATTATGGCGATTCTGGATTATCGAACCGCCGGTGAATCCCACGGCCCGGGCACGCTCGCCCTCGTCGAAGGCCTCCCCGCCGGCGTGCGCATCAACGCTGACCTCATCAACGCCCAACTCGCACGCCGCCAGTCCGGCTACGGCCGCGGCGCCCGCCAACGCATCGAGCACGACACCGCCGAATTCCTCTCCGGCGTCCGCCTCGGCCAGACCATCGGCTCCCCCGTCGCCATCCTCGTCCGCAACAACGACTCCCGCCTCGACGACCTCGCCAAGACCCCGCCCGTCACGCGCCCGCGCCCCGGCCACGCCGACCTCGCCGGCGCCATGAAGTGGCTCACCACCGACTGCCGCCCCGTGCTCGAGCGCGCCAGCGCCCGCGAGACCGCCGCGCGCGTCGCCGCCG
>CAYPXR010000084.1:0-22520 GCA_964414585.1 uncultured Planctomycetaceae bacterium
CCTCGACGATCTTTGTCACGACGCGGTCCAGCAGATATCGATCGTGCGAGATAATCACCGCCCCGCCGCGATGCATGGCCAGGTGCCGCTCCAGCCAGCGCGTGGCGTCGATGTCCAGGTGGTTCGTCGGCTCATCGAGCAACAGAAAATCGGCCTCTTCCAGCAGCAATCGGGCCAACGCCGCCCGGCACTTTTGCCCGCCGGAAAGCTGCGCGACGCTCTGTTGATACTCCTCCGGCGAGAAGCCCAACCCCCCCATGACTTCCCGCAGGCGAACTTCGTAGTCATAGCCGCCGCCGGTCTCAAAGCGTGCCCGCAAACGATCATATTTTTCCAGCAACGCCGGTTCATCCGGTTGTCCGTGGGCCGCCGAAATCTTGTGCGACAACTCGGCGAGTTCAGCCTCCAGCCGCCGATGATCCTCAAAAACCTCGCCAACGGCCTCGATGAGCGGCGCGTCGACCGGGAGCTGCGGTTCCTGAGGCAGATAGCCAATGGTGGTGCCGGCCGAAACGGAAAGGTCACCGCTGTCCGGCTTTTCCGCGCCAACGATGATCTTGAACAGCGTCGTCTTGCCGGATCCGTTCGCCCCGATCAGGCCGACCTTCTCTCCCTTATGAAGATCGAGCGTGACGCCGTCGAGCACGACCTGCCCGGCGAATGACTTGACGACGCTTTGAAGTGAAACGGCGGACATCGGCCTTATCCCGGCTCGCTTATGCGAACGAAACGAGGACGCGCCGGTACCACGGCGCGAAAGATGCTATTGTCGGGAATCGGGGGGTTAGAAGCGAATGGTCTTATGACCGGCGTCGGCCGTTTGCGTGGACGAATCGCCGCCGAGAACGCTCACGTGCTCAGAAGCGATCCCATGCCGACGGCAAAGGTCGGCAATCGTTCGCGAAAGCGTCTGCGTCTGGGCCGGCGTTACGCCGCCCGAAGAGGTGAGCAGGACGTGGATCGTCTCGGGATGATCCGGGTCGGGCTGACCATTTTTCCAGGCAGAACTCTGGTAGAGCATTCCGGACTCGTCGATCCGTAAGTGGAAGAACCCACGAGGGTTGCGATCGTCTTCGGCCCGGACGGCGATGTCGTTCCATCGCTGAGCGGAGGCAACTTGACCGAGCAGGGGCGTTACTGGAGAAAGACGGCCCACCCACAAGAGGAAAAACGTCCCGCCGGTCATGGAAAGGACGAGGGCAATGAGCGTTTTGTAGTGACGATGCTGGTGTCGAGACTTGCTGGCCGCCATGGGTGCCTCAAGCGACGGCTCCTGCGGCCGCCGCGATGACCGGTAATCTACTCTAGAAATCTACTATTGTCTATCGGTCCAAGACAAACGCAAAATTCGCCATTTTTCAAAAAAATCTTTGATGCCAATGCTGGAAACCCGCGACCTTATCAGACCACGAATTTTCAGCCGCTGGACCCCTCTTTTTCTAGGAACACCGCTCCAAAGGTATAGGACGTTGCACCAAAAAATACTCGCGACGGCGACACCGACCCTTTGACCACCGCATGCAGTCCCGCGGCGGCCCGCAGGAGCCGCCCAAAACCGAAGCACTGCGGCGGCTCGAGATACCGTAGGCCGTTATCGACAAACTCTCCGCCGCCGCTTAATCGCAACCCCGACGGTTCAACGAACTGGCGACGCACATCATCGGGCGTGTCGATTCTCCCGAACGATTGCGGGTTCGCGTAATCAAATGTGTAGGCCGCTGTCCCGCCAGGTCGCAAGACGCGCCGCACCTCGCGGTTGCACTCGATACGTCCCGAAACCGGAAGGTGTTCGAAGACGCAAACGCTGAAGACGTGATCGAAGTATCCGTCCGGATAGTCGAGCCGCGTCATGTCCATCTGCTTGGCATCGATCCGCCAGCCCATGATCGAGGCGGCTTTTCCGGCCTGCCGGCAAAGGTCCTCCTGAAGGTCGATCGTGTGAACCTCGCACCCCCGGCTGGCCAAATAACAGGAAAAGAGTGACCCTGCCCCGCCCATGTCGAGGATTCTCGCGGCAGGACGCATCGCTGTATTCGATGCCAGCCACGAAATCTCCCAGAGAAGGAACCACGGTATCCGCAATTCGTCGGGATTACCGGGATAGGTCTGATAGCCCTCCCCTCGGTTAATGTGCTCCCAGGCGCTGGGCCAGGCATCGACCGCACCGTACCACGACGAATATGGCGCCCCCCGGGCCTGCATTCGCCGCATCAGGCCGAACAGCTCCAGCAAGACCGCCTGACAACCCGGCCGTTCCAGGTCTGCCCGGTCCATCGTCTTGTTGAGATTCACCGACGGCATGAAACCGTCATCGGCGGTTGGGGATGGGTATCCCCAACCTCGCCATGACCATCTTGAGGTCCGCCCACGCCTTCCCCTTCTCGTTGGGATCGCGGAGCAGGTAGGCAGGATGATAAGTCGGCATGATCGGGATCGCTTCGCCGACCCGATTGGTCCCGCTCGGATAGAAATCGTGCCACCGGCTGCGCAATCGGCCGATGCCCTCGCGCGTACCCAGCAAAGTCTGCGCGGCCGGCGCACCCAGGGCGACGATCACCTCGGGATGGATGATCTGAATCTGCCGCCAAAGGTAGTCTTTGCATGCGATGATTTCGTCGGTTGCCGGGTTGCGATTGCCCGGCGGCCGGCATTTGATCACGTTGCAGATATAGACGTCCTCGCGCTTCAGACCCATGCCCTTCTGGATCATGTCGGTCAGAAGCTGTCCCGCCCGCCCGACGAATGGCTCGCCGGAAACGTCCTCGTCATGCCCCGGCGCCTCGCCGATGAACATGATCCGCGCCGTCGGGCTCCCCACGCCAAAAACCGTCTTCGTCCGCGTCGCCGAAAGGCCGCATTTCGTGCAGCTCTTAACTTCATTGTCGTCAATGACAGCGAGCTGTACCGTTCGCTCCTTGATTTCCCCCGCGCTCACGGGCGGCCGATCGGGAATGACCGGCGCGGCGGCGACCGGCGGTCGAAGCGATCCGTCCCCCTTCGCCCCAATCCGTACCGGCAGTACATCCGCGCCCAAAATCGCATCGGCCTCGAAGCGATTCCTGAGGGCCTGTTCCAATTCAATTGAAGATATGGATCCCATCCCTGGTAAAGACTCCAGGGACATGATATTCGACCGTCTCATTTCGTTCGATTCAGAATCCAGAAGCTTGTGAGTTGTTGCGGACGCGCCGGTAAATTTTGGACGCCACATTCTCGAACCCCAACGACGGCGACAAGTGGGCCTCCGCTGAGCGGTCGTCCATCAGCAGCCATCCGCCGGACCGAACCGCCGACGCGACGTTGGCCATTCCCGCGGCCGGGTCGTCCAGCCGGCAGACCACGTTGAACGCGATCACCACATCCGCTTCGACCGACGGCCGCTGAAAGGAAATGTCGACCAACAAACACTTCGCCTCGGGCAGCTGTTGCCGAATCGTCGCGAGGATACGCCGCGATCGATCGATCACGATCAGTTCATGCGGCATGGAAAGGGCCGATCGCAACTCCATCGGCTCCAACGACGCCAGCGGCATCCACGGAATCCGCCGCAAGACCTGGTCGCTGTACCGCGCCGCATCTCCGATCAGCTTGCGGACGGTCGACGGCTTCTCCACCGCGGAATCGTTGAGAATCCACCCCGCCACGCGTGTCACGCCCCCCGGCCCGATCAACAGAATGGTCGGTCGCGCCGGCCCCCCCGCGCGCAAGAGTTCGTCGAGTTTCTTGAAACAGGACAGATGTCGATTGTGCCACGATGTCGAGCCGACGGGATCGAGCAAACCTGGCTCCGGCAAATGATGCGATCCCTGCAATCTCACGGGATCATCTTGAAGCGGACGACGTTGCTGTTCATCTTGCCGCCCAGAACGTCCTCGACCTCGACCTTGAAAACGTACTCGCCCGGTCCCAGCGATTTCGGAATCGCCAGCGGCCCGATCGTCAGGTAAAAGTCGCGCCGCTTCTGGCGGGTCAGGTCCTCGATGTTGTCGTCCTTCGCGCTCCACAACTCCTCGCCGCCTTTGTTGAGCAGGCTCTCGCGGACGGACAACAGCGTTCGGTACAAGCCCGACGGGGTCTTGTCGCAATGGAAATTGTCCACTTCGATATACAACAGGACGCGGTTTTTGCCGCCGGCCTTGAACGACGCCGGCACGATCGGCTCATATCGGCCGAATCCCTCGATCGAACGGCAAAGCTGGACGTTCGGCACCTTCAAATCCGCCTTCGCCCGCAGCAATCCGCGCAGGCGCTCCAGCGCATCGAGCTGCTGGTTGGCCCAGATCGCCGGATCGCGCGAATCCGAGGTCCGCGCCGCGATCATCGTGCGTATCTGGCCGAGCAGGATCTCCTGCGCGTCGGCGTTCATGCTCGACGACGGCGCCAGCGCTTTCTCGTCCTGCCCATTGACCAGATACATCATTCGCAGCTTGAACTGTTCTTCGACGTTGTCGGGACTCTTGGATACGACGGCCTCCTGTTCCTTCAATTTCCGTTGGAAGGTGTCCACCGGCTGCGGCGGAGGCATCGGAGGCTGGTTGGCGACGGTTCGCTTTGGCTTCACCGGATGCTTTTCGCGAACGGCCGGCGCCCGCGGCGATACCCTGGGGATCGATTCAACCGTCTTGGGCTCCTCCGGCGGCGATTCCCCAAGAGGTTCTTCCTTCCGCACTGTTTCTTTCGGCACCGGCTCCTTCGATCGCTCGTTCGTACTCGTTAGCTCGATCTTGGGCGATTCCTTTTTCGGCGCCGATTCAACAGGACGCGGGTTATCCTTCACCGTCGTTTCGATGGGTTCCGGTTCTTTGCTGGGAGGGGCCACCGGCTCTTTCTGCTGGGGCGCATCCTCTACCAATTTCGTTTCGGCGGGATGTTGCCCGACCGGCGGTGGCTCTGACCGAGTCGGCTCTACAGGCTTGGGTTCGACTTTCGTGACTTGAACCGGCTCGGGTTCGATCGGTTTCTCTTCCACCGGCTTGTCTTCCACCGGCTTTTCTTCTTTTGGCTTTTCCGAGACGGGCGGCGGGTCGATGGGGGTCGGTGAGGCCGACACCGTCACCTCCGACAATACCGGCGGCTTGATCGCAGATTCCGCGGGGGCCGGCTTGGCGGGTTCGACGGGCTTTTCAGCGACGGTCGGTTTCGTTTCGGCCGGTTTTTCGGCAACCGCCGTTTCTACAGGCTCCGAACTCTTTACCGGCGTTGACGCCTGTTCCGACGAATCCTCCCCGGTAGCATTCTCGGGAATCTGGGCCGCCGCCTCGTCCAATGTGGGTTCCGTCCGGCTGCGGATGACCGTCTGCTTGATCCGTGCGGGACGATTGGGATCGTTCTGCCGTCGAATCTTCGATGTGAAATCGTCGTTCTTGTAGCTGGGGTCGTATTGCGCATTCATCGAGCGCACGTACCGCTCGACTTTTTCGTCTACTTCACGGCTCTTGGCATCGCCCGCCGGGGCCTCCGGCTTCTTCTTCGACTCTGAATCCGCCACCGCCCGATCCGCCTTCTTCACCGGACGGCGCGCCTTGGCCGTCTGCGAACTCTTCTGCTTCGGCTCGGTCTTCTTCAACCCGAACCAATCCCACTCCCCCTCGGCGCAACCGGCGACGGTCACCGCGCCGATCACCAGTGCCAGCCGTCCAACGGCATACCATCGCTGCATCTGCATGTTGACTTTCCTTCGCTCGCTAGCGCCCGGCGATCCCGACGCGGCGGGGTCCGGGGACCGCGCACTGTTCCGCGATGAATCGCTCTACCAACATCCGGACGGAGCCCAGGCCGGTCTTCGCCCTGACGTCGATAGACAGGAGTTTTACCAGAATATCCTGCCATTGGCGCATGGAAAAACGGTCTAATTGCCGTTCGAGCTGATGGGCGTCGCCCCAGATTTTCTGAGATTTTGCCGCCTCAAACACCGACAACCCCTGCGATACCAACCGCTTGGCTTCCACGAGCCGAACAAAGGCAAATCGCAGACCGCCGATCGCCTTGTACTCCGCGGCGCGATCCCTCGATATGACCTGATCCCAAAGATTCATGGCGCCGCCTGCATCCCGGGCGGTGATGGCGTCAGCGAGACCAAAGACCACCTCGGCCCGCGACGCCCCGACGAGTTCCTCCACATCCTGGATTTCGATGGTCTTTTTCGGGAGGACATAGGTCGCCAATTTGGCCAGCTCCATGTCGAGCAGGCCCAGTTGCGGCCCGACCAATTCAACGAGCCGCCGCGCCGCCTGCGGCTCCAACCGCACGCCGTGGACATTCTGCGCCTGGCTCGCCACCCATCCCGGGACGGCCTGCGCTTTGGGCGTTTCGCAGGAGATGTGTTGCCCGATCCTATCCACGAGCTTGTAGAGCCGCGTCGATTTTGCCCACGTCTTGCAGACCAGGACCAGCACGCCGGTCGGACATGGCGAGTGAAGGTACTCTTCCAATATTTCGCGAGGAGTCCTCTCAAACTGATTTTCTTCGAGGTCGGATTCGCCGTCTTCGGAATCGGAATCTTTCTTGGCGAGCAATTTGTCCGCCGAATGGACGATGACCAATCGAACCGGCGCGAGCAACGACGCCGTCCGGCATTCCAAGAGAATGTCAGCAATCGGAGTCCGCTCCCCCTCGAACTCCGCCAGCGCCATCTGATCGCGGTCGTCCCCGAGGATTTCCGTCTTGATCCGCTCGACGGCCTGTTGCTTCAGATAGTCGTCGCTGCCGAATACAGCATAGACCGGAGGCGGCTTTGACTTTGAAGGCGTGTCGCTCTTACCCATGCCTGATCAAAACACCAGTTACTGGCCACCATCCACAAGCCACTAACCGCTGATTCTACGGCTCCGGCTCGCCGCTCGCCAGTTCCAGCGTGTTGACGCGTCCGGGGTAGAGCTTCATCCGTTCGTTGGCCCGGCGACGCACCTCTTCCGAGACGCCTTCGAGCCCCCCCACTTTCGCCCAAGCTTCGCGGGCGCCGGCGCGATCGCCCATGAACATCGTCACGTCGCCGAAGTACAGCCATGCCTCGGCATCCTTGGGTTCCAACAGGAGCAGGCGCTGCAGTGTCTCGCCGGCCGAACGGTAATTTTGCAGCCGCGTCTGCACCAGGGCCAGCGTCTTCAGCGCGCCGCGGTGCGCCGGCTCCGTCGAGAGAACGCGCAAAAGCTCCTTTTCCGCCTCCTCAGGCCTGCCCATTAACAACAACAGTCCGGCCATATCGTGGCGCGCCGCCAGATACTGCGGATCAATCTCGAGCGCCTCCTGATACCTCGCCAGCGCGAGGTCCATCTCGCCCCGAAGGCGGTGCCAGGTCCCCGCATCGTACTTTCGACGCGCGTCCTCGTTCACCCTGGGGTCGGCGGGCTGGCTCCCGGCGTCCGGATCGCCGTGCGCCATCGCCTTCGAAAAATCCGGAATGGGCTTGGCGGTTTCCTGCGCCATTTCGCGACGTGGAGAACTCGCCTTCGGGCGCAAACCCTGGAACGCCGACGGCAGGGGTTTCGGCGCGTTCTGCGCGCTCACAGCCGGCGGATGCGCGGTCGCCTCAAACGCCACGTCGCTCAGGATTGACCGACCCACATTACCCGCTCGATCGACCGCCGTGACTTTGATCTCGATCGGCGCGCGCAAATCCTCCGGGATCGTCCAGCGATAAGCGCTCGTCGCGCCCAGCGATTCCGCAATCAGCCGATATGATTTCGTCTCTTCCGAACGATAGTGAAGGCTGACCGGCCGGTCGGGCAGATCGACATCCTCCACGGTCCAGCGAATCATCAAATCACGGTTGAGGTCGAAACGCTCGTCGGGCCGCACTTCCAAAATCTGAACCAGCGGCGCCTCGCGATCGACACGAATCCATTGCTGCGGGGCGGTTCCGGATTCCGGCGGCGGCGACGACGCTCCGGCCGCGTTGTGCAACACCACAAAAAAGCCGAAGAGCCCGTCTGATTCCGCTTCAAAGCCCATCGACCCGGACTTCGGTTGGGTACCGGTGTTCAATCCAGCGCTGGGCCGCTGTGAGGAGAATTGCCGCCACGTCCGGCCCTGATCGTCGGTGACATAGCCGTCCACCTGCGTGGCCCGCCCGCCGTCCATCGCCGCCTGGTAGGCGATGGAAAGGCGCGAGGAGGAGAGGCATTGAACCTTGTCCTTCATGAACTCCGTCGCGGCTTCATCCGCTCGCGTCGCAAACGCCGCGACGGACGCCGTCATCACCGCTACAGCCAAGAAGCCCGGACGGGAAGTGTGATTTTTCATGGCGAATCCCTGTGCGGCGACCGTGTGTTCGGCGGAACGGTCCGCGTCATCGAGCGCGCAGGTGCGACCGCCGCCGCGTTCGCCCGATTATCGGGCATATCGACCGAAGTCTTAGAAAACGCCCGTCGCGAGCCGCACTTTCCGTGAAAGCCTAATTTTCAGTATTGAGAATCGGGACCGAACTCAGGTCGCGTCCCCGGCGAAACGATGTTGTTCTCGCCCGCCAAGTGCGGGTGACGGGTTCGACGGCCGCCTCGATTCGCCATCCGGGCCATCGCGAGCGCCGGCGGACAGTACGGGAGGAAGAAACCCACTTGGGGGGAAGAAGCCGTGAAGTCGCACTTGCTCCGCCGCCGCACCGGTTGGGGAATTGCAACGGTCCTGATGCTTTCAGGGACCGCCGGTTGCGCCGACATCGAATGGAACCGACCAGAGGCCTCTCGCCCGCCCTCGGCGGCGCCGTACGAGTATCGCCATCGCCCGACACCGGTGAAGACGCCGCCGTCGGCCAAGCCTGTCGAGGCGACGGACGATTATCGAGAACGCCATCCTTCGATGTGGAAGCGAAAGCTCAAAGCCACCTACACCTGAGCCTCGCCGGTGGCCGCGGGCCTACTTCTTGATCGGCATGCCGGTGATCCGCCCCTCGAAGACCATCGTGCCTTTGCAATAGGCCTGCACGTCGCAGACGAAACGCCGGGCGCGCGCTTCGACCATCTTTCCGGCAAAATCGATCCTTGACGGCGGAATGACCGAGCCGCGGAATTTGGCATTGTCCATGCCCCCGAAGCCCATAAAGGCCCCTTCCATCGGCAGGACGAAGTGCTGCGCGAAGGCGGCGATCTGCGCGGCGCTTTCCATCATCAAAACGCCGGGAAAAATGGGATTGCCGGGCATGTGAGCGCGGCACCACCATTCGTCGAGCCGAACATCGCGAAAACCGCCGATGGTGCCGCCTTCGGCATCGAGATGGTAGATGCCGTCGAGCTGAGCAAACTCGAATTGCTGGGGCAGAAGTTCGTAGATTTGTTTCCGCGTGTAGAGAACACGGCTCGTGTCAACGGCGGAAAGGTCGAGAATGACGGGGGGCGGCATCAAAGGCCTCTTGCAACGAGACTGGCCTGATGGCCGCAGCCACCGGACGAGCCGAAACGGCGGGCTACGACTCGGCGCCGGTCTCGGTGGACCGAACTTCGAGGATCTTCTTGCGGACATTCTGGGCCGCGTTTTTGATGTCCTGCATCGCCTTGCGGACGCGGGTCCCGGCAGCCTTGTTGCCGCCCTCGGCCTTGGCAACATCCTCGGCACAGGCCTCCACAAGTTGTTTGAGGGCTTCGTACTCCTGCATGGATCATTCTCCTGTTTTTGAGCCAAAAAACGAGCGTATCGACCCTTGAATCGTCGCTCTCCGGCTTCAATACGCCCCCAACAGCGATTGGAGTGTAACCGGGTACAGTTTGGGGGGCAAATCGCAAAATGGCGATTTTGAGTAAAAAACCGGGGTTGCGAAATTTTCAGATAATAACTATCGTTAACTTGCTCCGAGGGATGATCGCCCTTAAACTGAACTTTTTGCGAGCATTTGAAGCGAAAATCGAAGGGAGTCATCCGTGCATTACCCGCATCGAATCAGCCGTCGCAAGCGAAACCGAAAACAAGGATTCCGAGCCCGCATGCGATCCGCCGGCGGCCGCAAGGTCATCGCTCGTAAGCGCAAGCGGGGCCGAAGGATAAACGTCAAGACGCGGGTGGGGTAATCGCCGTTCGGGCCGCCACTTTGTTGCCCAGCTTCAAGACCTCCTCTACTTCGGTGGCCATCGCTGCCAGCCGGTTCATAATGCGAAGTAGAAACCTCAACATCGATCCATGAACGTACATCCCCAAACGCGCGGTCGAGACGAGGCTCGCTTTGGTCGCCGGCCGTTCGTCTCCCACGTCAAAAATCACCTGCGCGACTTTCACCGAGCCGCCGGCATGAGTGAATGGATAGCGCACATACGTAAATGCCGATCGAAGATCGTCCAGACTCACGCGCGTCTGGGTCGCCAGTGAGCGCGCGACGGGCATCAGTTTTGGAAACTGTTTCTCCAACTCCGTTTCGCTGTTCGCCATCTGCAAGACCTTTACCAATAGGGAGACGTCGGTCATGAGCCTCTTCCACGCTGCATGACTCGACTCGATCCTCGCCAGGGCAGCGAGCAGCGGACTGGTTTCATCCAGATACGCCCTCGCAGAGGACACGCGAGACTGAATCGCCTGGACGTGAAGAAGCTGGAGTGCCGAAAGCAGACGCACGCGGCGCAGACCATTGGCCGAATCCAACACCCGACCGGCGGCGGTCAGTTGCGACTCGGCCTGCTGCCGGGCGTCGGTGATCGCTTGCGCCGTCCCAGTACGGACACGATAACTGGCCGGGTCAAAAGAAATCTTCGCTTCGGAAAGGATCGTCGCCATCTCACAGTCATGGCGTTGATCGAGCGCCCTGGTCACCATGTCCATGGCTTTCTTGATCTTTTCCTGGTTCTCCATCAGTTTGATCCGCGCCGCTTTCAAACGCGAGGCCGTCTGCCGCGCATCTCCGGGCGCTTCGATGGCTTCCGTCTGAAGAAACAGCGCGTGGTAAGCGATCACACCCGGAGACAAATAAGCCAAGGTGGCTTCGCCGGCCTTGGCGGCCTTCTGCCCTTCATCCACCAGGTCCTGCGTGGGGACGAGATTCTCCTTTTCGACCTTGAGGCCCGCGACATCGCGATAAAAGGTGAGCGTGACGGCGTGCGCAATCATTTTGAAATTGGCGAACAGGCTCGTGGCCGGCTCCGACGACCGAAAAACGGGTTCTGACGCATATCGTCGAACATGCGCGACCCGCGCGGCATCGCTCGGATGCGTCGACATAAATCCCCTTCGCTGCGAGAACATTTTCTCATACACCGAATGGAATTCCTCGTCCGGAAGAGAGCGGGCTTTGAGCGCCACCATGGACGGTAGATTGTCCGCCAGCCGCCGCTCGCTCCAGGCTTTGCCCAAGTCGTCGAGCGCCGTGTCGAAAGCAATGTTCAAGCGGGCAAGTTGTTTCGCGGTCGATTCAAAAACTTCCACACCGACAACGGCCGCCTCGAAACGATCCGCGTTGTATTCCATTCGTCTCAACATGAAAGCGCCGACCAGGCATCCGAGCCCGACCAGCATTTTCAGGATGCATCGCGTCAACCAGATGACCAGCATGCACAAGTAGCAAAAGAGCCTGGAAAGGGAGCGACTTTCCGGATTTGACGCGGACTCCTGAAGCCAGAAATCCCAAAAATCGCGTTCGTAGGCGACTCGCGCCAGCCAGCGGCTGATCGAGTTCACCAGATAATGCAGCCGCCTGGCGACGCCTTGCGAAAAATGCCCGAACTCGTGCGCCATGACGCCGGCCAATTGCCCGAGCGTGAGGCCCGCCGCCATCGGCAGGCCCAGCGTTAGTACGAGATCACTACCCAGAAAACTGAGGAACCCGCGTCGAAAGCCCGCGGAAGCATTCACGGTGAAATCGATGTCGATTCGGCGTGGAACCGGCGCACCGACGGTTTCGCATAACGCCCGCACAAACGCGAACAGCCGCGGCTCCTGCGATTCATCGAGCGTCAACGGCGGGTCCCGCGCGACCGGCCGGGCGAGGATCGGCTTGATCATGAAGAATATCACGATGCCGCCCGTGACAAGCGGTACGACATACCCGATAAGTTTCACCTTGAACTCGCCGGCGTGCGCCGGCACCTGCGTAAACCAGGCGACGTTTGTGGTCGCATGCCAATAAAGCCCATAGCCGACCGCTCCGGCCAGCGCGAAATAGATAAGCGGCAAGACGATCATGACGCATGCGAGAAGCAGCAATCCTATTAGATAAGCGAAAGACGCGCGAATAGGCCGGATAGGGCCCAGAAACGCCCCGGCGGGTTCGGCGACGGATATTGATCGAATGGGAGTTGTTGATCCGGCCCGGCCCATCACGTGCCCCGTCTAAAACCTTTTCCAGTATAACGGATTTTGCGTCTGTATGGCGGTGGACGCCCGACATTGCGATTGGCAGCTACGTGCGACGCTCCCCTACGGTCGCGGCTCTGATAAGCGCAATTCGCCTAGACCTTCGGTACGTCGATCGGCGACGCGACGGGCCACTTGCCGAAAAGGGGCATCATGTCGGTCACGCCGATGGGGCGCGGGAGGCAGTACAGCTCACCGTAGTCGAAGCCGCTACCCGCGCCTTCGTAGCCGGCCGTCGAGAGGATGTAGTGCTTGAGCCCGGCGAAACGCTTGGGGGGGAACTGCGACTTGTAGCATTCCACGGCGGCGATCTTCTGGTCGATGGTGCTGGTGATGTCGACGATGAACTGGGCGTGGAAGTGCGGAATCTCCGCCGAGCGTGGGATTGCCCGGTAGATCAGGTGGTCAACGCGGTGCGGCGGCGTGCCCTTGAAGCGGTCGTCCCATTTCGTCAGTTGCGAATAAAATCGCGTCGCCTCGGTAATAAGTTGCGACTGGTAATGATCGGGCGAGGCGGCCACGGTGCGGCCGGCGATGCCGACGAGGATGCGCGGCTTGTACTTGCGCACCACGCTGGCCAATGCGAAGCGGGCCTCGGGACCATCCATGAGCACGCGGTTGGTCAGACCGACCATCTCGCAGACCTGGACGCCGAGGATGTCGGCGGCAGCGCGCAACTCCTTCATCCGCGTCTCGGGATCGCCGAGCGGCGTCGGCTCGCCGTTGGTCAAGTGGGCCATGCCGACGCGATAGCCCTGTTTGACAAGCAAGGCGATGGTCCCGCCGCAGCCGATCTCCAGGTCGTCGGGGTGCGGGGCGGTGAAAAGGATGTCGAGGGTTTCCGACACGTCAGGCAGATAATAGTAGATGGACGGAACGCGGACAACCTCAGTCCAGTTCGTTCCGGGCCATCGGGCGGTGGGAGAAAAGGGCCTGCATGTCGGGCATCTTTTGGAGCGCGGTTTCGAAGTTGGATTCCATCTCCTGGGTGCTGCCGATCTCCACGGCGAGCGTGGCCGCGCTTTGCTGAATGTGGACCACGAGCTTGTCGAGTAGCTGGTTCACGACCGCGTCGGCCTTGGGCGTCAGGGCCTCCATCTGTGAAAAGAGGCGGCCGACGTATTCCATGTCCGAGCCGTGGAGCGCGATGCGCGAGACGGTCACGGCCGCGGCGATGATCCGCTCGAAGCGGTCGTCCTGATTGGGCGGGGCGACCGGCGGCGCTTCGTGATGACGTCGAACGGCTTCAATGAGGTGCGGGTCGAGTTTCCAGTCGGTGAGGATCTCCGCTCCGACTTCGGCATGGGTGATGCCGATCGCCCGATGCTCGATCCGTTCCAGGTCGGCCTGGGGCGCGGCGTACCATTCGTCCAGGAGCGGGCGGTATTGCGCGGTGATTCCATAGGCCAGGAGGCCGACGCCGATGTCGCAGAGCAGGCCGGCGGTCCCGGCATCTTCGACATGCGTTGGCAACAGCTCCTTACAGAGGTCCTGCGCGGCGACGCTGACGGCGAGCGCCGATTGCCAGTATTGATGTGGATGAAAACCCGGCGGGCAGGCCTTGCCGAGGCCGCTGACGACGTGCTGATTGATAACGGCGGCGCGAACGCGTTTGAGTCCGAGTCGGACGCAGGACTCCTTCACGGAGGAGGTCGTCTTGGTGCCGGCGTAGAGCGCGCTGTTGACTTCGCGGAGGAGTTGGAGCGTCAGGGCGCTGTCGCGGGCGATCAAGTCGGCGACCTTGTTCGTGTCACAGTTCTGATCCTGGGTTAACGAGAGAACCTTGGCGACGGCCTGGGACGGCGCGGGGACACGCGGGTTCTTGCGGATGGATTGGAGGATTTGCTCCGGCGTCAGCATGATCGCACCGCCTATTGCGCGCTGCGGCAGGATTCGAGGAATTCGCGCACCTGGGGCTGATGTGGATTGATGGCGAGGGAGTGCTCCCAGGCTTCCTGGGCCATTCGCTTCCAGGTCGGGCTCTTTTCGCGGTAGTACATTTTCATGAAGCTGGTGCCGAGGTTGTTGTAACAGTCCGCGTCGTCGGGCATGATCTTCAGGACATCTTTGTAGATGTTGATGGCCGCGAGCGGGTCGCCGATGGCCTCGTGACACGCGCCGAGATTGAACAAGGCGTCGGGGCTCTCAGGATTGATTCGAGCGGCCTCCTCGAAGGAGGCGAGGGCCAGACCATACTGCTCGCGGCTGGCGAGTTCGACCCCTTGCATGTAAACCTCGCGGAAGCGGCGGCTCTTCTCGGCGGGGGTCATGGTCTTTTCATTCTCACGATCGATCTCGACTCGGGGCGAGGCGGCGGACGTGTTGAGTTTGGACTCGCACCCGGCGGCGACGAGCAACGTCGCTCCGGCGATTCCGATCGCGAAGGACAAGCGGAGATTAGGGCGCGTCATCGAGTCGGGCTCCTGCGTTGCAAAGCACGCGTTTGACCGGCGGCTTTTCAGTCGGTAGCGGCTTCTGTCTGGGCGGGCTCTTCCTTTCACCCTTCGCGCTGATCTGCGGAACGGGCGGCGCCGGCGGCGGGTCGATGGGATCGAATTCGAGTTCAAGCTCGCGGGGGACGGGGACGGCGACGGCTTTCTGATATTCCCGCTTCGGCGCCGGCTTCACATGGGTCATGTCGATGACCCGTTCCTGTGTGTTGTCGATCGTCCGCGGCTGGTTGGGGGCGGTGAGCGGCGCCTGGACCGCCTTCAGCGACTGCGGCGTCGTGGTCGGGCCGGGCCGCGGCAGCATCGGGTGCGGCGCCATTTCCGGCGGCGCTTCCTCTTCGGGTGCCTCTTCAGGCGGATCGCTGAACATCGGCTTGGGCGGCTCGTACTCCGTCGGAATCTCGAAGTGCAGCGGCACGTCCTGCAGGCGTTCCACGTGCTTGAAGTGCGGCTTGTACATCTCGAAGACCTGCCTGTCGCGATCGCTCATCTCGATCGCGCCTTCGACGTGGGCCGTCAAAAAGATCAGCAGGTCGACGCGCTCCGACGCCGGGTTTTCCTGACGGAAAAAGATATCCAGGATGGGCACGTCACCCAGACCGGGGACTTTTCTCGCCTGGTGCAATTTGCGATCGCTGATGAGCCCGCCAAGGACGATGGTCTGTCCGTCGCGCATGATCACGCGGGTATCAAGTTCCCGGGTGCGGATGCGGGCGACATGCAGTCCGGTGGTGCCGACGACGTCGTCGCCGAGGGAGCTGGTCGCCGGGTGGACCAACATGCTGACGGTGCCGTCGGCCATGATGGTGGGCGTGACTTCGAGTTGCACGCCGACGGGGATGTAGGTGCTGAAGGCTTCGGTCACGGTTCCAAAGTTGGAGATACTGGCCTGGAGGATCGGATAGCGTTCACCGACGAGGATGCTGGCGCTGTGGTTGTTGTAGACCAGCAGGCGGGGATTGGCCAGCAGCCGAATCGCATTGTCCGTCTGGTTGGCCTGAAGCAGCGCGGTGAACTGCGAAAAATCGATCGATCCCAGCGCCAGACCGGTCGACACATAGGGCGCGCCCGTCGTCGTCCGCGGAATCTGGTCGCCGGTCGCAAAACCCGCGCGGTTGCGCAACGGCCATTCGTGATTCAGAATGGGACCGTTGGCGGCGACATTGATGTTCCAGTCGATGCCGAGCTGCCGCTGCAATTCGGTGCTCATTTCGACGATGCGCGCTTCAATGAGAACCTGCGGCGGGAGCTTGTCGAGATCGTCGATGAGTTCCGCGATCTGGTCCACGACTTCCTTGATATCCGTCACGATCAGCTTGCGCGCGTTTCGCGGTTGCTCCGTGCCCTGTTGCGTGTAGTTCGGGCCGCTCGCCATCACACCGTTCGCGCCGTTGGTGACGTTTTGACCTGAGACGGTGAGGCCGTTGTTGCTGGTAGAGCCGGACGAGCCGGATTCCGCAAATTCGCCGGAAAGACTATTCAGCCGCTGGACGCCGTATCCGCCGTTGCTGTTTTCGTTGAGGACCTTCATTTTGCCATACTTGGAGAGCGCGAATTCGAGGGCGTCCTTGACGCGTTCGGCATCCTGCGAGCGAAGGACGAAAACGCGAGTCACGAGCGGCGGGACGACCACATCGTTGGATTTTTCCGGCGGTCGGGAGACGGTAATGACGTCGTTCTCGACGGAATAATTGAAGCCGTTGTTCACGGCGATCGACTTGAGGGCGATTTCGACGGGAACGTCTTCCAGGTAAACGGAGACGAGCCCTTTGACGTCAGGCCCCACGACGAGATTCAGGCCACCCTGTTCGGCGACCATCCGGAGGACGTCGGCAATCTCTCCCTTTGCGGTTTGCAAGGTGATTCGCTTGGACGGATTGGCCGGGGTGGCCGGCGTCTCATCTCCCATGGCGGATGCGGACGCCACGACGATGAGCCACGACACTCCCAGCAGTGTTCCGCCGCGGCGGATCTTTGACACGATTCGCCTGATCATGGCTTCTCCGATAATCGTTCCACGGACGGCGTTTCCGTGCCCAATTCGTATTTCAAGGACCAACCCCTCGATTGCATCGTTATCGATCGTTTCGAGATGCGACTTACCCTATAGTCCGCTTCGATGACATCGCCGACGCGAACAAGATGTCCGGAAACAATGGCCCTCCACTCGTCTCCAACCCGGGAAACGCCGGTAAAGGTGATTCGGGGGGGCACCGGGCGGTCGTCAGTAGCCTCTTTCTCGGACGGCGCGGGCTCGATTTTTTGTTCCGGCGCAATGACGTCGGCGAAGGGATCACGGCCCCAGGGTTGCCCGGCCGCCTTTTCCTGGGCCTTCACGAGGACCGCCGTTTCTTGTTCGTGGGCTTTTGCGGCCGCCTGGGAGGCCAGGCCCGCGGTATCAAGTTCGGCCGCAGCGCCCTGCGCGGCCTGCGCGCCGGCGGGCATGTATTTGTTCACGAGTCCGTAGATGCGCCACACGAGAATCAGACTCGCGAAGCCCAGCACGATCAGGACCTTTTTTGTTTTCGCGTCCATTAGGCCCCCTGCCTGCCCGGCACCGGAGGCTGAAAGGCCTCGACCGTGATATCCGCCGTCAACTTCTCGAGGGGCCGACCCTTTTCGTTCGTCAGTCGGATGAGACGAAGGGCGGTCACTCGAACCGGCAGCCGCTGTGACCGGCACAATTGCATGTACTCCGCAATCCGCTGGTAGGTGCCCGTGACGGACACGCGAAAGCTCGCCGTCGGCGCGCCGGGCGTTTTGGCGGCGGCCGCGACGGGTTGAATTTCGCGGACCTCCAATTGGGCTTTTCTCGCGGAGGCCATCAGCTCGGCCTGAATGAGACCTGGTTTTTTCGCGTCGTCCATTCTCGAGCGCAAGTCCTTGTCCTTATCCTCCAGCTTCTTGGCCTCGTCGGGCGAGAGCGCGCCTTGAACGTCTTGTGCCGCGTTATTAAGGGAGCAGCCGAGTTCGTGGAGTCGATCGATTTCCTCGGCGGCACTGGTCTTGATCGACCAGGCGTACCCCGCACTGACAAAGACGAGGCACAACCCCGCGACCGGCGGCAGCCAGACTTTGATCTTTTTCAACCATCGCGGCATGGATCAGACCCTCGGTTTGTCCTGCGGATAGGCCAGGTTGAGCCGGACGGAAAGCGTGCCGGCGGCCCGGGGATCGTCCGCATTGCGGGACTGGTTGGCGGAGACCATTTCGACGCGTTCGAAGAAGCAACTTCGTTGAAGCATCAAGAGGGCTTGCGTCGCCACTTCGTCGAAGCTGCGACCCTTGCCGTCGACATAGACTCGGGCGTTGACGATGAGCGTCATGTTTCCACCCTCGGTCTGGGCGGCGTATTCGGTCACTTGAAGCTCTCGCGGCAGAAGCAGGGAGAGTTCCTTGAAGATCCCGACCCAATTCGGCGTCGCGCGGGCGAAGACGTCGATTTGTCTTTCCAGGGCCTGAACGCTCGACTGCAAACCGGCCACTCGGTTTTGCTCGCCGACGAGTCGTTGCATGTTGGCCAGTTCGGTCTGGTGCGATTGAAAGCGCGGCCGCAAGTTACGATCGACTCGCCCGAATAGAAACGCGACGCCCAGGATGGCCGCGGCGACCACGGGACCGCACAGCGCCACCGACCGACAAACGCGTTTCATCGTTCTTTGCCGCAGAATTTCGGGCGGAATGGCGTTGGAAATCACGCGGCGATGGAGCGCGGCGGCGGCGGCGATGGCCAGCGACTCGGGACTCACCTGGACATCCGCATTCCCCATGGCAATAAAGGACTGCGCGGCGGTCTCCCGTTGGACGGGGAGGTTGACTCTGGCGCAGATCGCCTCGGCGAGACCCTTGATCGACGCGCCGGGACCGACGAGCCGGATGGATTGCACGGCTCCGCCGCCTGCGCAGGTCGTCGCGAAGGTGATCCATTGGGTCAATTGCTTGGCGAATTTCTGCAACGCGGGCTCGAGGAGCGGCAGGAGCCGATCACCGGTCACCTCCAGCGACGCAATCACCTGGTCGGCGTCGGGAATTCCGACTTCCGTGCGGAGGGCGACGGCGCGTTCCACATCCAGTTGGATCACGTCTTCCCCGGAGATGATCGGGCGCATGAGTGCCGCAGTCAGGTCTCCGGCCGCGATCGCCAGCTCCGTGGCGACACAGGTGGAATGATTGCCGTGGATCACGAGAGTGCCGATCCGTTCATCGATATTCAGGACCGCCTGCACGGACGGGTCCTCGCTATGAAGCCGTTCGGTGAAGGCGGCAAGCGCATCGGGCCCGCCGCAGACGGTCGTCAGATTCAGCCCGGCCTTTTCAGCCACGCTTGCGGCGGCCATGGCCACGTTTCGTTGAATCGCGGTCGCCTGAACGCGAAAGTTCTGGGTTTCGCCCTCGGCGGTAAGGCCGACCGTCTTCATCGCGACCACGGCTTCGGCGACGGGAAAGTGAAGTTGTTGAGAGAGCTTTAGGAGGACGGCCTGTCGAAGCGCCTCTTTGGCCAGCGGCGGCATGTCGAAGTACTGGCATGCGACACAGGAGCCGGAGACGACGCAGACGACGTCACGCCCCACGAGGTGATGTTCCTTCACGTGGGCGACCAGGGCATCGATGGCCGACTGCTCGACCAGGGCCGTGGCATCCGGGTCCTTCTGTTCGAACTTGAATGACCAGGGATGGGAGAGTTCCACCGCGCTGTCGGCCACTTTGGCGTGGACGAGCCGCAGCTCATCGGTGAAGGCCTGCAGAATGATAAATGGGCGGCTGCCTGACATCCCTGTCCTCTTGGAGCCCTTTTCCGTCAGGCTCCATGTTCGAGCACCGAACGCGGTTTTTTTCCGCGACGACTATTGCAATTGGAATTGGATCACCCGTCGGTAGGTGCTCCAGGGCGTCGTTGTCTGCACCGGTCGTCCCCAGGCTTTGTAGGTGGCGGGATTGGTTCCGGTCTTTTCGACGTAGACTTTTCCGGTCGTCAACGCCGGGTCGTCGCCTCCATTGCTGTTATTGGATATCGTCCCGGCGATACCGTCACTGTCGTAATCCCCGGACGGGGTGGTCCCAAATCCGTTGTATTCCGCGAGCGTCAACTCGACGCCGCTTTCGGCCGCATAAAAAGCGCCCGTACTGTAGTAATAACTGAGGCTTGAGGTGTTGGTGGCGGCGGAAAGTTGCGAGAGCCAGAGGGTCATCGTTCCGATAACCAGGAGCGCCGCGACAAAGGCGATGATGGCCACGCCTCGTCGACGGCAGCCTCTCCCGATCGAGTTATGGGGTCGTGACTTCATTCATGAAGCTCCGGAGGTAGAGCGACGTTCGTAATTTCACGCTTTGCGTCCCGCGCGAGAGACTCAGCGTGATGCGAACGCGGCGGACATCCTCCCGACCGGCGGCGCTGAGCGGCAAAGGCGAGAGACTCGCATTCAGGCGGTCGAAATAGGTGATCGTCAATCCGGAAACGTCCTTCACGAGAGGGCGCCACGTCGAACCGGTGTCGGTCGTCATTTCCACCATGCCGCTTCCGGCGACATTTCGAAACCCATAGACGCCGAAATTGATCTGGTTGTAGTTGGCCGTGCTGATGTTGGCGTCGCCGCTCGGACAGAAGTTGGCGTCGTCGGCCGGCAGGCAATTGTCATTTTGGGTGATTTCGCGGAGGTATCGAGTCATGACTTCGAGGGCCATTGCGCCTTCGTCGCAGATTTCGCCGCGGGCGGACGCATCCGAACGAATGGCGGATGCATTCCAGAGGAGCATTCCGGCCGCCCCACTGATGATGGATCCGACGGCGATGCAAACGACGAGTTCGATGAGGGTGAAGGCCTTTCGAAATTGCGGATTTCGGACGCGAGGCCGTGCGAGCGCGGCGCGGCCAAAGGATTCGCGATGCGGCGCAGCCGGTTCGAGGGCCCCATCGGTTGTCCGGCGATTTCTCATAACTTGAAGTCCGCGAAGAGGTGTTCGATGACCATTCGTTCGGCGCCGCCGTTCCATCCGACGCTCACTCTTGCGCGCTTGTAGCCGGTCTCGCCCAGGGATGTGGTGATCGCGCCGGTGGCGTAATCGATCGAAACCTTCTCAATCAGGATGGTGCGAGAAAAGAGAGGGAAATCCGGGATGGACGATTCGGTCCCGGCGATCGAATCAATCTGGGCATACCCATCGGTCCCCTGATAGCGCCGCGCGACGATTTCCTCCATTTTGTCGATGGCCAGAAAGGACGCGACGGTGGCATTCGAAGGGCGGATCGACTGTCTCGACGAATCCGCAAAGGACGCCATCATGGGGGGCAAGGCGATCGACATGATCACGATCGCCATCACGAGCTCGATGATCGTGACGGCGGCGCGGCGCGACGCGGCGAGCCGATTCAAAGCCGATCTCACATCTTCAGTCCCTCGGCGTTTCATCCTGCGCGCTCCACGAAACCGGAGTCCGGATAGATTGTGACGGTCACACCGTTTGAGAGCGTGATGGTCCCATTGGCGGTCAGCTTGGCGCTGTTGCCGTCGTAAGGCATGCCAAAGCTGTCGAACTCGATCTCGCTGGTGGAGTTGATGTTGACCGCGGAGATGGACACATTCTTAAAGGGGCCCGATCCAAATTGGATCGCGGCCGAAGACTGATCAAAGGGATGCGTAAAGGCATGGCGCCGACCCTTTCCGGGCGCCACTGAGTCTTCAATGTAGAGCTGATAATTGTTGGACGCCGTGCTGAAGAGTACCCAGGTGCGAAGCCCGGACGACATGGCGGTACGCTGCATCAAGCGGATGTCGGTTGTGATACGCGCCGAAGCGGCCCGCGACCGAATGGAATTGACATAGGCAAGGGTGGGCGCCCCGACGGCCGCGGCCACGACGCCCAGAACGGCCATCACGGTGACCAACTCCATCAGCGTGAAACCGGACCGTCGAGTCGGATGTCGAGCTGGTGCACGATGCAAGGGCGACATTTCCAAGGCTCCGACGAAGCGCGAAAGCCCCGGCCGAGCGCGGCCGGGGCCTTCAATCGCGTCCAAGGCGAATGACTTCGCCGACACCGCCGCGTGCGTTAGAAGCCGTTTTCACCCACGCCGCTGGTGTTGGTGTTGGCCCAGAATTGTCCGTTGGCGGAGTTATAGAGCCATCCGCCGGCGGAGCCGCTGACCGTGCCTTTTGCGGCACTGGAGGCGGCGACATTATTCTTGGTCGAGTCGGTGTCAAATGGATTGTCAGGAAGCGTGTCGATCATGACGTTTCCGATTGTTGACAGATCGGTGAGTGCGGGATACTTGAGGACGCCGCCGCCGCTCTCCGTCGCGGACTTGGCATAGTAGTTGGCGATGGCCGCGCGGACGCCGCCCAAGGCACCCTTGCAGGCCGCCGTCTTGGCGTCGGTGCGGTAATCGAGGTACACCGGCAGCGCCACGGCCGACAGAATACCCAGGATTACGATAACAGTGACAAGTTCGATCAGCGTAAAACCGCCTTTTCCTTTTTGATTCATGGCTCTTCCGTTCATGGTCTTAAGTTCCTCCAAGTCCGCGGGAACATTCCCTCAACAGACAGATCTTCAATCTGTCCCCCTGCTCGTCGGTCCGTTATGCGGTCCCGACGAGTTTCAGCAACTTCCACATCGGTAAAAAGATAGCTAGCGCAAAGAAAAGAACGACGGCGGCGAGACTGGTCACCATGACCGGCTCGATCAGGGTCGATAAAAGCTTGACGCTACGCTGAGTCTGCACGGCATAATATTTTCGGAGGTAGGCAAAGATTTGATCGGTCCGGCCGGCGTAATCTCCGATGGCCAGCATTCGTTTGACCAGCG
>CAYPXR010000085.1:0-39579 GCA_964414585.1 uncultured Planctomycetaceae bacterium
ACCCGCTTGATACGGGGGTCCTCGTCGTACAGCTTTTGGAGCTCGGGTTCCTGCTTCAGCGCTTTTTCCAGCGTCATCTTCAGATCGCCGTCCGGCACGAGCTTTGCCACGCGGTCTGCCTCCGCGAGCGGCACGCCGAGCACCCGGCAGACATCGCGGATCGCCGCGCGGGCCTTGAGTGTCCCAAACGTGATGATCTGCGCAACGTGGCCGTATTTCTCGCGGACGTATTGAATCACCCGTTCGCGGCCGTCCTGGCAGATGTCGATGTCGATATCCGGCATCTCATCGCGGTCCGGATCCATGAATCGCTCGAAGTAAAGCCCATAACGAAGCGGGTCGGGCTGCGAAAGATAGAGGCAATAGGCGACGATCGACGAACAACCGCTGCCGCGCGCCGAGCAGGGGATGCCCTGCGACCGCGCGTAATGCACGAAGTCCCAGACGATGAGGAAATAGCTGGAAAAACCTTTGCTCTGCACGACCTCCAATTCGTAATCGATGCGCTCGCGGATTTCCGGGGGAAGGCTTGAGGCCTGGGGCTTGAGGCTTGAGGTGGTCGCGGCGGCGGCGCTTGCTGTTTCGCTATTCGCTATTCGCCCTTCGCTATTGCCACCCAGGTATCTCTCGACCGCGCCTTGGTACACGAGTTCGCGAAGATACGCCTCCGGCGTCTTTCGCTCCGGCGGGCGGTAGACCGGCGTGTGGCGCTTCTTGAAATCCAGATCAACGTTGCATTGATCGGCGATCTTCACGGTGTTCGTCACAGCCTCGGCGTGACCTGTGAACAACCCCGCCATCTCCTCCGGCGTCTTCAGGTAGAACTGATCCGTCGGAAACTTCAGCCGCTTCTCATCGGTCAGCAGGTTCCGCGTCTGGATACAGCAGAGAACGTCGTGCGCATCGGCGTCGTCGTGACGGAGATAATGCACGTCGTTTGTGACGATCAACCCCAGCCCCTTGCGATTCGCGATCTCGACCAGCTCGGGGTTGATCTCCCGTTGTTCGGGGATGCCGTGATCTTGAAGCTCGATGAAAAACCGCTCGGGCCCGAAGAGCGACAAGTACCAATCCGCGATCTGCTCCGCCGAGGCGCGATCGTGCTTCATCAACGCCGTCGGTATCTCCGCCCCGAGACAGGTGCTCGTGCAGATCAACCCCTCGTGATGCGCCGTCAGCGTCTCACGATCGATCCGCGGCTTGGCATAAAACCCTTCCCGATGGGCGATCGTCGTGAGCTTGAGCAGGTTGTGGTATCCGACGTTGTTCATCGCCAGCAGGAGGAGGTGGTAATTCGACTCCTCGCCCTGCTGCTTTTCCTTCACGCGCCGGTCGCCCGGGGCGATGTACGCCTCCATCCCGATGATCGGCTTGATCCCCGCCGCGATCGCCGCGCGGTAGAACTCAATCACGCCGAACATGTTGCCGTGATCCGTGATCGCGATCGCGGGCATGTTCATGCCCTTGGCGGTCTTGACGAGTTCGTCGATGCGATTCGCCCCGTCGAGAAGGCTGTAGTGCGTGTGGACGTGGAGGTGGACGAAGGGATTGGGGGTTGAATGACTCACTTCATGCCTCCGTGCACTGCGGACTACTATGGCGACAGGGTATTTGTGCTATCTGAGAAAGAACATTCTAACACAGCCATGATTGGGTTTGGAGAGGATTTGACCATCCCTGTGAATAGATGGGGCGATGGTTGTGCCTACCAAGGCTTGAACGTGTCGCGGACCCGCTTGAGGTCGAGTTGGAAACCCGGCACGGCTTGACTCTCGAAAGAGTCGCCAGAAGCGTGTATTTCCACGAATTGCCCATCTTGAAGACGAAAGAAGGTCAATGCCTGCCGCGCGGGATCGATCAGCCAATATTCCCTGACGCCGAAGCGTTCGTAGTCGCCCTTCTTGGTCTCGGTATCGAAGCGGCGCGAGCCCTTGGAAATCACCTCGACGACGAGTTCTGGCGCGCCGAAGATCTTGTCTTCCATCTGCCGCAAACGGTCCTTTCGAACAAAGATAACTTCCGGACGATAGACGAGATCGCCGCCTGTCGGACCTTCGCCCAAATGGACATCGAGTTCGGCAAAAACCTGACCGATCGGATTGCGGCGGAGATATTCAAAAATCTGGCCCGTAATCTCTATCATCGCTCCCTGGTGTTTCGGCGTCGGACTCGGCGACATAATGATCACTCCATCGATCAATTCATAAAAATTGCCGTCATCCTGAATTTGCAGGAATTCGTCAGCCGACATGCGCAAGCCGACATACGGGGAATCCGCTGCCATTTCTACGTCTGGAATTACCGCCATTGTCGCTACTCCCGTCAGGCGATTGCCCTGGACAATCCTAGCATCGCCTCTTAGAGATTCCCCCGCTTTTTCTGCTCTTCCTCGATCGACACGAACAGCGCCTTGAAGTTGCCCACGCCGAAGCCGCGCGAGCCGTGGCGCTCGATGATCTCGAAGAACAGCGTCGGCCGGTCTTCCACCGGCTTCGTAAAGATTTGCAGCAGGTACCCCTCGTCGTCGCGATCCGCCAGGATACCCAGCTCGCGGAGCACCTTGTAATCCACGTCGATCTTGCCCACGCGCGACGGCAGCGCGTCGTAATACTCTTCCGGCACACGGAGAAACTGCACGCCGTTGTCGCGCAGGGCCCGCACCGTCGCCACGATGTCGCCGGTGTTCATCGCAAGGTGCTGCACGCCCGGCCCGCGGTAATAGTCGAGATATTCCTCGATCTGGCTCTTCTTCTTGCCCTCGGCCGGCTCGTTGATGGGAAACTTGATCCGCCCCGTGCCGTTCTGCATGACCTTGCTCATCAGCGCACTGTATTCGGTGCTGATGTCGTCGTCGGTGAACTGGGCCAACTGCGAAAAGCCCATGACATTTGCGTAGAAGTTCACCCAGTGATTCATTGCCCCGAGTTCGACGTTACCGACCATATGATCGATCGCCGCCAGCCCCGTCGGCGTCGCCTTCGGTGCGGTGTACTTCACAAAGCCCGGCGAAAATGGCCCGTCGTATCGGGAGCGATCGACAAACGTATGAATCGTATCGCCGTACGTCTTGATCGCGGCGGCGCGGAGTTCTCCGCCGGTGTCCTTGAAGGTCTGCGGCGGCGCGACGACGGTGGCTCCGCGCAGCTTCACGGCAGCGATGGCGGCGTCGACATCGGCCACGGTGAACGCGATGACCCTCACCCCGTCCCCGTGCAACTGGCAATGCCGCGCCACTTCGTGATCCGGCGTCAGCGCCGTCGTCAGCAACAAGCGAATCTTTCCCTGTTCGAGCACGTAGCTCGCCCGCTCGCGAGAGCCCGTCTCCAGCCCGCTGTAGGCCGTAATGTCGAAGCCGAACATCGTGCGGTAAAAATGCGCCGCCTGATGGGCGTTGCCGACGTACAACTCGACGTGGTCAATCCCCTGCAAGGGCAGAAAGTCAGTCGATGCGGCAGGCGTCGTCTTCGGTGCGGCGGTCGCGGTGGTGGTCATGGTCAGTTACTCCTGAAGCCGGCGAGCTTCTCCCTTTCATTATAACACCGGCCCTGCCGCCACAACCGTCCTTACCTGGCCCGCTCAGGGTCGGGAAAGTCCCGATACAGTGCACCGCGGAAATCCGTCACCATCGAATAGACCCTGGCGTGCAGTTGCTCAACCTCGCCGGATCGCGGCGCGACCGCGCCGAAAGCCTCGTCGAGCTGCGCGAGGCTCTCCGCCTGTATCGAGATATGAAATTCACCCAGCTCGGGCGGGCCGAAGCCGAGCTTGCGCCGCGTGAGCCGATAGCCCGCGATCTTGCCGAGCTTTTGAAGGTGGCCGAGATAGCCCTTGAGGTTTTCGGCAAACTCGAGGTCCTTGTGCGTGTCCCTCAGATTGACCCAGATTTCGTAGTGATTCATAGTTCGTTATCGTAAAGGAGAGCCGAGCATCTCGCGCTTCTTCCGCAGAAACGCCATGTGATGATCGACGTGGTTGACATAGATGCGAAGGACCTGACCGAGCGTGATCGCCCCGATCTCGGGATGGTTCGCGGCGCGCGCGAAAGCGTCGTCCGTCAGGCCGCGCAGCACCTTTGCAAAAACCAGCCGATTGAGCCTGAACAACTCGCACACCTCGCGTGCATCCTGCCCCTGATAGTTCAGCTTCGGCACAAAGGCTTTTTCGTCCCACACATCCAGCGTCGGTCGCTCCTCCGCGATGATCCGCTTCATCCGATACGCGGCAACGAGATCGCTGTCCGTCAGATGCACGACGATCTGCTGAACGCTCCACGTCCCCGGCACGGGAAAAGCGCGAAGCTGATCGGCGGTCAATCCTTCGATCGCCCGGCCCGGCACGGGCGCATCCGCCACATAGCGATCGATCGCCTGCGCGTTGCTCAGCTTGCGAATCGGCTCCGGGATTGAATCGTAGAAATGGGCCATGCAATTTCCCTTCCGAAGAGGCGGCTCGCGGATTCTACGACTGTACCCTGATTCAGGTTCGCCTCAAACCGGCTTGAACTGCTCAAACGACTGTCGGCAAGCGTTGCAATAATGTATCGCCCGACAGAGCGTCGGGCCGAAGATCGATTCGAGGGTCGTGTCCGTCGAATTGCAGTAGGGGCAGGCGACTTGTTGCAACGCCTTGAACGTCGCGCCGGTTGTGCCGCACCGCGACGGCGGGGCGAGGCCGAACTCCTTGAGCTTCCGCAGCCCCTCCGGCGTGATCCGGTCGCTCGACCACGGAGGATCGAAGACGACGCTGACGCGGACGTCGTCGAAGCCCGCCGCACCGACGGCCTGAGCGATATTCCCGCGAATCACATCCAGTGCCGGGCACCCGGCGAACGTCGGCGTCATTTCGACGATGACGGCCCCATCCTCGACGCGTACCGCCGGGATCATTCCCATCTCGAGGATGCTCAGCACAGGGATTTCGGGATCGTTGACATTGGCCAGGGCCTCCCAGACGCGGTCAATGTCGATCTCGGATGGGATGGAGTGCGCTTTCACGATGATCACCACTGCGCCGTCGGATCAAGCTTGTACACCTTCTGCAGCGCATCGAGCACGTCGCGCATCTCCGGCGGATGCTGGCCCTGACGACCGCCGTAGACCGGCTTTGCGCCGCGCGGCGTCTTCAATTCGCAGCGATCGAGGATCGCCGCGATATCCGCCTCCCACTCTTTGCCAAGTTCCGCCTCGCTCGGGCAAATCCCCGCTTCGCTCAGCGCCGCGTCAAACTTCGTCGGCTCGAACATCCCCAGCGCGTGCGGGTAGAGCGCATCCAGCGCCGCCTGCAATCGCCCCTTGCTCTCGACGGACCGGCTCAACTTCTCCATCATGAGCCGACCGTGCATGGTGTGATACTTGAGTTCTCCGCGCAGCTTTCTGGCAAACTGCGCCAGCGGCTCATGCGCGCTCTTTTCAAGCGCCGCCCAGCGCAAGGCGTCGGCCTCCGAAAAAAGAAACTGCCGCACGAAACTCTGCGCCCAGTCGCCGCGTGAAAGAAGCTCATCGCGCACCGGGTTATTGGAAAGAGGTTTCGCCTCGCCGTCGGACGGCGTCAGGGATTCCAGGACGACGAGGCTGCAACAGCGATATTGCCCGGCCGGCCGGCCGAACGCGAGACGATTCGGCTCGGCCTCGCCGAGTTCGCTCAGCATCGTGTACAGCACGAGGGCGTGGCCCATCTTGTCCTGCGACATCGATGAAAAGGCGATGTCCTCTTCCAGGATCGGCCCGATCCCCGTCCATTCCGAATTGCGATGGCCAAGAATCAGCGCGTCATCGGCGAGACGATAGAGCAAGTCGACAACGGCCGCCTTGGCATCGCCGCGGAGTTGGGGTTTTTCAATGGTGACATTCATCGCAATTCTCAAATCTCCGCCGCATCGCCGACCGCCTTGGCCCGCTTCGTCGTCTCGTATCCGAACGCCTCGCGGTAACTCTTATCCGTGCCCGGCTGAAACAAATCGGCGTCTTCGTAATCGGTGCTGATCACCGCCTCGACCGGCACGACCCAGAGATTCACGCACGCCTGCCGCCGGCCGAATTGCTCCTTGGCGAGCAGCAGGGCGGTCTCGCCGTCCGGCGCATGAATCGAGCCGACATGGACGTGCGGCTCCCCGCGCGACGTCTGGTGGAAGACTTCAAATACAGGCCATTGTGTGTCCATGACAAATAACGAATTCTGAATAGCGAATAGCGAAATCAGAGACGCGGCGTTCGCGCATCTTGTTTCGCTATTCGCTATTCGCCATTCTTAATTCCTATCTACCGGCATCGGCACTCGTCGCCCCTCCGCCGCCGCGCTCAGCGCTTCCCGTATCCACCGCCCGTGCTCGTGCGCCAGCCGCCGCGTTTCCAGTCGCTTCGCGCTGACCGGCCCGTTGCCGCGCACGACCGTCTTGAACTCCTCCCAATCGGGTTCGCGATAGTGCCACGTCCGCGTCGGCTCGTCGTAGCGCATCTGCCACTCCGCCGGGATCTTGATGCCGAGGTTGTACATCTTCGGTACGTACTTCCGCAGGAACTCCTGCCGCTGTTCATCGTTGGTCTTGAGCTTGATCTTCCAGCGCATAAGCTGCGTCGTGTGTGTCGATTCCTTGTCCGACGGCCCGTGGAACATCATGATCGGCTTCCACCAGCGGTTGACCGCGTCCTGCAGCATCTCGCGCTGAATCTTGCTGCCGGTCGCCAGCGAGATGCACATGTCGTAGCCGTGCGTCAGGTGAAACGCCTCTTCGTAGCAGACGCGTTTCAAGGCTCGCGCGTAGGGACCGTACGATCCTTCGGCCATCATCGCCTGATTGACGATCGCCGCCGCGTCGATCAGCCAGGCGATCACGCAGACGTCTGCCCACGTCTCGGCGGGATAGTGAAACACGTTGGAATACTTGGCCTTGCCGGAAATCAGCTCCTCGATCATCTCTTCGCGCGGCTTGCCCAATGTTTCGGCGGCACGATAGAGAAGCTGGCCGTGGCCGACCTCATCCTGAACCTTGGCGACAAGGGCGAGCTTTCGCTTCAGACTCGGCGCATGCGGGATCCACGTCCCTTCCGGAAGGGCTCCGCAGATCTCGCTGTTGGCGTGGACGTGAATCAGCCGGATCAATTGATCGCGGTAGTCCCGCGGCATCCAGTCGCCCGGCTCGACCTTGTCGCCCTGCGCGATCCGCGCCTCGAAAGCGGCGAGCCGCTCCTCATAGCCCGGATCACCGGGTCGATCGCTCGTCAAATTCGCGTTCAACGCGACCATCATTATTCTCCAACCCCACCCTGGCCCTCCCCTTCGCAAGGGGAGGGAAAATCATGCCGTCCTGCGCTTCAATCCGTCCAGAATGTAATCCGACATCATCCGCCCGACCTCGTTCGGCGTCATCCGCCCGTCCGGCTTGTACCAGGTAAACAGATAATTCAGCGACGAGAGGATGAACCGCGTGGCCATCGCCTCGTCCACCGTCGCGATAAACCCTTGCTGCATCGCCTCACGCACGAGCCGCCGGAACATCGCCTCGTATTCATCGCGCCGCCGGGTGAAAGTCTCACGGCGCTTCGGCTCCAGGTGTCGCCACTCGACGGTGTAGACCGCCGCGGCGTCCAGGTCCCCGGCGATCACTTCCACATGCGCGACGATCGCTTTACGAACCTTTTGAACAATGGCGAGATTGGCCTCGACGATCGGCTTCAGCGCATCAAAAAACCGGTCCGCCGCCCCATCGACGATTTCCCATAGCAAGTCATCCTTGCTTTCGATGTGCGCATACAAGCTGCCGCCGACCAGCCCGACTTCCTCGGCGATGTCCCGGACACTGGCGCCGTGAAAGCCCCGCTCCCGAAAAAGCCGACAGGCCATTCGGTGAATCTGCTCCTTCTTGTCTGCAACTGCTTCCGGCATCGAAATGCTCCAAACAAGCGCTTGTTCCAGAAAATTGTAACGGCTATGGAACCGCGGTTCAACCGGAAACAGGAATCGGTGCCTAATGGTAAGTAAATGCCGGCAAACGAATTATGGGCGTGAAAATGACTAGTTGACCACCACGACGCTGTTAAGTTCGCCGTAGGGGTTCGACTCAAATCGCTCATTCGCCGGGTCGCGCTGCCAGAATCCGTCCACCACGTAGCGATAGCTGTACTTACCCGGCGGAAGGGGCAGTCTTGCATGAAACACCCCGTCGCGCATCGGCATCATCGGTGTTCGCTCGGGGTTCCAGTCGTTGAAGCTGCCTGCCAGCCGCACGCTTCTTGCACCCGCTGCGGCGACGACGAAGACCACGCCGTGATCGACGGCCCGCGCGCCGTAGATCAAATCGATCTTCTGTTCCGTCTCGCGCGGCGTGGCAGGCTCGCGCTTCTCCACGCGATCATCCTTCGACGGACCCAGCAGGGTCCGGCTGGTGGCGAGCAACTTGCTCGCATTCGCCGCCAGCTCATCCGCCCGCGCCAGGAGATTTTCCTGTACGCCCTTTGGCAATCCTACCGACGTCATCGGGGCCGACGCCCTCGTCGGGGCGGCCACCGGCGCTGCGATGGGCTCCGTCATCACGCTCGTCATCACCGGTTCGGCTCCCGCCATCACGGCGGCCGGCGAGGACGAACCCAGGGAAATCAATTCCCGGGCAAACCGGACGAAATCGCGGCATCCGCTGGACGCCGCGTCGTACTCGGTGATCGGCTGGCCCAGGCTCGTGCTCTCCTTGAGCTTGGTATTGAAGTTGATGAAGCTCTTGAACATCGCGTCGCCGTGACGTTTTCGCAGCTCCGCGAGGATCTCCCGCGCCAGTTTGGTGCGCACGTCGTAGAGATTGGCGAGGATGCGGACCGTCGGAGAGCGACCCGTAATTTCCTTCATCTCACGGATCGTATCGAGCTGCTTCGACAGGCCGTGCAGCGAGAAGTAACCGGTATCGACCGGAACGACGATTTCGTCCGCCGCGGCCAGGGCGCTCTGCGTCAAAAAGCCGATCGTCGGCGGCGTGTCGATCAGGACGAAATCGTACTTGTCCCGCACCGTCTCCAACGCCCGCGCGAGCCGCTGATCGCGCCCCTCGATGCCGGCGAGCTTCTGCTCGAGTTTCGACAAATCCGTCTTCGCGGGGATCAAATCGAAATGGCTGGAAATCTGCCACGTCACCCGCGCCATGTCCGGCGCGCCTTCCATCCCGTCGGCGAGGAGCACGTCGGCGATGTTCACTTCAATTTGTTCTTCGGGAACAAGCAGGCCCAGTGCGCAGTGCCCCTGTGGATCAAGATCCAGCGCCAGCGTGCGTTGACCTTCCCGCGCCAGACACGCTGCCAGGTTGATGACAATGGTGGTTTTTCCACAACCTCCCTTTTGGTTGGCAACGGCGATGATCCTCATCTTGGCGTCCCTTGGTTACGAATGATCGAGCGACCGACTCGGCCGCCGCCGATACCCTTCGACGGTGTCCGGCGGGTTTTGCGCATCCGATAAGTTTCGAATCGGCCTATCAGGCTCAAAACCTTGAGTTCTTATCAGACGACGGCCTTTTTTAGTGTTAATAATGCCGGTCATTGCTGATTTGAGATATTTAATAGCGGATTTATTGCCGCAAGAATGGGTTTCTTCCTTGTCGAAAGCGGATTCGCCTCGATTCCAACTCCTTGCCAAACATGATGTTCATGCAGTCATCCAATTTCCAAGCGCATGGACTGGAATTGGCCGCGCGGACCTGCTTCCAGCCCCCCAAATCGCGACATGACGAAACCAGGCGGATTTGGAGAACTGCCCTTTCGCGGTGATAATCACCCACCCCTATGTGGGAACGCCTCTGTGAAATCCTGGACCACACCCCCGGCCGACGGATTCTCGTCGTCGGCGATTACATGATTGATCGCTACCTCTACGGCGACGCCGAACGGATCAGCCCCGAAGCGCCTGTTCCCGTTTTGCGCGTCGTAAGACAAGACGATGCACTCGGCGGCGCGGGCTCCGTCGCCGCGGACATCGCCGCCCTCGGCGCGACGCCGCACTGCATCGGCATCGCCGGCGAAGATGCCGACGCCGATCTTCTGCAATCGCTGCTCACCAAGGCCGGCGCTGATGCGTCGGGCATGATTCGCGTGAAGAACCGCCCAACCACTCGCAAAACGCGACTCGTCGGTCTCGCACAACACCGCCACCGCCAGCAACTCATCCGCATCGATGATGAAAACAGCGACCCGCTCGACGATGCCATCGCCGCGTCACTTTTAACGCGCTTCGAAAAAAATCTTGCCGGCTGCCACGCCGTTTGCATCGAGGACTACCACAAGGGCGTCGTCATGCCGAAGTTCGCGCAGGCCGTCATCGCCGCCGCGAAAAAGCGCAAGCTCCCGGTCCTCGTCGATCCTGCCAACATCGCCGACTACAGCCGCTACTCGGGCGCCACGATTGTCACCCCCAACCGCACGGAGACGGAAAAGCTCATTAGCGCCAGGCTCCGCAAGGTTTCCGACGTGAAGAACGCCGCATCCAAAATTCTCGCCGCCTGCATGACCGAATATGCGTGCATCACGCTCGACGCAGACGGCGCGGCCCTGATCGGACCCGGCGGACAATTCGAGCACATTCCCACGAAGACCCGCGATGTTTACGACGTCACCGGGGCCGGCGATGAAGTCCTCGCCGCCCTCGCCGTCGCCGTCGCGGCCGGAGCGAACTGGCGCGAAGCCGTCGCTCTGGCAAACGTCGCGGGCGGCCTCGAAGTCGAAAAATTCGGCTGCGTCCCCATCCAACGCGAGGAAGTCGTCGCCGAGATCCTGCTTGAACACCACAAGACCCTCGGCAAGGTCCGCACACTCGACCAGCTCCTGCCGGAACTCACCCGTCGTCGCGCGAAAAATGAACAGGTCGCTTTCACCAACGGCTGCTTCGACCTGCTGCACGCCGGCCACGTCGCCAACTTCGCCTTCTGCAAGCAGCACGCCGACCTGCTTGTGGTCGGTCTCAACTCCGACGCTTCCGTACGAAAGCTAGGCAAAGGCAATGACCGGCCGATTGTCGGTCAGGACGACCGCGCCGCGGTACTCGCCGCGCTGTCCGACGTGGACTACGTCGTGCTGTTCGATGAAGACACGCCCGCAAAATTGATCGAGGCTGTTCGCCCGGACATCCTCCTTAAAGGGGCCGACTGGTCCGGCAAGACCGTCGCCGGCCAGGATTTCGTCGAGAAAAATGGCGGCAAGGTCGTTCTCGCCCCCCTCCTCGAAGGCCGCAGCACCAGCGCCCTCGTCCAGCGCATCCGCGAATCAAGCTAGCAATCGAATCATCTCAGTTTCAATTTGAAGGGCTCTCCCGACCCGCTACGATGCCGCGCGATGTGGCACTATGCATGGCTCATCCCGGTGGGCTTGGTCATCGGGGCCCTGGGGACACTGATCGGGGCCGGCGGCGGCTTCATCCTCGTGCCCATCCTGCTGCTCGTTTATCCGCATGAAGAGCCCGAGGTCATCGCCAGCATCTCGCTCGCCGTCGTTTTCTTCAACGCCCTGAGTGGGTCGATCTCCTACGGGCGGATGGGGCGGATCGATTATCGATCGAGCCTGCTCTTCGCGTCGGCGACGATGCCCGGGGCCATTCTTGGCGCGCTCTGCACCACGTACATCCCGCGCCGGGGGTTCGATCTCCTGCTCGGCGCCTGTTTGATGGGGCTATCCGCCTACCTGCTCCGCGGCCCCGGCAAGAGCCCTCTTGAACAAACTGAACATCCGAGCGCCGGGAAGATGCACCGCGTCGTTGCTGAAAAGGACGGCACGGTGCATCGCTACAGCTTTAGCCCCGGCAAAGGGCTGGGGCTCAGCCTGATCGTTGGTTGGCTGTCCAGTCTTCTGGGTATCGGCGGCGGGATCATCCACGTCCCGGCGCTGGTTCGATGGCTGAACTTTCCGGTGCACATCGCTACGGCAACTTCGCATCTGATCCTGGCGATCATGGCCCTGACCGGCACACTGGTCCACGTCTTCACCGGGGCGTTCCACCACGGTTGGCGGCGGATGGTGATGCTGGCGATCGGCGTGATCATCGGAGCGCCGATCGGGGCAAGGGGATCCAACCGTCTTCGAGGCGACCGGATCATCCGCACACTGGCGATCGCCCTTGCCTTTGTCGCAATTCGTTTGATCTGGGTTTCGATCGAGTAGCTTAGGCGCGGGCCCAACCGATTTGCGCCAAGGCGGGGATGCGGAGCACGTCGCCGGCGCGGAATGGTTCGACGGCTGAAACGACTTCTTTGGAAACGGCGTCGCGCTGGGCCGGCGTCAAACTGTCGTACACCGTCCGCAGGCTGCTGCCCATCTGGTAGGTCATGTCCCAGTACTCCCGGCCGTTGCGGACGACCGTCGCCAGCGGCACCGGCTCGACGCGGATATTCTTGAATCCCGCCGTCGCCAGCGCCTTTTCGAGTTGACCGGGATCGGAGAGTTGCAACATGCAGGGCTTTGTCGAGTCCAGCGGCGGCAATTGCACCTGCCGATTCAGCGCGGCGTTGACGGCCGCGAAGCCGGGGCTGCCTTTCTGCGGCGTCCAGGTCGACATCGCAAACCGCCCGCCGGGCTTGAGCCACCCGCGGACGCGGCGAAGCACGGCGACGACGTCCGTGCAAAAGATAAACGACCAGCGACCGCAGACTGCGTCGAACCCTTGCGGCGGTGCGTCGAAGTCCTCCACGGTCGAGACTTTGAAATCGATATTGGCCAGCCCCAGGCTTTTGGCCCGCGCGGCGGCAGACTCGACCATCTCCGCGGCAGGGTCAATGGCCGTGACGCGGCCGGTCGGGCCGATCTTGTGGGCAATGGCAATGGAAGGGTCGCCGATGCCGCAGCCCACATCAAGAACGCGATCGCCGGGCGACAGCTCGAGGGCATCGGCTATGCGATGGGTCATCGGCCAGGTGAACGCGATGATGTGGGGCTCCCACTGCCGCCAGCCGTGCGCGGCGGCGGACCAGTCCTTGATAATGCGTTGGCGAACCGGATCGGCGTCTGACATTCCACCAGCCTATCGCGGACCCCGACCCCCGTAAAACCCAGGGCCCCGACATTCACCAAACGATCGAAAACATGAGCAAATTGAGCGATTTCAGCCCCTTCGAACCGATACCGCCGACCCCGCCTTTTCGCCGATATCTTTAGGTTGACGCGCTCAACTTCGAGCGTCGTCGTCCGCAAAAAATGCCGTTTTTTTGTCTGTTTCCGCGACTTGAGGGCCCGAACCGCTTGCGATGGCATCACGTAATTGGGTAGGATGCTGGGGGGACGGCGCGGCGTCAGGTTCCCAACTTTGCTGCCACCGCGGTTTGGCCGGACGACCGCTCGGAAAGAGGGTCGTCTACTCGTGCGTCTCTTGTCGCGATCACGCCAGAAACGGCTTCACAGGGAGGTGAGCCCCATGTCCGGCACCCTTGGTTCAAAAAGCCTCGATTTCTCGTCGGATACCATCCGAAATACCCGGCGGTTGCGCCCCGAACAGCGACAACACTGGTCCAGCCCTTATGCGGCCAAACGGGTCCACCTCGTGGGAGTCGGCGGCTGCGGCATGAGCGGTCTCGCCGGCGTGCTCTTGCGTTGCGGCGCGCTGGTCACGGGTTCGGACCGCTCCGCTTTCAAGGCCCAGACCCGCCTGGAGGAGCTGGGGGCGTCCATCACCATCGGTCATGCCCCGATGAATGTCCCCTCCGATTGCGACTTGGTCGTCTGTTCCGCCGCAATCCGCGATGACAACCCGGAGATGGCCGAGGCCAGGCGCCGCGGCACCCCGCGAATGAAATATGCCCAGATGCTCGGCGAGGTCATGCGCCTGCGCACCGGCATCGCCGTCGCCGGCACGCACGGCAAGAGCACCACGACGGCGCTGGTCACCTACATCCTCCGCCAGGCCAAGGCCGACCCGTCATTTGTCGTCGGCGCGGACGTCGAGCAGCTCGGCGGCGGCTCCGGTGTCGGGGACGGCCAGCACTTCGTCGTCGAAGCCTGCGAGTTCGATCGCTCGTTCCTGAATCTCCTACCGCGATTTGCGACGATCCTGAACATCGAAGAAGACCATCTCGATTGCTTCCCCGATTTGAATTCCATCACCGAGGCCTTCAAGGCCTTCGCGGCGCTCGTCCCGCCCGACGGCGTCGTCATCGCCAACGGCGACGATGCGTCGGCCCAAAAGGCCGTGCGAAATGCCCGCGGCAAAGTTGAGACCTTTGGAACAAGCAACGGGCTGACCTGGCAGGCCGTGAGCATCAAACACGAACTGGGCTGCTATCGCTTCGACGTGTTGCACGACGGCGTTTTCCACCTTCATGCCTCTTTGGACAACCTTCCGGGCCCTCATCAAGTGATGAATGCCCTGGCCGCGACCGCGATCGCCCACCACGCCGGCATCCCGGTCGAATCCGTCGCCTCATCGTTATCAAAATTCACGGGGGCCGATCGACGACTGGCCCAGCGCGGCGAAGTCGGCGGCATTCTCCTGCTCGACGATTACGGCCACCATCCGACGGAAATTCAAACCACTCTTCGGGCCGTTCGCGAGCATTACCCCGACCGAAGGTTGTGGTTGATTTTCCAACCACACCAACATTCGCGAACACGGTTTCTTTTGAACGACTTCGCTAAAAGCTTCGGCCAGGCCGACCACTTGCTCGTGCCGGATATTTACTTCGTCCGGGATAGCGCGGCAGAGCGAAACGCGATCTCGAGCAGCCACCTCGTCGAACGCGTCCGCGCCAACGGCGGCGACGCCCTTTATCTGCCCAGCCACGAAGAAATTATCGAGCACATTGTGTCGCGCGCCAAAACCGGCGACATCGTTTTGACCATGGGAGCGGGAGACGTCTGGAAGATCGCGGATGAACTTGTTCGACGACTTGGATAATGGCGTTTGCCGGCGCAACGTGCCGCTCGCACCGCTGACCTGGTTCCGCCTGGGCGGACCGGCGGAATATCTCCTCGCGCCGCAATCCGAAGAACAACTCGCCACCATGATCCGGCGCTGCCGCGAGAGCGGCGTGCCCGTGCGGTTTCTCGGCCTGGGGGCCAACGTGATCGTCCCCGATGAAGGCGTGAGCGGCGCAGTGATCCGGCTCGACGCCGAAGCCTTCAACACCACAACGGTCGAAGGCACGCGCGTCACCGCCGGCGCCGGCGTCGATCTGACAAGGCTCGTTCGCAAAGTCGTGCGCGAAGGTCTGGCCGGCCTGGAAAACATCGCCGGCATCCCCGGCACCGTCGGCGGCGGCATCTCCATGAACTGCGGCGGTCGCTACGGCGAGATCGGCACCGCCGTGAAAAAGATCCGCGTCATCGGCGGCGATGGCCGCGCCTACGAGCGCGATCACGACGATCTTGAGTTCGGCTATCGCCACTGCTCGCTCGGAAGCGACTGCATCGTCTCCGCCGAATTCGAACTCAAACCGATGAACCGCGACGAGCTGGAAACGCGCTTCCGCGAGATCTATCTCTACAAGCAAAACACTCAGCCGCCCCTGGGCGCCCAGAGCGTGGGCTGCATTTTCCGCAATCCAGCAGGGCGGTCGGCAGGCGAAATCATCGACCGGGCGGGACTCAAGGGCCTTCGTTTGGGCAGTGCCTACGTCTCGGAAAGACATGCGAATTTCGTCCTGGCCGACCCCGGTGGCCGGGCAAAGGACGTGATCGAGCTGATCCGCCTCGTCGGACAGCGTGTGGAAGACCATTGCGGCATCCGTCTGGAGCCGGAAGTCAAGATATGGTGACATCGTGACGAAGTATCAGCAGCGATAATGGCGGTCCCAATCAGGCCGCGCGGCGGGCCGGGCCCGCCGGGTATTCCGCTGCATCACATGGAGGTGTCCTGTGGCCCTGACAGCAACACGGTTTGACGCCAGCAGGATCATGAGGTCGACGGCGACGCAGAAGCTCGCCCTCACCGTCCTGTCCGGCGGACCGAGCAACGAAAGAGAAATCAGCCTGGAGAGCGGCAAGGCCATCGCCGCCGCGCTTCAGTCCCAGGGTCACGACGTCGTCGTGGCCGACGTCAGCCCGACCGACTTCAAGGGTTTGGCCCGTCAAGTGGACTGCGTCTTCATCGCGCTGCACGGCCAGTTCGGCGAAGACGGCGAAGTGCAGAAGGTGCTGGAGCGCCGCGGCCTGGCCTATTGCGGATCGGGCCCCGAAGCCTGCGCCACGGCGATGAACAAGTATCTCTCCAAGAAGAAGTTCATGGAGCTGGGCCTGCCGACGCCGCGCTACGCCGTCGCGACGCGGAACGAATTGTCCGTCCGCGAAGCGATGGCCGCCTGGAGCCTGCCCGTCGTCGTCAAGCCTCTCAAGGAAGGAAGCAGCCTCAATTGCCACATCGTCCGCGAATTTGAACAATTCCGTCCGGCGATCGATTCGGTGCTGTCGATCTACGGCGACTGCATCGTCGAGGAATTCATCCCCGGCAAGGAAATCACCGTCGGCATCCTCGGCGACAAGGCCCTGCCGCCGATCGAAATTCGAACGAAGCGGGACTTCTACGACTTCGACGCGAAGTACAAGGACGAAGACACGCAGTATCTCTTCGACATCGATCTCCCGGACGATCTCCTCGCGAGCATCGAGGCCATGAGCCTCCAGGCCCACGAGGGCCTGGGCTGCCGCGATTTCTCGCGCGTTGACTGGCGCGTCAACCCGGAAACGAACGAAGCGTTTCTCCTCGAAGTCAACGTGATCCCCGGCATGACCTCGCATTCGCTCGTGCCCAAGGCGGCCGCGAAGGCCGGGCTCCCGATGCCGCAACTGTGTCAGTACATCGTCGACGCCGCCATCAAACGGAAGTTCACCAGGCCCTGATGTTCAATCGCAAGAGCAAATCCAAATCTCGCGGTTCGACCGCCTTCGAATCGATGGTCGATCGACTCAAGCAGGGCGCGGCCGGTTTCCTTCATGCGCGCCGCCGCACCCTCTGGCAGGGCGCGACCGCCGGTGTGATTTTCGGGGCCGTCGCCTTCGGCCTCGTCCGGCTCAACGATTACGTCCATCGAATGAAGTCCTACGAAGTCGCTTTGAGCCTCGAATGGGTCGATTTGCCGGATTGGCTGCGGACACCGGACAATCAGCACGTGCTCGACAGCCTGGTCCGCGCTGTCGACCTCAAACCGACCGACCGCCTCCTCGATCCTCAACTGGCCGAACGAATCGGTTCATCGCTCTCCGCGCCGGAAATCGGCTGGGTGCAATCGGTCGACCGCGTCCGCATCGAACCCTCCGGCGTCGTGGCGATCAAATGCCATTTTCGCCGCCCCGCCGCCTGGGTGCATTACGGCAAGTTCTGTTATCTCGTCGACGAACAGAGCGTGCGGCTGCCCGGCGTTTATGAAGTCGACGAGTGCCGGGGCAACGCGCTGCTCATGATCGACGGCGTCGCAGTCGGTCCGCCCAAGGTCGGTCAACCCTGGCCCGGCGCCGATCTGACCTCGGGCCTGCACCTCTCCGCCTTGCTCGGCGACAAGTCGTTTCGCCACCAGATCAGCAGCATCAACATCGCCAACTATCGGGGCCGTCGCGATCGAAGCCGGCCGCATATCGAACTGGCCACCGATCGAAAAGGCTCCCGCATCTGGTGGGGCCGCCCGCCGGGAGAAGACTTCGGAACCGAGATCACCGCGTCGCAAAAGGTGCTTCTACTGGAAACCATCTATCACCAATGGGGCCGGATCGACATGAATCGCTCCTACGTCAACGTCATGACCTGGCCCGATCGCGTGGCCATGCCCGCCGTGATGCAATCCTCCGCCCAAAGCCGGCTGCTCCGCGGCTAAAAGCCGCGAATTCCGAATGACGACTAGCGAATAGCGAAAAACCGCGAATGCGCCTATCCTTTAGTCCGTTTGAGGACTTGGTAATTCGCGATCGGATCTGACTCGCTATTCGCTATTTGCCATTCGCAATTATGCCTGCCACCGACTCACAAGCCTGGCTCGATTCATTCCGCGATTTGCTTCATTACTACGTTCCCCCGCTTGAACCGACGCCGCGACTGATTTTCGGCAGCCTCGCCATCGCCGTCGCCGGCCTCTTTCTTGCCTTCCGCAGCGCCAAGTTCGAGCGATTCGTGGTTTGTGCGTTTGCCCTGCTGCTCGGCGGCTGGATCGGTTGGCGGCTGTCCATCCTGATTGGCACGCCGGGGCCCATCTCGATGGCCGTCCTCGGCGTCGCCCTCACCGCGCTGGCCTATCGAACCTACAAATTCTGGCTGGCGGGCGGGTCAGTCATTGTGCTCTTCTGCCTGGCGATGGTGTTGCAATTGGGCCGCGGTGACTTGAAACGATACCTGCCCAGTGCGGAAGATCGCCGGCAATTCGTCAAAGACGGAATGATCCAGGGGCTGCCGACCGCTGAAGAACAGTGGCAACGCCTGCACCCCCAGGCCTCCGACCAGCTCGCCAAAATCAAGGAAAAACTCTCGGAGGAAATGAAATCGCTGGGCCCGATGGGCTGGCTCGTGCCGATCGCCGGTGCGATCATCGGCGGCCTTCTCGCCTACTGGGCGCTCCGCGTCTTCGTCGTCGTCTGGCTCGGTCTTGTTGGCGCGTTGATGACCGTTCTGGGAAGCACGGCCTTCCTGAGCGCCCAATGGCCCGACCAGCGCACGAGGATTCTCAATGAACCGCGCATCCTCTTCGGGATCGTCATCAGCCTCTGGATCCTCGGCCTCATCCTCCAGGCCAAAGAAGCCCGCCTCCCCGCGCGCAAGGAAAAATCCGCCCCGGCGGGAAAGCCGGCGACGCAGGAGTAAGTGAAAGCATGTGTGGTTGTTTGTCACTTTGAATCGAGTTTAGAGCGATTCCCGGATCAGTGGCCGATCCGAACCGCGCCCGTTAGAAAGCGGCGCGGAGCCATCGAATTGCGCTCGATCATCCATTCACCCGGGAATCGCTCTAGAATCTGTAAATCTGAAGATTGAGATTCTGAATTTAAGATTTGAAATTTGAGATTTCAAATCTGTAATCTCCTGAGGGCCGCAATCGTGAAATACGAACGCTTCGAAGATTTACCGGTCTGGAAGGCCGCCATGGAACTCGTGGACGGCATCTACACACTGACTCGCGATCGTGCCTTTTCTCAGCCCGGTGACCTGCGTGATCAACTCCGTCGGGCCGCGCTGTCTGTCTCCAACAACATTGCCGAGGGCTTTGAACGCGGAACGACCGCCGAGCTACTCCAATTCATTTACTACGCCCGTGGATCAGCCGGCGAAGTCCGCTCGATGCTTTGTGTTTGCGACCGCCTGCCGGAACTTTCGCATCTCAAATCTCAGATTTCAAATCTCAAATCAATCGCAGAATCCTGCTCTCGCCAGCTTCGCGGCTGGGCCGACAGCCTGCAAAACACAGATATCAAGGGTCAGCGCCACCTCCACGATCAATCGCGAATTGCTTATGACCGAAACCAGCGATCCACTGCTTTTTGGAATGAACTGGAAGTGCAGCATCGCCGACGCGTCGAGGATTGGTCGCGCCGGATGCAGTCTCAGCAGCCGCCGGGCGCTGCTCAAGAGGCCTGATCGCCCCCGACGATCCGATCACTTCGTCCGCGACGCCACGTTATCCAGCACATTCATGAAATTGATATAACTGTCGTACGGCGATTCGTAGGGATTGAAGTATTTGTGGACGTCGCCGTCGGCGAAATATTTCGTGCACATATAGTAAAAATGGTCCGACGTCTGCAGCCGTCGCCAGTCGTGCAGGAGCTGCGGGTCCTTCGTCGCCTTCACGGCCTTCTCGAGCGCGTACAACTCCTGTAACGCATTCGACTGCATCGCATTGCCCAGCCACGCCGACAGGTCGCGCTCCGTATCCGCCCAACTGATCAAATCCGGCGCGTTGAATTCGCCCGACGGCGGATAAGCATCCACCACCTCGCTCGGCTTTTTGAAATCGTTCTTGCCGCCCTTCATGACCTCGCCCGGCATGTGGTAGAGAAAATCGAAGATGCCCGTCTCCGTCCACTGGTGCTCGCCGAAGGTCTCGTAGTCCATGAAGAGGTTGACGGTGTATCCGTTGCCGTTGACCTGGTCGACCCACTTGGCGAACTTCTCCGCCGTCAACGGCCACTCTGTCCACCCGCGATTGGAAAATCGAAATGCGATGTCGTCTGACAGGCGATAGTTCTTGAGCAGGACGCTGATCTTTCCGCCCGGCGGGCGGTAAACGTAATTCGGAGAACGGTAGCCAAGATACTTGTCCGCGCCTTCGGCGATGACCGCCTTGAAGCCCAGCGCCTCGGCCGCCTTGGCGACGTTGTTGTTGTAGATCAACTCCGTGTTGCGAAAGACCTGGCTCGTCTGACCGAACAACTCCTTGACCTTCGCCTGTTGCGCGGCGATCTGCTCGGCAAACTCCGTCGGCGAAAAGATAAAGGAAAGGCTGTGGTAAAACGTCTCGGCGATAAACTCGACGCAGCCCGTGTCCGCCAGCCGCCTGAAGCTGTCAATCACCTCGGGCCGGTAGTAAATGAACTGGTCGAGCACGACGCCGGTGATCGAATAGGCCACCCTGAATCGTCCTTCGTGGACGCGGATCAAATCCAGAATGCACTGATTGGCCGGCAGGTAGCACTTGTTGGCCACCTTGTTGCAGATCTCCGCGTTCTTGTGCTCGTCGAAATAATTCTGATCCGAGTCGAAGATCGAGTAGCGCCGCAGACGGTACGGCTGATGGACCTGAAAATAAAAACAGACTGACGCCATTATCGCTTTCCTGGCCTCGAAGCGATCGCGTCGCCATATACGCGGACGCAATTCGCCGCGGAATCCCGCCATGTCAACTTTTGAATCTCAAAGCTCCCGTGCTCGCGCAGAGTGTTTTGAAGCGGCGGATGACGCAGGACCGCGATGATCTTGTTGGCCATCTCGTCGATGTCCCAGAAATCCACCTTGAGCACGTGCGTCAAAATCTCCGACACGCCGGACTGCTTCGAAATCAGCACGGGCACGTCGTGCGACAACGCTTCGAGCGGCGCGATGCCGAACGGTTCGCTCACGCTCGGCATGACGTAAAGATCGGCCAATTTGAAAATCCGGGCCACATCATCGCCGCGCAAAAAGCCCGTGAAGACGACCTTGTGACCGATCCCCAGCTCCGCCGCCAGCTCGATCGACCGTTTCGTCATGTCCCCGCTGCCGGCCATGACGAAGCGGACATTTTTTACGTGGCCGAGCACCTTCTTGGCCGCGGCCAGAAAATATTCCGGCCCCTTCTGCATCGTAATCCGCCCAAGGAACAAGACAATTTTCTCGTCGCGGCCGATGGCCGGCGGTAATTCGATCTTGTCGCCGTTGCCGTTGAAATCGATCGCGTTATAGACCACCTCGACTCGCTCGCCGCGCGCCGCATACCGTGCCACGAGGATATTTCGCGTCAGATGGCTCACCGCGATGACGCGATCCGCCGCATGAACGCCCTCGCGCTCGATGTCGTAGATCTTCTGATTGACGTTTTCGCCGCTGCGATCGAATTCCGTCGAGTGAACGTGGACGACCAGCGGCTTGCCGCTCGCCCGGGCGACGGCGATCCCCGCCGGATAGGTCATCCAGTCGTGGGCATGCACCACGTCAAACGGCTCGCCGCGGGCCAGTAGCACGGCGATCCTCGCGTAACGCTGCGTCTCCGCAAACATATCGCCGCCGTAGTGCGCCGAAGCTCCCGCCGAGCGGAGCATCCCCGCCACAATCGAAGGGGGCAGCGTATGTTCGCCGCCACCACCGCCGGGCTGGTATTCATGAATATCAAGCGATTTGGAAATTGATTCCGACTGCTCGTAACGGGGATCGCCCGAGTCGCGGTAAGGCTGAAGCATCGAGGGAATCGCGCGGAATTCAACGTTCTTAAATTCCGACAACGTGTACGCTTGATAAACTTCCGCGAGAATGTCCGGCGTTGCGGAAGCCGGCGTCTTCAATTGAACGTGGGTCGTGAAATCATTCGCGATCGGCTGCGGCAGGAGAAAGATGACGTGGTGACCCAGCTCGCTCAGCCCGCGCGTCAGCCCGTAACAGGCGGTGCCTAGACCGCCGCTGATGAACGGAGGAAATTCCCAACCCAGCATGAAGATGTTCATGGCGGTCCATGCAGTCAGGCCGACGATCCGATCCGCGCCGATCCTCCCGGCGACGATATCGAATCAAAGCATTCCCGAGCGCGGCATCGTCGCCGCGCGCCATCGGAGGACTCCTTTCCAAAGGAATCACAAGTCGCTATCCGTCGCGACCTTCCCCCGATACCCGTTTCCGGGTCTTCCCGCCCCTGTTCGGATTCTACGTAGGTCGAGGCGCGTGGACCGTTCGGGAAATTCCCCAAGGGATCACTTCTGCCCCATTGCCGATCGATGCTCGGCAATATGGCAAAAAAAGACAGCGCCTGACCGAGACGTGGGCAAGTATGAAGTAGCCCCGATAACCTGTCAATATGCGTCGAAATAACGGCTTATCAGCGGCGTTTCCGCAGAATTCCAACCCGTTCTCTCCCTACCGAGCCGTTTCTTTGGCCTTGGCCGGTTCGGCTGGGGCGGGAAGGCGACCCCCGCATCGCTTCATGCACAACTGGTAACGGTGGAGGGCGGCTTGATCGCAACTCGTAAAATCCTCCACCGCCTCCGTCACACAGGCGGTGAGTTCCGCCGGCTCACCCAAGCCCGTCTTTTTCACGGGGCCAGACATATACAACTCTTTGCAATAGGCGTCATGGGTCTTGAAGTAAGATAGACACAGGTTGACCTCGCCGACAAAAACTTTGGAACACGCGATCTCGCAGGGGTCTTTCTTCGCCGGCTGCACGACGCCGATCCGAGGATCATCCCTATACGACGCCAGCACGGTCAATGACGCCGCCTTCACGCCCTTGAAGTCCGGAAAGGTCAATCCGGGCGTCGTTCGAGGCTTCGCGTCCTTGCCGCGCGGCGACACCGCCAGCGCGTAACCCGTCGTGGTGTATCCTCCGCGCCAGAGGACGATCGCCGTGGTCCCCAACGCGGCGCAACGCTCCGGAACCTTCTCGCCGTTGTCATGCCAGAAGAACAGGTGAACCAGCCGGTCCGGGTGCTTCGCGCAGTACGCGCGAAGCGCGTCGGCAATGCCCGGATTCGCGGAACTCCACTTCAACACCGCGACCACGGACGTCCACGGACCCTCTTGAAGCCTCTCCGCAAACTCCTCCGCCGTCGTCACCAACGCCGGCGGCACCGCGCTCTCCGCCGCCGCCAGCGGCATCCATAACCGCACCATCGCCAAGCTGCCCGGAGTGCGGTCATAATAAATCAGCGCCCCTGCCGGAACGTCTTTCTCCGGCTCAACGGCGCGCGTCGATATCGGCAATACGATGATGAGTACCAAACAAATCAATGGTCCCCTCATGATCATCCTCGATAACGGTCATCCCGGCGGCGGATCGGCCGGTTGCGAAGTAATCGGCCCATTCCTCCGCTGGCAAACGGCGAGCTTCAACTGATATTCGCGAATCGCACTGTTAATACAATTCCCGTAGTCCTGCGCAGCAGAAGCCAAACAACTTCCCCATTGAGCCGCGTCTTGAGGCGGGCCTGTCGGATTGTCGGAAGGTGGCCCGTAGAGTTCATTGCAGGCATCGTATCTTCCCATCATACTATTCCAACACGCAACCATGTGGTTTTGCAATGTTGTAGACGCACTGACTTCGCATGGAGTCGGAGCAGCTGCTAACACGACTTGGGGCCCCTCGCCCGTCGAATTCTGAGTGGAAGAACCAACGACCGTCAACGGTGCAATCAAGACGTCGTTGAAGTTTGGAGATGATAATCCCGGATTCGTATGAGCCTTAACGGCTTCATCCGAAGGGCTGTTGCGAGCCAAAGTATATGCAGTGGTCGTGTTGCCCCTCTGCCAAATGTTGATCGAGGTCGTCCCGAGGACGGCCGTGTTAGCGTCAATCTGGTCGCCGTGATCGTCCCAAATGAATAGCTGCACAACTTTTTCCGGGCGTTCCGTCGCATAATTCCGCAACGCGTTGGCATAAGCGGGCTCACCCTGCGTCCGCTTGTTGATTGCAATCACGGACTTCCATGTGCCGCTGGCAAGCTTACCGGCGAAATCCTCGGTTGTCTTCGAAAACACCGGCTGTTGACTTGGCGGAGCCGACGCGATCTGTTTCCAAAAGTTGTGCAAAAACAACTCCTCCGGGCGAACCATCGTAATAAATCAAAAACCGGCCGCCTGTGTTTGGGGGAGGGTCTTCCGCCAGCGCTCTTGGGGCAATCGACGCTACGACGGCCGCTACAAGCCCGAAACAAATCGCTCGAATTGTAAATCTCCTTTTTTTGCCGAAGACGGCGAATGGTATGGATTACTATCGACCCGTAATCCGATAGGCCCTGACATCGCAAGCCATTTTAAGTAATGGCGTATTGCCCGTCAACTCGGTGGCCAATTTCTTTTGGATAATCATAAATCCATTTAATGGATGACTTTATATTATGAACTCCAATGCACTCGTGCTCATAAATGACTCACTTCCGATTGGAATCGGGCTTGGACACAAACAAGCTGGTCAGCCAATCCCATACACGCTGCGTCCAGGTTTGTTTGCCGACGCTCCAGTGCGAAGCAATCGCCTCAACAAACGGCTTCGCGGCTTCCTCCAAACACGCGACCGCCCCCTCGCGCTGAATCCGCTCGATCGTCTCTCCGTAGGATTGAAAAATCGTTTCGTTCAAGACGTCGGCGGTGACGTTCCCGACCGCAAACGCCGCATCCACCGCCTTGCCCGCCGATTTGGTCACGTCGATTGTCATCAGCCCGACAATCGATTCCACCGCAACGCCGTCGCGGCCGGCGAGCGATTGCATCTTGTTCCACAACGTATCCATCCGCGGGACCAGATCGCCCGCCTCCTTCACGACGCCGCCATATCCCTTCGCCAGGTCTTCCCGCAGCTTCGTCAGCGACGCCACATCGACCGGCGGCAGATCGAACACCTGCGCCGAATCCTTGCCCGCCTTGCCCAGGGCGCCGAGCAACTCGTCAATCTCCTTGATGTCGACGTCCGGCGAAATCACGCCGCCCTCCTTCAGCTCGATCACGAGCCGGTCCAGATAGGCCTTCGAACCATGCGCCACGTCGCTGAGAAACGCAAAGACCCACAGCGGAGAAAAATGAATGGACAGGATGCCCGCGGCGCTTAGCACGTTTCCCGCGATGGCCCGGGCAACGAATTTCTCCGGCAGGGCCGCGGCCTCCGCCTCGCTATACGCCCCCTGCACTTCCGCGATCTTTTCAATGAAGAACCGCTGAAAGTTTCCCACCATCGCGGTATACGCGGTCGTCTTACGCAACGGCTCGGGAATGATCGTGTGGGTGAGCAGCTTGCTCGCCCCGCCGACCGCCGCCGCCGTAGAACGCACTAGCCGCTCGGGCAAACTGAGCGTGTAGCCGAACGCGGAAAAAATGTCAGATAAGGAGATCGCCATACGATGGAAAACGTACAGCAGCCCCCATCCTCCCGCAAATCCACCAATTTGCGTTCATCCGTGAACTCATCCCGTCAGCGTCTTCAACCCCGCCTCGCGGCGCAATCGATTCACCACATCCAGCACCTTTCCATCGCTCGTCACAAATCGCGAAAGTTGCGCCGTCGAGAGCCCCAAATTCGCCGCCGCTTCCTGCATTCGCCCGGCACAGGCTGTCATCTCATCCAACACCGCCGCGACGACCATGGGGTATTCAGCGTTGCGAATAGACACTTCGATCCGGCCCGCCGCCGTTTTGTATTTCGAAAAAACATCTGAGGGCTTGCCGCCTTCGACCCGCACGCCTAGCGCAATCGCCAAGCGCAACCGCCTTAGCGCTTTCGCCTTGTTCTCGTGTTGAGACCGACTCTCTTCGGCAATCACCAACAACCCGCTCGGCCGATGCCGAAGCCGGACCGCCGAGCTCGTCTTGTTGCGTTTTTGTCCCCCGGGGCCGCTGGCGCGATACAAGTCGACGTCACAGTCGGCCAGCAGCCCGGCGTCATCCAGCGACAGCCACCGATCGCGCTCGTCCGGTTTGCTCATGGTTTGTGGTGATGTGCTGAATGACGCCCCCCAGCATCTGCTCCCAGCCCGAGAGCGTTTCATCCAATTCGTAGTGCAGAATATCGCTCAACAAGACGTGGTCGCGCGCCTCGATCGCGTCGCGGATCTCGGTCAGCCGCCGCGCCAGATCGCCCAGCCAGTCGAGCATCGGCCGGCCGGCAATCGACAACCGTTCGAAATCGATGCCCAAAAGCGCACCGCTCTGCACCAAGGCCTCGTGCGTCCGACCCCAGACGTCGATGCAATCGGTCAACCGCTCCATCGATTCCGCCAGCCGCCCCTTGGAGAGCGCCTCGGCCGCTTCGCGGACGCCCACGAAGCTGTCCGTCAGGGCCTTCTGCGTCTCGCGCAACGCGTCCGCGACGACCTGTGACGCGCGTGCCGATACAAATTCCAGCGACTTCAACTGCGCCACCGGCCGGGCAAGCGACTCGTCGATCATCGCCGCCGGAACTTCCTCGTTGTCGAAGCGCAGTCCGAAGACCATCCGGTCGGTCCCGCGAAGTTGCAACTTGGCGGCGTTGAGATATTGCGCCACCGTCGCCGAACCGTTCAGTCCGTCGACGACCAGCGCCACATTGTCGAGGAGAATCTTCATGACAAATGCTTCCCGCCCCGCAGTGGCTCGCCCAGTCGAGTCGCCGTGGCGACCGGCACCTCTGCCGGCCTTAGAACGCGAACCGCCATCAACTACGCCAGCAATGTCCGCAGGAGCCAAATGCATCCCAGCCCGCAGGCCGCCGTGACGCACGCCGACGTGAGCATCACTTCCCAGCGGAATCGCGACTTGCCGCTCGCGTCGCCGCCGAACGGATCGCCCGGCCGCCACGTCAACCGCGCCGGCACCAACTGCCCGCTGCCGATTCGCTTCGGCGTATTTGCGGTTCGAAGGGAGTAGGCCGTCACCGACTCGACGGACTCCGTCAGTATCTCATCATCCGCCGCGCTTTCCTCCGTCCCGGCGGCCTCTTCCACGGACAGAATCCCGACCGGCTCGCAGAGGATCACGTCTTCCGACGCGCTATGGTCATCCTCCCGGCACAGCGGAGAGGGCGACGTCTTGTATTCGAGCTTCTCGATGCGGGTCATCGAAGCCGCTGGAGAATCGGGGAGCTCGCTGATTTCTGTCAGATCTCTCTTCGATGATTCGACCTCGTCCTCCCACGGCCACGCATCGCCGTCCGACTCCCTGGGCATCGTCACGCCCCTGGAAGGCGTCGTCACATCCGTGTCCAGCGGCTCGGAATGCTCCCGCAGGATCGACTCCTCAAGATCGTCGTCATCGTCCCGTACGAGCGTCAGATTCGGCGCCGGCGCAGGCGGCGCAACCTCGTTGCCGGCGTGTTCCACGTCGCGCAGCGGCTCGATCACCGCCTCGTAAAACAGCGTGCCCTCTTTGGGCCGCTCGACGGCGGAGCCGGTCGTAAACCAATTTGAAATGCGTTCATCCTTCATGGAGTCGCCTCCCGCGGCGAGATCGCGCAAGCCCGCAAAAAGGGCCCGACGGCTACAGCGTTATCGGCCACAACCGCGAGACGACTTTATCGGAATGACGCCGGCCTAACTCTTTTTTGAGGCAACCCTTACGAACGCACGCGACCCGATAGATCGGCCGTTTTTGCCCCCCTTATCCCAGCGTCAACTCGCGATACTTCACCCGGTGCGGCCGATCCGCCTCCACGCCGAGCCGCTTCTTGCGATCCGCCTCGTACGCCGAGTAGTCCCCCTCAAAGAATCGAACGCTGCTGTCGCCCTCAAACGCGAGAATGTGTGTCGCCACGCGATCGAGAAACCAGCGGTCGTGGCTGATCACCAGCGCGCAGCCCGCGAAGTTGTTCAGCCCCTCTTCCAACGCCCGCATAACATTAACATCCAGATCGTTCGTCGGCTCGTCGAGTAAAATCACATTCGCCCCGGCCTTGAGCATCCGCGCCAGATGCACGCGATTCCGCTCGCCGCCGGAGAGCGTCTGGACCGGCTGCTGCTGATCCTGCCCGGTAAAGCCGAACCGCGTCACGTACGCCCGGCTGTTCACCTGCGCGGTGCCCAGCGGCATCAGATCCGTCCCACCGGTCATCGCCTCAAAAACAGTCTGCCCATCCTTCAACGATTCGCGGCTCTGCTCGACGTACGCCAGCTTCACGCTTTCGCCGACACGAATCGTGCCCTTGTCCGGCTTTTCCTGCCCAATGATCATCCGAAAGAGCGTCGTCTTGCCGGTGCCGTTTGCGCCGATGATCCCGACGATCGCTCCCGGCGGAATTGAAAAACTTGCATCGGACAAGAGAACCTGTCGGTCGAACGCCTTCGTCACGTTTTCAACGTTGATCACCAGATTGCCCAGCCGCGGTCCCGGCGGAATGTAAATCTCGATCTCCTTCAGCTTTTCGACCGCATTCTGCGCGACCGCCTCCTCATACGCGCTGATGCGTGCCTTGCTCTTGGCCCGGCGCGCCTGGGGCGAGCTGCGAATCCACTCCAGCTCCCGCTGCAAGGCCCGCTGCCGCGCCGACTCCGTCTTCTCCTCGACGCGCAGCCGCGACTCCTTTTGCTCCAGCCACGACGAGTAATTCCCCTTCCATGGAATGCCCTTGCCGCGATCCAGTTCGAGAATCCAACCCGCGACGTTATCCAGAAAATACCGGTCGTGCGTCACGGCGATGATCGTCCCCCCGTACCGGTGCAGATGCTGCTCGAGCCACGACACCGTCTCCGCGTCGAGATGGTTCGTCGGCTCGTCCAGCAGCAGCACGTCCGGCTTCTGTAGCAGCAGCCGGCACAGCGCTACCCGCCGCCGCTCGCCGCCCGAGAGCACTTTCACCGGCTTGCCCTCCTCCGGGCAGCGCAGCGCGTCCATCGCCATCGCAAGCTGCTGATCGAGTTCCCACGCGTTCACGGCGTCAAGCTTTTCCTGCACCTTCTCCTGCTTGCCGAGCAGCCTGGTCATCTCTTCTTCGGAATTGTCCTCGCCGAGCCGTTCGTTGATCTCCTCGAACTCCTTGAGCAGATCGAGCGTCGATTGCATCCCCTGTTCGACGACCTGCCGCACGGTCATTGAATCGTCCAGCTTCGGCTCTTGTTCGAGAAAGCCGACGGTGTACCCCGGCTGCAATGAAATCTGCCCGTCGTAATTCTTGTCGACGCCGGCGAGAATCCGCAGGAGCGTACTCTTACCCGCCCCGTTGAGCCCGAGGACGCCGATCTTCGCCCCGTAGAAATAGGAGAGATAGATGTCCTTGAGGATCACTTTTTTCTCGTGGCTCTTACTGACGCCGATCATCGAGTAGATGATCTTTTCCGCTTCGTCGCCCATGGGTCGCGCAATCTCCTGATGTCGAAAAATAACAACAACGCCGCCATCCTATCCGAAGCTCGCTCTTCGGACAGCGGGAAACATTGGATTTGCGTCAGAAAATCTTCAACTCCGGCAGATGAGTGACTTGATTCTACTGCGCCGCGTTCGCATCGGGCGGGTACTCGGCGGTCATCGCGTCCCAGTTGAATGTGCTCTGGAGCAGAACGCTCTGAGTGTAGTGGTTCAAGCCGGCCGCGAGGTTGTAACTGTTGCCGGAATACAGCGGCGGATAGGTGTTGCCGTCGTAAAAACTGCTCCGAACGATGATGCCGGGCATCTGGTTCCCCGGAGCCATGCCGCCGGGTGTGACCAGATCGTAGTACGCATCATTGATGTACACGGCAGAGCCCAGGATCACCGTGTTCGCGTTGGGGTCGATACTCACGCTGAAATCAAAGTTGTTCTGAGTCAGCGACGACGCACTGGGAATCTTATACTGCATCCCATGAGCCGGGCCGTGCGACCACGTCTCCGTGTAGTTCGTCATCCCGATCATGTACATGTTCGAACCGCCCGCGTCCCAACTCAGCGACGTGTCCTTCGTGCCGTATGTCTTAATGAAACCCCTGACCGGCGGGTAATCGCAACCGCCGTCCGACCGATACTTGCCGACGTCGGCGCGGTAGCGGACCGTCCACGTGTGATCGAGATAGAGTGTGCCGTCGCCGGTCTGATGGTTGTGCACCATTCCGCTCCACGCCGTCAGGCGGCGGCGATTGCTCTGATGGCCGCGGACCTTGACGTAAATCTCTCCCGACGAGCCGTTGCCGCTTCGCGGAACGTTGCAAATGATCTGGCTGTTGCCCCAGGTCGCGGAGATCGGCGAACCGTTGACGAAGACCTGCCCGGCCTCGGGGCCGAACTCGCCGTTGATCTTGATCCGATCATTCGCCTCGTCCATGTCGATCTTGACGATGCTGGGCATCAGGAAACCATTATCACCGTTGGTCGCGCTGGTCAGAATGAGCTGGGCGTTCTTCTGCACGACGCTCACGCCGCGGGCATGCTGACCCGGTATCTCCGACGTGGCATAGGGCAGCGGGCTATACGCCTTTATGCCGTGAATCGTGTCCACCTCACTCTTGGCCACACGCTTCATGGCGTCCCAAACTTCGTTGTAGCTGAAAGGCCGTTGCAGAGGTGAACGGAGCGGGTGTGCCTCGTTGACGCCCAACACGCGATCGAAAAAGAAATCGGCGGCGAGATAGGCGTCGACGTCATTGGTCGGCGTCGTCCAACCCATGTAGAAGCCCGCGCCGGCGCTCAGGCAGACCGCCCTCAGGGTGTCGTTGTTACTGGAACATGCGTTGACAAAAACGAGGCAGCCGGGATCGAACTTCCAGTGATACGCCTGAATGAAACGATCGGTGATGAAAAATCGCGTATGGAACCTGGGCCCGCCGTTGGAGTCCTTGTCAATGAGCGCCGTGGCCATGACCAGGTTGCCGACCTGCAGGTCAGCGGAATATTGTCGCAGGGCCTCCTGTGTTACTTCGGTACTCGTCAGCAGCACGAAGTGCTCGTAGTCGTCCGGAATCGGCGAGCCGTCGTCGTTGTGCAGCACCGGCAGATAGTGAAGCGGCAAGGCCCCGCCGTGCGCATCGATGTAAAACAGGCCGTCGCCGGAGACATTCTTGAGGTCCTCGATGGACCCGTCGGTCTTGTGAACCGTGTAATTTCGATTCTGGAACCAGTTGGAAACGACGCTGACCGGCGAATTGAACCACGTGCCCAGGTTGTTGATCAATCGGACGCTGTCGGTCTGCGGGAGTGCGAACTCGTTCCTCGTATCCGGCTTGATGGACCGGCTGTTGGGCTCAATCGGCGGATCGCCGCGATTGAAGACCGCGCCGACGACCGTTCCGTCCGTCAGCTTGGCCCAGACGGCATCATCGCCCGAGGAAGCGTCGACGACCTCCGGCCGCGATTTCAAAAAGGCGACGAGCGCGGCGGCGACGTCTCCGGTATTCTGCCCGCCCAATTCGGCGAACTTACCCTGCGCGGCGTCGAGGACCGCCTGAATCTGCTCGGGGCTGAGACCACGACCCCCCGGTGCGTCGGTACCGCAGCCACAAGAAAAAAAGGCTGCAGCGCACGCTCCAATCGCGAGCAACGCATATTTCATAAATTGATTCCAGGGTTACCCCTTATTTGCAAGGACAAACGATAATTGTATCGCCACGATACCCATGGATTCAACAACCGGCGGTAATCGGCTCACGGTTGGCCGCGGGGGGACATTCCCAGACTTCAATATCCAATCGACCTCCAGAAGTATCTTCGGACCCTCCTATTACCGCCTCGCGCCGATCCGGATCGTCGAGCGTCCCAGGTCCGGGCGCCGGAATCGTTGGTAAGCGAAACTGTTCGCACTCACCAAATCATGACGCGGACGAACGGCGACGAATCAGCAACAGCGCGGCCAGAACCATTCCCAGGCTCGCCGGTTCAGGAATGGTGCGGAAGGTGAGGTCCACGATTTTGTTCTGGGAACTCGGCGTGAGAAACGCCGCGTCGAGTTCGGCGAACGTCACCGGGTCAAACACGTGCACCTGGGCGGTCACGCCGTCGATCGCGTAGATGTTGCCGTCGAACGGGCTGATCTCGATGCCGTGCGGGCGGGCCCAGCCGGTTCCGGCGAAGGCGCCGAGCAGGTTGTACGACGTGTCATAGTGGTAGGCCACGTTCGTGCCCATGGCCGTGACGAGCGGCTCGCCGTTGGGAAGGAATTCGATGTCGTTGGCCCGCGCCCCGAATGGCAGGGACCACGAATCGACAAACGCGCCGGTGACGGCGTCGACCTCTGTGACCATAAAGGTGGTGTAGCCGCAGATGTAAAGATTGCCGTTTGGGCCGATGCGCATGTCCGCCGGTCCATTCACCGCCGTGACGACGCGGATGAACGCGCCGGTCGTGGCGTCGTACTCGCGGATGTCGTTGGTGTCCCAACTGCCGATGTAAACGCCGCCGGTGGGGGCATAGATGCCGGCCCACTGTGTGCCGATGCCGCCGCCGCCGTTGTAGGTCTTGATGTAGGCGCCGGTATTGGCGTCGTATTCATCGACGCCGCCGCTGAAGTGGCCGACGAGCATCCGGTCCTGCGCTCCGTTCAAGTGGACGCCGAGCTGCCCCACGCCGTTGACCGATGGCGCCAGGGTGCCGAGCAACGCGCCGGTCGTCTCGTGATAATCGTTGACGATGTCCAGGGCGTCGCTGGTGACCAGCAGACTCGCGGCCGCCGGAGAAACGATCACCGCCAGGACCAGCGTAACAACAAAAGACAGCAAACGAACCGTCCGGAAATTCAAGGCCATGATCTTTCCTCCAGGGTTTGGGTTGTAGGACGAGGAATGGTGTTCCCCGTCCGCAAGGGTAATTCGGCTTAATATCCTTAGCCCGCTCCGAACCGGGCTCGAATGTGTTCCTTCCAGTTTAACGGAATTGTTTACTCAATCCAAGGTTTCCTGCGGCAAATTGACGCCGATCCTGCGTCAAAAAACCGGCCCCGCTGAAAAAATGACGCGGCCTGCAGGGCGAATTACAATTTTGCGATGAAGCCCGCCGTCCGACTCATGCGCGAGATTCGTTTCTCCATCGACCGAGACTGGGCCCGCGCCGCGCACGGCGAGAGCGGCTTCGAAGGCGCGCTGCCGGTCACCAATTCCTGGGGCGGCTGGCCGTCGGCCGTCGGCGTCGCGCCCTATTTGATCCTCCGAATCATCGTCTCGGGCGAGCCGGACGCGACGACCGGCTATCTCGTCAACATCCAGGAACTCGACATGCTCCTGCGCCGTCACGCGATCCCCATCGCCGCGCGCGAGTTGAGTGAAGTCGGCGTTGCCCTGACGGGAGAGCGCCTCCTGCGAGATGTCTTCGCCGGCGTCGCGGCGCAGACGCCGGCGCGATGTCGACTCGAATCGCTGTCGCTTTCGGCCACCCCGTTCTTGTCCTATACCATCAATGCCGGAGATCCTGACATGGTTGAATTGACCCAATGTTTCGAGTTTTCCGCCTCGCACCGGCTCCACGTCCCAACGCTCTCCGACGAGGAAAACCGCCGGACCTTCGGAAAATGCAACAACCCCAACGGACACGGCCACAACTATCAAGTCGAAGTGACGGTGGCCGGCAAAGTCTCCGAAAAAACCGGAAGCGTCCTGCCGCTGCCTGAGTTTGAATCCCTGGTCAAACGAGAGGTGATCGACCGCTTCGATCACAAGCACCTGAACGCCGATACCGTGGAATTCTCCAGGACCAACCCCTCCGTCGAAAATATCGCCAAGGCCGTTTGGGATTTATTGAAATCCAAGGTCGCTCCCGCGCAACTTCGCCGAGTGCGCGTATGGGAAACGGCCAAGACGTACGCGGAATACGCCGCCTAGGCAAGGCTTGGATTACGGGCGTTCGCCGCCAAGGCCCAAAGAGCGCAGAATCGAAAAATCCATTTGTGAAGAGAATTGATTTCTCGGTGTCCTCTGTGGCGCTGTGGTGAATTCCGAATCGCCCGGGTTATTCCAATTTCGCCTTCACCGTCGGAATCGGCTTGCCGAATTTGTTCTCGACGCGAACGCAGAAGCCCCCGTCGCCGCCGCCCTGGCTGATTTTCAATAACAAGGTGTTGCGTCCCTCCTTTAGATGCACAGGCACCAGGTCCGAGCGCGAGGCGTAGGCTCGTCCGACATCATTGCGATGAACTTCCTTGCCGTTGAGCCAAACCGCCACGCCGTCGTCGCTGCCCAGGGCCAGAACCGCGTCCGTTTCAGTGGCGGCATCGAGATAAGTAAAGCCGTAGACGACGGCGTCGTTGACGCGCTCGCCGAACACATCGTCGAAATCGACGAAGAACTCGCTGGTCAGGTCTTCTCCGGCCCGGATGTTTCGGCGAAAGACCCGCCAGCCGATCTTCTTGCCGCCCTTTCCGTCATAGGTCGCCTGGAGGTCGACCTTTTCTTCCGGCGGAAAGACGCGACCGAGGCCCGCCGACAGCGGCGCGTCGAAGGGGCCGAGAACGTGCCACGCGTTGATGGATGGGAGAATCACGATGTCGACCGGAATAGAGATCCCCAGCTCGATCGCTTCGTTCTTCATGGACACGCCGATGCGAATGAGGCTCGTGTCGATCGGCCCTTCGCCTTCGAGGATCGCATTGGCCACGAGGGGATGATCTTCGGTGGGCGCGTGCGCCGTCCATTCGCTGTCGCCAATTCGCCTCCAGCCCGGCTGGTTGATGAGCCTCACCGTCACATCGAGATCTTTCACCGCGGGAACCGGCAGGACCGTCGCGGCCACGACGTCGACATTCAATTGCGGGCTCTGCGGCGAAACCATGCTCAGGCGGACCTTGTAGTACAGGCCCGTGAGCCTCGCGAGAAGCTTGATGTACTCCTGAATCTCCTGCTGGGCGTGCACCGTGATCTCGATGAATTTCTCCCATCGAGCGCGCCATTGGCGAATGGCGTCCGACGCATTGGCCACATCCGTCAATATGTCGAAGACGAATTCATTCTTGTCGCATTCATAAAGCCCTTTGAGCAGCGTGAGGTGGCTGATCTGGTTGGCCTGGCAGATTCGGCGGGCCAATCCGCGAAAACCGTTCATGTCCTGCGTCAGGGACCCGTCCCCGTAAGGACTCTCGATGACGATCTCCATCTTCTCGGTGCGTTTTACAGACGGCAGGTAAATGGTGGGGCCCATCACCGATTTTTCGTACCACCAATACGGCGTGGTCGACTCCGCCCGTTCACTCATCGCGTTAATGACCTTGCCGTTGACGAGAAGCTTCGTGTTGCCGGGCGGAAGATCGAAGACGCGCACTTCGTAATCTCTCGATTCCGGTATGCCCGGATACGCGCCGTCCGTCGGGCCGATCGTGATCCGCCACTGATCGCCCGAAAGTTGATGGGTGACGGGCGTCCAGGCGCATTGGCCCGTCGTGTAGCCGTTGCTTCGGCCGTCATCCTCATACACCCGGGCGCCGCCGGAGGAACCTGCATAGATGTTCAAGAGCAGGGGATTGAGCGGCTTCTCGTCGGAATAGTGCATCGGCGGCTGAGTGGGGATCACGGCGCCGCCGCGAACAAACAGTGGAATCTCATCGAGCGGCACAATCTGCAAACTCATGCGCGGGCCGCGGTAAGTCTGGCCCGTGAACCAGTTCGTCCAGTCGCCCGGCGGCAGCCAGACTTCGGTCATCGAGTAGCCCGTGAAGCGGTCGGCCGGCTCGGTGACCGGCGCGACCAGCAAGTCGTCGCCGAACATGTATTCGCCCCGATATCGATACGACTCGCTGCTTTCGGGCCAGTGATAATAGAGCGGGCGGCACAACGGCAGTCCGGTGTCGTAGCATTTGCGCGCCATCGTGTAGATATAGGGAATCAGCTCGTAGCGAAGCCGATAAGCCTTCTTCGCGGCGGCATAAACGTCTGCAGGAAAAGCCCACGGACGCCGCTCCGCGTCCGGATTCTTCGTCGTATGCGTTCGCAGAATCGGCGAAAACGCGCCCCACTGAACCCAGCGGGCGTACAACTCGGGATCGACCTTTCCGGGCTGATGCCCGCCGATGTCGTGACTCCAATACGCATAGCCGACGTTGCCGGCGGTCGAGGTGAAATAGGGCTGAAAGGCCAGCGACGGCCAGTTGCAAAACGTATCACCGGAGAAACCGATCTCATAACGGTGATTCCCAAGGCCGCCCCATCGCGAAAAGATCAGCGGACGATGGCCGGTCTCCTTCGCGCGATTCGCCTGATCCGTCCAATGCAGATAATTCAACCACCAGAGCGGGTCGAGTCCCTCGATGTTCGTCCGGGTGCCCTGCTGCCAGTCCATCCACCAAAAATCGACGCCTTGTTTCTCCAGTGGGTGGTGCAGAATGTTGAAATACGCGTTGACATAATCCTTACTTGTGCAATCGAAGGGGATGCGATCCGTTGTGGCAGGATCAAGCCCCATGGCATTGCACATTTCCGTGAATCGGGCCTCCTGCTTGCCCACCCCTTCGGCCGGGTGCAGGTTGAGCGTGACTTTGAGACCCTGCTCGTGGGCCCACTTGAGAAAGCCCTCCGGGTCGGGAAAGTACTTGGGATTCCAGGTGTATCCGGTCCAACCGTCCAGGTGCCAGTCCATGTCGACGACCAGGACGTCGAGCGGCACTTCGTTCTGTTGAAATTGTTTTACGAGGTCGCGCAGCTCCTCGTCGAAATAGGCCCAATAGCGCGACCACCACGCGCCGAAAACGAATCGCGGCGGCAGCGGGATTCGCCCGGCAACTTGAATGAACTCACCGAGCGCTTTTTGATAATCGTGGCCGTACGAAAAAACATACCAATCCAGCGCCTCGTGACTCTGACGCGGCCTCGCCCAGGGCTGATCTCCATCATCGAACAGCAGCGTTTGAGAATCATCCAGAAAAGTCCATCCCGTGTAATTGAGCAATCCCGGCTCCAATGGACAGGCGCCTGAAATGCCGTCGAGCGTTCGGGTCGTTCCGCCCAGATTGCCGCCCGGTGAAAACGGCGGTGTGGCGTCCACCCAGATTTCTTTCGAACCGACGCGCGATTGAACGACGAGGTTGTCCTTGCTGAATCGACGGCCGTCCTGCTTGTATTTGATAACGACGTTGTCGGCGCGAATCGTCAGAACCGCCGGGCCCTCGGTCGACGCCGGCCGCGTCGTTGTGCGAAGCGGGCCGCCTTCGGAAATCTCAAACGTCGGAACGGGCAAACGACGATTGACGATGACCTGCGAGGCCCGATCTTCAAAGACCCCGTCGGGAGACCATTCCAGGCGAACCATGGACGGCGTCAAAATGGTGAACCGGGCATTGCCTTTGATAACCACCGCCTTGGGGTCCGCGACAGGGTTCAGGCGATCGGTCATGCCAACCGGCTCGGCGTCCGTTCGGTCCAATGCCGTGATCGCGCTTCCCGCCAAACTGGCGACCAACCAGGCCGCGACAACTGTCCCCATCATCTCAATCCTCCGCATCCCGGCGCCCGGGAGTAGAAAAAATGACGCCTTTTCAGTGACACGATGGTATGATGTTCGAGACAAAAGGCCAACGGAGCCGAAATAGCGCAAGAACCGGCCCGTTTGCCGACCTTGATTTGACGAGGGTCCTCGAAACGATGTCGAAACCGGACACCGCGCCCGGACAGGGAAAGCCCCCCGCCGTAACGGAAGGGGCCCAGCAGGAGTTCGCGCAACAATTCTCCAGGTCTTTTCCCGTTCTGTGGACGATCGCCGCCGGTATCACGGGAAATCGAACGCGGGCCGATAACGTAGTCCAGGATGCCGCGCTGATCGGCGTGGATAAGTTCGACCAGTTTCAACCCGGAAGCAGCTTCACCACCTGGATGGCTCCGATGGTGCGCAGCGTCGCCTTGAACGCCATGCGCAAGGAGCAACAGGCCGGCGACGCCAGGACGAACGCCGACGTCAGGGACGTGGCTCAAGAAAAGCCCCTGGAAGACCAGCCGCAATTCGACGATGCGATGATGCGCGCCGTCGGCGAAGTCGGCGAAGCCGCCCGCGCCTGCCTGCTCCTGCGAACACTTCATGGAATGGATTATTCCGAAATCTCCGCGCTGCTCGGCATCCCGCAGGCGGCGGCGATGACCCACGTCCACCGGGCGCGGGATTTTCTGCGGCGTCATCTGGGTGGGGCGAAGCCAACGGCGGGACCGGCATGAGGCCGATGTAAAGGCGACCGGAAAACGGGAATGAACCAGGAACAGTATCAACAACTCTCGCGCTGGATCAATGCCCACGCCGACGGGCTGCTCGATGAAAAACAGCGGCACACGTTTGAGCAGGCCAAAACCAAGAACGCGGCGATTCGCGCCGAGTTGAACTGCCAGACGAAGCTCGACGATTCCCTCCGGCGCGCCTTCGCGCCGCCGCCGGCGGACGCCGTCCTGGCCCGAATCACGGGTTCAAAAAAAACCGCGCCACCGTCGGCGCCGGGGCAAACCAGAATCAGCCCGTGGATCTGGAGAATGGCCATGGTCGCCGCGGTGCTGGTGTTGTCCGTCGGTGGTTGGTGGGGCTGGCTCATGTGGCAGGATAAAGAAGCGCCGATCATCCAACAGAAGGCGGACCTGGTCAAACAGTCGGTGCAAGAAGTCTACGACAGTCTCGTCGCCGCCGGATTCAAACCCCGATGGGTTTGCAAGGACGAAAAGGATTTCGTCAGCACCTTTCTCATGAAGCTCGGCCAGGGCCTCGTCTTCGAGGCCGCGCCCGCCGGCGTGTCCATGGTCGGACTCTCCTATGCCGATTGCCTCAGCGCGTCGGGCGTCGTCTTCCTTGCGGATGTCCAGGGGAATAATGTGATCGTCATTGTGGACCGCCTCGGCAACGACACCAAGCCCAAGCTGCCCGACGGAAGCAAACTACACCTCTTCCGCCGCAGGGTCGGAAAGCTGGTGCTCTACGAAGTGTCGCCGCTGGATAAAAAATCGTTGTTGGATTATTTCCACAAAAAAGATCTGCCGGCGAATGAATGATTCTTTCGGCCCGCTAACCAGCAACATTGGATGTGTCCGGCCGTCAGGCGATCGAGACTTGATCGCGCACTCGCCCGCAATACCAGCACCGCGCATGTCGCGGAGAAACCATCTTTCCGCACTTGGGGCACTTCGTCGCCTGCGGATTGATCTTCCCGTCGAGCTTGCCGTCCGAAAGATCGAGGTCCTGCACGCGCTGCGCAAGCTGCTCCTCGGTGAGCCCAAGCTGATCCCGCACCAGTGACCATAACGCCATCGTAATCAACGACAGCCGATCAACCCTCGCCCCCAACTCGGCAACATCCGCCCGCGCATCCCGCGCCTGGTTCCTCGCTTCGCGGTCCACGGGGAACAAATCTCGAAACGCAAAAAAAGTCGTAGGTCCAAGCATGGGATGGTTCCGTTTTTGGGAGTTGTTATACCACTGTAAAACTAATCTTGTGTAAATTAGTTTTACCTTAGTATTTCGCTAACCCATGGCTATTCAAGGGCTTCGGGTGGATAAAGTACTGCTGGAGCGAAGCCTGGCTATTCACGTCGTTGGGTATTATTAGGGCAGCAATCTATGTATTGGCGCTTGGCTCATGTTTTTCTACGTCGTTTTGCAACCCCTTTGGCTGGATTGACTTACTACCCTTCCAGAGTATCGGATGGCGCTCGCCATCCTATACTCTGG
>CAYPXR010000086.1:0-26837 GCA_964414585.1 uncultured Planctomycetaceae bacterium
GAGCAAACGGGCGCGATATGTTCATAGGCCCCCATATCCGGGTAGATGTCTTCGGCCGGGGCATGGCCGAGGAAGTCGACCGTTCGAACATGATGATCCAAGTCGGGCGTCTTCTCGCCCGTGTCCATGTCGTCGTCGACGTCCTGAACATCAGAAGGCACGCTGTCATAGTCCGCAACGTCGATCGCGGGGCTACAAGGCTGAAGCCGGAGATTTCCGTGCCCAGAGTCCACGAAAAGCGGATCGCTCGATATGTTACCGGTTCCCGAGTATCCGCCTGCCACGTCGCTGTAGCGGACCGTGGCGCTACCCGCGCCGGCGCTGTGGTCGATCTGCGAAGAAGCCCCCTCCCCGTTTCCATCGCCGTTCCACCACAGGATGGAGTTGAAGACGCCGATCGATATACCCTGACTGAAAAAAACTCCTCCGCCCCGGCCGTTGTCGCCTTGCGCCTCGTTCTTCACGAGGGTGCAGTTCGTCAAGTTGAGTGAATTGCCGGTTGCTCCGCCTAACAAAAGTGCATAAATCGCCCCTCCGTATGCATTGAGCTCGAATGATTCGAGGGGTTCCGAGGTATTGGAATCAAACAGACAATTCGTAAGCTGAACCGGACCATGCGCTTGAGTATAGACCGCACCGCCCACGCCGCCGTTGGTTGCCCGGTTGGACTGGAACCGGCAATTTACAATATCGCAATTGTGATCATAGAGCGAACCATCAGAGACCGAATCACCGAGGTAAATCGCGCCGCCTCCGTTATAGGGGGAAATTCCGTCGCTGATCGCCAGATTGTCGGTAAACTCGCATTGAACCAGCAGGAGCGTCAAGGAGTCCTCGTTGCTATCGGTATCCGCGCCGTCGATGCCTCCGCCATGTCCAATTCTTGCCTCATTTCCCTTGAAACTGCATGAGCGGATTTCCAGCACTCCGACCCGTGCAAAAAGACCGCCTCCATAGCCCGCCAAATTGTCCGTCAACGTGCAGTTTGAAAGCTGGACCTTTCTGTTATTCGCCGCGGTCTGGGTAATCGAAAAGCCGCCGCCGGTTTTGTCGACGGTGAAGGTGGTCGTGGAGTTCGACTCGATATCTCAGCCGGTGAATTCGGCGGCGGCATCGTAGATATTAACTCCGCCTCCGCTTGCGTGCTGATGCAAGGCATCCGTTCGATTGCCAATGATGTTGCAATGGTCAAACGCCGGTCCCGGTGTTCCGATCGCCCGCAAGTATACGCCGCCGCCCCCGTAGAGCGACAAATTGTATGAAATTAGGCAGCTTTTGACCTTGGCGAGACCGGTGAAGCCGACACCGGGCCAGTTGTAGACGCCGCCCCCGTATCCCTGCCCGGTTTCATTGCTGCTGCTGGCGTAGCCGTGTGTAATGGTAAAGCCCTCAACGAGCGTAAACTCATCGGATATGCTGAGGTCGAGGACATGGTAGGCGTTTTCAAAGTAGTTGCCGAAGTCGGGAGTATCATCTTGCGCCAAGTCGCCGCTGAGGACCGTGACGTACACCCCGATGTCTCGCGTGTCCGGATTTGGGTTGTCGTAGCCGATGTAGCCGCCTAATAGCTTGACACCCACTTTCGGTCTGAATGTCTCAGATTGCAAATTGTTGGTATGTCCGGACCCTACGTCTGGATAGTAGGTTCCTTGAGCAACCTTGATAATATCGGTTGAACCGGAAGCGTCCAAGGCTTCTTGAAGATATTGAAAGGCCCTGGACCAACTCGTGCCATCCCGTGTTCCAGATGTGTGGCTGTCGTCCACGTACCAAGTGCTCGCCCGCGCTGTAGGGCAAATGGCAAAGAGGCTTACCAATATTGCAACCCATCCAATCCCTGCTGTGGTTTTCATGATGCTGCTCCTTTGCTGAGAATTGAGGATTGCGCGGGTAGAAATTGGAAGTCATTCCGTTGGCCGCGCCTTGGATTTGCGTTTAGCAATTTGTATGCCAAACAAGACCGATAAAGCTAAATTCTTCAGAAATCCAAACGAAAATCCGTGCTCCTGCACCCGTGGTTGTTCGCAGAATCCCTCTTGCTTCCTTGGCGCGTGGCCAATATTCGCTTAAGATTTTGAGGGAGAAGTTGTTATGGTCAGGATTAGACTCGCGCTCGCAATCGGCATGGCTCTGTTGTTGTCTCAAGCCAACCTGGCTAGCGCGGACTTGGTTGTTTCTCAATGGTCGCTTAGTTCAATCGTCTATGCTGAAAACGATATCGACGGAGAAGGTACGAATGTCGTTCAGAACCCCTATTTTAACGTCATCCATGCTCAATCAGGAAACTCTTATGCCGATACCTTGTATGACATGTCCTGGTCGGGCGATGCCGCCGCCTTTAACATCGTTATTGACCACTTTATGACTCAACTCGACGGGCGCGTCGGCAGCGGCGGTCAAATCTACTTCACACCCGGGATTGACTCGACGCTGACACTTTCCGCGCGATACAACTACGATTGGCCCACTTCGGTCTTAGGTCAGGCCGCATTAACCATCCTCATTGCCGACTTCACCGCCAACGAGAACATCTACAACCAAGGCCGCCAAGGCGGCAACGTCGGTCTTGACCCGCCCCACGGCACGTTGACGCTGCCCGTCGAGGCGCTGAATCTCTTCGCGGGTCATAATTACAAAATCCATTGCGGCGCGTTCACCGATCAATTTAACGCCGGCCCGCCCGGCACTTCCGGCGCATCCTCCGGCGAAATCCACTTCTCCCTCACCCCCGTCCCCGAACCCGCCACGCTCGGCCCTCTCGCTGCGGGGTTCCTTCTCGCTCGCCGCCGTCACCCGCAGCGCTCGCGGCGTCTCTGATCCACTCTGATGGCTTGAAAAGAAAATCGCTCGACGACCGCCTTCGGCGGACATCACCAACCACGCCCACGTCTCAGCCTTCCGGCCATTCGTGTGCGAACATACCTGTAAACTTCATCCCCTTTTCATATTCGGAGAGAGTCCGCAAGACGATGCTTTCCGATCGCGCCGGGTGTTTTGACTTTCGGTCGACCTGAATCTAGACTCTGAACTACTTCGGTTTCCGCCATGGGCGGCTAGAAAGCGGGCGTCCTTGAATATCAATTTGCTCTGCGTCGGCGACGTCGTCGGGAAGCCGGGTCGCGCCGTTCTTTCGCAAGCCATTCCCAAGCTGAACAAGGAGCGCGGCGTCGACTGCGTCATCGTCAACGTCGAAAACGCCGCCGCCGGCTCTGGGTTGACCAACGTTCTCTACGACAAATTCCTGAAGTACGGCGTCCATCTCATGACGCTCGGCGACCACATCTATCGCAAGAACGAGATCTTCCCGACTCTGGAGAAGTCCGAACGGATCGTCCGGCCGGCGAACTATCCCGAAGGCTCCGTCGGCAAGGAGGTCGCCATCTTCACAACGGGCAAAGGCGCTCGTGTTGCGGTGATCTCGCTCATGGGCCGGCTCTTCATGAAGCCGCCGTGTGATTGTCCATTCGCCGCCATTGACCGCGTGCTCGAACGCGTGCCGCAGGACGTGAAGATTATCGTTGTGGACATGCACGCCGAGGCGACGAGCGAAAAAATCGCCATGGGCTGGCACCTCAACGGTCGCGTCAGCGTCGTCTTTGGAACGCATACGCATGTTCAGACGGCCGACGAGCGCGTCCTCGACGGCGGTACGGCCTACATCACCGATCTGGGCATGACCGGCCCTTACGACGGCGTTCTCGGCCGTCGAAAAGACCGAATCCTTCGTTACCTGACGACGGGGATGCCGTCGCCGTTTGATGTGGCCACCGATGATCCGCGGATGTGCGGCGTTTTTGTGACGGTGGATTCGGACACCGGTCGGGCGTCGCATATCGAACGAATCCGCGTGGATGGCGTCGGCCCGGGGCCCGACGACGCGGATTGACGCCGCGGCGTCGCTTGCAAGCACAGGCCCGCGCCGGTATCTCTCCCTCTCATGTGCAAGATCGCCGATTATCAGCCGCTCCACCAGGACGGCGTGATCGAGACGGTGCAGACTGTCTATCGCGAATACGGTTGGCAATGGGAGGCCCACGGCTACCACCGCGATCTTTATACGATCGAGGATTATTACATTGCCGGCGGCGGCATGTTTTGGGTGGCACTCGACGGCGACCGGGTAGTCGGCTGTGTCGGCGTCACGACGCACGCGCCGGTATCGGAGTTGCACCGGCTCTATTTGCTTCCGGATTTTCGGGGGCGGGGTCTCGGCAGGCGGCTACTCAACATCACGATGGACTATGCCCGTACCAAGGGCTGTGTGCGAATGATCGCCTGGAGCGACGTCGTTCTCAAAGAGGCGCACGCGCTCTATCTCAAGAACGGCTTTGTTCAGGAGGGCGAGCGGATATGCAGCGACCCTGATAAGAGCCGCGAGTACGGGTTCTGGAAGGAGCCGCTCTGATGGCGAAGCAGTCGAAGGGGGGGCGGCGGACGTTTGACCCCAACAAGGTCAAAGCGCCGTCGGAGACGTCGAGCCTGTTTGCTCCGCAAGAAACGGGTGGATCCAACGTCTTGACGGTGACGGCGTTCACGCGGCTGGTCCGCGCGGCGATTCAAAAGTTCATGCCCGGCACGCTGCACGTCGTTGGCGAGATTTCCAACATTTCGCGGCCTTCGGGCGGTCATGTCTATTTCACGTTGAAAGACGAAGAGAGCGAGGTTCGCTGTGTCATGTGGCAATCGGCGGCGTCGACGCTCAAGTTCCAGCCGACGGATGGCATGGCCGTGATTGCGACGGGCACGGTCGATGTGTATGAGCCGCGGGGGCAATACCAATACTACGTTCGCAAGCTGGAGCCTCGCGGCGTCGGGGCGCTGGACCTTGCTTTTCGGCAACTCCGTGATCGGCTTCAAAAGGAGGGGCTTTTTGATCCGGCGCGCAAACGCGCGCTGCCGCGTTATCCAGCGAGGGTCGCGGTGGTCACGAGTCCGACCGGTGCGGCGGTTCACGACATCTTCCAAACCCTTCAACGCCGATTTCCGTGCATTCAGATTCTTTTCTTTCCCGTGAAAGTGCAAGGCGAGGGCGCGGCGAACGAGATCGCCGACGCGATTCGGCGATTGAATGCCGCCAGTGCGTCGCTCGGAGGGATCGACGTCATGATCGTCGGCCGCGGCGGCGGGTCGCTCGAAGATTTATGGGCCTTCAACGAAGAAGCCGTCGCGCGGGCGATTCATGCCAGCAGGATTCCCATCGTCAGCGCGGTCGGACATGAAGTCGACGTTACGATCGCCGATTTCGTCGCGGATGTCCGCGCGGCGACACCGACGGCGGCGGCGGAACTCGTCGCGCCGCAACTCTCCGACGTGCTGCTGGAACTCGACGGTCGGCGACATCGGCTGCTTCGCGCGCTATTTCGATCATTGGAATCCGCCAGGAGCCGATTGGAGCTGGTCCGTCGATATCATTGGTTTCGCGATCCCGTCAGTCGAATCCGTGAGCGGCAGCAGGCGATCGACGAAGCGGGCGGCCGTTTGCGGATCGTCGCATCGCGAATGACCGCCGCCAGCCGAAAGCGGCTTCACACTAGCGAAGTTCGACTGACGGCCATTGCGCCGCGGCGGTTGCTCGAATCGCAGAGTCTCCGTCTTGACGCGCTCGCCGGACGTCTTAACCGGGATTTGCAAAGAGGATTGGAACAGCGCGAGCAAAGCCTGGCGATCCTGAACGATCGACTGCTGGCCAACAGCCATGAATCCGTCCTCAAGCGCGGCTTCACCATTACCCGCAAAAAGAAATCTGGTAGGATCGTGACCAGGGCCGAAGACGTCCGCGCCGGCGAGGATCTAAGGACTCAAACGTCCGCCGGTGAGATTGCCAGCCGCGTCCTGGATCAGCGACAGGGCGAACTGTTTGAAGCGAGTTGATGAATCCATGAGCAAAGAGAAACTCAATTTCGAACAAGCCATGAGCCGCCTCGAAAAGATCGTCGAGGCGATCGAGCAGGGCAAGATCGGCCTGGAGGATTCCATCAAGCAATTTGAGGAAGGAATGTCCCTCATCCAGCATTGCCGCACGGTCCTGACCGATGCGGAGTTCAAGATTCAGCAACTGCAAGCCTCCGGCGAGAGCGGCGTCGCACCGTCCAAGAAAGTCGCGGGCGATAACGATTAGCCCGTCCGGGCCGGCCGTCTCAACTCGCCGATTTTTTTGAAAATTCGATCCGCTGGGCCGGGCATCGCAACGCCGGCCTTTTTCGGCTACAATGAACTGCCAAGTCCGGGTCCGGCCATTCGCCCGTCGTAATGGCGGGCCGAACCTGGGTCGCGTCAGAGTAGCCTCGATGCCGGTCGCCGTCGCCGACGATTTCCAGACAATTCTTCGCGATACCTCCGCCTCGATTGACGGGGCGTTGCGTGAGTATTTGCAAAGATATTCCGATGTGCCGTCGAGTTTGATCGAAGCGATGCGTTACAGCCTCGACGCCGGGGGCAAGCGATTGCGCCCCGCGCTGGCGATCTGGTGTTGTGAGCTCTGTGGCGAGGACGGCGCGGCGGTAATGCCTGCGGCGGTGGCGGTCGAGTGCGTTCATACGTTCAGTCTGATTCACGACGATCTGCCGGCGATCGACGACGATGATTTTCGCCGCGGACGCCCCTCGAGCCACAAGCAATTCGGCGAGGCCGCGGCGATCCTGGCGGGAGACGCGATCTTGACCTTCGCCTTCGAAATACTTTCCCGCGAAATCGACGACGCGGAGCTGGCGATCGCCTTGATTCGAGAGCTTTCAGAGGCGACCGGCGGACGCGGCCTCATCGGCGGGGAAATTGAAGATTTGGAAGGTGAATCGAAGGCGCCCGATGCCGAGATCGTCGCGCGCATTCACGCCGCCAAGACGGCGCGATTGTTCCAGGCCGCCTGCAAGCTCGGCGCGCTCGCGGGCGGAGCGGACGCCGCGCAGATATCGGCCCTCGGTGATTTCGGACTCGAGCTGGGCCTGGCCTTCCAGGCCGCCGACGATTTGCTCGACGTGACCGGTAGTTTTGAGAACATGGGCAAGCCAGTTCAAAAAGACGAGACCGCCTGCAAACAAACGTACGCCCGGGCCGTAGGCATGGAAGAGGCCCGGCGAATTGCAACGATGCACAGTCATCGGGCCGTGGCCGCACTTTCGCCCTTCGGTGAACGCGCGGTGCGGCTCGTCGCCCTGGCGCGCTACGTTGTCAATCGGGAGCGTTAAACGAACCAGTGATGAACGGATTCCTACGACTATGAAAAGCATTTTACCCACGCTGAAGTCCCCCACGGAATTGCGAAGTCTCTCCGGCGAACAACTTCTTCAACTCGCCCAGGAGATCCGCGAGCGCATCATCGCCGTCGTGGGCAAGAACGGCGGACATCTTGCGAGCAATCTCGGCGTCGTCGAACTGGCGATTGCTCTGCATTATTCATTTGAATTCCAATATGACCGTCTCCTCTGGGATGTCGGTCATCAGGCTTATCCCCACAAGCTGCTCACCGGGCGTAACGAGCGATTCGAGACGCTCCGCAAGGCTGGCGGCATCAGCGGATTCCCCAATACCGAGGAAAGCCCTTTCGACCTTTTCAACGTCGGCCATGCCGGTACGGCGATCCCCACGGCGGTTGGTCTCGCGCGCGGCGCCTCGGCCCTCGGCGAAGATCGCCGCGTCGTCGCCGTGGTCGGCGATGCCAGCATCTTCAACGGCGTGGCCTTTGAGGGTCTCAACCAGGCCGGCACGCTTCGTAGACAATTGCTCGTCGTCCTCAACGATAATTCGATGGGCATCGCCCCGACGCAGGGCGGCATGGCCGAATATTTGGCCAAGTTCCGCGTCAGCCCGGTCTATGAAGAGCTCAAGAGGAAAGTCAAAAAGTATCTTCCGAACGTGCCGGTCATCGGCAAGGCCGCCTTCGATGCGCTCGACCACCTCAAGGAAGGTCTCAAGGCGACCGTCTCGCCGCATCAGATCTTCGAACAACTGGGGTTCATCTACGTCGGTCCGACTGACGGACACGATATCAACCATTTGATCGAATTGTTCAGCGTGCTTAAGGATGTCCACCATCCCGTTCTGCTTCACGTTCACACGCAAAAAGGCAAGGGTGCCGATTGGGCGACGGCCGATCCGACGAAGTTCCACAGCCCCAAGCCGTTCAAGGTCGAGGGCTGTCGCGTGGAGATTCAAAAGGGCGGCGTCAGCTATACCGCCACCTTCGCCGATGCGATCATTCAACTGGCTCGCGAGGACAAGCGAATTTACGCCATGACCGCCGCGATGCCGGACGGCACCGGTCTCAACAAGTATCAGGAAGTATTTCCCGAACGCTACCTCGATGGCGGCATCGCGGAGAGTGCAACGGTCGATATTGCCGCAGGCCTGTGCAAGGCGGGCCTTCGCCCGGTCGTCGCCATCTACTCGACGTTCTTGCAACGGGCCTTTGATCAGGTCTTCCAGGAGGTTGTGCTCCAGGGATTGCCGGTGATCTTCTGCCTCGACCGCGCCGGACTCGTGGGCGGCGATGGGCCGGTGCATCACGGATTTCTTGACATCGCGTATCTGCGAGGCTTCCAAAATATGGTCGTCATGGCCCCCGGCGACGGCGCGGAAATCGGCAGTGCCCTGCGCCTTGCGACGACTTTGAATACGCCGTCGGTCATCCGCTACCCGCGCGACACCATCCCCGAGCCGCTCTACCCCAACAATCAACCGCCGCCTTTTGAGCTGGGACGCTCCGTCACGCTTCGCGAAGGCGATGATGCGACGATCCTCGCATACGGCGCAACGTGCCGCGCCGCGTTGGATGCGGCGGAGTTGCTTTACGCCAACGGCATCGACGTACGCGTGGTCGATGCCCGTTTCGCCAAGCCGATCGACCAGAAAATGGTGGCCGAGGCCCTCGATCGAAACCGGCCTGTGATGACCGTCGAGGATCATTCGGTGACCGCGGGATTTGGCTCGGCGGTGTTGGAAACCGCACGAGGATTGGGCCTGTCCGCCGCGAATGTCGTTGTGCTGGGCATTCCCGCCGATCGATTCGTCGCTCACGGCTCGCGAGTCGGCCAGCTCGCCGAATGCGGCATTGACGCCACCGGCATCGCCACGGCGGTTCGCGACGCGCTGCGCGCTCCATCGGCCGCGGCAGTATCGCTGACCGCGCAGCGCCACCGCGACTTGGATTACGTTCCCACCGCTGACGAAACGTAATCCGGCGGATTCCGTCATTCTCATTGGACAAAAAAAAGCCGAGGCCTTTTCGGGCCCCGGCCTGGTGGGAAGACCGCTTGTGGCAACCTTTCGGTTGCCGAAGCGGGTTGTGGGTGTATGCCTAATCTCTCCCTCAAAAGTCCGATTCACCCCTCCATTCGGATGGTCGGGCGGACACCTTGACCAAAAACCATTCGATAGGTTTTTTTTCTCCTACGTCCCAGAAATATCGCCATGGAGATAAGGGACCTCGAAAGTAGAGACTCGGCGGGGTCTCGTCTTTTTGAGGCCTGTGGGCGGCACGGGCCGGATGCTTGACCCCTTAGATCTTGATTCACATCGATGATCTTGTTCGTTGGCCCGGGGGCTCAGGATGGGAGTCGGCGGAGCGATTTCGGTGAGCCCGATGGGGCGGAAAGTCTTTCCAGGATCACGGCCGAATTGACGGGCGCGCATATATCTTGACGTGAAGATAAGTGTCGACTAAAATTACGGCCCGAAAGGCAGGTCCTGTAAATGAAAAATGATCTGGTGGATTCGATTGTCCAACAATGGAAGCAGCAGCGTCCGGACTTGGATTCGTCGCCGCTGGAGATCGTCCATCGATTGTTGATGCTTTGCAAGCCTTTGGAGCACTCCGCTGATCGGGCGCTGGCGCCCTTCGGGCTGACGCTTTGGCAATACGATGTGCTCGCGGCCCTTCGACGGTCCGGTCCGCCGTTCACGCTTTCGCCGACGCAACTGATGAACGTCGTGATCCTGACCTCCGGAGCGATGACGAATCGAATCGACCGGCTGGAGCAAGCCGGCCTGATTGAGCGACGGGACGAGCCCAGCGACGGCCGAGGCGTTCGAATCACTCTGACGCGGAAAGGACGTCAGCTCGTGGATCGTGCGACGCGGGGCCGGCTTGAGAATGCTCGTCGCATCGTTCATTTCTTCACGCCCGCCGAACAAAAGCAGTTCGCAAGCCTGCTGCGACGGACCCTGGCCTCCATCACCAAAGCTTCAACGCACGACGCGAAGAAGCGGCGTGCGCCTGCCGGCGCCCGTCGTTCGCGTTCGGCTTTTCGAAGGAACGGAACTACTCGGCCACTCGATCGGGACGCTACTTCCTTGAAGCGGCGACTCCAAACGGGAGGAGGTGTCTTTTATGAACCCTAAGAAACCGGTCATGGTCGTGCTCGTCACCATCGCAACGGCCGTGTTCGCCACGTTTCTGGGAACATTGGTCCGTGCCCAGCCGGCCGATCCCAACGGAGGCATTCCCGGCGGCCGCGGGGGACGGCGCGGCGGTTCCGCCCTGGCCCTGAGTCGCATCATCAAGTTCAAACCGATTGATTCGGATCAGGACGCTTATCCAGGCTACCTCCTGGTTCGGTCGTTGCGGCCGGGCGCGTCGGTCGAGCGCGTGCTCGTTCCGCAGTGGGATCGCATGAAGATGACCGTTCCCGGGCATGACATCGACGTCGACGACTACGAGTCGTTTCTCATCAAGGGTATTGTCTGCGAGGTGCAGTCCAAGGACATCGATTCGAGTCAATCGCCGTCGCACATTTCCAAGGAAGCGACGCAGATCAATATGTCCGTCGTCGAAATTGAAGGCCGGATCAAACGCATCACGGACGATATGGTTCGATTACGCGCAAAGCCTCTGGACGACAAGCCCTGGCCTCATCTGGCGGCGGCACAGGACAAAGGATCGCGTGCCACGAGTCAGACCAGTCGGAACGATCCTGCCCGATTCCTGATCGTTCGATTCCAGATTCTCGAAGACCTGACGGAGTTGGTGGACGAGGACGATTGGGCCGTTGATCCTTCCGATTTTCGAGAGGGTGAACCCGTTTGGGCGACGGTTATCATCGGCCGGCCGCGGGGAATCCTGCTGAGGCTGAAGCCGGCACCACAGTCTGACCCCGATTTGTAGGTCCGCTCGAAAACATCTATTGTCGTTTTCCGGCCGGACGTATGATCCTGTCCATTCAATTAGCCCGGTCCAGCGCCGACAAACCCTCGAAGGAATTATTTCATGGCTCGATCCGATGGGAAATCAAAGTCTCCGAAATCGTCAAAATCGATCGGGAAAGTCGCGCTTCGCCAACTTACGCTGGACGACTTTGACGCGGTTGTGGCGCTCCAGCTCAAGTGCTTTCCCGGAATGAAACCCTGGCAGCGCGAGCAATTTGAAAGCCAGATCCGCACCTTCCCCGAAGGTCAGCTTTGCATCGAGGCCGACGGCCGGGTCGTCGCGTCCACCAGCAATTTGATTGTGGACTTCGATCGGTATCAGGCGTGGCACAACTGGAAGGAAATCGCCGATTCGGGATACATTCGGAATCACGATCCGATCGGCGACACCCTTTACGGCATCGAGGTCATGGTTGATCCCGACTGTCGCGGAATGCGATTCGCGCGGCGGCTCTACGACGCCCGCAAGGAGATCTGCCGGAGTAAGAACCTCCGCAGCATCATCGTCGGCGGGCGGATTCCCGGCTATGGGAAGCATGCCGACCAGATGAGCGCGCGGGAGTATGTCGAACGGGTGGTCAGCAAAAAGCTCGTCGATCCCGTCCTGACGGCCCAACTCTCCAATGGATTTGCACTGCGGCGGCTGATTCCGGACTATTTCCCGGCCGATACGGAATCCCGCGGCTACGCGACGTTTCTCGAATGGACCAATCTGGAGTATGTGAAGGACAAGTTGCGCCAATTTCGCGCCGTCAGCCTCGTACGGATTTGCGTGGTGCAATATCAGATGCGGACGGTCAAGGAATTCAACGAATTCGCCCGGCAATGCGAGTTTTTCATCGATGTCGGCTCCGACTATCGGTCGGACTTCGTCCTCTTTCCCGAGCTTTTCACGACGCAATTGCTCACACTGGTTGATACGCAGCGCCCGGGTCTGGCCGCCCGGAAGTTAGCGGATTTCACGGAACCCTACATGGAATTGTTCGGCCGCCTGGCCGTCAAATTCAATATCAACATCATCGCCGGTTCCCATTTCATGATCGAAAACGACGAGCTTCATAACGTCTCCTGTCTCTTCCACCGCAACGGCAAGGTCGACAAGCAGAAGAAAATCCATGTCACGCCGAACGAACGGAAATGGTGGGGTGTCGCGCCCGGGCAGCGGGTCGATGTGTTCGACACGGATTGCGGAAAGGTCGCCATCCTGATCTGCTACGACATCGAGTTTCCCGAGATCGCACGGGTCGTCACGGCTCGCGGGGCCAACATTATCTTCGTGCCCTTCAATACGGACGAACGTTACGGATACCTGCGAGTTCGCCATTGCGCACAGGCACGGGCGATCGAAAACCAGGTCTTCGTCGCCATCTCCGGCTGCGTCGGAAATCTTCCGTTTGTCGAAAACGCCGACATTCACTATGCCCAGTCCGGCATTTTTACCCCGGCCGACTTTCCCTTTGCCCGTGAGGCCGTCGCCGCCGAGACGACGCCCAACATCGAGACGCTCGTGATTCACGACGTAGACATCGAGATGTTGCGGCGGCACCGGATGTCCGGAACGGTCAAGACGTGGAACGATCGACGCAAGGACCTTTACCAGGTGCGCTATAAAGATCGCGACGGAACCTATTTTGAGGTTTGATCCGCCCCAGCGCCGCGCGGGCGTCTTCCGGCGACGATTTCTCTTCGCCGCGCTGTACTTCAGCGAAGGCGCTCCAATCGGCTACATCTGGTGGGCCCTCCCGACCAAACTCCGGGCGCACGGCGTCTCCCACGAGCAAATCTCGACGCTGACGGCCGTGCTGGTCCTACCGTGGGTCTTCAAATTCATCTGGGCGCCCTTGATCGACGCTTTTCCCATTCCGCGGGTCGGCATGCGCGGGTGGATTGTCGTGACACAAACGTGCATGGGCCTGGCGCTGATTCCATTTTTCTTCATGGGGATCGAATCGCACCTGACGGCGGCCGCCGTGCTGCTTTTTGTCCATGCTTTTTTCGCCGCGACGCAGGATGCGGCGATTGATGCCTACTCCATCGCTCACGTACCGATCCATGAACGCGGCTCCATCAATGCCTGGATGCAGGTCGGAATGCTCGGCGGGCGGTCCTTGTTCGGTGGGGCGGTGTTGTACCTTGAGCAATGGACCGGCACGGCGGCGACACTGCCGGCGCTGTTGGTTTGCATTTGGTCGACCATGATCCTGGTCATCATCATCCGGCCGGACGGAGCGAATGAGGGTGGGGCGCCGGTCCGACCGCGCAATCGGGGCGAGTTCGGCGCAGCGCTTCGACAGTCGCTGCGATCGCCGACGACGTGGATGGCACTCGCCTTCGCGGCGGTCGGGGGTGCGGCTTACGAAGGCGTCGGCGTCATGGTCGGGCCGATGTTGATCGACGCCGGCGTCTCGCAAGCGACGTCCGGGCTCTTCCGCGCCGTTCCGGTGGTTCTCGCGCTGGCGGCAGGTTCGCTGATCGGTGGAAAGATTTCCGATCGCATCGATCGGCGTCCAAGTGTCATCTTTTTTACCCTGACGGTGGCGGTGAGCGCCGTGATGATCGCCGGAGTCCACGCCGCATCCTTGTCGGCCGCGTGGCTGATGGCGACCACGACCTTGCTCTACATGGCGATCGGTGCGTTCACGGCATCAACCTATGCGATGTTCATGGATTTGACCGATCCCCGGCTCGGCGCGACGCAATTCAGCGCGCTCATGGGGGCGACGAACTTGTGTGAAAGCTGGTCGGCCCTGGCGATCGGACGCCTCGTCGCGTTATGGGGGTATGCGGCAGCCATTTTCTTCCTGGCGATTCCCACGGCAGCTTCGACGGCGCTGGTTCGCTGGATGACTCCGAGGTCATTCGACTCCAAAGGCCGCTGATTCGAATCTGGAGTGATGCGGAAGGGAACCCGTGGAGCGGCGATCCGGTCACGTCACCGTTCGCCGACAAACCAGCCTTAGAGAATCTCGATAATCGACCAAGGTACCAATCGGACCCACGCGGGGAACCACGACGAAATCATACCCGGTCGGAAGCGTCGCCGCCTCCAATCGATAGGCCTCGCGAAGCAGTCGCTTGATTCGATTTCGCGAAACGGCGGTACCGAGTTTCCGGCCGACGGACAGGCCCAGGCGCGAATACTTCAATCCGTTTGGCGCGGCATACACCACGATCAATTTGTTCGCCGAGGATACCCGCCGGGCGAAGACCTTGGCGAATTGTTTCTCACCTGAAAGCCTCTGGACTCGTGGGAAATTCAACCTGGCCATTCCCTGACTCTACCCGATGCGGCCTGAGGTGTGCAGGACCTGTTACATGCTGTGAGTTGTCGGGCACAACCATCGAGTTGTGGGTGAAAGGGTTGCCCGCCACCTTGTGTATACGAAAAATCCGCGAAACTCATTAAGAAATTGTGTGCACGTTGATCGTTCGACTATCTTCTGATCGAGCGACGGTTACATCAATCGCTCCGCGCGCAAGTCGGTGCGAGTCCATGTGAGTTGCATGCCCTGCGCGTTTTTTTGTTGCGACGATCGTTTTCCGGGGTAGATTCCAATTGCTACTGAATGGTGGCGCTTGATCGACGCCGATCAGCGGCCCTGACAGCTCCGGTCAGCCGGGGCGGACCCCAAGAGCGGGTGCAGTTGCACGGTAACGTGCGGCGACTCGCAAGGTGAACACATAGCCGAGGGTTCGCGACGCGGCTAAATGCCAGGGACGTTGAGGTGTAAAAACCCTATGAGGGATGTCCGGCCGGCAACGGTCGGGCTAACTCGCTTGTCGATCGAGACTCTGCGGTGCAAGCGCCGTCGCCAAGGGCAACCGAGGCGATGGACAAGCGCGTGAGAGGAGGCGGGCCGAAACGCCTGCCCAGACGAGCGAGTGAAGACCCTGAAAGGGGCGAAACCCAGGGGAGCAACCGGCGGTCGGACGGGCTAAACACCCGGTCGTGCCGCGAGGGACTCGCCGAAGGAAGCACCCGGTAGCCGAGCTTCAGGGCTCGCAGCCTCCGTGGACCAAAAGTCCATGAAGGCGGAGCCTTGACGGTAACGGCATGCGGGTCATGCGTCGGCCGAAATGCCAGCGCGACCTTCGATGAGGAGAAGGCTTCGAAGGGTGAATCCCACAGGCGCTGTCGGCACGAAACAAGGCCGGCAAGCCGCGCGAGGGCGCAAGCCGTCGAGAGGGTAACCAAACCCTGCGGGCGGAAGGTGGCGGGCAGGCAAAGCCCGTGTGAACCGGACCTCGTACGGCGGATGTGTCAAAGGGAACAAAAGCCCATGGAAGGAGTCGATGCCGAGAGGCGTCGGCTAGCGTCGTCCGGGCAAGACCCTGGAGGGCGGCGAAACTCGATGAGAGGTGCGTTGACGAAAATTAAACCCTTCGTCAGCGACGGTCGGTTGGGAAAACCACCAGCCGGTCCGAAAGGCAAACGGCAACGTGGGATCGTGGAACCGATAAGCGCGATACCAGCCGGCCGCACCGAACTCTGAACGAGGACGCAAGCCCCTGAGGGGAGATTCGGCGGATGGAAACACCGCCGGGTCATCGGACGAAGGCGAAGACTTCGAAGGGCAAAACGATCGGGTCCACTGTTCAGCGGCATTTTTTTGCTTGAAAAGATATGGGTCTTCGGGAGCCTTGGCACCGGAGGCGAACGGTTTCCGTGGCGGTCTGCTTGTTCGAAGAAGGAACTTTCGAGAGCGGGCCGCTTTTTTGCGCTCTGCTCAAAAGAATACCAGGTTGCTATTTTTTCGTCGATCCGGGTCGTTTCCACGTCCCCGGCTGAAAGGCTCGAAGCTGTTTCAGGAGCGCCGCCTGGTCCGTCTCGTCGAAGCCATACGACAGCATCCGTTCGATCGCCTGATTGACGGTCCATCCTTCCCGTTCAATTCGATACAACGCACAAAGAAATCCGGTCCGATGTCGGCCGCCGGAGCAATGAAGCAGAATCGGCTGGTTCGACGGATCGTCGACGCACTCAAAAAAGGCCCGGATCTGCGCGTCTGAAATGGGATCCCGTAAACGGATGGGGATGGTCAGGACCTTTAGTCCCAGTCTTTTGGCGACGTCGACTTCGTCGGGAAACTCCTCGCTCTTCTCTTCGCGCGCGATCAAGAGGGTGCGAATTCGATAGCGTTCCGTGATATTGGTGAGTTCCTGGGCATCCGGCTCATTCGAGCGATACAACACCCCCGGTTCGACCGCCGAAAACCTTTCGGGAAGCCGCTGGTCGTTAAATCGGAAAAAAGATCGCGACACTCCGACGCTGGCGAGAACCAACCCGATGATGACGGCGATGCCGCCCATGACTTTTTTCGACAGGTGCATCGAAGGGCGTTCCATTTCTGACGGGGTCCGAAGGCGCGGACGGTATCACTCACGACTCTCGAATCGGGAATGACCCCCATTCTTCTCATCAAGAGTTTATTCGCGGGAAGGTCCGATGACAACGCCTTAATAACCGCGCGACGCGGGGCTCATGCGCACCACCAACCGGTCCCGGCGGCCCGGTTTTCGCGGACCGGCCACTCTTAATGCCTTTTTGATGTTGTCCACCTTGAAGATGCCGATCGTTCGCCCGCCGGCCGCGCCGCTGGTCACGTAGGCGTATTTGATGCTGATGTGATTCAGATTCAGCCGGGAGCAGAGATCGGCCATGGCCCCCGGTCGATTGGGCATCTCCACGGCCAGCACTTCAGTCTCGGTCGTGGGGATATTCAGACCCTTTAGCGCCGCCCGCGTCTTTTGCACGTCTTCGGCGACCAGTCGAAAGACGCCGTGTTCGACGGAATCCATCAAGGTCAAGGCGACGACGTTGATTTTTTTCCTGGCCAATTCGTCGCAGACCTTCGACAAGATGCCCGGTTTGTTGACCAGAAACACCGAGAACTGTGTGAGCGATTGATACATTTCACAACCTCATGGCATCCCCCGATCGTGCGGATATTATATCGCTCGGAGCCGGCGCGGAAAGTAGCCTCTGCGTACCGGCATCCAGGAAACATCGATGTCAGCGCCTCGATTTGCATTTGTCGGTCCGACGCATGCCGTGTCACCGTGGTTGTTTTCTTCTCTGGCCAAGGTCGGTACGCTTGAAGCGTTGTGTGGCGAGACCGCAGAACGCGACGCCGCGCGATTCCATGCCCGCTGGACCTTTCCGGACCTGCCGACGCTGCTGAAGGAAGCCGAGCCGTCCGGCGTCGTGCTGGTCCAACCGCAGGCCGATCGGCTGCGTCTGGTGAAGGAGTGCCTGTCAGCCGCCGCTTGTGTTCTCGTGCCGGGCGCTCCGGGGCGGGCGTCTGCTTGCAATCGGCTGGGACTGTTTGCCAAGCTTTCGGGGCGGTCGATTCTATCCGCGCCGGCGATCCGATTCGCTCCGTCGGTGCTTCTGGCCAAGCGTCTCTTGGATTCGGGAAAGGTTGGCGCGCCGATCAGCCTCACGCTAAGATCCACGTGCCGCGGCGCGCCGCGTCTCGGGTCTGACGACGACGGTCCCGTGCCCGCCGATCAGGTCTTCGAGGCCGTGGACCTCGTCCATCATCTCCTGGGTCCGCTTCGACAGGTCAGTTCCGTTGCTCAAAGCGACGGAGTCCTTGCGGCCGTGGGGACGTCGGTGTCCTCGGCGGTCGTTTCCCTGGTTTTTCACGCCAGCGGCCCCGCCGAAACCGTCGGGATCGACCTGGAAATCCGCGGTGCCGACGGTACCTTTCTGCAAATCGACCGCGACGGCTGCTTGCTTTGCGCCAACGGCTCGCGCGTCGATGCCGCGCACCGATCGACGCTGTCCTCCGCCGATCCCGGGATTGAACTCGGCTACGATGGCCTCGCCGCCGAATTCCGCCGCTTGGCGATGTCCGGTCGCCTCGGTGCGGGTTTGGTCGGACCGGTCGGGATGGTCGCCGCGGCCACGGAGGCGATACAGACCAGCGCCGCGAAAGGCCGGCCTGTCACGGTGCGAACGGCCCCGGTCCAGTCTTCAACCGAGAGCCGGGAATCGGCGGCCGTTGGCCTGTAAACACCAGAAGCAGCGATAGTTAGAGAAGGCCGTATCGGGACCGGTCCGTCTTGAATTCTGCGTTTTTGAAAAGAATCGCCGTTGACAATTCTCCAGAAAACCCTACATTGTTGGGTTCTCGATTTTGATTACGTCACCCTCTGGAAACGGAATGCGATATGGCGGCTGTCACACAGAAGTGTTTTCAAGCGAAACCGGCAGAAACCGAGCGGAATTGGTTTTGCGTCGACGCCGATGGCAAGGTCCTGGGCCGACTGGCCGTCAAACTGGCCACCGTCCTCATGGGCAAGAATAAGCCCACTTATACGCCGAACGTGGACACCGGTGACTTCGTCGTTGTCACCAACGCGGAGAAAGTGAAGCTGACCGGCCGCAAAGCCGAACAGAACTTCTACGACTCCTACAGCTACTATCCCGGCGGCCGGAAGGTGACCTCGTTTGTGGACTTCCAGAAAAAACACCCCGATGAAGTGATCCTCAAGGCCGTTCGCCGAATGTTGCCGAAGAACGCGCTCGGCCGGCGGCTGCTTACGAAACTGAAGGTTTATCGCGGCGGCGAGCATCCGCATCAGGCGCAGAACTGCCAGCCGCTGGATTTGACCAAGATTTAGTCAGTCGGAGTTCAACACCGTGTCAGATCAATCCGCGACGCCACCGGCCGCTTCCACTGCTCCTTCAACGCCCAAAAAAGGAGCGACGTATGTTTGGGGTACGGGCCGGCGCAAAACCGCCGTGGCCCGCGTGCGAATCTGCCCCGGCAGCGGCAAATTCCTGATCCACAATCGAGAAGTCGACAAGTTCTTCTTCGACGTCCGCCATCGAATGGACGTGATGCTGCCGCTCCAGGCCACCAAGTCGGTCGGCAAGTATGACATCTTTGTCAACGTCCGCGGCGGCGGTCAGACCGGCCAGGTCGGCGCGATCGTCATGGGCGTGGCCCGCGCGCTGATGAGCGCCGATCCCACGCTGGAACCGGTCCTCCGCGATGGCCGGTTTCTCACGCGTGACAGCCGCAAGGTCGAGCGCAAGAAGCCCGGACAGCCCGGCGCCCGCAAGCGATTCCAGTTCTCCAAGCGCTAATCCTCTTCGTATCAGGGCATCGATGAAAGCGGCCATTCTGACGGCTGCGTGTCTGCTCATGCTCGGATGCAACCACGTTTTCTATTATCCCGACCGGCGCGATCGGGGTTCGCCCGCTGATCATGCCATGCGTTACGAGGATGTTTTCTTCAAAACGACCGACGGCGTCCGTCTGCATGGCTGGTTCCTGTCGGCTCGCGGTAACGCCATGGGGACCGTCCTCCACGTCCATGGCAATGCGGCGAACATCACCGGTCATCTCGACTTTGTCCGCTGGCTGCCGGATACCGGTTACAACGTCCTGACCTTTGACTATCGGGGCTATGGCCGGAGCGAAGGTCGAATCTCGCGGGAGGGCAGCCTTCTCGATGCCTCGGCGGCGTTGGAATTTCTCCACGCTCGCGAAGACCTCGATGCCTCACGAATCGTCGTCTTCGGCCAGTCCATCGGCGGCGCGATTTCCATCGCGATGTTGGCCGATCGACCGGGACAGGTCCGCGCGATCGCCATCGATTCGTCCTTCACCAACTACCGGGACATCGTTTCCTATCACATTCGTCACAACCCGGCGCTGCTCGTCCTCGCCTGGTGGTTTCCCTGGACGATTCCGCCGGGCCACGATCCCATCGACACGATCGCCAGGCTTTCGCCGACGCCGATCCTGTTGATGCATGGACGCGCCGATCGCATCGCGCCGTTTCAAATGGCCCAGCGCCTTTACGATGCCGCCGGCGAGCCCAGGGACCTCTGGCTCATCGACGACATGGACCACATGCAGGTCTGGTTTGAACGGCCCGAAGAGGCCCGCCGAAAGCTGCTGGATTTTTACGGCCGTGCGTTAACGCCGTAGCGCTTCATTCGCAGACCGTCGCGGATTTTTCCGATCACGTCCGGCAGCAATTCCCGCTCGATCGCCTGTACGCGTTGTGCGAGCGATTCCGGCGTGTCGCCGGCGGTGACCGGGCATTTTTTCTGCGAAATGATCTGCCCGTGGTCGTATTCGTTGTCCACCCAATGCACGGTCGCGCCCGTCTCGGTCTCTCCCGCGGCCAAGACGGCCTCGTGAACGTGAAGACCGTAGAAGCCCTTGCCGCCGTACTTCGGGAGCAACGCGGGATGGATGTTAATCACCTTGCCCTGCCAGCGCGGCGGCAACCGCCAATAGCAGAGCCAACCCGCCTGCACGACGAGGTTCACATTGTAGATATCCAGCGTGAGGGAAATCTGATCGCTGAATCGCTCGATCTCGGGAAAATCCTTCACACGGATGATTTCGACCGGCAGCCCGGCCCGCTCCGCCCGGGCCACCCCTTCGACGGTGCTCCGCGAGGAAATGACAATGGCGATCTCCACCCCCCGCAGCCGACCGTCGGCGATGCGATCGATGAGGTTTTGGAGGCTGGTGCCGGAGCCCGAAATCAAGACGGCGATTCGTATCGGTGGACGTTTCTTCATGGCCAGGCCTTTGATCAACTGCAAAGGATAAGCGAAAGAAGGTCAATTGAGGTGTTAATGAAAAGTGCGAGCGTGGGCAGGTCCAACGGGCTTGCCCACGTTTTTGGCAATCGGGAGATGGTCGATCACGCCGGTCTCGTTCAGAAATTTGCCGACGTCCTCCCAATAGTTTTCATCGTTGATGAATCCAACATGGCCCGTGGGGTACTCGATGTACGTCGCGTGTCGCGCCGCGTCGCGCAGCCGGTGACCGTGCGAGATCGGCACGGCCCAGTCGTAGAGCCCGTGTGCGATGAACACCGGCATGTCGAGGCTCGCCAATCGCCTCTCCGTCGGAAAAGCGAATCGCGCCATGAACGACGGAATCCAATAGTGCGGCGCCAGTTCCGGCAGACTGGCAAACGTGGCTTCGAGAATCATCGCCCTCGGCAGGCGCTTCGTCGCGAGGGCGACGGCCGATGCGCCGCCGAGCGAACGCCCCATGAACACGATGCGCGATCGATCGACATCGGGCCGATGAAGAATCTCGTCGTATTCTCTGACCGAGTCATCCAGCAGTCCGGCCTCGTTGAGCGCGGCCGTCGAGCGACCTGATCCCCGGTACTCCGGAAGAAGCACGGAACAGCCCAACTCGCCCAGGCGTTTGACCGTCGCGGCGTGATAATCGATCAACTCGAGTTGCCCGTGAAAAAAGATCACCACCGGCGCGGGCTTTTCGGCCGACGCATTCGGCGCCGGGGCGAACCATGCCTCGACCTGCCCTCCCTGCGGCACGTCGATCGACAGCTTGTCCATGTTTCGCGGGAATCCATCGTCCGACGACGTGGGCAGCGGGGGAAACAGGACGGCCCCCTGACAAAAGTACATGAACGCGGCGTAACCGACATAGAGCGTCGCCGCCGTCACTGCAAACCGGCGCATCAAACGACCGTGCCCGACCGCGGCGCCCGGGCTTTTTGAATCAAGAGGTTTTTCGGTTGGGTGTTGCGGCGCCATCTTCCACTCGGCTGACATTTTAGCCATTCCTGAGTCCCTGAGGAATTGCTCGATATGGCCCCAATATTTCCCATCGTTATCCGTCCCCGGAAAATCGTTGTGATCGCAATCAAACTCGACGTAGGTACATTTCCTGGCCAGATCGCGCAGGGCCCGCCCGTGCCAGACGGGAATGATGGAATCATGCGTGCCGTGAAAGATCAGGATGGGGATATCCAGCGATTCAACAACGCGGTCGGTGTGAAACGGGTTCTTCGCCAGAAAGGCCGGTGCCCAGTACTTGTGCGCCATCGACGCCGCACTGGAAAAAGTCGATTCGAGGATGAGCGCCTTCGGCTTGCGCACCGCTGCCAGCCTCGCCGCCGGTCCGCCGCCGACGGAGCGGCCGTGGATGACAATTTTTGACGGGTCGATGTCCGGCCGCTTCAGAGTCTCATCAAAGAAATAGATCGCGTCGGAGACGATGGCTTCTTCTGATGGCGTGCCGGCCGATCGTCCATAACCCCGGTATTCCGGCAATAGAATGGAAAACCCGAGCCGCTCGTATCTCAGAATGGCGACATCCTGATCATCAATCAGTTCCGCGTTACCGTGAAAATAGACAACGAGCGGCGTCTTCGCGCCTGGTGCAAGCCCCGGCGGTCGGATCACCCACGCGACGACCTTGCCGACGCCCGGTACGTTGCGCTCCAACTGCTCGGTCCTCGAATTGTACAACCGCTTGAGCGGTGGCCCGGTCAGATCGCGAGGAAAGAGGAGTTTGTCCTGATAAAAATACAGGACGGTGCACCAGACGACATAGAAAAAAATGACCCGGGCGAGAATTCGTTTCCAGAGCGGGCGCGATGCTCGGGCAGCATTGCGCCCATCTTTCCCCACCGACGCTGCCACCTGATGGGTGTCTTGTTGCATCGGACTCGCTCGGATTCCTCCTTACGAATAATATAGCGAAAGAATCGTTGTTTTCTAACGCTCTACGGCATCGCCACGACATAAGCGTTCCACGCCGAGCAGTTTTCCGCCTTCTTCACGGTGCGAAAGGCCCCATTGCCGCGGCCAGTCTTGGCCTCCGTCCCTTCCCAGTAGACCTTCATTTCGGAAAAGCCGGCGTCGCGGAGCGCATCTTGTATCCCGCCGAGTGTCCAAAGCCGCCAGTGATAGGTAAAGGCCTTTCGCATCCGAGTGCCATCGCGAAACTCAAAGTGAATATGGCAAGTCGTCTCGTCCTTGACAGGATTGTACTCCGCCTGATCCCAGACGTAGGTAAACCCTTTGCATCGCGTCCGCTCCTTCATCGGTTCCTGCGATTCCCAGCCGCCGTAGGCATCGCAGATGAACATCCCCTGCGGCAGGAGCGACCGGCGAACGCATTCGAAATATTGGACGAGCTGATCCTTCTCGCGGAAGATGTAATAGCTGTAGTTGAACGCCCCGATGATGTGGACCCTGGGCTTGATGACGTGCAGGACGTTTTGATGGACAAGATGTACGCGTTTCGCGGCATGGGGCGGCAGTTGGTTGATGTTGTGCTCGCGCCCCCAGGCCAGCGTCTCGCGGCAGAGGTCTACGCCGTAGGCGTGATTGACCCGCCGCCACTTCGCCCACTCGCAGGAGATCATCGCGGTTCCGCAGAAATCCTCGCGGAAAAGTGTCGCAGGCTTGCCGTAGCGCTCGCGATAGAGCTTGTCGAAAAAATAGACCTCGGCCTGCGGGGATTGCACGGCTTCCTGGTAAAGCACGAATTTGTCGGCGGACTTGGCGGTGTACTTCATAAGAGTCAAAACGTCAAAAAATCAAAAATAGGAGGAAACAGAATTGCGAAGCGATCATAGCGGATGCACGTAAATCTCCACGGGGTGCCCCTCGAATTCGACGCGGGTCGGTTCCGTCCCCGCCAATGGGCGATTGAGCAGGTTCTGGGCCAGCGTCTCGTGCTGAATATGCTCCGCGTGTTTGTTGACCACGCGAGCGATGTCCGCGTCTCCGACGATGGCCAGATCGATCCGCTGCTCATAGCGAAGATTCAGCGTCTTGCGCACCTGTTGAATCTGATTGATGAGATCGCGGGCCAATCCTTCGTCGAGCAACTCCGGCGTCAGATGCGAATCGAGGACGAGGATGCCCTGGCCGGGGATGCGCTCGGCGGCCCAGCCTTCCCTCGCATGAAGCTCGACGATGAGTTCGTCCGTCGATAACTCGACCTGCTGGCCGTCCAGCGACAGGCTGTAGCTTCCCGTCTCGCCGAGTTGGCGGATGATCTCGTTGGGGTTCGGGTGCTTAGCGAGCGCCGCCTTGATCTTCGGGGCCTGCGGGCCGAATTTCGGACCGAGTTTCTTGAAGTCGGGCTTGAGTTCGTAATTCACGTATTGATCGACCTGCTCGCGTTCGACCCAGTCGATCTGCTTGACGTTAAGTTCATCCTTGATGACCGACTCGTACTTCCGGGTCGCCGCCGACTGCCGATGATAGACCTCCATCTTCGCGAGCGGCTGCCGGACGCGCAGCTTCGTCGCCGCGCGGGCGGCCCGTCCGCAGGAGACGACCTGGCGGACTTGCTCGATCTCGTCGTTGAGCCCGAGATCGACCCGGGCCTCCATGTCGGACCGTGTCGCCGCGAGAACGGGATAATCGCAAAGGTGCACGCTCTCCTTCGCCGCGGAATCATGCGTTCTCACCAGGTTCTGATACAGATTCTCCGCGAAGAACGGCGTAAACGGCGCGATCAATTTCGCCGTCGTGACGAGGCAGTCGTACAACGTCTGGTACGCGCTATTCTTGTCCTCATCCATCCCGCTCCGCCAGAACCGGTCACGACTCCGCCGGACGTACCAGTTCGACAGGGCATCGACGAAACCGATCATCGCCCGCGCGGCGGTGTAGTTGTCGTAGGCTTCCATCGCGTCGAAGACTTTGACGGAGCAGGCGGCGAGTTCGCTGCGAATCCAGCGGTCCAGTTCCGAGGCGGCGCTGCCCGGCGCTCCTTTACAGTCGCGGCTCTGATCGGGCGTCCACTTGTCGATGTTCGCGTAGATGACGAAAAAGCTGTAGCAGTTGTAGAGGCGGATCAGGAATTCGCGCTGGCCCTCGGCGATGGCTGATTCCTGGAAGCGGATGCTTGTCCACGGCGTCTGGCCGGAGAAGAAGAGCCAGCGCATCGCATCGGCTCCCTCATGCTCGAAGATGTACGTCGGCTCCTTGTAGTTCTTCTTGCTCTTGGACATCTTGAGCCCGTCCTCGCCCATGAGCAGGCCGAGGACGATGCAGTTGCGAAAAGGGAGCGGGTAGGCTTGAGACTTGAGGTCCGCCACGGCCGATCCGCGACTTGAGGCTTGAGAGTTCTTTCCGACCACCCCCTGCCTACCAAATAGCAATGTGCTGATCGCCGTGAGGGAATAAAACCATCCTCGCGTCTGATCGAGCGCCTCGCTGATAAAGTCCGCCGGATACTGACTCGTGAACGACTCTGAGTTCTTGTGCGGATAGCCCCATTGCGCAAAGGGCATCGCACCGCTGTCGTACCAGCAGTCGATGACCTCCGGGACGCGCTTCATTCGCGAGGCTCGAGGCTTGTGGCTTGAGGCTTGAGGATTCGAGGAGCCGCACTTCGGGCAATTAAACGTGATCGCATCAATGTAGGGCTTATGGACCTTGAGATGGTCGCTGAGCGTCGGGTCATTCCTTTTCGCGCTTTCCCAGACGCCGAGACCGTCGACGCCGGGCTTGCTGACGAGCGATTCGTAGGAATCGACGGCCTCCATCTGCCCGCACGCCTCGCAGACCCAGATCGGAAGTGGCGTGCCCCAGTAGCGCTCGCGCGAGAGCGACCAGTCGACGTTGTCCTTGAGGAAGTTGCCGAAACGGCCCTCTTTGATGTGTTCCGGGAGCCAGTTGATGTGCTGGTTATTCTCCAGCATCGCGTCCTTGAACTGCGTGGTGCGGATGAACCAGCTCTTGCGCGGATACTGGATAAGCGGGTCCTCGTCCGCCCGCCAGCAGAACGGATAGTCGTGGCGATACTGCTCCTGATGAAGAAGCAGTCCGCGCTCTTTCAGATCGCGGCAGATGTCCTTGTCGCAGTCCTTGACCCAGCGGCCCTTGTACGACGGCGCATCATCCGTAAAAGTCCCATTGGGTGCCACGGCACACAACAGTGGAACACTCTCTGTATTCTTGAATCGTCGCCGTTCTTCCATAAGCAGATTGAAGTCCACCTCACCGAAGGCCGGCGCTTCGTGGACAAGCCCTGAACCGGAATCGAGCGTCACGAAATCGGCATGCAAGACCCGCCAGCAGGCGAAATCTTCGCCCCCTGCCGCAAGTGTCGGCTTGTAATCTCCCAACGTGATACCACGATCGGCGTGCGGCACGATCTCGTGAGCCGGCCGCTTTCGGTAGTAATCGAACGGAGGTCGGTAGCTCAAGCCGACAATCGCAGATCCCTTTACCGTCCGCTCAACCTTCCACTTGTCTGTCTTCTTGGTCTTCTTCGCAATCTGGTCCACGAGTGACGCGGCGAAGATCAGTCGCTCGCCCGTCTCTTCGTCATGCACGACGGCGTAGTCAAAGTCCTTATGCACCGCCGCAAAAGTATTGCTCGGCAACGTCCATGGCGTCGTCGTCCAGACCAGCAAACTGGTTTTCTTTCCCTCAATCCCTAAATCCCTTAATTCCTTAGTCCCTTCCTCGACGATCGGAAACCTCACATACACGCTCGGATCATCGACCTCGCGGTAGCCCTGCCCCACTTCACCGCTCGAAAGCGCCGTCCCCCCTTGCGCCCACCACCAGACGATCTTGTGTCCCTGATAGAGCAGACCGGCGTCGAAGAGTTGCTTGAGGCTCCACCAGACGCTCTCGACGTAGCTCTGGTGATAGGTGACGTAGGCTTCCTCGAGGTTCACCCAGAAGCCCAGACGCCGCGTCATCTCCTCCCATTCCTTCGTGTATCGAAAGACGCTCTCCAGGCATTTCTTGTTGAACGCCTCGACGCCGTATTTCTCGATTTCTTCCTTCGTATGGATGCCGAGTTCCTTGCAGACCTCGACCTCGACCGGCAGGCCATGCGTGTCCCAGCCGCCTTTACGCAGACAGTAATGCCCCGTCATGGTCTTGTAGCGCGGGAACAGGTCCTTGATCGCCCGCGTGAGGC
>CAYPXR010000087.1:0-16207 GCA_964414585.1 uncultured Planctomycetaceae bacterium
GCGAATTACGAATAGCGAATGGCGAAAGAGGAGGCGAAAACAAACGGCGAATTGGCGGCCCATGCCGTCAGTGATGATCGATCGCGTGGGCGCGAGCATGCCGACCCCTATGTGGGCGCACAGGCGGTGTTTGAGACGGACCGACAGCGAATCATCAATTGCATGGCCTTCCGCCGGTTGGGGCACAAGACGCAGGTCTTTGTGACGGGGGTGGGCGATCATTTTCGAACGCGATTGACGCACACGCTCGAGGTCGTCGCGCAGGCGCAGCGCCTCGCAGGCCTCCTTTCGCTGAATGGACGATTGGCGGGCGCCATTGCGCTGGCGCACGATCTGGGCCATGCCCCCTTCGGCCATGCCGGGGAAAAGGCACTGGCGGAGTTGATGGCGGCTGACGGCGGGTTCGAACACAACTTGCAATCGCTCCGCGTCGTCGATTATCTCGAACATCCCTATCCCGACTTTCGCGGGCTCAATCTCTCCTTCGAGCTGCGCGAATCGCTCATCAAGCATCAGACGTGGTACGACCGACCGGACCGGGCCAAGGCGCTGAACGATTCGACACGGGCGTTGCTGGAATGTGGGCCGCGCTCGCCGTTGGAGGGGCAGATCGCGGACCTGGCCGACCCCATTGCGTATTCTCTGCACGACATCGAAGACAGTCTGGGGCAGGGGATTCTGACCGAGGAGATTCTGGAGCAAAGTGCGATCTGGCGGGAGGCGGCAGGACGGGTGCGGAAGCTCCACCCGTCGGCGACGCTGCATGCGATACGCCGGCCGATTCTGGATCGTATCGCCGCAGATCTGGCGGAGGACGCGACGGCGGAAAGTGGGCGGCGGATCGCGGAAGCGGGCGTGAAAAGCGCGGACGACGTGCGGCGGTGCGACCGCGAGTTGATTGCATTCTCCACCGAGACGAAGGCGGAGATGGACGAACTCGGCAAGCTCTTGTACGCGTCCGTCTATCGCACCCATGCGGTCGTCAGGATGGATTCAAAGGCGCGGCGGTTGATTCGAGAATTGTTCGAGGCGTATCTTGCCGAGCCGGAGTTGATGCCGGAGCGCTTTGCCGCCAGAGTGAAAGAGCAGGGAGCGCACCGAGTAATCTGCGACTACATCGCGGGCATGACCGACCGGTATTGCCAGGAAGAACACCGGCGGCTCTTCGCGCCGTTTCATTTCGGGTGATAAGGATCGCCACAGAGGCCCAGAGTCACCGAGAAGCAACTGAAATAAGAAAAGGGGACAAGTTCGCGCAGATCGCTATTGGCGCGCAAGACAATTTCCTCTCCTCGCCTCTGTGCTTCTGTGGTTAATGTTTCAATTCCTAGTCGCTTAGCGAAAACGGCGTGAAGTCGGTGGCTCGATCGTAATAATCTTCGTTCTCGGCGCGCTTGAGGAAGCCAACGACGGCATAAGTCGCCGGCGTGAATAGGGCTTCGACTGAAATTTTGAAGAACCAATTGAATACGACGACCTTGATCATGGTGCCGGGCGACCAGATGCCAAGGAAAGCGATCGGGTAGAAGAGCGCGCTATCAACGAGTTGCCCGACGATCGTTGAGCCGATGGTTCGGGTCCAGAGATGGCGACCATGGGTCCAGATTTTCATCTTGGCCATGACGTAACTGTTGGCGAAATCGCCGGCCCAGAAGGCGCAGATCGAACCGACGACGATCCGCCAGGTGTTCCCGAAGATGATCTCGAGGGCGGGCTGAATCGTCTGGTTATACGGCTCACCCGGATCCGCGGGGAAATGGATCACGAAGAGACCCATGATCGTCGCGAAGATCATCGCGCCGAAGCCGGCCCAAATAACCTTGCGGGCGCGGGCATAGCCGTACACCTCGGTCAGCACGTCGCCGAAGATGTAGCTGATGGGGAAAAAAATGTTGCCCGCGCCAAAGGTGAGGGCTCTGCCGATGCCGGGCAGATCGAAAGGCAACGGCAAAACGCAGGTCTTGCCCGGGCCGATGAGATTGGAACAAAGCAGGACCGTCACGAACGCCGCCATGACGAGGTCGTAGTATTTGTAATGCCGGGGGTTGGCGAGTGCGGTCGGCGACTGAGACATGGACGGCTATTCAACCGGCACGTGCCCTGGCGCGTCAATCGTGATAGTCTGAATCTCTGGAGCGACGCATGATCACGATCAAACCGGCTCATACCGAACCGAGTCTATCGCACATCCGCGTGCTGTTTCGGGAGTACATCGCGGCATTGGGGTTTCACCTCAATTTTCAGGATGTCGATCGGGAGATGGCTGAACTGCCCGGTCGCTACGCGCCGCCCGAAGGAAGAATCCTGATCGCCGAATACATTGGCGAAGTCGCCGGGTGCGTGGCAATGAAACAACTGGGGCCGGGCATTTGCGAAATGAAGCGTTTCTACGTTCGGCCCGCCTATCGCGGTCACGGCATCGGACTCAAACTCGCCGAGGCGATCATTGCCAAGGCCAAATCAGCGGGTTACGAACAGATGCGGCTGGACACGGCGCCGTCCATGCAATCCGCGATTCGCATCTACGAATCACTCGGCTTCACGGACACCGAGCCCTACGTCTTCAATCCCGTCGAAGGCGTCAGGTACCTGGCATTGCGGTTGGGATAGCGGCCTTATTACGGGCAAGCCCCGGGGTTGTTCACCAATCGCTGTACGAAGGGATCGACGTCGCCTGAGTTGACCGAACCGTCGCCGTTCATGTCGGCGCAGGCACGTTGGCCGGCGGTGCCGCCGCCGAGCTGGCAGGTAGTGAATAACTGCACGTCGCGGCCGTTGGCCGTGCTGTTGCCGTCGATGTCGCCCGGACAGGTTGCGCAGCCGCGGTCAACACTGACCAGCAGTGAATACGCCTGCGTCGGCGCCGCGCCGGTGTGGCTGACGCGAACGGTGTAGGTCCCCGCCACGGGCGCGTCGATCTTCACTTGCTCAACGTTGTCGACGGCGTTGCGCGTCGTCCGCACGGCGAGAGCCGCGGGATTGACCGGGTCCAGCGTCCACGGTCGATACGTCGTCGAGGCCGGCGGACCGATGACCGTCAGGTCAAGGTCGTTCACGAGAACGGGCGTGGAATCATCGAGGTCCCACCCGGGAACCGCGGCGGGCGGCGGGTCGGTCCAGACGAGCGTCGCCTTCAAAGAGCCGGAGCCACTGGCGACGAAGGCGTAATCCTGCGTCGCACCGCTGTAGGTCGCCTCGATCAGATGATGAACGTTGGGCGTGGGATTAAGCGCGTCGGTGAGGAACTTCGCGGCGGCCGCAGCGTCGACCAGGCCCCAACCAAAGGTGTAGTCGGGTCCCGTGTTGCCGGCGTCGAAGGCGGTATGGATAACGAGGCCCTTTGTCGTTGCGCTGCGCGGAAGCGAAGTGGTGAGATTGCGATAGTGTTCCACGAGCAGCGCCGATGTTCCGCAGACGTTGGGCGAAGACATCGAGGTTCCACTGAAGGATGCATAGCTCGAATCGCTCGAGGCCACCGACGAGGTCAGACCGATGCCGTTCCCGACGACGTCAGGCTTGACCCGGCCGTCGTCGGGCGGGCCGGTCGAGGAAAAACTTGCCAGAACGACATCGCCGAGGACATAGGGATCGTTGGTCACATCGAAGACCGCGCCGACGACGAGGCTGTTCTTCGCAACTTGATCGTTCGGTAGGCAGTCATAACCCGTACCGGCATTGCCATCGGGGGGCGGCGCGGACGTGGCCCCGGCGTTGGGCACCAGGTAAAAGCCGGGCCCGGTCCAGCCGACGCCGCCGGGATCGGACGACAAATACGTCATGTATTCGTCGGTGCCGTGGGCATTGGTGTACGGCTCGCCGCGGTCATTCGCCGCAGACCAGACGCTGAGCATGTTGGGGTTGTCGGCGAGGACTTGATCCAGATCTTTGGAAACATCTTCATACTTTCCGAATTCTGAATCCTCCACGGAATCCACAGACCGGTCGGCGAACCAGGTATCGACGAAGCCAATGCCCCAGTCGATCCGATTTGTCCAGCCGCGAATGTACGAATAGGAATGATTCGACAGATTGATGAGCGGGGCGTCGGTGGCCATTTCGGAAATATCGTTGTTGAAATCGCGACTGCGCAGCAACACGGCGCTCGCCATGCCGCGCGCGGCGGGATTCACGCCCGTCGCGCCGATGGTGCCGGCGACATGGGTCGCGTGATCGATGATTCCCACCGCATCGATAATGCTTACTCGCCCCGTAATCTCCTGATGCGTCGAGCGGATCGCCCCGCCGTCCCAGATTCCCACGGTCAAGCCCGCGCCGGTCAGGTTAAGCCCGAGACTTCCACCGACCCAAATCTGGTCGGCGTTGGTCGTGTCCGCCGCGTTGATGTTGGCGAGGATCCTGGCCTTCAACTGTGCGGGGCTCGGCCCTCTGGCAACCAGTCGGGCCCCGGTTGCCGTTCGTTGAGAAATCGGCAAGAGTTGGACGCCCATATCGGCGGCGCGGATGATCAATTCCGGATCGGGGAGTTCGGGTCGATGCCCAATCGGCCTCTCGCCGGCGCCGGCATTCGCAGCCGACAATAATGTGGCGGAAACGAATACAAAAAAAGATCGTGCGCAGACGTCCCGACACAAGATCGCTTGCATATCCCGGCTCCTCCCTCATGGTACGACCCATTTTAGTATACCATTTTTGTGGTCGAATTTCTCCGAAACGACAATGAAAGAACGAAATTTTTCGCGGTGGAACCGACCGCCCGGACGTGTGCAAAATCACCCAGCTTGTTGCAGATTCAAAGAATAACAACGGAGATGAAGTTTGGATGTCCCGGCTGGCGGGCATTGTGACGACAAAACGATTCACATGGCCGGCACCCTCAGGTCAGAGCGACTTTTCGAACATTGCTCTTGGCGTCCGTACCTTTCATAATCCGCTTTACGAAATCGATCTAATAAAGCCGCTCACCGGCCGGAAGATCCGTAGAAGGAGTCGATCATGCAGACACGCACATTGGGGCGCGGCCGGCGCAGTGAAATTCTGGTTTGCGGCCTACTGCTGGCATCATGCGCGGGGTGTCGATTGCACCCGGTGAGCTTGGCCTCGATGGCCATCGGCGATGCAATCAACGACGCCGACGTGAAGAAGCGACAGGAGAAGCTGTTGAACCAGCACGTCTCGGCGGCGGACGAGATGTTCGGCGCCCGGGAAGAGACACTGGTGGACGCCAGCGATGCCCAGCGCGAGCTGATCACCTACCCGGTCAAGGGCGACTTGATGGACACTCAAAACTGGGTCGTCGAATCGCGGAACGGCCAACTAGTGGCGTTGTCGCGCGTCAAGCGAAACATCGACGGCGTCGAAGATGCCATCAAGGCAGCGGCGATCGAACCAAAAGTCATGGGCAAATCGCCAGAGGACTGCCGTCGGGACGCGGAGTTCAAGGAGCCTCTCGCCACCCTGCGCAGCCGCGAATCTGGCGAGGTCATGCGGGTCTACGACGTCCGCAACTGGACCAATTCCCGCGGCGCGCGATATTGCGTTCTTCGTTTTGACGACAAGGACCGCTGCAAAAACGTCCGCCTGGTCGGCGTCAGCGCGTCGAGCGTCAAAGATCCCGTTGCCAACGACACACCATAGGCCGTCCGTGTTCGCAAGGCGTTGAACTGACGCCCGGTTGATTCGATTCTCACGTTGGCTGTTATTTGAAACGACGGACAAACCAGAAACCGTCGCGAAGGGCCTTGGGCGCTATGGCCGACTTGCAACAGCGTAACGCGCCATGGAAAAACATTCCGGTTGGTTTACGGCGCGAAACGCATCGCTTTCGGAAGATCGGCCGGGTAGCTCTGCTCGGCATTGGGCTCCTCGGTTGCGCGTCGCCGCATCCGCCCTTTGCCGAGCCGACCGCAGACCTGGATGTCGGCGACACGCAGTGGCTGGCCGACTTTGACAAACCGTCGGAAACGATTCTCAGAGGGATCGATCCGCCACAACACTCTGACACCTGGCTGGTGGGATCGGAAGCGCTGTACTCGGTGAGGATCGAGGGGCGCGGACCGGTCCTGACGCGCTTTGTTCATTTCAAACTCGCTTCACCGCCGCTGAACGGATTTAAGATCGTGCGGATCAACCCCTCCACGCCGGCGGACAACGCCAGGAAGGTCTTTGACATTCACGATCCCGGCGAGCGCCCCGGCGAACTGCCGGTCAAGCGATGGATCTTTCAGGCGTCCATGGAAATCAAAGGCCAAAGTCAGGAGGCGTCAAAGGAATACACGATCGACTCCGACTCCATCGCGGTGCGGCTCGGACTCTATGACGAGGCCGGCCGGAGGATGGAATCGCACTACGCCCTTCTCCCGGAGGCGCATCTCCGACAGGGATTGGCACAATATGCCGAGTGGGCCGTCGGACTCGATCCGGCCCCTTCCGTCGTGCCGACGCCCGAGCAACTGGCGTGGTTCTTCAAATCCCAGGCCGCGCTGTTCAGTTTCGGGGCGGTCGTCAACGCCTCTCCCGTCGCCCTGCCGTTGATGAAACACATCCTCCCCCGATCCACGCTGCTCGGGATCTGGTTGTTCGGAAAACCCAAGATCGACTTTGAGTTGGGACGGCCGACGCCGGAAACGCGAAAGCTGCCCGCGCTGGCCAGGAATCGAAAGGGCTGGCAATTGCCCCTGACGATTTCGATGAACAACGATCCAACGCTTCAATGCCGATTGACGGTGACGGCGCCGGACAGCCCGTTCGATCTCTGCGCGGGCGTCGTGGCGTTTGAAGGCGTTCTTATCGAACATCCCGAGCGGCGGTTTCAGATGCACTTGATCGCGGCGCGGCGGCCGGGCGCTCAAACCGCCGCGACCAACCGAGAATGAATCTCCGCAGCCTTGCGCCGGATGGCGTCGAAGTCGCCTTGGGCGATCGCAGCGGGGTCGAACAGCGATTTGACGAAGCCGACACCAAAGGCCCCGGCGCGGAGGACGGCGAGGAAGTTGTCGGCGTTCACACCGGCGGTGGGAAAAATCTTCAAATGCGGTAGCGGCCCCAACACGGCAGAGACGTAATCGGCCACATCGGCAGGGGCGGGAAAAAGCTTGACGATGTCCGCGCCAAGACGATGCGCCGTCATCATCTCCGTCGGCGTGAACGCGCCGGGGATACTGACGACATCCAACGTCGCCGCCTCCCGAATCACCGCTTCATCGGTGATCGGTGAAACCAGAAACTTCGCCCCGGCTTTTACGGCGGCGCGGGCTTGATCCACGCTGAGCACGGTGCCTGCGCCGACCAGCAACTCAGGGCGTGCGGCGAAGTGCCGGATAAGCTCCATCGCGCCGGGCGTCGTCAGGGTGAACTCGACCATGCGAAAACCCCCGGCAACGGCGGCCTCCATCGCGGCGGCGGCGGTCTCGTTTGAATTCGTGCGGATGATGGCGCTGACTTTGAGTCGACCTATTTCATTAAGCGTGGTTTCTCGTCCAGTCATTTTCATTTGAAGCGGGCGTCGTTCGAGGCCGGGACATTTTACGGGCAGTTGACGATCGCATCCTTGCCGATCGCCCGACCGGACAGCGGGACGTTCCAGCCCGTTTGCTGCAAGATCCATACCGCGTAGGTGTTGCTGTTGGGGCCGAAAATACCATAGGCATTCCGGCAGGGATAAACGGGCGATTGGTTCTGGATGAAATCGGCCACGGATTGGGCCCGATCGCCGAAGATTTCGGCGATGACGAAAGCTCGATTGAAAAATGCAGCCTGCTGCCCGTTATCGACGGAGTCGGTCAATCGAATGTGGCCAAAGGGACCGTTTTCTCCCGGTTGAAGCTCCCACAGCTGGAGATCGGAGGAACCGGTCGTCTTGATGACGAAGGACAGATGGATCGCGATCATCTGAATCGGGGCGATCTCGTCGCCGTAAAGCCGGACGAAGGCCTGATCCTGTGCCGCCAGATCGGCCAGCGGCGCGAACTGCGACTGATCGGGGACGTCAGAACCGAAGACGCCGCAGCCGGGGAGCAATCCCAATACCGCGAAAAATAGAACGTGCCGCATGGACTCGAATTAACGAGTTATCACGGAAAATTGTCAATAAGATCCGTGGGCAACGTCGATCGGGCTCGATCGACCTGGCGAATTCACCGCCGGCGCCGCCGCCCCACAAGAGCCAGTCCCGACAGGCATAGCAGGAGTAAGCTCGACGGCTCGGGGGTGATCGTCACCGCGATGTCATTGCCGTTGCCGACACGCCCCAGCGTATCGACCCCGCTGAATGCATAGTCGATGGTCGCGGCATACCCCATGGGAAGTCCGGTAATGGACCCGAAGGTCCCGTTGACGACGTCGCTGTTGTCGTTAGCAACCAGCAAAAACGTGCCGACGCCGAAGGATACCGGCGCGTTCAAGGTCAGCAGGCTGAGCGTCGCGTTGCTCAAATCGACATTCCCGATCACGCTCAGCAGGTCGGCCGCCATGGGAAGGAAACCGTTGTTCAGGTCGATTTCGGCCAGCAGGCTTCCTTGGAGGCTTAGATTGCCGGTGCTCAGGGTGTCGATACTGTTTCCAGGCGTGATGGTGCCGCCCGAATTCACCGTGACTGCGCCTCCAATGATGCCTGTGCCGGCCAATGCACCGGAATTGTTGACGGTGACCGACGCGAACGGTAGCGCGCCGTCCACCGACAGTGTGCCGGCGTTGACCGTTGCCGTCCCACTGTAGGTGCTCGACATGCTCGACAGGACCAGCCCGCCAAGACCCGTTTTCGTCAGCGGACTGAAGCCCGAAATGGGCCCGGCCCATTCCGCGGTGATTCCCGTGCCAACGTTGGCGGTGGCATTGCCTTCTTGACCGGGGTTGGGGCCAATGCCCAGTACGATCGGATTGTTGATCGTCGAGTCGTTGAGCGGGATGATCTGTGGCTGAGTTCCTGAACTGGAATTCCAGACAGAGATCGGGCCGCCCGGCAAGGCGCCCGCCGTGTAGCTGACCGTATTGCTGTTTCCGCCGCTGATCGTGATCGGGCCGTTGCCGCTGCCGGTTCCGGAGAAAGTAGCCTTCATGCTGAAGCCCTGATCGCCGAGGTTGAAGCCGCCGGCGTTGGAAACCGTCCCACTGAAATTCGCCCTGCCATTTGGAATGTGGAATGTTCCCGGACCGGAAACGTTCCCGGTGAAATTGGTCGAGCCGGATCCGCCGGCACCGCCGCCTTGAAGTCGGATGCTGGTATTCAGCGTGATATTGCCGCTGACCGTCTGCGAGCCGGTGGTGTTGCTCAGGGGCGTGATACCAGGCACCAGGCTGTAACGAAGCGCGACCCCCGCCGCGTTTGTCGAACCATTATCCACGATAATGTCCCGGTTAAAAGTGGCGTTCGCGCCGGCGCTGGACAAGGAAAGCGTCGGAAGAAGTCCGACCATATCGGCGTCGTTCGCCGCGACACCGATCGTGATCGGTCCCGCGCCGCCCAAGGTCTGGCTCACGCCGAGGCTGAGCGTGCCGTTGCGAAGATTGATCGGGCCCGCGAAAGTATTAGTGTTGAGATTCATCGTACCCGAATTGACGTCCAATGCCCCGCTCAATCCCGAAAGGTCGCCGGCCAGCGTGGCGGTGCCGCTGGCGTTGATCAGACCATTGCTTCCCGTTACCGCGCTGTTAATAACGGTAGTACCGCCAAACAGGGCGCCGGGGTTCGCCCCAAAGTCGATCGTTCCGCCGGAATAGGTCGCTGTTCCGCCCGCGTTGAGCATCATGCCGGAGTCGATGCCCAGCGTCTGGCCCGGATTAATCGTGGTCGTAAAGGACGACGTCCCCCGCTTCAACGCGTTGATATTGACCGAGCTGGCGACCGTCGAAGCTGCCGTCAACGACACATTGGCGCCCGGAGTAAAGGTGTTGACCGCGTAGCCTGTATAGGGAGTCAGCCCCGTCGCTCCGTTGTACGTCAGAAAATCGGAGGATCCGATCATTCTGGGGAGAATGCCGGTCGCATCGGCAGCGGGCAAAGAGCCGTTCACAAACATCTTGCTCGCCGCGCCCAGGGTCGTCGAGGAAACCTGCATCGTCGCACGGCTCGCAAGAGTGAGATCGTTCGCCACCGTCACCGTGGCGGTTCCGCCGGCGCCGTTCGGCGCGATCGTGACGATATTGTGTCCGCCCTGGACATTGAGCGAACCCAGGGTCTCGGAAGCGGCCGCCGTGGACAGGCCGCGATAGGTGAAGTTGCCATCGCGAAGCCGCAGCTCCGCATCATCGCGAATCCGGTCGTTGTTTTGCGCGGCGGGAGTCGGCGGCTGGGACGTACCGGCGCCAATCGCCGCGTTGTTATCAATGTTAAAGGTGCCGCCCGCGAATGCCTGGAGCAGTGTCGCGGACTGGTACGAGCCGTTTGCTCCCTGCAGCTTGACGGTGCTGGTATTGGCCCCGCCCGGTTGCCCCGCAATCTTGACCGAAGTGGAGGCATTCGTACCCGTCACGACGTTCTCGCCCATATTAAGGATGGTGGCTCCGGTATAGGTGTTGTTGCCGAACAGACCCATTCCATCCTGCGCGGCTTGCACGCCGTTACTCTGCGTGCCAATCGACTTGAAGAGCGAGCCGTTCGAAACAGTTCCAACGAGTTGGAGTGACGAACTCAAACCGAAGCTGTTTTGCGATCCGACACGAACAACCTGGGTGCCTCCACCCATGTCCAGGTTGGCGGCGATCGTGTTGCTGCTGAAGTTGCCTCCGGTGACGCCGATGACGTTTATGTCGCCCATTACGCGTAGCGTACCCGTGCCGATGACCCCGCAGGCGGCCGCGTTGATGGAGGGGTTCCAGGCCACCGGATCATTCTGGTTCGGGAAAATCAGTTCCGACAACGTGACGTTATTGCTGCCGATATCCAGATACCCGTCAGAGAGGCTGACGCGCGTCGACGCGGGAATCACGCTTCCCGAAGTCACGCGAAGGGTCCCCGAGGGGATCGCATTAAACCAGCCTCCCACCAGCAGGTCGGCTTTCAGCGTGCTTCGGCCGTCCACCCCGATCCCGCCAAAGTACGAACCCGGTGAATTGAGCTCAAGCGTCCCCCCGCCGATCTTTTGAAACCCGAGCGAGCTGTTGACGGGAACGAAGATCTTGGCGGTTCCGCCGGCGACGACGTTCGCCACGCCCGTTGTCTGAGTGCTCACGCCATTCACAATATTGATCGGGCCGGACCCATTCAGGGAGTAGCCATCGATCGAGAAGTCCAGGCTGTTGACGTTGACCGGACCCATGACGTTGATCGCCCCAAGACCGGTCGCGCCGAAAATCGCGCCGTCGCCGGCCGCGTTGTTCCATGCGCCGCTGCTCCAATTCAGGCTCGACGTATCCCACTGAGAGTTGCTCGAACCGTTGGTCCAAGTGATGTCGCTCGCGAGAGCCACATTGCGGCCGCCCAATAACACGGCCGAAAGCAGGACCATGCTCAAGGCGAGTCCACGAACGCCAGTGACAATTCCGAATGACGAGACATTTCCCTTTGACATCGTTTCTCCTCCTGCCTTGTGAGTCACGGCTGTGCGCGAGCCGAACTCGATTGATCTTTCATCACATATTAGCCTATTAGGACGTTCCCTGCAATAGTCTCTGGGGAAACTTTTAGAATTTTCTTTGCTAATATTGAAATAGACCGTCGATATGTGGTATAGGGGATTAGGATGTTGCCTCCATACTAGGCAATAACTGGCAGTCGATGATGGAAACTATTGCAAAACAAGAAGTTATAAGCGACTCGGCCCAATTGCCATTCGAGGAGCATGCTAGGGTCGTCCTGGGAAGGATGCGAACAGCGTTTTCCGAATTGTTTGCTGCATTGGAGATTAACCCTACCAGGCCGCAAGACATGGCCAGGCGGTTTAACCTCAACAAAAACCTCACCTGGAAGATCTCCAAGATCGTCCGTGAGCATGATCCGGCGGCCGCCTTCCCCCACATCCCCGGAAGGGGCGGCCTGACCATCCTCCTCGACTCACTCAAGAAGGCGGGAGCACCCGTCCACGCCTTGAGCCAGCTTCACAAGGCCCTTGCCGAGTTGGATCAACTCATCGAGATCCACGCCGGCGATCGCGAAACGTTTGAGATGATGATTGGCAATCTCGGTCGCAGTTCCGAGGGAAAGCAACATGCCGAGTCTCAGCGCAAGCTTTGCTTTCGTGGCAATAGCGCAGTCTGGGGAGTGCAGGCCCGCGTTCAGCTTTGTGTCAACTTCATCGCTCCCAGCGAGGATCCGGATTGGGTTGATCTGGCATGGCTGAGCGGTCTCGTTGATTTTCGCCGTTTGCGCAGTGACGCCTCGTGGGCGATCGCCTTGGCGCGAAAGTCGTCGGACGACGGCACCGCCATGTCCCTGGGGAACATCGAGCCCATCGATCTGGACTCAAGCGGCAAGAATGCGGCGCCACTGCTTCGCAAATTCTGCTCCGAGCCGCTGCCGGCGATCCACGCTGATCTCGGCGCGGATGCTCTCGTGCGCTACGAACTCTTGGAAGGCCCCATCGGAAACACCGCGGCCGCAACGTGCATCATTGGCATTTTCGGCCGACGATTCGTACGGCGAACCGTCGCGCCCAACGACACCCTGGGCGAGCACGTCGCGCGCCTCTACACGCCGGTGGAGCTGCTCATCCACGATCTTTTCGTCCATCGCGACCTTTCATACGCATTTTCACCAGAGGCGCATCTCTACAGTCAGCTTCCCAGCCAGGCCCCTTTCCCGATGGGCGGCCGGAAGAAGGGGCGATTGCCCCTCTGGGAACAGGTCCACCATTTGGGTTGGGGAACCTCATCGGTGATGACGCCCGAATTGCCTCAATACCACGGAATGATCGGTTCCGTATTTGATCGACTGAGCTGGAACCCTCAGGACTTTCAGGTCTTTCGCTTTGAGCTGCCCTATCCGCCCATCCCGACGCTTGCCGTTCTTCGATATCCGCTCGCGGCACCTTGACCCCTCTGCAACCAGCCCGCTCGACACGCCGAACGGCCCTCTCGCCTCCATGATCCAAGACCGGCCGTGGGCGTTTTGCCGGCGTACGGGTACGATGAAAATTGTTTCTGCGGGCGACTGGCGTAACTTGAATTGACGGCGGGACGACGAGGCGCGACGCGGACCTTTTTCATGGCCCTGGTGCAACTATCCGACGAGCAGACACAACGCCTGTCGGTCCGCGAAAAGGACCAATGGTGGCTCGACCATGTTTACCAGGGTGATGCCGCGCAAATGACGCTGCGCGTCGTCCTTTGCGGTTTTGTTCTCGGCGGACTGCTGTCGATCACCAATCTCTACGTGGGGGCGAAGATCGGTGCCTCTTTGGGAACCGCCATCACGGCCGTCGTCCTTGCCTTTGTCACGTTTCGAACCCTGAGCCGAATTGGAATTGGGCAGAATTACCACGTCGCCGAAGGCGCCATGCTCCAGTCCATTGCCTGTTCCGCCGGTTACATGAGCAGCCCCCTGACGGCCAGCATGGCCGCCTTCATGGTGGTCACGAACACCGTCGTGCCCGGTTGGCAGATGGTCCTTTGGCTCCTTGGCCTGTCGGCGCTGGGCGTCGTATTCGCCATACCGCTGAAGCGGAGGTTCATCAACGCGGGCCAGTTTCCTTTCCCGGAAGGGCGCGCTTGCGGCGTGGTGCTCGACAAACTTCACGAACGCGATTCAACCGATCGTTCGGTGAGTGAGGGTCGCTCCGCGTCAGGACTCCTTTCGGCCAGGCTCCTCGTGCTCTCCGGCGTCGCCGCGGGAATCTTGCGTTCGCTACAGTCCGAACCGGTTCTTCAAAAGCTCCGCCTGGCCTTCATCGCGATCCCCGAAGCCCTCGACGATTGGTATTACCGATTGGCGGCTCGGCACGGTTGGTGGGTTCCATCCCTTTCGGGCATTCCGATACGCGAATTGACCATTCGTCCGACGATCGACATTGCCGTGATAGCCCTCGGAGGACTGATGGGGATTCGGACTTGTCTCTCTTTGGTGATCGGCGCCATGGTGAACTATTGCATCCTCGTGCCCTGGATGATCGGGCGAGGCGACATCCCCATCGGTATCGGGACCCATGGTTGGCCGACGGTCGGTTTTCGTGCCATCACAACCTGGTCGCTCTGGTGCGGTGCGGCCATCATGACCAGCGCTTCGCTTTGGTCTTTCCTGGCACATCCGCGCGCGTTAATGGATTCGCTGCGATGGAAGACCGATGAGCGGGCGAGCGTAGCGGCGGATCCGCTCCGGGGCATCGAGATTCCCTCCCGGCTCTTCTTCGCGGGATTGATTCCGGTGGGAGGCGCCGTGGTGTGGATGGCACACGCCTACTTTGGCGTGGCGGTTTGGCTCGGGCTCGTTGCCCTGCCTCTGGTGTTCATCCTGACGTTAATCGGCGTCAACGCGACGGCGTTGACATCCGTGACTCCGCATGGCGCCTTGGGAAAAATCACTCAACTGGCCTCCGGTGTTCTCGCGCCACGAAACTTGACGACAAATATCGCGACCGCGTCCATCGGCGCCGAAGTTGCCTTTCAGGCTTCGAACTTCATTCAAAATGTGAAGCCTGGCTACATGCTGGGAGTCAAGCCGCGACTTCAGGCGGTCGGCCATCTCATCGGTGCGATGGCCGGCGCCTGCTCCGGGGTCGCTGTTTTTTATGCAATCTTCCTCAGGGGCAACCCCGCCGGACTCGTCAGCGAAGCGTATCCATTTCCCGCAGTCGTGGTCTGGAAGGCAGTGGCGGAAGTGCTTACAAGAGGGCTCAGGGGTTTGCCGGAAAGCGCCATTTGTGCAGCGCTCGCCGGAATCGTGCTGGGGGTTCTCATGGAAATTGCCCGCACTCGGCTCAAGGAGCGATGTCCGATTTCACCCGTTGGAATTGGCCTGGCCTTTGTCATTCCCTTTGACATCAGTTTTGCGATGTTTGCCGGGGCGGCGTTTTTCTGGTTGTGTGAAAAGAGAAAAACGGGGCCGGGTCGCCGGCTTCGGGAAATCATCGTGCAGAATCAGGAGACCATCTGCGCAGGTCTCGTCGCCGGCGCTGCCATTGTCGGCGTTGCGGTAACGGCGTTGGAAGTGTTTTGAGCGGCACCGCCAACGAGTTTAACGAGGTTTTCGCTCGATCCCGGGAACTAGGCCAGGTTCATCGTCATCAGGAACTCGGCGTTGGACTTCACCTTCTTGAGCCGGGTGATGAGCAGCTCCATCGCCTCGACGGGGTTCATGTCCACAAGAACACGACGGAGTTTGTAGACCAGTTCCAGTTCTTTCGGATCGAGCAGCAACTCTTCCTTTCGCGTGCCGGACGCGGCGATGTCGATCGCCGGCCAGACGCGCTTCTCGACCAGCCGGCGGTCCAGGTGCAGTTCGCTGTTGCCGGTGCCCTTGAACTCCTCGAAGATGATGTCGTCCATCTTCGAGCCGGTGTCGATCAGGGCGGTGGCGATGATGGTCAGCGACCCGCCGTTCTCGATCGCGCGGGCCGAGCCGAAGAACTTCTTGGGGCGCTGCAAGGCGTTGGAATCCAGGCCGCCGGTGAGGATCTTGCCCGAGTGGGGCATCTCCTCGTTGTAGGCCCGGGCCATGCGCGTCAGCGAGTCCATGAGGATCGCCACGTGCTCGCCGAACTCGACCATGCGGCGGGCCTTTTCGATCACCATCTCGCACACCTGCACGTGGCGCGTGGAACTCTCGTCGAACGAGCTGGCGACCACCTCCACCTCCGGCGGGGTGTTGCGGCGGAAGTCCGTCACTTCCTCGGGACGCTCGGCGATCAGCAGCACGATCACCCGCGACTCGGGGCTGTTCTTAATCACCGCGTTGGCGATCTTCTGCAGCAGCACCGTCTTGCCCGTTCGAGGCGGGGCGACGATCAGGGCGCGCTGACCGCGCCCCACCGGCGCGACCAGGTCCATGATCCTCATCTCGATCTGGTCGGGCGTGGTCTCGAGGATGAACCGCTGGAACGGGTGCAGCGGCGTGAGATCCTCGAACAGCGTCACGTCGTTCAGCGCATCGGGCGGGTGGCCGTTGACCGCGTCCACGCGCAGCAGCGCGAAGTATTTCTCCGACTCCTTGGGCGGCCGGATGGTGCCCTGGACGATGTGGCCCGGCTTGAGGCCGAAGCGCCGGATCTGCGACGGGCTGACGTAGATGTCGTCGGGGCAGGCCAGGTACGAGTACTCGGGGCTGCGCAGGAAGCCAAAGCCGTCGGGCAGAATCTCCAGCACGCCCTCGCCGTACATCAGC
>CAYPXR010000088.1:0-34744 GCA_964414585.1 uncultured Planctomycetaceae bacterium
TCGGCGCCGAGTCGATCGACTTTCTCGACATTGTGTTCCGGCTGGAAAAGACGTTTTCCATCAAGATCCCGCGGGGCGAATTGTTCCCCGACGACATCTTGAACAACCCCGAATACGTCCAGGGCGGCAAGATGACGGCGAAGGGTCTGGCGACGCTCAAGAGCGCCATGCCCCACGCCGACTTCAGCGGGTTCGAAAAGGACCCTGACGTCGCCAAGATGCCGAACCTTTTCACGGTCAAAACGATCGTGAACTACGTCACGACGAAGATGGCCTAGAGTCTTTCATGCGCTGGATCTGGATCGACAAGTTCGTGGATTTCCAATCCAAGGTTCGGGCGACGGCCATCAAGAACGTCAGCCTGGCCGAGGAGCACCTCCACGATCAGTTTCCGGCTTATCCGATCATGCCGGCGAGTCTAATCGTCGAGGGCATGGCTCAGACGGCCGGCATCCTCGTCGGCGAGGCCCGCAATTTCGAGGAAAAAGTCATCCTGGCAAAGGTCAAGCGCGCCCGATTCGATCGGGAAGTTCGACCCGGTGAGCAGCTTCGTTACGAGGCCCAGATCGAGCAGGTCTCCCCCGAGGCCGCCAGTACGACGGGCAAGGTCTTTGCCGACGGGCAGCTTATGGCCGAGATCGACATCGTCTTCTCGCACATCGACAACAACCTCAGCGGCCTGAGTTTCCCGGAGGAAAACTTTGTTTTCACCGAGGATTTCAAGTCGCTTCTGAGGACCTACAATATCTCCACGCAAAATGCCTGACCGTCGTTCGCGAGGCTCCGCCAACCCATGCCCAGCAACAAGAAAAATCGAGTCGTCATTACCGGCCTCGGCGTCGTCTCGCCGCTCGGCGTAGGCATTAGCGAGACCTTCGACGGTCTCGTGGAAAAGCGGTGCGGCATCGACCGTATCCAGGCGTTCGATCCCAGCCGCTTCAGCTCGCAGATCGCCGGTGAAGTCAAGCAAGGCAAAGTCGCCGATTGCGTGCCTAAGGGCTATCGCAAAGCCGCCAAGGTCATGGCCCGCGACATCGAGCTGGCCGTCATCGCCGCTTATCACGCGACGAAGGACGCCGGCATCAAGACCAAATGCCTCGTCGATCGCGGCGAAGCCGAAGGCGGCGTCGACGTCGATTCGACGCGCTTCGGGGCCAACATCGGCGCGGGCCTCATCTGCGCTGATTTGACGGAACTCGCCGGAGCGCTGGCCAGCGCCGCCGAGCGGCCCGACGCCCCGCAAGACCGCGGCTTCACGTTGAACAAATGGGGCACCGAAGGGATGAACAACCTGACGCCCCTCTGGTTGTTGAAATTCCTGCCCAACATGCTCGCCTGCCACGTCACGATCGTTCACGATTGTCAGGCTCCGTCGAACACGATTACGTGCGGCGAGGCCAGCAGCCACCTGGCGATCGGCGAGGCCTTTCGCACGATCGAACGCGGCGCGGCTGATATCTGCATCTGCGGCGGCGCCGAAAGCAAGATCAACCCGATGGGTTTGTTGCGCCAATCGCTGCTCAATCGCCTCGTGACCGACTGCAACGATCGACCCGCGGACGCCTGCCGTCCTTTTGATGCCGCCCGCAAAGGCACCGTCATCAGCGAAGGCGGCGGGCTGCTCATTCTGGAAGAACTCGAACGCGCCAAGAGACGCGGCGCGAAGATCTATGCCGAACTGGTCGGTTTCGGCGCCGCCGTGAACGCCAAGCACTGGCTGGAACCGCAAGCCGATGGCCGCGCGGTTCATTTGGCCATGAACAAGGCCCTCGCCGATTCGGGCTTGTCGCCGTCGGCCGTCGGTCTCGTCAACGCCTCGGGCGTCGGGACCGTCGCCAACGACGCCTCTGAAGCCGCCGGTATTCGATCCACGCTGGGCGATGCCGCCGCCACGGTTCCCGTCCTCGCCACCAAGGGCTCGCTCGGAAACAATGGCGCGGGCAGCGGGGCGATCGATTTGGCCGTCACCATCATGGCCCTGCATCGCGGAATCATCCCGCCGTCGTTCAACACCGAAAAGGTGGACCCGGCCTGCGGCTTAAACGTCGTCCGCGGCGACCCGACGGATTGCCGGGCGGAAGTCGCCCTTTCGGTCGCGGGCGCCCTTTCCGGCGGTCAGACGGCGGCCCTCGTCGTTCGGAGGTACCACGCATGAGTCGCCGCGTCGTCGTCACTGGAATCGGCTGGATCACCCCCCTCGGCCACGACATCGAGTCCGCCTGGGCGAAGATCATCAACGGCGAAAGCGGCATCGCGAAGACGACCATCTTCGACGCGGGCACCTTCCCCACCCAGTTCTCCGCGGAGGTCAAGGGCTTCGAACTTCAAAAGTTCCTGGGGAGCGATTACGACAATCACAAGGAAGTCAGCCGCCAGGCGTCCTTCGCCCTGGCCGCCGCCAAGCTGGCCTGGGCCGATTCAAAACTGAATAACGCTCAAAAGCTCGATCGCACGCGGATCGGAGTGTATTTGGGTGGCGGCGAAGGACCGATGGATTTCGACAACTTTACGGCGGCCGCCGTCGAAGGCTGGAACTACGCCGAGAACGATCTGGACACCAAGCGCTGGGCCGACGTCGCCTATTCTCGGCTCAAGCAGATCGTCGAGGCCGAGCAGGACCCGAACATGGCCGCCGGACACATTGCCCAGCTCTTCGGCGTTGAAGGCCCCAATTTCAATACCCTGACGGCCTGCGCTGCCAGCACTCAAGCCATCGGCGAGGCGACCAATATGATCCGCCGAGGCGACGCCGACATCATGATCTCCGGCGGTTGCCACTCCATGATCCACCCCTTCGGCGTTACGGGTTTCAACCGACTCACCGCGCTTTCAACTCGCAATGATTCCTGCGTTACCGCCTCGCGTCCCTTTGATCGCACGCGCGACGGCTTCGTCCTCGGCGAGGGCGCCGGCATGCTCATCTTGGAAGAACTGTCGCACGCCCGGGCGCGGGGCGCAAAGATTCTCTGCGAGATTGTCGGCTACGGATCGACGGCCGACGCCTTCCGCATCACCGACATTCACGAAGACGGCCGCGGCGGAATCGCCGCCATGCGTGCCGCCCTGCAGGACGCCGGCAAGAAGCCGGAGGACATTGACTACATCTCCGCCCACGGCACCGGCACACAGGAAAACGACAAAATCGAATCGCTCGCCATCCGCGGTGTCTTTGGCGACCGGGCAAAGAAAGTCCCGGTCAGCAGCGTCAAGAGCATGTTGGGCCATCTCATTGCCGCCGCCGGCGCGTGCGAGTTGATCACCTGCGTCCTGGCGATCCGCGATCAGGTCCTGCCGCCAACGATGAATTACCAAACGCCTGATCCCGTCTGCGATTTGGACTACGTTCCCAACGCCTCGCGCAAGGCCAAGGTCCGCACCTGTCTTTCGAACTCCTTCGACTTCGGCGGCCAGAACGATACGCTCGTGGTGACGGAATACCAGGAATAAGTCCGAGCGTCCCGTCCGGCCTCCCCCCCATCCTGACAGCAGATGGATTAACATGATGCCGCCTGCAGAGCAGGAGGATTCTCTTATGACTTGGACAACGCCGCTATATTTGATTTTGTCTCTCATCTTGCTCCTGATGAACGGTTTCTTCGTTCTCGCGGAGTTTGCGCTGGTCAAGGTCCGCGCCACGCGCCTCGAGGAATTGGCGCGGGACGGAAATCGCCGCGCGGGCATGGCCAAGGAAATGGTCGCTCATTTGGACAACTATCTCTCCGCCACTCAACTGGGCATCACCGTTGCCAGCCTGGGACTCGGATGGGTGGGCGAACCCGCCTTTGCCGGCATGATTCACGCTTTTGTTGGATTACCGGGCTGGTGGTCGCCGGCGGTCAGCCATGGCCTGTCGGCCTTTCTCGCGTTCGCGTTGATCACCTTTTTGCACATCTGGATCGGCGAGCTGGCGCCCAAGAGCCTGGCGATCCGGCGCGCCGAGCAAAGCGCGTTGGCCATCGCCTACCCGATGCGCTGGGCCTATTTCGTCTTTTATGTGCCGATGCGGGCGCTGAACGGCGCGTCGAACTGGCTGCTTCGGCGGATCGGACTGGGCGCCATGGCCGAAGAGGTCGCCCATTCCGAAGAGGAATTGCGCATGCTTCTGTCGTCGGCGCAGGAAAGCGGAGAATTTTCCTTCAACCGCCTGCTCATCCTCGAGAACATCTTCGACCTGGGAAAGCAATCGGTCCGCGACGCCATGCTCCCCTGGTCCGAGGCGAGGTATCTCTGTCGAAACACGTCCGGCGATGACGTCCTTCGGGCGGTCATCGAACACAAACATTCCCGTTGGCCAGTTCTGGAGGCGCCCGGTGGAAAGCCCGTCGGCTATCTCCTCGTCAAGGACCTGGTCATCGGCGGAATGGGCCTGAGCGATTGGACCCGACTGATTCGGCCCATGCGCGTCGTCCTCCCGGGCACCAGCCTCGAAACGACCTTGCAACAGTTGCAACGCGACGGCGCCAACATGGCCGTGGTCATGGAACAAAACCGCCCCATCGGACTCATCACCCTCGAGGACATCCTCGAGGAAATCGTCGGGCGAATCGAAGACGAGTACCCTCGTTTGCCGAGGTTTTTCGTCAAGGATGCCCTGGCCAAAGGAGCGATTACACTCGACGTTCAGGGTCGGACGCCTGAAGAATGCATCCGGGCACTGGCAAAGCTCATCCCCGGCGAGCATCTGCCGCCGGGCGCCAATATCGCGGAGTTGGCCGTCGCTAGGGAGAAGCTCGTTCCGACCGACATTGGTTTCGGCGTGGCTATCCCCCATGCCCGTTGCGCGAACCTGATTTCGCCGATTTTGGTATTTGGTCGATGCACCGAAGGCGTCGCCTTCGCGCCACAATCCACCGAGCCTGTCCGGCTGATTTTCTTGTTGGTGACTCCTGCCGAACGGCCCAATTTACAGGTGTTTTTTCTCAGCCAGATCGCGAGCATTGCCAGAAACGAACTGGTGCGGGAACGCCTTGCCAGTGCGGAAAACGCGGAAGAAATCGTGGAAGTTATCGCTGCCGCCGATCCGGCGGTCACGGGATAATTGCTCCGCCTTCCTCAAAATCGTCGGGGCCACTCTTGATTCTGAACATCCGATGGAGTAGACTGATCCGTGATGTATACGCAACAGTACATCCCTTCTTACGGCTACGAGTACCCGCGCTAGCGGGTCAATAGTCAATCTCTTTCATCATCTGTTCCCCCTTTTCTTTCCGAGCATGGATTGGTTCTCGTTTTTTATTTGAATCCCTGGTGACCGTTTCCGATAGAAGGTGACTCATGTTTCAAGACGAGCATATAGGTTCCCCGTTGCCCGGCCCGGCAGAATTGCCCGCGCTGGAACTCGACCCCAAACATCCCGGCATCAACGATCCGGCCTATGTGCAACGGCGGACGTTTTTTTTCAATCTCGCCCGAAAGGCCCGTCTGGCCCACGGCGAAATGCCCGATATCGCCTACACGCCGGAAGAAAACGCGATCTGGGCACTGATCGTCCAACGCCTCGCGGAGGCCCACGATCGCCGCGCCTGGGCGACCTACCTGGACGGCCGTAAACGACTGGGTTTCGTCCCGGACCGGCTTCCCAATCTTCGCGAGCTCAGCCGAAAGCTCCACTCGTGGAACGGCCTGCGACTGGCCCCGGCCGAAGGGCTTATCGACTTCCGCGAGTTTTTCTCGCATCTGGCCGACCGGGAAATGCCCTGCACACAATACCTCCGGCACGGTTCCCAACCGCAATACACCCCGGAGCCGGACGTCATCCACGACGTCATCGGTCACGTCCCGGCACTCATGAACGCGGAATACGTCGAGCTGATCCAGATCGTCGGCCGCGCCGCGCGCAAGGCCACGCCCGCGCAGCTCGCCATGCTCAACCGTATCTACTGGTTTGGAATTGAATTCGGCCTGATTGAAGAACGCGACGACGTCAAGATCTTCGGCTCTGGACTCCTGTCGTCCTTCGGTGAGATGGAGCATGCGTTCGGCGACGAGGTCCAGCGATTGCCGTTTGTGATGGCGGACGTGATCGAGCGCGACTACGACCCCACGGCGATGCAGCCCGTTGTCTTCGTCATCCCGTCCCTGGCAAGACTGGTCCAGGACACGCGGGACCTGGTCAGCCGTTTTTAGTCGCGCGACGACTCGGAGGGCCCCTTCGCCGCCAGGATGCGCTCGATCTCGTCCGCGCTCATCCCGCGCTCTACCAGTGACCGCTTGAGGGCGTTTTCCGACTTCGTCTTTTCGATGCTCCGCCACGCCATCGCGATGGAGCCCGCGATGGGGATCAGGCAGCCCATGACCACCGCGATGTTGGGCATCTGAAGCAACTGGTTCCAATCGAATTCCGCGAGCATGATCGAATCTCCGCCCGGTTATTCGCAACGAGGTTCAACGCGCCCGGCACGCATTTCAACCTTGTATTGGCCCCGGAAATGGAAATATTCCATCCCTTGGAGCCCGATTCCGGGCCCTTTTAGCCACGAGTGACATTCCGGGCAAGCCGACCAATCAGTTCTGGACGACCGATTCACGATGATCCAGCGCCCCCAGGCGAAGCGCGGAAACCGAACGGGCCGATTCGTCATCCCGTTCCTCCCGATGAAACTTCGCCGTGAGGTAGTCCCAGTCGATGACCAAGCGCCCTCCGGTGGTCTCATGCTGCTTCTCCCAATTCATCAGCAAATCGAAGCACGCGTGATCGATGTAATCGAGCCTTTCGAAATGCACATGCAATTCAGTGCTCGGCCGGATCTGATCGAGGGCCGCCGCCAGCTTCGGCAACCCGACAAACGTGGCCGCCCCCTTGAGGCGGATGATCGTCCGGTTTTGGGCGAACTGGTCCTCGATTGTGACGCTAAGATGCGAAAACTGATACAGCAACTTGACCACGGAGATGCCAACGCCGATGAGCACGCCGGTTAACAGGTCGGCGACCACAATCATCACCAGCGTCACAGCAAAGATGACGGCTTCGCTTTTGCCAAACGCGGAAAGCTCCTTGAACGCTTTGAAATCGATCAATTTGTAACCGGTGAATACGAGAATCGCTCCCAGGCACGATGTGGGAACCATCCTGAGAATCCAAGGCAATGCGGCCGCGAAAAGCAGCAGCCATACACCGTGGAGAATGGCCGACGTCCGCGTGCGTCCGCCGGCTTCAATGTTCGCCGCGCTTCGCACGATGACGCCCGTCATCGGGAGGGCGCCGACGACGCCGCAGAGCATGTTTCCGACGCCTTGCGCGGCGAGTTCCTTGTCATACTTCGTCCGTGGGCCCTGATGCAGTCGATCGACAGCCGATGCACAAAGCAGCGTCTCCGCGCTCGCGACGAACGCCACCGCCAGCCCCGCCAAAAGAATCTGTCCGTCCAGCAACCGGCGAATATCAGCCAGACCGATCCAACGAATCGAATCGCCGAGATTGTCCGGCAGCGTCACGAGCTTGATCGGCAGGTGGCCCAATGCCGTGACCCCCGTCGCCACGAGCACCGCGACGAGCGGTGCGGGTACGATTCTCCACGCCTTGGGAACGACCCACTTCCAAAGGACAATCACCAGGATCGTAAGCAGCCCGACTCGAGCCGCCCAATGATGGGGCGAGCCGTCGAGCGGCACGATCCCCTTCCACACGGCTGCGGGAAGGGACGCGATGTTGGCAAGCCCGGCCCCCTTCGGAGCGTCATCGACCATGACGTGAAACTGACTGGCGAAGATGAGTACGCCGATGCCGGAGAGCATCCCACGAATGACTGCCGGCGAGACGGCTCGAAACCACTGCCCCAGGCCGAGCAGGCCCGCGATCAACTGCACGGTGCCCCCGACCAGGACCACGGACCCGAGGATTTCAATGCCGGTCAGGCCGTCCGGGCCTTTGCGCTGGACGATTTCGTAGATCATCACGCTCAATCCTGCCGCCGGACCGCTGACCTGAAGCGGAGCGCCCGCGAGGGCGCCGACGACGATCCCGCCAATGATTCCTGTCACCAGCCCGACGGCCGGGGGAACACCGGACGCAATAGAAATCCCCATGCAGAGCGGAAGCGCAACGAGGAAGACGACGATGGACGCGAGAAAATCGTGCCTGAAGTTTGAGCCGATCGAAGGGATCGCTGGTTGAGCCTTGGAATCTTGATGCATCGGATACCCTATTTTCAGGAAAAGTCTTGTGAATTCGCTTTTAGAGAAAGACGCGACGGTCTGGTTCCTACCCTGCCGCCCCCGGCAACCCATCGCGCAGGTCGTACGGCTAGATGGATTGATCGAGACGTCGCTTCAACCCGGAACCGAGGCCCCGAGCCGGCTGTTCCTTCAACGCGAGGAATTGACCCTGCTCCGGATCGAAATCGAAGACTTCGCCCGTCTCGATTTTGTAGACCCACGCATGCAGGTGCAGCTTTTCCTGAGCGATGGCCGCCGCCACTGACGGGTGCGTCCGGAGGTTCTCGATCTGCACCAGGACATTCTCTTCAACCGTCGCCGTCAACCGGGCCGGTCCTTCGAGCGCCTGATATTTTTCCCGGATGATCCGACGCGTCGCTTCGGCGTGGGTGAGCCATTCGCCGACCGCGGGCAAGTCCCTCAAGCTTTCCGGCTCCAGGATTCCCTTCATGGCGCCGCAATGAGAGTGTCCACAGAGGATGATGTCTCGAACGCCCAATCCGGCAACGGCGAACTCAATGGTGGCCGCCTCACCCCCGTTTACTCTTGCCGAAAACGGCGGGACGATATTGCCCGCGTTGCGAAGAATGAACAAGTCACCCGGATCGGTCTGCGTGAGCAAGTTTGGATTGATGCGCGAATCCGAACAGGTAATGAACAGCGCAATCGGATTCTGTCCCTTCGCCAGTCGTTCGTAAAAACCCTTCTTCGTACCGAAGACGTCTTTTTGAAAATTGTGCACGCCTTCCACAAGCTTTTGCATAACACACCCTCGGAGGCGGCGCGGGGCGACACCTCACATCGAACGTCCCATCAGCGCTGATCCCGAACGGTCAGCGATCAAACAATTATCACGATTGAAACGTGCCGGATGTATCAACAAAGAAGGGGGGCGCCAATGCCGTTTCGATAGTCGTGGCCGTGATCGACGATGGCTTGATGCTCGCCGGTGAAATGCTGGCGAACCTGGCCCCGGTGAACGTCTTTTTCATGTCGTTGACTGACATGAAATGGCCTGAAAATGATGCGATCGCTCTCGTAACGGGCCATTGCCGGTTTCCCGGCAAAGTCGCCGGATTCCTGCGAATCCCGTTCGACGGGCTCCGAGGAAGCCGGTCGCTCCGATTCACCCAACCGTACCGAGGCCGCGCCGGAGACCATGCCGGCGCAGCAGGCGAGGACGATGGACCATTGAGCCCACCACCGGGTCGCCTGCAAAAAAACGGATTTCGACAATCTCGTTCTCACGACAAACACATCCAGAGCACGTCAACCCTAAGTCAACGTATTAGGTCGCCAACCCTCACGTTGTCCCGAATGTTAGCCGGCGAGCCTGGCACCGTCAACCAAGACCCACAGTTCCAGGGGTCCGAATACTTAGCACCCGCCGAATCGCAGGCAGTCAATGATGAACTGGAGGTCCTGACCATCCGTGATCTCGTCGTAATTCAGGTCGATGCGATGCGTGCCGCCGGGCGGGTTGGTTTCGAAGCCCAACATCGCATCGACGATGCAGTCCAGATCGCTTTCGACGGTGAACTCCAGGTCATTGTTGCAATCGCCGGATAGATAGTAGGTGTGGATCACGATCGAATCGCTGTAGGCCGTTTCCACGCCGTCCTGGTTTCGCGCCTTGACGTGAAATTCGTAATCCGTGTCCGGGCTCAATCCCGTCGCCGTCGCCGCGGTTCCCTGTACCCAGACCTGGAGCCCCCCATTGCCGCCCGGCGTCACCGACTCGAAATACAAACCCGACAAGCCGGTCGTCAGATTGGTAAAGGTCCCCAGCGCCACCAGGTCGGCAGTGTCATATCCCACGATACCGGAGGCGATCCCCACCGGCGTCTCAATCATCGTCGCCGCGTTCGACACCGCGCTGAACGCGGTCTGATTCGGCGTGGGAAGCGTGCTGTCCCTGGCCGCGACCCGGTAGGAATAGATCGTATTGGCCGAAAGTCCCGTGTCTGTGTAACTCGTGCCGATCTGCCAGAAGCTGCTCGTCCCGCCCGGTGTCGCGCTGGTGCACTGGAACATGTATTGCACTGGCTGCGTGGCGTCTGTCGCGGTCGTCGCCGTCATGGCGACAGCGTCCGTACCCGAAGCTGCCGGCGAAACACTGAAGGTCATTGGATCCGGTTGAGGCGGGCTTGTATCCGGTTCGGTCGTACCACCGACGGCCAGATAGGCGTTAACGAATCCCCAGCCATAGGTCGTATCGTAACCTGCGCTGCCTCGGTCGACACAGGTTTGCTGGATGATTTCCTCGACTTGTTCGGCCGTCAGCGCCGGATTGGCCGAAAGGACCAGAGCCGCCACCCCCGCGGCATACGGTGATGCAAATGAGGTTCCATCCACAAACACATAATCGCCCGACACCCATCCCGCCGAGCCCGTGCGGTCGGTCGTGTAGATGCTCTGTCCCGGAGCGGAAAAGGCAAGGCCGACGCCGAAGTTGCTGAACGAAGCAAGATTGCCATTGCGATTCAAGGCCGCCACGGCATTGACCGTTGAAAGACTCGATGGATAAGTAATCGTCGATGAGGAATCATTCCCGGCCGAGGCAAAATGGACGATACCCGCGCTTCGAGTGTTGGCATACGCCGAATCAATGGCGCTGGACGTAAATCCGTAATAATTGCTGTTGTTCGTCACCCGCGCGCCAATCGTCTGCGCCCATGACAGGGTATTAACAGTCCAGCTTGGCTGACTCGTCCAACTTCCGGAGCAATCCAGGTTGCTGATAAAGGTGCGCGCGGACGCCGATCGGCATCCTGGCGCGATTCCGACCGTCCCGGTCGAATTGTTGATGATCGCAGAGACACAGCCCGCCACGGCCGTCCCGTGATTGTCACAGGCATTGACCGGCCCGCCGTTGCCTCCGTCGGTCGTGGTGTCGGTGCCCGGGGTCAACTGATTGATGTCGGGATGATCCTGTTGCACGCCGACGTCGATGATGACGACGATGATGCTGGACGATCCCGTGGACAGGTTCCACGCCTCCGGCCCATCCATGTCCATATCCACTGTTCCGCCGGACTGTCCGACGTTGTGCAATCCCCAGCAATTGCCAAAACCGGGATCGTTGGGAATCAGGCCGCCGCGGCCGGTGAAGATCATGTCCGGCTCGGCATACTTGATTTCGGCCCTTTGGGCCAGGGTGTTGGCGGCTTCCAATACTTCGAAACCGTTTCGGGATTGGCTCCGAATTCGATACGCGCCCTTCATGCCGCCGAACTCGCGCTCGACGATCTGTCCGGATGCCATTTGCGCCAGAAGGCGCTCCGCTTGATCGGCGGTAATCCCGTCGTTGAACCCCACAAGAATGTACGGCGTGACGTTCATCGGACCGCCGTCATCCCCGATGAAGACCGGCGAAACAAAAGAAGCGCCCGACTCCTTCTCGACGAACTTCACCGATTCAGCGATGTCGGCGGCGGTTCGTTCACCCGTGCTCAGCGTCACGAGCGACCAATCGAGGACGTCCCGCGATTGGAGTCCTGTCGCTGATATTCGGCGTCGGATGGCGTTTTCCATTTGCCCAACAGAAACGCCGGGGTGATAGACGGCGAGCCGGGCCGTATCCAGTTGCAGCGGACGCGCTTCGTGAAAATAATAATAATGACAAGGGGGGGCGGCTGGACTAGTAATCATACTCCCGGCAGCCAAAAATCCGGCAAGGATGGATAGCCCTGACATTGGAAGCCTCCTTTGTTCAAGTCATGACGGGTGATCTACACAATTTGATCGCGCCATCCTAACCAAGGCGGCATCAAAAATCCATTATTTCATCCTCTCATTAGCAGCCGCCGTACTGCAAACAGTCAACAATGAACTGAAGGTCCTGACCGTCCGTGATTTCGTCGTAATTCAAGTCGATGCGATGCGCACCACCGGGCGGGTTCGTCTCGATGCCCAACATCGCGTCCACGATGCAATCCAAATCGCTTTCGACGGTGAACTCCAGGTCATTGTTGCAGTCGCCCGGCATGTAGTAGGTATGGATCACGATCGGGTCACTGTACGCGGTCTCCACCCCGTTTTGGTTTCGCGCCTTGACGCGAAATTCATAGTCGGTATCCGGCGTCAGCCCCGTCGCCGTCAACGAAGAGGTTTGCACCCAGGTGTTGACGCCTCCACCCGGGCCCGGCGTCATCGATTCGAAATACAATCCGGACATCCCGACCGTCAGATTGGTAAAGACGCCTTGCGCGACCAAATCGGCCGTGTCGAATCCCACGATGCCGGAGGAAATACCGGTGGGTGATTCGATCAACGTCGCCGCACTCGACACCGCGCTAAATGCCGTCACATTGGGCGTCGGCAACGTCGCATCCCGCGCCGCGACTTTGTAGGAATAGAGCGTGTTGGCATCCAGGCCCGTGTCGGTATAGCCCGTGCTATTCTGCCAGAAGCTACTCGTTCCGCCCGGAGTTGCGCTCGTGCACTCAAACATATAGGTCACCGGCGAAACCGCCGTGACGGCCGTGGTGGCGGTCATCGAGATCGACGAAGTTCCCATGTTCGTGGGCGCCACGGCAAAAAACATGGGGTTGGGGATGGGTCCGATCGGCGGCACGACTTCATAGGCCCCCATGTCCACGGTAGCAGTCATATTGACGTCACCATCGGCGATGCGGGTATTGCCGTCCAGGTCCGTCGATATCGTGCCGGGCACCAGGGCATTGTTGCCGGTGTCGAGACAGGGCGAACTGTTCGAAATGTGGTAATCGTAAATCTGGTAAGCGGTTCCATTTCCAATCCCCATCGTGGAAAAATCGCCCCAGACGGTGATCGTCGTCGCCGTGTTGGCAACAACAAAAGATTGAAGGGCCTGACTGTTGTTGGGATTGATAAATTTCCCGACCAGCGCACCCGGCGCGAAACCGCCGGAGCCGTTCGTCAGCGTCGTTTGGCCGGTCGTCGAATTGTAACTGGCCACCGCGGTCCAGGTGCCCGCCGCCCCGCCAATGAAGAGCGGATTTGAATTGATATTGCCGGTACCTGTATAGCTTCCTTGGACATCGGTATAGCTTACGCTGATCGTACCGCCGAACAGGGCTATTTCAGCCGGAGTGTCATTCCAAAGGACCGAGTTTCTCACGGTCAGGCTACTGCCGGTGTCCGATTGGATCGCCGCCCGACTGACGGCGGCTGAATTTCCGCTCAATGTGCAATCCAAAAAGCTCGGCATGGAACTGTTGTCGTTGTCGCTGACCGAACCGCCGCCCGCGACGTTTCCAACAAAAAGACAATTCACAAATGAAGGACTCGACGTAGAGTTGTTGTAATTCGCCCCGCCGCTGTTCGATGCCGAATTCCCTGCAAAACGACAGCCGACAAAGCTGCCGGTGCTGCTGGACGTGCATCGAACCGCACCACCCAAGGCGGAGGAATTGGCGACAAACAGGCAGCCGGACACCGACGGGTTCGCGCTGCCGACATAGATGCCGCCGCCGTGGTTGACCGACGTATTCGCGGAGAAAGTGCTCGTGCCGATCGATGCCGTATTGTTGACGCAGTAGATCCCGCCGCCTTGATTGGCGGCCGAATTGCCCTGAATCGTGCAGCCGGTCATCGCGGCGCTGCCGGTTCCGAGCACGAGCCCGCCGCCATTACCGTTGCCTCCGCCGCCAGTGGCCGAATTGCCCGTAAGCTTGCAGTTGGTAAAGTGAGGGCTGTTGGTCCCGTTGTTTGTGCCATACAGGCCGCCGCCGTTGAGCGCGGTGTTGCCGGTGACGACGCAATTCGTAAACGAGGGACTGCTGGTGTTGTCCATGACGCCGGCGCCGCCGTTGGACGACGAGATGTTGCCGCTGAAAACACAATTACGAATACTCGGGTTGCCGTTGTTGATGTACAAGCCTCCGCCGTTCAGGTCTGGCGCACCGGACGTATTCCCGCCCGAGATGGTAAACCCGTCGAGCACCGCACCGAGATTGGTGCCGCTGGCGGTCACGACGTGATAGCTGTTCTCGCCGTTATTGGCGAAGTTCGGGCCGTCGTTGCCGTTCAAATCGCCGCTCAGGATGGACTGGTTGACCATTGTGCCGTCGGCATTGGTGGTGCGCTGCGAGAGCATCGTCTCCGTTCCGACAAATCCCCCGTACATGCTGACACAATCGGTGAGCTGAAACGTCGCCGAGCGGCTGCCGCCCGGTCCGGCGGGCTTGTAGCTGCCCGCCGCCACCCAGACTTGTGACCCGGCGGTCGCGGCCGCGAGCGCGGACTGAAGATCCGAATAGGCGTCGGTCCACGTGGAGCCGTTGTTCGCCCCACCGGCGCCTGATTTCACATAAATGACGCTCGATGCCAGCCCACAGGGCGGATATTGAACCGGGTCCGAAGCGATGCCGTTGGCCACCACCACAAGCGAATACAATCCCGCGGGCAGGCCGGCGGGCGGACGAAATTCCGTCGTCAAAATCTGGCTGCCTGTCATGACGCTCGTGCTGCTCCAGTTGTACGTCCGGCAGTAATAGACCGTTCCGCCACCGCTCGTCAGACGGACCAGCGGATAGTTGCTGTTCATTTGCAAGTCGTCGCCGTAGCACGCGCCTTCCGAAATGCCGTTCAGTCCGGTGCCGGTCAGATGATACGAACCGTCGCCGTTCGAGGTAATGCTGTTGATCACGGGCTTGCCCGCCGCCAGCGGCGCGCCGGCCGGCTGGTAGACGTAGAGTTGGCTCGAGAAATGTGAATAAAGGACGTTCCCATCCGGCAGAACCAACATCGCGGTTGCATACGAAGGAATATTGTCCGACGAGCCGACGGGAGCGCCGACGGAGATGAATGAATTTGACACCGAATCGTATTCATAAAAAGTCGTCGGCGAGGGAAAGTGATTTCCACTGGTTGGAATCGGACTGACGGCGCAGAGCACCTTGCCGGTCGGCATCATCGCCCCCGGCGCGTCCGGCGTGCCATGGCTGTCGGGGATGTCGGGGCCGGCGATCCACGTTCCCGGGCTGGTCGTCCCGGTGGGCGTGTAGAGTGCGGTATGTCCCGTGGAGCCCAGGAAAAAGGCCTTGCCATTGGGCAGAAGAAACGCCGCGCCCAACTCAAATCCAAATGGGTCGTACAGGCTAATCGGCAAATTTCCGTCGTTGACCCAGACATTCGTCGATGGGATGTATCGCTCCGAGTTTGTGCCGAAGGGATCGATCGTCAAGATGCTATCGTCGGGCAATTTGACCCAGCTTGCCTCATCCTGATACACGCCACGGTAATAATTGGGACCGGCGGCCCAGGTGTTGGTGGCCGGATCATAAATCAAGGGCTGGCCGGAGACCTTGGGCATCACCGGCGAAATCAGGACGCTTCCGTTCGGCAGAATTTCGCTGTTTGAATCATAAAACTGTTGCGGGGAGCCGGTCACCGGCGAATTCTGACTCGGATTGAGCAGCGACGTCGGCGGGTTGACCTGGGTCCAGACGTTGGTCACCGGATCATACACCTCCGCCTTGGGTCCTCCGGTGCCGTATTCGCCGCCCGCCACGAAAACCCGGCCGTCCTTCAGAACCTGCGAGGAATAATAAAGGCGCGTGTCGTGCATCGAGGCCAGCGTCGTCCAGGTACCGTTGACATAACTGCCGTCGCTGGCGGGCGTCAGGCGATACCAACCGCTGCCGATCGAGCTGCCGTTGTTTTGTGCCGCCATCACGGTGCCATCGGAGAGAAGCAACATGAGGTTGACACCGTTCGGGGCCTGATTCACCACGGGGCTCCAAGTGCCCGCGAACGCAAATTGAACCGGGATCAACGTGGCGCACACCGACAATACCAAGGCCAACCCGCTGGCTGACTTCAACGCCCCAACAATCTTCAGTTTCATGGCTTCTCTCGCACGATGGTGACGGTTTCAGAATTCATGACTCGTTCAGCGCCGCCGCCACGAACAGATCGATATCGGCGGGACTGATGATCCCGTCGCCGTTCATGTCGTAGGCGCAGTAACCCGCGCCGGGCATACCGCCGTTCAGTAGAAATTGGACGAACCCCAGGATATCCCGGCCGTTAGTGGCGCCGCTTTCGTTGCCATCGCCGCTTCCGGTTTCGAAGACGGTCAACGAGGCGTCGCGGGAGGTAGACGTGCCGAGATCATTCATTGCCTTGCAGTGATAGTCGGCCGCCGCATCGCCCGATTCGACGGCATCAATGGTCAATGTCGTCGACATCGTTCCTGAAAACCGGACGCCGTCCACCAACGGGGTTGCTCCAAGATACCATTGATAGAGCAGGCTCGGATCGCCCGATGCGTTAACCGTAAAGCTCGCGGATCCGCCCACACACGCCACAGTATCGAGTGGTTGGAACACGATCACGGCCGCATGATCCAGGTAACCGTCGCTCAGCGTCTTCAGAAACGCCACGATGTGGTCTTCCTCTTCGTCCGTCAGCTCCAGATTACCCACCTGGGCCCCGTTCTCCACGGTATCGCCCGTCGGATTCTCGATGGAATCCAGCGAAAGCATTTCCGGCGGTGGCCAGAGCGGCACGCCCTTGAGATTCCCGTAAGGATCCTCCTGCGTATAGTCGATGATTTCGCCCGGCTCGGTCGTCAGGTTTCGCGTGTTGTAGAAGTGGACGATTTGTTTGAGGCTTTTGAAGACGCCGTTGTGCATGTAGGCCTTGACGAACTTTTCGTTCGGCCGCTTGTCCACGTTTCGAAGCGTCGGGACCCGAAAAGTTCCGTTGATCGCGAGAAAGTCGCCGTATTCGTTACTGCCCGGTCCCATGTTGCCCGGCGGCAAGTCATTGAGTGGATACAAGAACCCGCCCAGGCCGAGATCGACAAAATTCTCGCCGTCAGGGTTGTACCCTACGGGGTTTTCGCAGGCGTCGGTCTGCTGGTAAAAGGGATTGTTTTCATTTCTCGGCACGCCGATGTTCGCGAAGGTGAAATCCGAAAAGACGTTGGGCCCGTCGCCGGCATAATCGCCGATAAGGTGACACGCGACGCATTGCGCGGCCTTGTGAAACGGCGGCCCACTGGGGCGACCGGTCGAACTCCCCGTAAACAGGCACAATCCGTCAAACTCTTCCGGGGTGAAATCCGCAACGCCCACCAGGTAACCGTCGAATTTTGACGTATAGGGGGAAACGTGCGGTGTTCGCTCGTAGGCGCCGATGGCCGCCGCGATGTCCCCGTAAACCTCGTCCGTGGGATGGCTGAAGATGTCTTCGCCGAAGACTTCGCGAAACAAATCGGCATGAGTGCCATTCATCACCTTATCCACGACGAGGGCAGGCTCCCCGACATTATGCACGAGGTTGTTCATCTCGTTCGGGTGCAGGAAGGGCAATCTTGCCTGGGTTTCCAGATTTTCGGTTCGCCCATCCCAGAAGAGCCCCCCGCCGAACAACGCCCCTCCCCGAAGCGGACGACGGGCGACAAATCCCAGGGCGTGGGGCGGACCCTCAAAAACAAAAGCAGCATAGGAAATGGTCGGCACCGATCGATTCGTAAATCGCGTGCTGATCGCGCCGGTCGCGACGCCGAAATCTTCATTCACCTGCGAACTCGGAAATCGAAATCCCGCTTCCGGCGCATGGCAGCTACCACACGACTGACCGGCCGGACTTGAAAGACTGGTGTCGAAGAAGAGCGCCTGCCCCAGCATCTCGATTGGTGAATCCGCGCCGACCGACGAACGCTGGATGGCACGATTCGCAGCGCCACCACTCGGCCGGTCCGCATGGGCGGGTTCAATCGGAAGACCGACGAACGCAATCACAAAGCCGATCAAGACAGCACTTGGATTCACCGACCCTCCACGACGGACGTTCGACCCCGAGAATCCCATCACATAGGCCCCTTTTCCGCCGACCAGATCTCGTAATAGACAGGGGCCCGGCGCGGGAGTGGCAGCGGCGTTCCTCCGGTCCACGAACATCTTAATCATACCTGTTTTGATAGTCGGGGACGTAGACCCTGCGCAACGTTCGATTCTCAAATGGGTCCTATAGGTGTGCGAAAACCCCCATTTTTGAGCCCTTGGCCCAGAATCTCTATGTCCTAAGGACAGGTTCGGGCAGCCGCGTGACTCGACGCGGCTCAGGATCGCTTTGGAAGCCGACGGTGCTCGACCCAGAACCGCCAGTTGGCACTTACGTCATCCGGGACGAAGGAACTCCCACATTCAGGGCAGATGTAGCGATCAGAAAGTCCGCCTAGCGGGTAACCGCATGTCATGCAGATGAGATAGTCATTGGCCACGAGTTCCTCAGTGACTTGGCGTCGAATACGCCGGGGCCAAAATGCATACAACGCAGTGGCGGCAAACTGAAAAACGAAGACGAGTAAGATGTACCTCGAAAATCGCCGGTCCAATACGCACAAAAGGACGCCGATGATCATCGGCACGGCCAGAAGGAAGTAATAGTCACGTACGATTTTGACTCGTCTCCAATAGTACTCCGGCATCCAGACCGGTTTGGTATTGGGGACCCGGTCACCTATTGGATTTTGCGACCAGAGTCGGATGTTCCAGCGCCACCAGTTCATTGACGTAATACATTCGGCCCGGTCCGGACGAACTCTACCGGCATGGCCCAATAAGAGTCGAACGATACAACGGTTATTCGCCGCTTATCCGCGCCGCAATCTGCGGATCGTCCGGCCCGCCGCGGACGCTGAAGTACTTGGCCTCGGGGTGGTGCGTGATGATCGCGCTGGTCGATTGCTCGGGGTCGAGCTGGAATTCCTCGCTCAGCGTCAGGCCAATCCGGCCCGGCTCCAGGAGCGGCCATATCTTTGCCTGGTCCTCCAGATTCGGGCAGGCCGGGTAGCCGAAGCTGTACCGGCTCCCTTGATAGCCCTGCTGAAACAGCTTGCGAATATCCCGGGCATCCTTCCCCGAAATGCCAAGCTCCATGCGAATCTGCTTGTGGATGAACTCCGCCAGGGCCTCCGCCGCTTCGACGGAAAGACCGTGCAGGTGCAGGTAATCCTTGAACAGGTTCTGCTCGAACCACTGCCGGGCGACTTCGCTCGCGCGGGCGCCGACGGTTACGACTGAAAACGCCGCGACGTCAAACTCACCACTCTCGACCGGCCGCCAGAGATCCGACAGGCACCAGTACGGATTCTCGTGCTGCCGCGGAAATGTGAAACGGGCGATCTCTTTGCGTTGCGAGGGCGCGCCGGACTTCGGCGGATCGTAAACGACCAGATCGTCGCCTTCGCTGTTCGCCGGCCAATAGCCGTAGATGGCCTGCGGATTCAGAATGCCCTCATCGGCGCACCGCTTGGCTAGCGCGTGAAGGATGGGGCGAACGTCGTTCTTGATGTACGCTTCGTATTCCTCGCGCTTGCGCCCGCCCGGCGTGTATTGCCACTGCACGCCGAAGAGCATCTTCTCGTTGATGAACGGCAGGACCGTGCGAAGGTCGATCCGCTCCACCACCCGCGACCCCCAGAATGGGGGCGCCGGAATTGGATTATTCACGGCGACGGCGCTGCGCCGAACGCCGCTGCGCGTGACGGCGGCTTCCACCTTTGCCGGACGTTTGGCAGCCACCGGCTTGGAAGTATCCACCAGCGGCAATCCCTCAGATAGCCGCTTCATCAACGACAACCCCTCGAACGCATCCTTCGCGTAAGCCACCGGTCCCTGGTAAATCCCGCGAAGATCGTTCTCGACATAGGCACGAGTCAGCGCCGCCCCACCGAGGATCACCGGCATCGACAATTCGCGCTCGTTGAGCACGGCCAGATCGTCGCGCATGACCATCGTCGATTTGACCAGCAAACCAGACAGGCCGATCGCGTCCGCCCCATGCTTCTCGAACGCCTCGATAATGCTGGCGATTGGCTGCTTGATGCCGAGGTTATGTACGGTAAACCCGTTGTTGCTCAGGATAATGTCCACGAGGTTCTTGCCGATGTCGTGGACGTCGCCCTTGACCGTCGCGAGAACGATCGTGCCTTTGCTTTGGCCGCTGACGCGCTCCATGTGCGGTTCGAGGTGCGCCACGGCCGCCTTCATCGTCTCGGCGGATGACAGCACGAACGGGAGCTGCATCTTTCCTGACCCGAACAAATCGCCGACGACCTTCATCCCGTCGAGCAAGAAGGTGTTGATGATCTCCAGCGGCTTGTACCGGGTCATCGCCTCGTTGAGGTCCTTGTCGAGCCCGATCCGATCGCCGTCAATGATCCGCTGCTTCAACCGCTCCTCAATCGGCAGGTCCGCGAGCGTCGATTTCTTCGCTCCGAGCTTTTCGCCTTCGCCGAACAATCCGATGAAATGGTGCAGCGGATCGCGGCCATCCCGCCGGCGGTCGTAGATCAAATCCAGCGCCGCATCCCACCGCTCGTCGTTGATCTTGTTCCGCGGCAGAATCTTGCTCGCGTGAACGATCGCCGCCGTCAGACCACGCGCCATGGCCTCGTGAAGATAGACGGAGTTCAGCACGGCCCGCGCGACCGGCACCAGCCCGAAGCTCACGTTGGACAACCCAAGGATCGCCCCGCAACGTGGATACTCCTTCATCAGCACTTCAATCGCGTCGAGGGTCTCCAGGGCCAGCCGCCGGTCGGCGTCATTACCCGTGGTGATCGGAAACGTCAGACAATCGAAAAGTATGTCCTCTTCCAGGATGCCGTATTTCTTCGTCAGCAGCTCATAAATCCGCCGGGCGATCTCCACCTTGCGCTGGCAGGTCTTCCCCATCGCTTCTTGCGGGTCTTCGTCGATTGTCAGCGCCACCACCGCCGCGCCATATTTCCGCAATAGCGGGCACACCTTCTGCATCTTTTCCTCGCCGTCCTCCAGGTTGACGGAGTTGACGATGCACTTGCCCCCGGCGCGTTTCAGACCCGCTTCGATCACCTGCCATTCGGTCGAGTCCAGCATCAGCGGGACGGTCACGTCCTTGACGTACCGCGAGATGATGTGATCCATGTCCGGCACGCCGTCGCGCCCGACATAATCCACGCAGACGTCGAGCACATGCGCCCCCTCGCGGACCTGCTCGCGCCCGACGTCAACCAATCCGTCGATGTCGTTGGCGACCAGAAGGTCCTTAAACTTGCGACTGCCGTTCGTATTGCTGCGCTCGCCGACGATCAGGAAGCTGTTGTCCTGACGAAGCGTGGCCATCTGGTAGATGCTGCTCACGCTTGGCTGCCGCTGCGGCTGCCGGCGCTTCGGTTTCACGCCGCGCACGGCTTCCACGACCGCCGCGAGGTGCTCCGGCGTTGTCCCGCAACACCCGCCGACGATGCTCACGCCGTCTTCAATGACGAATTCGTGCAGCCACCGCCCCAGCTCCGCCGGAGTCAATGAATAATGCGGCTTGCCGTCGACAAGTTGCGGCAGCCCGGCATTCGGCACGACGCTGATCGGCCGCGTCGACGTCCGGCACAGATAACGCACGTGCTCCGACATCTCCTGCGGACCCGTTGCACAGTTGAGCCCGATGACGCTGATCTGCGGATAGGCCTCCAGCGCCACCAGCGCCGCCCCGATCTCCGTGCCGACGAGCATCGTTCCCGTCGTCTCGATGGTCACCTGGACGATGATCGGCACCGGCCGCGACCGTTCGTGCATCGCCAGCGTCGCGCCACACACCGCCGCCTTCGCCTGCAGGATGTCCTGACAGGTCTCGATGATGATCGCATCGACGCCGCCATCCAGCAGGCCCCGCGCCTGCTCCGCATAGCTGTCCTCCAGAATGTCGAACGTCGTATGCCCCAGCGTCGGCAGCTTCGTCCCCGGCCCCATCGACCCGAACACGAACAGCGGCCGGTCGGGCCGCTTGTTCCGGTCGATCACCTTCCGGGCGATTTGCGCCGCTTGCTGGTTGATGGCATGGGTTCGCGCCTCAAGACCAAACTCGGCCAGGACGATCTTGTTCGCCCCAAAGGTGTTGGTCTCGACCGCATCAACGCCGACCCGGACAAACGATTCATGAATCGCCTCAATCACGTCCGGCCGCGATTCATTGATGACTTCCGGGCAGTTTTCACAACCCCGATAGTCTTTTTCCAGGGACAGATCGTGCGCATAGATGCTCGTCCCCATCGCCCCGTCGATGACGATGACGCGTTCCTGTAGCAGTTTCAGCAGCGGATGTTCCACGTTCGATTTCCTCAGCCCTTTTGATAGATCGTTATTCTAGCCCTGTGGAACGAAATCAGATAGTTGCGGCATTTTCAGGGCGGAAAATCTGCCCGGTTGAATCCAACGGAATGATAGGAAAAAAGATGCCTAGCCGACGTGGGTTCGCTCTCGATTGAGAACCAGGATATCGGCAATCTTGAGCGTGGTCACGGATCGCGTGCGACCATCTCGATCCAGAAACTCGACCTCTAAACCGTCGGGCGAAAGCACTTCGACGACAGTACCAACGTCCCCAGCTTGCACATCGGCCGACTCATCGGCGCGAACAACCGCGACCAGATCGAAGAGCTTGGGCTTTTTGTCGGCCACCATTGCGATACCCCTGTTTCCTATAGTATATAACAGGTGACCAGCCTCGGCACGACTGTTTCCGCTTGGATGATCCAAACCGACCGGACCGTCGCCGAACCACCAGGCCCGGAAAACGCGAAATCGATTATGTATCGCTGCCCATAGTGATCCTTGCGCCCGATAACGGCCTCACCCTCGGACGCCGCAATTTTGAGTGCGGCAATGAGTTGATCTGCCGTATCGGGGCCAATCCCGAGCAATTGTTCGAACACAATCGCTTTGTGTTGCCCATCTTCATGCGCGCGATTCAGACTGTATTCTAGCAATTTCCGGGGATCGACGATGGCGCAATCACCCTTTGGCAGATTCATGTACTCGCCCGCTACAGATCATTAGCGATTGGAAAGTTTAGCCATGCGTCACCGATCGTACCGCCGCAACGGATTTTTCCGCCCCATCCTTCGGAATGTCCAGGTGCGTCACTGCTCGAAGTCGCGTCGGCTGCATCAGCGGGCTGAAGCGCACGCCGTGCGGTTCGAGTCGCTTCAGGAAATCCACGCGGGCCATGCCCGTCCCGGCGATATCGAACATCACGATATTGGTCTCCGCGGCCGCGACGTCGACCTGAATGCCTTTGATCTGCGCCAGCCCCTCGGCGAGTTTTTTTGCCATCGCATGATCCTCGGCAAGACGTTCGACGTGATGCTCCAAGGCATACACGCCCGCCGCGGCAACGATCCCCGCTTGTCGCATCGCCCCGCCGAAGAGATGCTTGTAACGCCAGGCTTGTGCGATGAACTCCCGGCTCCCCGCGAGAACGCCTCCAACCGGGCACCCCAACCCCTTCGACAGATCGATCCAGCACGAATCGAACGGGTGACAATAGTCGCGCGCGGACACGCCTGAAGCGACCACCGCGTTCAGCAGACGTGCCCCGTCCAGGTGCAGCAACAATCCATGTTTCCGCGCGCACTCCGCGACGGCCTTGATCGCCGCCAGCGGCCACACCCGACCGCCGCGAAGGTTGTGCGTATTCTCGACGCATACCAATCTCGACCGCGTGAAATGGGCGTCGTCGGGGCGCAAGCAAGCCTCGACCTGCGCCGGCGTAAAAACGCCATTCTCCGTTTCGATCAACCGCAACGACGCGCGACTATGCACCGCCGGCCCGCCGCCTTCGAAATGCGCCGGGTGGCTCGTTGATTCAATGATGATTTCGTCGCCCGGCCGGCAGTGAATCGCATGGGCGATCAGGTTGCACATCGTCCCTGTCGGCAGAAAAAGAGCCGCCTCCTTGCCCGTCAGCGAGGCCACCATCTCCTGCAATCGGTTGACACTCGGGTCTTCGCGCTTCTGCTCGTCCCCCACCTCCGCCTGAGCGATGGCCTGCCGCATCCCCGGCGTCGGACGGGTCTGAGTGTCACTGGAAAGATCGATGGGAAACGCTGTCATACGGGCCTGCCGCCTTCCACTCCCGCCGAATCAAACGCCTCATGGCGTGCTCGGAGAGCGGTCGATAGTATATCAGGCGACGACCGTGGGCAGCGAGTCCGCGCCCGACGCGCTAAAGTGAGGCCGACCCATGAAGCGAATTCGCCGTCGAAAGTGGATCCTGTTCGCCACCTTGACCCTCGGGACCGCCATGCAAGTCTCCACCTGCCAGGAACAGGCCGCCCTGCTCGGCTTGCGCACGGCATTTTCCTCTGTTACGCTCCCGATCAACACCCTGATCCAGCAATTTTTCTTTGGCTTGATTTAGATTGCCCGGGTGTCACGATGGAAGCGCCGGATCGGTTCGGCCGGACTGTCGCCTCTGCCACAATTCCTCCGCCTCTGGTCTTCGAATGTAGAGCGGTGTCAATTCGTGCGGCGGCGTGAACCGACCCGCCCGCGACAGGGCCCAGCCCAATCGATGTACGTTCGCCGCGCGCGGCGTCCAAAGCGCGCGATCGACGATCGTTGCGCCCGACCCCTCGACGGCTGCCCGGTGATAGTCGATTCCCTCTCCTATCACCGAAAGCGACTCGCCGGTCTTGAGCAGCTCGACCGGCTCGATCAGGCGCGGCTGGCCGTCTCGGCAATAGCCTTCGTCCGTCAACGCAAAGGTCGCTCCAAAGACCTGCCCGCGCTTGGCGTCCAGAATCACCGCCAAGCGGGTGGGCGGCGAATTCATCTCCAGTGCGTTGGCGGCGATGACGTCCAGCGTCTGCACGGCGCAGAGCTTCGCCCCCGTTGCCAGGGCCAGATGCCTGGCAAAAGTCACTCCAACGCGAAGACCCGTGAAGCTTCCCGGGCCGATCGACAAATAACATTCGTTTTTCTGGCCGATCGGCCACCCCAATTCCGCATAAAGTTTTGCCAGCGTTGGAATCAGCTCGCGGGCATGTTGGGTCTGCGTGGAAAAGGACCGCTCCGCCAGCAGCCGCGGCCCCAACGCCAGTGCCACGGAACCGGACGCGCTGGAAGTCTCGATGGCGATGATTCGGGGCTCGGCCATGGCTTTTGAAGCTGCCAAGGGCGGCTGCTCACTTTTTTCCGCCCTCGCGTGACAGTTTATGCGCCGCTAGGATAATGGTGTAGGAAAGGCGGTCCAAGGGACATTCGCCGACAGGAACGATCGATCCATGACCAGCACCCGATTGCGCGTGGAAGATTACGCCGGGGTCACCCTCGTGACCTTCAACGACAGCTCGATCCTCGACAACGCCACGATCGAGCAGATCGGCAAGGATCTCTACCATCTCGTGGACGACGAAAAAAAACAGAAGATCATCGTCGATTTTTCGAACGTAAAATTCCTCTCCTCGCATGCCCTCGGAGTCCTTTTGACCCTCCATAAGAAAACCTTGTCGATCAAGGGCGCCTTGTCCCTCTGCGGCGTTCGCAAGGAACTCATGAAAGTCTTTAGCCTGACGGACCTGGACAAGATTTTTAAGTTCTACCCGGACGATACCACGGCCTTGGCCGCTCATAATGTTCGGCTCAAATAGCGGCTTGACAGCCCCCTTCTCCCCGCTACGATTCGGTTACTCTCGCTTGTCCAGAAATGGTGAACCCCAAATTTCACGAGGCTTGAATGAAAAAGTTTGTGATGTTCGGCATTTGTTGTCTCCCGCTCCTCGGTTCGACCTGCCCGGTCGCCAGCACCAATGTACCCGGTATCGGCGTGACCTGCGCCAACAACCTCGATGCTTCCTCATTCGGTTTCAAGCTAACGGTGCCTGCGGATTTTCAGTGCATCACGGTGCCACTGAATTCCAAACTCCTCGTTAGCACCCGGTATCAACAAAACTCGACCAAATTTGTCGTAGCAGTCAATTTGGCGAAGCCTGATCCTGATGAGGACTGCGATTCGAATGGTGTTCCTGACGCCGCCGAGATTGCAACGGATCCTAACAAAGACGCGAACAGCAATGGCATCATTGACGCGTGTGAGGGCTGCGCTGGTAACCCTGATTGCCAGGAAGTAGCTCCAATCCCGATTGGAAATAACGTCACGTTCCGGATCTTTCGCTTCCTTGGTACGAGTTCGGTGTTCACACAGTCCGCAAATTCGTATGTGGGCACAGCCACGCTTGGCAACGGAAACATCCTGGGCATCAGCGTAAGCGTCGTTTCGGCCACCGACAACCCAACATTAAAGACGATACTCGAGACCATTATCCAATCCGTTGTCCTCACTCAATAAGGGAAGTCCCGCCTAAAATTTTTGTTTCGACGACCCCCTGAGCCCGCTGATTGCAATCGGCGGGCTTTTCACTTCAATACGGGTCAATGGACCTTTACCGTGCCCGTTGGCTGCTGCCCATCGATCGAGAACCGATCGAGCATGGCGAGCTTCTGGTTCAAGACGGCCGCATCGTTGAAGTCGGCCGCGAACTCCACGCCATAACCGCAAAGATTCACGATCTGGGCGACGCGATTCTCTTGCCGGGATTCATCAACGCGCACACGCACCTGGAACTCACCTGCTATCGCAATCGGCTCTCGCCGGGCCCCTTGTGGGACTGGCTGGATCAGTTGGTGTCCCTTCGCCGCCGGCCCGATGCGCAGAGCGCCGAGCGCCAAGCCGTCCTGGATGGCGCCGCCGAATCCATCGCCGCAGGCGTGACCTGCGTCGGGGACATCTCTCGAACGGGTCTGAATGTCGAGGTCCTCCGCGCCTCGCCCATTCGAAAAATCTGTTTTTTGGAACTCTTGAGCGGGGGCTGGCAACCTCCCAACGATCGCGTGTCCTTGGAACAAGCTGTCCATCGCGCGTTGCGATCGGCTGATCCCGACCGACTCATGATTGGCGTCTCTCCCCATGCCCCCTACACCGTCGCGTGGCAAGACCTGCTAAGTGCAATCGAGTTATCCGCGCGAGAGCGGCTTCCGATCACGATGCACCTCTTGGAAACGGCGGACGAGTGCCGATGGCTGGCCGATGGAGGCGGCCGGCTCGTCGAACTCCTGGCGCGCTTTGGTTTGCCCAACTTGCGCACGGATGCACCGCGCGGTCTGCGGGAACTCCTGTACTATTCCGGGCTGTTCGATCGCGCCCCGCTTCTGGCTCATGTCAATTACGCTGACGATGAGCTTTTAACGACTCTTTCGAAGGGGCGGGCGACCGTCGTCTGGTGCCCGCGGACGCATGCCTTTTTCGGTCATCGCCCGCATCGCTGGCGCGACATGCTTGCCGCCGGTATCAATGTTTGTCTTGGCACCGACAGCCTCGCCAGCGCGCCAAGCCTTTCGATCCTCGACGAACTTCGTTTCCTTCGCCGACAGGCGCCGGAGGTTGCCGCGCATCAACTGTTGGACATGGCAACGAGACGGGCCGCGGCCGGAATTCGTTTTTCGGAACAAATCGGAACTCTTTCCCCAGGCAAATTCGCTGACTTTCTTTCGATCGCATGGGATCCCGCCGCGCCGGCTGAACCCGCGCAAAATGTCCTGGAGGGCCGTGGAAAAATTTTCTCTGTTTTTGTGGAAGGCCGGTGTGTGGTGCACGATCCGTCGTGATTGCAATCGTTAACACCTTTCTACGTCGCGTCGTACGCCGTTCCTAAGCAGTTTCCCTACCCTGCCAATTTCATTGCCAATAAAATCTCGGTTCATCCTCTCAAAACCTTGTTTTAGGGTCCCCAAAAACGGTAAACTGTTAGACTCGGCCAGGCGTTCCGGTATCCACGCGGTTCCCCCCAGCCGCGCCCGGACCCTGGCCCTATTTTTCTTCCTTTGTCCTTCGCGATACACTCCCGCCAAAGGAGTTTTTCGCGATGCCGGACGAGCCAAAGATTCAGGTAGACGACGATTGGAAGAGCCAGGCGGCGGCCGAAAAGGCTCGCCTCGCGGAATCGGCAGAAGCCGAGTCCCCTCGCGGTGTGCCCGAAGCCAGTTTCGCGGGCCTCGTGCAACTTCTCGCAATGCAGGCCCTGGTGGGTCTTGGGGGCTTCGCCGGTCCCGGCGGACAGGAAATCCCACCGAATCTCGACCTCGCCAAGCACCACATCGACATGCTGGACGTGCTCGATGGCAAATCCAAGGGCAATCTTAGCCCGGACGAAAAACGCCTCCTCGACACGACCCTTCACCAACTACGAATGGCGTATGTCGAAGCCATCCGCGGCGTCCCCGGCGGCCCCCCACCCGGCGCTTAGCTTTCATCAAGACGGTGGGCCCAACTAGTACCCAACCATCGCTTCGCACGCCTTATCTTGCAGTGCCGTCAGCGGCCGAGTGCTCGCTGCGCCGTTGTAAAAAAAGGCGAACGCCAGCCATTTGCCCGACTTGGTGTGCACGTACCCCGAAAGCGTCCGAACCCCGTTGATATAACCCGTCTTGCCGAAAATGCGTCCCCGGGTGTCCGGACCACGGAGCCGGTCGTCGAGCGTCCCGTCGATACCGGCCTTGGACAGACCCTTACAGAGCGCGTCGAATGCCGCCGGCGACGTGCCTTGCACAAAACGAAGAACCTGAGTCATTGCGATAGGACTCACGCGATTCCTTCGCGACAAGCCGCTGCCATCATCGATGACCAGCCCTTCCGTTGAGACGCCGGCTTTTTGCAAGAAAGACTTCACGGCCGTCCGCCCGCTGTCCCAGGAGCCCACGCCCGATTGCTTCCGTCCGAGGGATTTGATCAACCCCTCGGCCATCATTCCGAGACTGTCCTTGCCCGCTCTCGATAATGCACGACTCATCGGCGTGCGCTGGATCGCGACGAGATGTCCGGCCTCCGGGGTGCCGTCGCTCTTAAGACGAACGCGCTCTCGTACGACATCGCCGCCGACTCGGATCCCCTTTGCCGTCAAAACCGCGCGGAGCACCTGCCCGAAATGCAGCCCCGGATCGCGGATGGTCACCGGTCCGATCTTGCCCGGTCGCGACACCGACCCGCTAATGACAAGCGAATCGCTGTTCTTTGCCCGTGAAACCCGAACGGTCTGCTTCTTGCCCGTGACCGTCTGATTCACGATCGTCACCGCCGCGCCCGACGGGATCACCGTGACCTGCGCCGGCTTGCCCGGCGTGCCCGGTTTGATCGCGACGTCAATGCAATTCGCGTTGAAATTCAATCCACCGATCGGCGCCTCATACCAGGATTCGAACTGCTCGGCCGGCCATTCCGGGTGCGTAAACTGGCGATCAAAGATCGAATCATCCACGACGATATTGCCGGGAATCTGCTTCACGCCCGACGATTTCAACTTGTCCGCCCACTCATGGAGAGTGGCGGTGATGGACTTGCCATCGGCCCTCGCCAGTTTTTCATCGCCGAACGTCGGGTCCCCTCCGCCGATGACCACGAGGTCTTTTCCGCGGATGGCCACGACCGTTTTGAATTGGTAGTCCGGCCCTAGCTGATCGATCGCCGCGGCCATGACGACGAGCTTCATGTTGCTGGCCGGAATCATTGCCCGTCCACCGTCGTGGTCGAAGATCACTTGCCCGTTGGACAAGTCGACGACGCGCCCGGCAAATTGCACCTTTTTGTCCGCATAGCCGGTGAGTATTTTTTCAAGCGAGGACGCCAACCCGTCGTTCGCCGCCGTCGGCGGACCGGCACGCAGTGCGGTCGCGCCGAACGCGCACCCGCCCACGACCAACGCGACGGCGATGGAACTCCGCCAGCGGAAAGCAGTCCCGGCAGCGGTTCTGTTCATTCTCATTGCATCGATAGTACGAGCGATAACGCTGCATGCAAGTTTTTGACTTGGCCTGTCGCCCCCCGTAGACTCCTGGGGAGAGCGTTCACCAACAGGTTTCATCAGCCGGGCGGACCCGCGGCGCGGTCGCGCAACGGGCCCCTGAATGGTTTTTTATCGGGGCGGGGCATGTCCTCTTTCGGACCGTCTGAAAATATTTTCACCGTGATCGTGGCCGACCCCGGCGAGCCTGCCTTCGTCGATGCCGGCGCCGCGTTGTCGCGGGGCGGTGCGGCGGTCGTTTTTGTTCCGGATGTTTATGCCGCCATGGCCTGCCTTACGCGGTCTCCTGGAATTCGGCATGTCCTCATTGATGTCCGCCAGCTTGATCCGCACGAACGTTCCTTTCTCCAGCTCGCCCCGCGATATTTTCGCGACTTGGAAATCACCATCGCGGACCTCCCCGGCGCTTCCGCGCGAATGCGTCTCGAGGACGCCTCTGCCTCGGTGAAGTCGCTGGCCGCGTTTGTCGCGTCCGTCCTGGAACCCGCGAACCACCCCGATCGGCGGGTGGAGGACGCCTCGTGGTCCCACCGCCCCCCCGTTTCGTCACCACGGCAGACCCCACCCGACGCTTCACGTCCGCTCTCCACGGACCCCTCCCAACTCGCTGTCGATGACACCCCTTCGCTCCACGAAGCTGTCCGCCGCCGCATGGCCGGTGACGACTCCGGGGCGATTCAGCGCAGGCCACCGGCCCGCACGCCGCCCCGCGCCGCACCGACGGTCTCCCCGCAAGAACTTGACGCATTGCTGGCTCCCCCTGATGACACCAACATGGGACACCCTCGATGATTGTCGACGACGAACAACTCGATCGCCGTCTCCTTGTTGTTGGGGACCTGCAACGCCTCGGCCCCATCGTCGCCGACTGTTTCGCCCCGCAGCGCATTGAGGGCGTCCACACCTACCTGGAGGCCATCGCCGAGATTCCACGATCTCCGACCCGCGCCATCCTCGTCGGCTTTGAATCCACCTGTCGCCGGCCCGAGGCCGCGATCTCCGCGCTGAAGTCCGTCGCCGGTCAGACTCCCGTCGTCTACTGCTGCGAGCCGGCCCACGAAGGACTCGGCCGCCGACTCGTTGAATATGGTGCGGACAGCTACGTCATTTTCCCGCCGGAGGCCGTCGACCTCGAAGAAGCTCTCGGCATTCCGTCGAGGCGTACGCAACGCCGCTGGATCGACACGCCCATCGTCGCCCCCGCGCCGTCGCCCGAGGAGCTTGCCCGAATGGCGGATCTGCTCCCCAGGCTCGCCGGCGGCGCGACCGATTGTCTCGACGCCATGGCTGGTCTCGTCGCGGCCGCGCTCGGCGCCCAAGACGCCGCTCTGGTCCTGGACGGTCGAACCGGAATCGCTGGTCAAGGCGGATTCACCGCGATACTCACGGAGCCGATCCTCCGCGCCGCTGAGCGCGTCGGTCAAATCCGCGTCGGCCCGCGTCTCGCCGGCAGTTACACCCACGAAGATACCGCCAAACTCCGCCATTACGGGGTCCTCTTCGGTCGGCTCCTGGACAGCGCGAAAAACACCGACCGTCTCAAGACCCTTGCTTACACGGACGATTTGACCGGCCTGGCCAATCGTCGTCGGCTTCTCGATTTCCTGGAGCGGACATTGGCCCGGGCGGAAGAATCGCGGACGACCGTGACGGCCCTCGTCTTCGACATCGACGATTTCAAGCGTTACAACGACACCTACGGCCACGATGCCGGCGACGAGATTCTCGTTGAAGTCGGCCGCCTTTTTGTCCAATGCTGCCGCAAGACCGACCTGGTTGCCCGCTACGGCGGCGACGAGTTCGTCGTCATCTTTTGGGATCCCGAAGGCCCGCGCACCGCCGGCTCGCAGCATCCGCAGGCGTTCCGTAGCGTCGTTCGCCGTTTCCGAGAGGCGCTGCAAAACCACAAATTCGCCCGCCTCGGCCCCGAAGCCGTCGGCTGCCTCACCATTAGCGGCGGACTGGCACATTTCCCCTGGCAGGCCCGTACCGCCATGGAACTGATTAAGGCCGCTGACCAGGCCCTTCTGCAAGCCAAGGAAGCTGGGAAGAATCGATTCTGGGTGACTGGCGAGGGCGCGGTCGGTATTGACAATTCCGGTGTGTGAACCCCGTTCTCGAATGTGGATCGATCACGAACATCTCCGGCAACATTGAAATTAATGCGTCACCCCTTGCTTTCGCTTCAATCTCACTACTTTCACTATCCCAACGATGACGAGGATCACGCTCGGCCAAAAGCTGCACATCGCCATAATGCCGAACCCGACCGGGTTGGGATTGGGGTCGCTCGTGAGCCCCAGCTCTGCGGCGGCGATGACGGCCAACAGCGGCCCGGTGCCGACAACGAAGAGCGCGACGCCGATCTGAATCAACCGCGAATCCCGAAACCGAGGTGGCAAAGGCGCTTCGATCATCTCGCGAACTGTAAGCAAAATGAAGCGTATGGGTAGTTCATGGAGGGCTGCAATCAGCGGATTCGAGGTACATTGCCACGCTGGTTCGTCAAACGGCGCCTGCCCCATCCAAGATTCGTGCTCTGAACTCCCGATAACCGGGATAAACAATCTCCATTTTTTCCTTGCTATTTCTGATGATAACGTTAAATTAAAATTGGCGAGAGATGGAGCCCATGGCCCAGAGCCGTGGGAGGTAGAGAAAGAAATAATGCCGGTAGATACCGTTCGAGCCCCGATCGACTCGGAGTTGGTGCGCCAACATCGCGACCAGGCCGCCGCCCTCCTCGTTGAGCACGACGCAGACGGCCTGCTGATCTTCCGCAATACCAATATCCTTGGATTCTGCGGCGTGCCGCTGGCCCCGTCCGACCGGCTCGTATGTGCCCTGCTTAACCGCGATGGGGCCCTGGCGTTCATTGTGCCGGCCTTCGAGGCGGCCATTGCCGACGGCATTCTGGCCAGCCAGGAGATTTTCGACTGGCAGGAACACATCGACCCCTACGCCGTCGTCGCCAAGGCCGCACAAGCCCTGGGAATTGCCGGCGGAACAATTCTGCTTGATGGCCACACCTGGCTCGACACGACGAATCGCCTGACCACCCACCTGCCCGGCACGAAGCTGCTGCCCGATTCCGGCGTGATCGATGCCGTCCGGGTTCGAAAGACGCCAGAGGAGCTGGCCGTGTTGCGCGACGCCTGCCGCGACACCGGCCGCATCTTCCCGATCATCCAGCGTATTCTCCGGCGCGGCATCACTGAAAAAGACCTCCGTCGAGAGGCCTACGAACTCCTGGCGAAGTCAGGGATCGCCCCCTATGGCGATCTGATTCAGGGCGGCGAGAGCGCATCGGTCCCCCATCAGCCGACCGGATCGCGTCGCTTTCTCGAAGGGGATGCCGTGATCGTCGATTTCGCCGCCTATCACGGCGGCTATCTCGGCGACATGACCCGCACCTTCGCCATCGGCGAGATCGACGAGGAAATCCGCCAGGCCTACTCGGTCGTCCGCGACGCGCAGAAGGCCGCCATCGCGGCGATCAAGCCCGGCGCAATGTGCGAGTCGATCGATCAGGCGGCCCGCGCGATCATCGAAAAGGCCGGCTTGGGCGACTACTTCGTCCATCGGCTCGGCCACGGCGTCGGACTCGATATCCACGAACCCCCCTACCTGGTACGCGGCAATCGCCGACCGCTCGAGACCGGCATGTGCGTGACGGTCGAGCCCGGCGTTTATGTGCCCGGCCGATTTGGAATTCGCATCGAGGACGTCGTCGCCGTCACGGATGAGGGCTGCGAAGTGTTGACGCGCGAGGTGCCGACAGACGTCTCGAATGCATTCGCCCCTTAACCGCCCGCGTCATTTCAATCGACAGGTTCGATGCAAGCGGACATGCTGCCCTTGCAACGGGGAATCCGCCAATCCGCCCCATACGCGTGGATTTGATCGCGCTTGAACTCGGCGCGCTCGAGGGAAGTCGTATCGACAATGACGCGGCCCGACGTATCGACTTCCCTGGCCATGAGCATCGCCTTGGGCGTGCCGTGACCGAAGACCTTGCCAAGCATCTCGATGACGTAGTCGTACGTGTGATCGTCATCGTCGAGAAGGATGACGTGATATAGTGGGATCGGTTTGGGCTTGATCGCAGCCTTCGCTGCGGCAGGTTTTTCTTTCGGTTTCGTGATGGTAGCCAACGAGGTCACTTCAGATTCACCCGTCAATCGGGACAAAATCGAGCGTTACTGCTAAATTGCTGCCAACTCGTCATGAAAAGGAAGCTAATGCATTCGAAACAGCCCCGATAGGCTTTGATATCGCTCTGATCATATTGACTACTTCTCTTGTCTCAAGTTCACAAAAGTGAGATAGCTCATATCCAGAAACGGTTCCCGTGATTTGATTTGACTGATTTCTCGGAATTTCGGACAGGACAGAGAGAAGTAGACCTATTGCAAGCTTTCTAAAATTCAAATGAAGCACTTTCTTGTCGCTATCCCAATGAATGCTGCAATCTCGTGTATCTTGAATGGAGTCACTTACCTCGCAATTGTGATCTAGCTCACATCGAACCAAGTGGTACAAGATTTCTTGAAGAGGAATCGAACCATGGGAGTCTGGCTTCGCCATTTCCTGATTTGTTGACTCGATTGGTAGATGCAAAGCCTCTGCGGACGGCCCTCCATCAAGAAGACAGCACGAAATAATCGGCATCTTCACAGACAGCCATTTTTTGTAATCGCTGCGCCCGCCGCGCCCTGAAACGGCATTAACTGAATTTAGCAAAGGCGTGAGCGCGGCTTCTGGGTCGTTTTCTTCCAAATGACGAATAGCCTCATTAATTCGCTTATGAAAACTCATATTGCAACCACCAAATCCACAATTGGAGTTCCCCATGTTAAGTGGACACATGGTTTAGAGAATCATGCCGCGGCCTCGTAATCGGCTGGGCTCCGATAGCCCAGGCTCGAGTGCAGCCGCTGGCGATTATAGAACACCTCGATCCATTCAAAAATCGCTTTG
>CAYPXR010000089.1:0-20006 GCA_964414585.1 uncultured Planctomycetaceae bacterium
GCCTTGAGATGCGCGCCGATGGCCTCGACCCCCTGCCCGGTCAGGCTGGAGACCGCAAGGATGGGCGCGGTGGCCAAAGCCGTTGCCGCCAGCCGGGCCCGGATGTCGCGCTCGACCTCGGCCAGGCGTTCCGGTCCCACCCGATCGGCCTTGGAAAGCGCGACCAAACCCCGCCCGATACCCAGAAGATCGAGAATATGCAGATGTTCGATGGTCTGCGGCATGACGCCATCGTCGGCCGCGACCACCAATAGGGCGAAGTCGATTCCCGACACCCCGGCCAGCATGTTGTGAATGAAGCGTTCGTGCCCTGGAACGTCGACGAACCCCATCACCGTTCCGTCCGGCAACGGGAGATAGGCGAAGCCGAGGTCGATGGTGATGCCGCGCGCCTTCTCTTCGGCCAGACGGTCGGCATCGACGCCGGTCAGCGCGCGAACAAGCGCCGTCTTGCCATGATCGATATGGCCGGCGGTGCCGAGGATGCAGGTTCGACGGCCGGCAACGAGGCCTTGTTGGGCTGCGACCGGAGAAGTTGGCATACGCCTTCATGGTAGCCCACCGGGGGAGGGTCCGACAATTTGCAGTCGCCGGACGTCGAACCGCGACGATATAATGTTGCTAGTGGAGGTCTTTCGGAAGCCACTTGCGGTCGTTCGCGCGGGGTCAGCCTGCCCGGCGGCTGCCGGTGGGGAAGACGTAAAGAGCGAAGAGCAGCGCGGCGCGATTCTTTCACGCCCGATCATGCTCTTTGCGGTTTTTAGTGGTCCGTGATCAGTGGCTAGTGGTCAGTCGGGCGACAGGGCCCGCGAGTTTTTGATCGACCACGTCCGCTACGTTTTCCACGTCCAGTTGCTGCATGCACTTGTGCAGGTGAGGGCACTGGCTCAGCTTCTTGAGATAGCAGGGCGAGCATTCCAGATCGATGCGCAGCACGTCGTCGAGGCGGCCGTAGGGACCGGTGCGGCGGGGGTTGGTCGGGCCGAAGAGGGCGACGAGTGGGCGGTTCTGCGCGACGGCCATGTGCATCGGGGTCGAATCGGCCGTGATGACGATGGAAGCCCGCTCGATCAGGGCGGCGAGTTCGCGGAGCGAAGTGCGGCCGCAAAGATTGTGTGCTGCACTTTCCGATGCTCCCACCGAAATCTGCGCTGCGGTGATATCCGACGGACCGCCGACAAGGACGCTGGTCAGACCGTGGCGATCCCGAAGCTGCTTCGCAAGAGCGCCGTAGCGATCGGGCGGCCAGCACTTCGTCTCCCAGCGCGTGACCGGGACGAGCACGGCGTAGCCGCAATCCCTGGCGACGCCGCATTCCTGCAACAAGTTCGCGGCGTGCTCGCGGTCGGCGTCGGTCAGGCAGATCGAAAAATCCTTCGCGCGCTTGTCGAAACCGAGCAACGGGGCGATCCGGTAATTGCGGTCGGCGGCGTGCTCGTCGGGCGGGCTCTTGGGAATCTTGTCGGTGTAGAACATCCAGCCGAGTTCGCGCGCGGCGGCGAAGCCGATCCGCACCGGCGCGCCGGAGGCCATCGCGAGAAACCCGCTGCGAAACAAGCCCTGCAAGTCAATGACGAGGTCGAACGATTTCTCGCGGAGCGTGCCGACAAACGTCATGAATTCGCGCGTGACGGAGAGGCTTCGGCCCAGTCGACCGAAGCGGCGGCGATCGAAAGGGATCACTTCGGAGATCGCCGAATCGGCTTCGAGCAGATTGGCGAAGGAGGTCGCGACCAGCCACGCGATGTGCGCCTTCGGATATCGAGCGCGTAGCCCGCGCAGGACCGGCAGCGCATGAATGATGTCGCCCGGCGAACTCGGCTTAATCAGGAGGATTCGTTTGAAATCCTGGTCGGCAAGCGAGGGCTCGGTCATACCGATATTGTAAACGCTAACGCCCTATCAATCTTGTTCGCATCCCTGTAGCGACCGGCTGGCTTGAGTCGGCCGGAGGCGGTCAAGATGGATTCGACGGCGTCAGACTGTCCCAGACCGACTTCGAACAGAAGCAGCCCGTCGGGCTTCAAGAAATGCGAGACGTCGGAGGCAAATCGGCGGTAGATGTCGAGACCGTCACCGCCGGCGAAGAGCGCGGTAGCGGGTTCATACTTTCGAACGTTTTCGGGGAGTTGGTCGCGGTCGTTTTCAGCGACATAGGGCGGGTTGGAAACGATCAGATCGAAGCCGCCGGGCGGGATGCACTCCTGGGGCAATGCCAAGAGGTCGGCCTGGACGGGGCGGATGCGATCCGTCAGTTGGTGTCGGCGGATGTTCTCGGCGGCGACGTTCAGCGCGGCTTCGGAGATGTCCGACGCGACGGCGTACAGGGCGGGCCGGCGTTTGCAGATCGCGATGGCCACGCAGCCGGACCCGGTGCCGATGTCGAGAAGATCGTGCCGGTCGCGCGCGTGCGATTGGCACCAGGCAAGCGCATGTTCGACGAGCAGCTCCGTCTCCGGCCGGGGGATGAGGACGTCCGGCGTGACGAGAAAATCGAGGGAGTAGAACTCTTTGTGGCCCACGAGGTAGGCGATGGGCTCGTGTTCGGCGGCCTTGCGGACGAGTTCGCGGTATCGTGCCCGCTGGTCGTCGGCCGGGGCGGCTTCAAACCGGGCATAGAGTTCGATTCGCTTGCAGCCCAGAACGTGCGCGAGAAGGATTTCGGCGGAAAGCCGAGGTTCGTCGACGCCGCGCGATTCGAAATGCGACTTGGTCCAGGTGAGAAGCTTTCCGATGGTCCAGTCGTTGACGGCGGCCGCCGGCGGGTCAGACATGGCGGGTATCATCTACGAATTTGCAGTGGATACAAGCGGAGGGCGTGACGGGGCAGCGCTACTTGTCGTCGTCCAGGTACTTTTGCAAACGCTCCATTTCCCCCTTCGAGCCGACGAAGAGCGGGGTGCGCTCATGGAGGGACTTGGGCATTTTCTCGAGAATGCGCTTGCGACCGTCCGTGGCCGCGCCGCCGGCTTGTTCGGCGAGGAAGGCGATGGGATTCGCTTCGTAGAGCAACCGCAGCTTGCCTTGCGGGCTTTTGGCCGTCGCCGGGTACATGAAGATTCCGCCTCGCAGGAGCGTCCGATGGAAATCCGCGACGAGCGAGCCGATGTATCGCGCTGAATAAGGGCCCGCCTCCTCGGTCTTGCACCATTCGAGATAGGATTGAACGCCCTTGGGGAAGCTCTTGGCGTTACCTTCGTTGACGCTGTAAGACTTGCCGCGTTCGGGCATTTTCACGTTCTCGCTGGCGAGGATGAATGCCCCGACGGAAGGATCGAGTGTGAAAAAGTGGACGCCTTCGCCGGTCGTGTAGACGAGGACCGTGCTGGAGCCGTAAACGATGTATCCGGCGGCGAGTTGCTTGTGGCCGGGCTGTAGCACGTCGGCGGAGTGGTCCTTGCTGTCGAATCCGTTGGGATCGCGTTCAAAAATGGAAAAGATTGTCCCGACGGAGACGTTGACGTCGATGTTGCTGGACCCGTCGAGGGGATCGAAGATGACGACGTAGCGGCCGGAGGCGCCGCTTTGAGTCACGACCGTCGGTTCGTCCAATTCTTCCGAGGCGATGATGCCGACGTTTCCGCGATAGCCCAGGCACAGCTCGATCGTCCTGTTGGCGAGCAGATCGAGCTTCTGCTGTTGTTCACCGGAGACGTTGGAGGCGCCGGCGTCGCCGAGGACATCGAGGATGCCGGCTCGACGGACGTTTGCGGAGATGATCCGCGCTGCGAGCGTGATGCCGGAAAGCAGCCAACTGAATCCGCCCGTCGCAGTTGGATGATTTCGCTGCGTGCAGAGAATATGTTCCTGAATGGTGATGAAACGGTTGGGGGATTGCATCATTTCAACCACGCGACCCACTCCTCAGGCGAGTCCGCTGACCTTGATTCCCCACCGTGACCGGGCGGGCCCCTTATTCTACCCCATTTTTCTGCGCGCCATGTACTCCGCGCAGTCGTGAAATATGCCCTTTATGGGCAGGTCCGCGAATGTATCGTTTAGCGGGAAAAACGTTTTACACGTCCTGGAGGCGTTGTTGGCGATCGAATCGTCGAAGGGCATGGATGATTTCGTCGAGTTGGCCCGCACTGATCTGCTCCAGGGAATAGCTTTCGTTGACGCGGTGATCGGTGCAGCGGTTTTGCGGATAGTTGTAGGTGCGGATGCGCTCGTTGCGGTTGCCGGAGCCGATCATGCTCTTTCGGGTCGAAGCGCGCTGGGCCCGCTCTTGTTCTTCGTAGTGGCTCTTCACGCGGCTAGCCATCAGGCGGCGGGCCTTGGCGCGATTCTTGTGCTGGCTTCGCTCGTCGCGCATGGAGACGGTGATTCCGGTCGGGATGTGCTCGAGCTTGATCGCGGAGGCCACTTTGTTGACGTTTTGCCCGCCGGGTCCGCCCGCGGCGGAGACGTGTTCGAGGACGTCCTTTTCCCAATCAATGTCGACGTCGGTTTCCGCGACTTCGGGCAGGACGGCGACGGTCGCGGCGGAGGTGTGAATGCGGCCTTGGGTCTCCGTCGTCGGGACGCGCTGGACGCGATGGCCGCCGCCTTCGTAGCCGAAGTGTGTAAAGACTTCGGGGCCTTTGATGTTCAAGATGATTTCGCGGAAGCCGCCCTGGTCGGAGACGGACTGGTCGAGCACTTCGACCTTGAAGCCGTTGGCACCGGCGTATCGGTTGTAGATTTCGTACAGGTCGCGGGCGAACAGCGCGGCTTCTTCGCCGCCGGTGCCGGCCCGGATTTCCACGATGATCGATTCGATGTTGGCGTCGTCCCCCGCGATCAGGCCGTCGATGAGGCTTTCCATGAGGGTTTCGGCCCTGGTCTGAAGCTCGGGCAGTTCCGCATTGGCCATTTCTCGAATTTCCGCGTCGCCGGCCGCGTCGGCAGCGAGGGACTCCGTCTCGTCAATCTGTTTGCAGAGTTTTTTGTATTCGAGATAGGGAAGCACCATGCGGCCGAGATTGTGGTGTTCCTTGGAGAGCGCGACGATGCGCGCGGAGTTGCCGGCCACGGCGGGATCGCCCATCTCGTGCGTGATCGCGTCGTATCGAGTCGCCAGCTCATCGAGCTTGGCGATTAGAGCGGGGTTGGTGGCGACTTCGGGCATGGGAGGTTTCCAATTTTGCAGACCGGGTTAATCGAAAAGACTACCGCGGGTCATAGACCTCTATTTCGCATGAACCGCGGCGCTCCCTCACGGTCGCAGCTCTGATCAACGAAACACGCCGCGATCCTGCCCGTGTAGGCAAAACGGCGGCGTGGTGATGAACGGTCGTAAAGCTAGGCCTTGGTCGGGGCGGACTTGTCCTTTTTGGCGGTCTTGAAATAGTTGCCGCCGAATTTCTTCTGGAACTTCTCGACGCGACCGGCGGTATCGACGAATTTTTGGGTACCCGTGAAGAAGGGGTGGCACGCCGAGCAGATTTCGACGGCGATCTTCTCCCGGGTGCTGCCGGTCTCGAAGGTGTGCCCGCAACCGCAGGTCACGGTGCATTTGTAGTATTTCGGATGGATGTCGCTTTTCATGGGCCTGTCCCGTGTTAAACCCGCCAATGGGCGAGCCAAATAGTTTAGCAGCCCTGGGCTGACTCGCAAGGGGTTTGGCCCCGATGGGTATATAATAAGGGCGCTGGCGGAAAGAGCCGATCATTACCCTATCGCACGTATCTCTAGGTGGATTCAGTAGATGGAATCATTGCTTAAATGCCGGAAGTTCCAGGTCGTCGAGCAGTCCTTTGTCTCCCGGGACGGCCGAAAAATGGCCCGACAATTCGTCGTCCACCCCGGGGCGGTGGTGATCCTTCCCCTGGTGGATGAGGAACATTGTCTTCTGATCCGCCAATTCCGACATGGTATTGGCAAGGAGATTTGGGAGCTGCCCGCGGGGACGCTGGACGTGCCCGGGGAGAGTCCCACTGACGCGGCCGCGAGGGAGCTGGAGGAAGAGTGCGGCTACCGGGCCGGGCGGGTCGAGCGGCTCTGCGAGTTCTATACTTCGCCGGGGATTTTGACGGAGTTGATCACGGCCTTCGCGGCGCACGACCTGACGAAGACGCAGCAGAACCTGGGGCCGAACGAGGAGATCGTGGTCGAGCCGATGGCGATGGCGGAGGCGATGGGCATGATCCGCGAGGGGAAGATCATCGATGGGAAGACGATGGTCACGCTGATGTGGTGGGACGACGTGACGAGGAAGTCGCGATGAGCTGGGAAGAACGGGATTATGCGAACCTCGGCAGCGGTCGCGGCACCGGTGGGTTCGGCATGTACAGCATGGGAGGAGGGCGGCGTTTCGCCGACAATCCCTTGAACTGGTCGCCGACGATCGGCCATTTGTTCGGCATTCGAATTCGCGTTCACATTACGTTTATCATCTACTGTCTTTTCGAACTTCTCCTGCCTTCATCGGGATTCATGTGGGCGCTTCAGTGGATCACCGTGCTTTTCGGCTCGGTCTTTCTTCACGAATTGGGACACTGCTTCGCCGCGCGACGCGTTGGTGGAAGCGCCGACGATGTCTTGATGTGGCCGTTGGGGGGACTGGCTTCGGTGGATGCGCCACAGTCGCCCTGGCCGCAATTCGTGACCGTGATTTGGGGACCGCTCGTCAACGTATTTCTCGCGGTGATCACCGCGGGCATCCTTCTGATGGGGTCCGCCAGGCTTTCTCTTAATGGGATCAGTCCGTTAGGCTGGCTTTCCTTTCCGCAAGGGCTCAGCGACGCCGGGTTCATTCTGCTGCTGATCTTTTCGATTAACGTTGGACTGTTTGTTTTCAATCTATTTCCCATGTATCCCATGGATGGCGGAAGAATGTTGCATTGCGCGCTTTGGAAGGCCGTCGGCTATCGCCGCGGAACGATGATTTCCACGACCGTCGGCATGGTGGCCGCCATCGGTTTGGGACTCTACGCATTGGCTTCGGCACACTACGTTTTGCTGGCGATCGCATTTATTGGGTACATTACGTGCTACCAGGAACGAATCTTGATCAAAGCCGGTTCGAGCGAAACCTCCGGCGCTGGGGGTTACGACTATTCTCAAGGATATTCGAGCTTTTCGACTTCGAAGCCACCACGAACGGGCTTTTTTGGCCGGTGGCGCGAGAACGCAAGACGCCGCAAGCAGGAAGCACAGAAACAAGAATTGCAGGCATTGGAACTGTCCGTCGACCAGATCCTCGACAAAGTCCACCGCGACGGGATTCAGAGCCTCACGAAACGGGAGAAGCAGATTCTTGAAGAGGCGTCTCGGCGGCAGCGGACGCCGCACTGAGCGGTTACAATCCCCTCGTCATGTCCAGCGATCCCGCCATTGATCTGGAGCAGTTTCGCCGTTTCGTCGAGCTTGCGCGGCAGGAGGACTTCGGCCCGCATGGCGACGTGACGACGCAGCTGCTGCCGCCGCTCGCGCTGGAGGAGACCGGCGAGTGGTTTCTGACGGCACGGCAGGCAGGCCGGTTTTGCGGCGTGCAGATCGTACCGCCGCTGCTGGAATCGCTAGCGCCGAAGATCAGCGTGGAGTGGCTGGGGCCGATGAACCCCAAAGGCGACGTGGCGCCCGGCGAGAAGATCGCCCTGCTTTCGGGGCTCGTCTGCCAGATGCTGGCTGCCGAACGCACGCTGCTGAACTTCCTTCAGCACCTCTCCGGCGTTGCAACGCTGACGACCCGCTACGTCGCCGCCGTCGCCGGGACGCACGCGAAGATCTACGACACGCGCAAGACGACGCCGGGAATGCGGACGCTGGAGAAATACGCCGTCCGCTGCGGCGGCGGGCACAACCATCGAACCGGTCTCTACGACGCCGTCCTCCTGAAGGACAATCACCTTGCGGAAATTCCGACGGAGCGGCTGGCGCATGCCGTCTTCGAGATGCTCAATCGCCTGGAGACGCTTCCGTCGCAGCCGGCGTTCGTGGAAGTCGAGTGCGACGGGCTCGATCAACTCGCCGAACTGCTCAAGGTCGTCGGCATCGACGTCATCCTGCTGGATAATTTCGAATTGCCGATGATTCGCGAGGCCGTCGCCATTCGCGATCGGGCTGGCCTTCGCGGCAAACTGGAACTGGAAGCCAGCGGCGGCATTACGCTGGATACCGTGCGCGCCGTGGCCGAGACCGGTGTCGAGCGGATCGCCGTCGGGGCGATCACGCACTCCGCGCCGATCCTCGACCTGGGGATCGACGCCGCATGACGCTCGTCGATCCGCCCCACCAATTGGACGCCGAAGCGATCCGGCGCGGCCTGGGCACGAACCGCATCGGTCGGAAGGTTGTTGTCCTCCCCGAGATCGACAGCACCAATACCTACGCGCTGGACCACGTCGCCGAGGATGGGGCCGTTGTCTTCGCCGAACATCAGACCGCCGGGCGCGGACGATTGGGGCGCTCGTGGCACGCACCGCGCGGGGCGTCGCTGACCTTCACGGTGCTGCTCCTCGAAACACCGAACGCCCTCGCCGCGGCGCGCTGGATGATGGCCGGGGCGATCGCCGTCGCGCAGGCGATCGCGCAGGAGACGGATGTTTCTCCCCAACTTCGCTGGCCCAACGATCTCTTCGTCCGTGGGAAAAAGCTCGCCGGCATTCTCGTGGAGACCCGGCGCCGCGGGGCGAATTCGCTGGCCGTCGCCATCGGCATCGGGATCAACTGTCTGCAACACGCCGGTCATTTCCCCCCGGCGCTGCGCAAACAGGCCACTTCCCTGGAGCTGGAATCTTCCCATCCGATCGAACGAACGACGCTGGCGCGGGCGCTTTTGCAAAGGCTCGATGCCTTGTTGACCGCGCCGGCTTCACCGAGCGACGACGAACTTGCCGAGCAGTGGCGCGAACTCAGCGCGGACATCGGAAACCGCGCGAGACTGCTATCGGACGGCCAGGAATCGAGCGGCCAGATCATCGACGTCCACCCAGCGGGCGGGCTGCTCTTGCAACTCGACGGCGGCGGCCGTCGCCAATTCGATCCCCAGACGACGTCCCGACTCTAATCCGCCCTGGTGGGTCGGGTATCCAAGGCCGGATTCGAGGTCGGGTCTTTTTCTCGATTTATGGGGCTTTGTTGCCCTATTCACGGTGCATTGTTAAAATGTGAGAGGTACGGATCGAGTGTTGGGCACGTTCACGAAGTCCCGGTTTTATCGCTCCCGGATGTCCTCAGAACGACGGGGGCGATGGCCTTGTTTCTTATTCGACTCCGATTCGAAGCCGAACAAGAGGCGATGGCCGGCGTAAATTCGACGGCTGGGCGTCCGTCCATCAGGGGGATCGACGCGCGTTTCGTGGCCGCTCTGCCGGAGGGTTGAAGGGAATGGTCGCTGAAAACACCCACGCTTCAGGCTCGAACGGCCAATCAGGCCTTCTGGCCCGGCTTCACCCCCGGCGCATCAGGCAATCCTTCGACTCGAGCATCGGCTTCCTCAAGTGGATGTATCACACCACGAAGCGCCGCGAAGGCTGGTTTCTCGAAAACCTCACCCTCCGCAAGGCGATGAACATGGCGGTCACCGCCGGTCAGTTCGCAATGAAGAGCGAACGAATGCGCGCCATGCCGGTCGCGGTCAAGATCGACATCTCGCCGATGTGCAATTTGAGCTGCACCGTCTGCGTGCACGCCGATCCGAACGGGAACCCGGCGCTGGAGAAGCAGGACTTCGATCCCAAGCACCGCATGTCGGTCGAGCAGTTTCGGAAAATCGTCGACCAGATCAAGGGGCGATCGACGGCGGTGAGCCTGTACTACATCGGCGACCCGCTGGTGCACCCCAATCTCGACGAGATGTGCGGGATCGCCTACAACGCGGGCCTCAACGTGCACATCAGCACCAACTTCAGCTTCGCCCTGACGGACGCGCGGATTCGCCGGATCGTCGAGAGCGGGTTGACGCATCTTTCCGTCTGCGTGGACGGTCTCTCGCAGGAAAAATATCAATTGACGCGAGTGGGCGGGCGGATCGACCGGGTCCTGGACAATTTGAAGCGCGTCTGCAAAATTCGCGACGAACTGCACCGCACCTATCCCAAGGTCGAGGTGCAATACATCAAGTTCCAGCACAACGTCGATGAACTGGAGAAGGCCAAGCAGCTCGTTCTCAGCTATGGCGTCGATCAGGTGACCGATTTCTGGGGCTCGCTGGCCAATTACACCGACGGCGACCCGGACGTCGTGGCCGTCGTCGAGCCGAACAAGAAAAGCCAGCTTCCGCAATGCTTCTGGCCGCACAGCTCAATGGTCGTCAAATACGACGGCGACGTGATTCCCTGCTGCAATTTCCGGATCGGCCAGCAATATACCCATTCGGACGACCCGAGGATTCTCGGCAACGTCTTCAAGACGAGCGTGGAAGAGGTGTGGAACAGCCGGCAGTTCCGCGACGCGCGGCGGCTGGTCTCCAATCCCGAACTGGTCAACACCGAGCCGGCGCTCAAGGAACATTTCTGCTACGGCTGCCCGGTGATCTTCAAGACGACGGAAGAGGAGATTCGCCGGCACGCCAGCGCCCACCGTCACGATGAACTCTACGACATCGGCCCCGACGGCCGGCCCATCCGCAAGGAAGCCGAGGTCGCGTCCATCTCCAGTCGACGCGGCACTACCGTCTCCCAGATCGGTCTGCCGAATGGCGAGATGGCGACGGTCTAATCGCCGCTTTGGCGGTAATTGCGAGGCCTTTCAGGTTGAGATGATTCCTCGTATTTCTTGTTGAGATAATTGCGACGGATCCACCCGCCGTTTTCGCGATCGACGGTCTCATACAGGACGCTCCCGTCGGTTTCTCTGCTAATACAAGAAACCCGGTCGGAAACTTTTTCCTCGCCGCTCCTGCCGCGCTGTACGTCCGCCAGGAATGCCGCCACCGCGGCGCGATCGGGAACCGTCAATTTGCCCGCTTTCTTTTTCTCGGCGAGGGCCTCGATTGCGCAGGCATCGAGCAACTTCGGCCATAGCTTCACGAAAAGCTCATGGGATCCGTATACATCGCTGCAATTGATCTTTCCGTTGATGATGGCCACATAGCCCAGGGCGTCGCTTTCCTCCCGGGCGATGCGGTCGAGTTTTCCGGAATATTCCCCGGCGGCTTTCTTGACCGACTCGTTGTCCATCGTCAGTTCGAGACTGCTCGGCGAATCCGCGGACTTCACGTCGGCGTCCACGTTTTCGCTTAGCGCCGCCTGCTGGCTGGAAACTTTGCTCCATACTAAGGACTGATCCCTTTTCTGACGGATCGCCTGTTTCAGTGAAATGGAACAGGCCGCATTGGTCGAACTCCCGAATCGTCCCGCCGTCTCCTGGCCGCGCCGCGACCACCGTCCGTGCTCAACGCAGAACGATTCGATCGGGACTTTTCCGGTTTTCGGCGAAACCAACAAATCGTCGCCCAGTACTCGATCCTGTTTTCCGCCTCGAACGATGTCGCCGGCCATGAGGTAGATCACGTCGCTATCGGAAATGTTTTCGACCGCCAGGGTATTCACTTTTTGAGTCTCGTGAACGACGATCTTTTTTTGTTCCAACGCCTCTTGCAGGGTCAGAAAGGTGTGCTTGCCTAGCACGTCCTTGCCGTGAACCAGATAAATCGCGAGATTGTCGTGGATGAACGGACCGCTGAATTCGACGGGCGCATCGGCGGTGCCCGCCAGACGGCCTCTTGATTTGGCTTTCTGCAAACTCACGCAGGATAGAGTGATTGCCAAACTAATGACGGCCACGATCAAGAGAGTTTTCATGGAGAAGCCTCCGCACCAATGAGCCTGTGCCGCCGTCGATCAATACGGTCGCGTTTCCGGTTAGTTCTACCGAACTCCGGGGGATTGGACGCACCGACTTGGATTTGAGTTCCAAGCGGTGGGTACCCATAAGGGAATTCCCTAACCCAATCTGAACGGTGGGCCTCTCAATGGGCGAAATGCGGTCTTTTTCGATTATGGAATCAGGGCATCGGTGAACGGGGCGAGATCCCGACCGTCTCTTGCTCCGTCGCCGTTGCAATCGGCGATGGGGAATTTGACGCAGTCCGCGTCCAACCCGAGCAGGATGTTGACCATTACCGGGATGTCGTCCAGATCGACCGCGGCGTCGTGATCGAAGTCGCCGCGCAGTCCGTAATAGACCCGCAGCGTGGTCGTGCTTGCCGCGACCGGATTGAGCGCGCCGTCGATGTGCACCTTGCCGATGGACGGATCGCTGGTGAAGGCGTGGGTCGAGCAATCCTGAGTGACCGCGAAGACGACCGCGCCGGCCGGGACGCGGACATCGACGTGATCATTCAAAGCGCCGCCCGATGTGTTGGTGATCGCGCAGGTATTCAATCCTGTCGACTCCGTCGAGACGACGTTTAGGCGGCTTGAGCCGACGTGCAAGTTGTTGAAGGTCATGGTGGACCAGCCGGTCGGCAGCTTCGGTGAGATACTGAACTCGCCGCCGGCCGCGTTGGGCGCAAAATCCAGAAAGGCCATGATCGCGTCGACCATCGTGGACATCGATTCCCATGCGTTCGGCCACGCGGTTTGCAGGACGAAATCGGTCTGGTTCGGATACTGCAAGCTGCCGCAGTCCGGACAGGTGCAGGGATTGCAATAAGGCGCGATCTGCTCGGCGCCGAAGCCCATCGGTCCGAGACGGTCAATCAACAGGTCCATTCGATACTTGTGATTGTCAATGTCGGTCTTGTTGGCGGTGGTGTCGGCGCGCTCGGCGTAGTAGAGACCGTACCACGCGGTACTGAGGAACCACGGCCCGGCGCCCCACGGCGTGTTCGGATCGTTGAACTTTCCCCAGTAGTTGTCGCCCCAGTAGCGGTTGATGAGGTCCAACCAACCGTAGTCGTTCGTGAAATTGACCAGCGGGTGACTGTTGCCGCTGGTGTCGTTCTGCACGCCGTTCATCCGGTCGATGTAGCGCACGGCCTTCGCGTCCTGTGGGTCGTAGATCTTGAAGGGATAGACGATGCCGAGCTGGGAGATGTCCGTGATCTCGTTGTTGTTGTCGAGCCAGTTGTCCAGACCGCCCTTGATCGTCGCCTGCCAGCCGGCGAAGTCGGCGGCATCCGCGCCGTTGCCGAGGGCCGTGGCAATCGCCGCCGCGTCGCGCAGGCCCGCGACGACGTTGGCGTTGGAATAGGCGAAGAAGTTGTACTGGTCCTCCCAGACGTTGTTGCTCCACATCAAATGCTGGGTGGCGTTGTAATTCAGGTAGGGTAGTAGCGCCGGATTACCGGGGCTGCTGTGGATCGTCGTCGCCGCTTCCTTCATGGTTGCATAGTGGCCCGACAAGAATGCCAAGTCGCCGGTGACGAGGTAGTGGTAACACAAGCCCCACGGAAAGACGGCTGTTTCGTCGATCTGAGGCGAACTCCAGACGGTGTAACCGTTCGTCGTGTACTTCTGTTTCCAGAATCCCTTGCCCCAGGATTCGTTGTCGCGGTAGCAGGTGTCGCGCATCCAGTTATAGACGCCGGCGGATTCCGCTTCGTGACCGGTTCGGGCCATGCAGACCGCCCCGTACACGGCGTCGCGCGGCCAACAGAAGGGATAGGCCCCGTTGTGGAAGCCGGCGATCATCGCACCGGTCGGCCCGTCGATGTGCAGCGCCGTGGCGAGCAGGCCGCGCCGGAACAGAGCGTCGTAATTGTCATCCGGCAGATCGATCGTCACGCCGTCGTTGAGCCAGTTGGTCCAGTAGGTGTCTGTCGCGGTCTTCAACGTTGCCGCCGAGTTGGCGAAAAACCAGTCGAAGACCGGTCGGATCTGATTGTCGCCGGTGTCGGTATGCAAGCCTGTTTGATATCCGCCGGCGACCGCGAGGTCGATCTCCTTGGGCGTACCGGGATCGAGCGTGACTTTCAGACCGATCCAGCCCTGGCCGTTGTCGCTGCTGGTGTCGCGCCAACTGTCGGTGGCCGGAGTGCCGGAGGAGCCGCCGGCGCTCGAACAGAGCTTGAGCGCCGAGCCGAAGAAGATCGAGTTGTCCTTGGGATAGTCGGGGTCGAACGTCGGGTTGTATTCGCCGCGCGAGTTCGCCGAGCCGCCGGCATTGTCAAAGGCGTACATTGCACCGTGCGGCGCGCCGGTGTCCTGATACATCGCATCGGAGCCGTCGCCGCCGTTAATTGCGAAGTCGCCGTAGAAATAGAAATTGACCGTCTTGGAAGAGGGGCCGTTGTTGGTCAGGACGAATCGTTTGATATAGATACCGCGATTCGGTCCGCCGCCGTTGATATTGGGGAAGGTGACGCCGAGCGGCGAGAAATCTTCCTGATCGACCTGGATGTTGTTGCCACCGGCGTTCAATCGCGCAGAGGTGCTTACGGTGTTCGATGTGGGGTAGTACGCCTGCGCGACGTTGTCATAACCGAGGCCGTCCTGATTGCTCATCCAATAGGTCGTGCCATCGACGCGGATGCCGGCCATGAGCTGGTTGACGTGCATCTGCCCGCGGCCGGAGGTGAAGGCCGGGAACGTATCGCGACCATCGGCGTAGCCTTCGTTCTTGGTGCCGACGCCGTAGACCGCGCCCGCGCCGGGGTAATAGATGTCGTACACCGTGCCGTTCTGATCGAGCATGACGTTGATGTATTGATTGCCGACGACGGCCTCTTCTTTCCAGAAGGAGACGGGCGGATAGCCTTCGTCGGGATTGGGTGAACCCGCCCCCGCGCCGGGCCAGGCGAGCTTGTTGACGTAGTCATAGGACTTGAAACCGTTTGCTGAGAATTCGCCGCCGCCGCCCGTGTCCCAGGCGGAAATTTTGTAGCGGATCGTCTGGCCGTACTGGCGCGCGCCGATGGGAAGCGTCGTCTTCCACCAGTCGCGCGTGCCTTCCATCGTGCTTTCGTTGCGGACGAAGGTCGCCAGGCCGTTGAAATTGCCGCGCACCTGCGTCGAGCCACTGGGGGTGCCGAAGGTCCCCATCGGATCGCTGCCGTCCGTTGTGTAATAAACGCAGACGCGGTCATAGGAAAATTGAAACGAGACGCGGAAGTAAATATCGACGGCGTCGTCTTCGCGCGGAATGAAAGGTTCACGCTGGGTAACGTCGATCGCCTCCCCGTAGGTTTGCGTGTTCGGCGCATGCTCCACGCTCGTCGGCGCCGCCGACGCCCGCGCGACGAAGGAGAGAACGAGTCCAACCGTAAGAATTCGATGGCGAGAGTAATTCATGCTCGATATCGATCCCGACTAAAACGTTTTACCAAAAGTGTCGAGAAAAAGGCCCCCGTGGGCCTTTGCCGTTCGACGCCATTTACCGCCCCCGGGAAGCACCTGGAATTCGAACTTCTATCAATACTGTACCCGTTTTCGCGTGATGGATTCAAGCCGGTTGGAGGTGAATCGCGTAACACCCGACGCGGGCCGGTATTATCCCCTTCTCGATTTGGCCTTTCGGAACATCGCCAGGCTGGCTTCGCGCGCCTCGCGATGATCAACCATCGGCCCCGGATAGTCCTTGCCAACGATGCAGCCGTCGTCTTCCTGTTCCAGTTCGCTCACCTCCCACGGCGCGTGAATCAAGGGCGCGGGAAATCGCGCCAGCTCCGGCACGTAGCGGCGAATGAAATCGCCTTCGGCGTCGTAACGCTCGGATTGCGACACGGGATTCATGATGCGGAAATAGGGCTGTGCGTCGGTGCCGATGCCGGCGGTCCATTGCCATCCTCCGAGATTCTGCGACAGGTCGTAGTCGAGCAGCTTTCGCGCGAAATATCGCTCGCCCCATTTCCAGTTGATGCACAGGTCCTTCGTCAAGAATGACGCCGCGATCATTCGCAGGCGATTGTGCATGTAGCCGGTCGTGTTGAGCTGTCGCATGGCCGCGTCGACGATCGGGTAGCCCGTTCGCCCGTCGCACCAGGCGGCGAATTGCTTTCGGTCGCGGCGCCACTTGAGCTTTTCGAATTTTTCCTGAAATGCATGCTTTTCAGTGTGTGGGAAGAAATGCAGGATCATGTTGTAGAATTCGCGCCAGATCAGTTCGTCGAGCCACTTCCCGGCCCCCGCTGAGCCGACTTCGACGGCCGACCGGACAGCTTCGCGGATGCTGATCGTGCCGAAGCGAAGATGCACGGAGAGATGCGAGACGCCGTCGGTGGCCGTGTAGTCGCGATCCCTGGCATACCCGTTGATTCGCTTCATGAAGGCGTCGAGCATCGACCGGCCGGCCTTTCGACCACCCGGCCATCGCAGGTCGGTTTTTCTAAAACCGAGGTCTTGGAGGCTCCAGGGGCTCGATTTCACGCCTGCCGGCGGCCGGGCGATGTATTTCAAATGCTTCTCGCAGGCGAAGGGCGAATAATCGTCCGGCCGGAGCATTCGCCGCCATGCGTTTTTGTATTGCGTATAGACACGGAACGGCCGGCCGGACTTGTTGAGCACGTCGTCCTTCTCAAAGATGACGTGGTCCTTGAAGGTCTTCAGTTCGCGGCCGTCGGCGGCCAGACGACGCGCGATCTCCGCGTCTCGATCTCGCGGGCCGGGCTCGTAATCGTGATTGGCATAGACGCTATCGACTTTGAGTTCCGCTGCGAGCGCCGGGATTTCCTTGCGTGCGACGCCGTGACGCACAATGAGCGAGGACCCCCTGGACTTGAGATAGTGATTCAACTCAACCAGCGATTGGTGGATGAAATCGACGCGACGGTCGCTTTGGTCTTCCAGCGTATCCAAAATCTCGCGGTCGAAACAAAACGCGGCGTACACACGGTCGCATTCCCGCAGGGCCGCATGCAGCGCGGCGTTGTCCACCGCCCGCAGGTCACGCCGAAACCACATCAGTCCGAACGTCATGCGTTGCCCCGAACCGGCGAACGATCGCCCTCCGCCCGCCACGCCCATGCCGCCGCGGCGCCGAGCGCGGTGAAGGTCCACAAATGGACGCCGTACCAATTCGCGGCATCCCACGATAAGCACAACACGCTGAGATAAGAACCGAAGACCGCCGCCGCGGCCAGCCGCGCGCCCATCGTCATTCCTTGCGCGGCGCGTTCGAGCACCGCCCGCCACGCGACGACGCACGCCGGGAGGCCCAGCGCGAGGTAATAGTCGCGGACCATCGGCGACGGCCAGAGCATCAGGATCAGCCAAAGCGCCGCGAGCGCCGTGAAGGACGATGGATCGCGTGGCTCGCGGCGGGCGAGAAAAGTAGCAACAACGATTGCGCCGATGACGATCGCTTCGAGCACGATCCAAATCCCGTTCACCGATTCCGTTGAGAGGTTCGCGATGTGAAATCGCGGGATCTTCGAACGGTCCGAGTGCGCGTATCGACCGATCGACCACGGCTCCGGACCTTCCGGCATGGGATCGATCGTGAGGTGTTCATCGGGGGCCCGTTTTGCGCGGACGTCTTCGACCACGTCCGGGGGCGGATCGCCGTAGAGCACGGCCTGCCGATCGCCCCGCGGCGACGCGCGAAGCCAGCGCGTCAGCACGACAGCGAGCGAGCAGTTGTGATCGTTGCCGTGCCTCATGATGCGCAGCCAGGGGTCGTCGATAAATCGTGCATTGGAATACCACTCAACGCGTCGAAGCCAATTGGCATGTTCGCGCACGGCCCCGTCGATCCCGAAGAACGCCGCCGACGGCAAAAGGTCAAAGACGATAATCGCCAGCACCATACCGGACACGGCGCGCCACTGTCGACGCAGCGCGAACAACGCCATCAGCGCGAACGGCGTGACTTTTAAACAGCCCGCCATGCCGACGACGAGACCTCCGACGAGTTCCCGGCGCTGCATGATCAGCGTTAATCCCGCCACGCACAGAAACAGCACCCAGATGGTGAGTTGATTGCCCTGAAGGACGTGCTGGAAGTGCGCCACCATCAGGAACAGCGGCCAGACGAACAGTCGTCGGTCGACGCGCGGTCCGGCGAACCACCATCGATAGAGCAGCCAGACCGCGCCGGCGGCTGCGAGCGTGTTCGCCGCCACGAAGAGGATCACGCCCGCCGAGCGCGGCAGCCCGACCGTCAGCGGCATCAGTGCGAAGAAAGCCGCCGGGAGATAGCCGAACATGCCGGTCCACGGCGGGATCGCATGGTGCTCCCAGACGTAGTTGGTTTCGCGCGAAAAGGCCCGCCAATCCGGCTCGTTGTTCATGCCCCGATGCAGGCCGCCCAGGATGCCGGTGGCAAGCGTGAAGATGACAGCGGCCCAGGCGATGGCGACGAGCCAGCGGTGTCCCAGTCGGCGCGTCCAAATTGGCGTTGCCGGATTTGCGTCGGTCAATCGCTTGCCCATCATGCTTACATCGCCAGAGATTCCGACCGAAGGAGATATTGCCCCGCCAGTTCACCGAGGAAGACAAGGATCATCGAAAGATAAAAGAGCGCCGTCGCCGATTGGGTGGCCCGGCGGCGCACGCAATCCCAGACCATCCAGGCGAAGATTCCGGTCACAAGGACGCCGACGCCGAGCCGGACACAGATCATCAGCCAGAACCAGGTGTATTCGCCCTTGGGATGAAAACTTGACGACCAGACCGGCACGCTCGCGCCGATGACCCATACCGCCCGGGCGATGACTGACGCGAGATAGATTTGAGTCAGCCGGCGGAGCGGGGCGATCGGCATTCCCGTGTCCGTCAGGTAGCGATGGCCGAGGAGCATTGCCGCCGTCGCCGCGCCGAGGAGCATTGCGCCGAGGGCCGTGGTGATTGCGATGGGCAATCGAATCGCCGTCACATCCTGTGTTGCCGATGCCACGATGTCGTCCGGCCGATGGGCGAGCACGATCGACGCGGCCAGCGCCGCCAATCCGGCCGCCAGAGTACAAAGCCTCTGCGATCCACCGATTCGATCGCCCTGCGCCGAATTGATGAAGAGCCAGGCCGCTCCGAGAATCGCCGCCGCGCCGAGGCCGACGAGGACCCGCCATTGCTTCAAGATCGCGGGGCCCTCCTCGCGATAGAAAAGCCCGCCGGCAATGAAGAGCAGCACGAGCGACACGACGGCCATCAGCCGCAGGTACCGCCAACTGACGTGCCGGATCGAGGACAGAGCGGTCGCCAGATAACAGCCGGCGGCAAGTTGTGTGAGGAAGGTCGGCAGCATGATGGCCGAGAGCTTACCGAAAGGCGTATCGTCCGTCGAACTTTCACCGCTAACATCATCATACGGACGGTCACTCAAATAGAAAGTGTACAAGCCCGGTCAAATCTTGGTGCCCGCAATTCAATTGCTGATCTCGGGGTTGAACTCCTCGACTTCTGCGCCGGAATCGGTGCGTCACGGCCCAGGGGCGATTTGCACTTCCATGCACCCGGATTTCTTCATCAGAAATTTCCCCCCGCTTGCGACGCGTCTGAAGGCCGAAATCTGTCGCGTTATTTTGGGCGATTCATGGGTTGGGAGGCATCGCGAACCTCGGATCAAGATCCTATAATAGATTCCGACCTTTCCAATATCGGAAAACGCTCAATCGCACGAAACAGAAAGAACCGTGAACGATCCAGGTCATCGGAAAATAAGTTCGCTCAAAGTTGAATTGCCGGACTTGGTATTGGAGAATACCACGACGCAGATGGCCAGCGCGTCGTCGCCGACGGTCATCTCTCCCGCGTCGATCCATCAAGCCAGCGGACCCATTCCCCAACAGATCGGTAGCTACCGGATCATTCGCAAGATCGGCGAGGGCGGCATGGGCAGCGTATACGAAGCCGAACAGGAAAACCCTCGCCGCCGCGTCGCCCTGAAGGTCATCAAGCACGGCTTCGCCTCCGCCCAGGCGCTTCGTCGCTTCGAACTCGAGGCGCAGCTCCTCGGCCGCCTTCAACATGCCGGCATCGCCCAGGTCTACGAGGCCGGAACCGCCGACACCGGATTGGGCCCGCAACCCTTTTTTGCCATGGAGTTCATCGATGGCGCGGCACTGCTGGAGTACGCAGACCGACAGCAGCTCGGCACCCGACAGCGCCTCGAGCTCATGGCCAGAATCTGCGACGCCGTTCAGCACGCGCACCTCAAGGGGATCATCCACCGCGACCTCAAGCCTGGAAACATCCTCGTCA
>CAYPXR010000090.1:0-55979 GCA_964414585.1 uncultured Planctomycetaceae bacterium
CCTCCCTTAGGGACACTCCCACTATATCAGGTCATTCTGGGCGATACCAGACCAAAAAGGGTTGGCCAGCATGGTTTCGTCCAATCTTAACGCTTGCAGCCATAGGAAGCTCGACCGTTTGTAACATGCTGTCAATGAACATGTTACGGGGGATGTGGTTATCGGACGATCCGCCGCGCACCCCGCGAACGGAGTTGGATAACTGCTCCAATGGCTCTTGGCACGGGCGGAGGTGCTTCGCGCCCCCGCCAGCCGCTATACTGCCGCGCTCGGGCATCAGGAGCCGGAGGTATTCGGACGTTCCCGCTCCGCAGGCATCTTCCAGGAGGCGTTGACGCCATGGCGAACAATCAGGGAATCGAGTCGGTCTTGCAGGAGCACAGGTCGTTTCCGCCGCCGGCGAACTTCGCGAGCCATGCGTACATCCGCAACCTCGCGGATTACGAAGCCATGTATCGGCGCTCGCTCGATCAGCCCGAAGCCTTCTGGGGGGAAGTGGCGGCGCAGTTCCATTGGTTCCAACCACATGAACGGGTGCTGGAGTGGCATGCACCGAATGCGAAGTGGTTCGTCGGCGGCAAGACGAACATGTCCTACAACTGCCTCGACCTGCAGATCGAGCGCGGGCGCGGGGATCACCCGGCGATTCTCTGGGAGGGCGAGCCGGGCGAAACCCGCACGCTGACCTACTCGGAGTTGCGATCGGAGGTGTGCCGGTTTGCAAACGTACTCAAGGCCCTGGGCGTGAAGAAGGGCGATCGCGTCACGATCTACATGCCGATGGTGCCCGAACTGGCGATCGCCATGCTGGCCTGCACGCGGATCGGCGCTCCGCACAGCATCATCTTCGGCGGATTCAGCGCGACCGCGATATCGGATCGGGTCGAGGATGCCACGTCGAAGATCGTGATCACGGCTGATGGCGGCTGGCGGCGAGGAACGATCGTGCCGCTCAAGCAGCACGTTGACGACGCTGCCGGGTTGTGCGGCCTGATCGAGAAGACGGTCGTCGTGCGCCGAACGGGCAACGCGGTGACAATGCAGCCGGGGCGCGACTTCTGGTGGGACGAGCTGATGGCCAAGGCGGCGGCGGAGTGCCCGGCTGAGCCGTGCGACAGCGAGGATCTGCTCTACATCCTGTACACCTCGGGGACGACGGGTAAACCCAAGGGGATCATGCACACCACGGCGGGGTACATGGTGTACACAGCGCTGACCGCGAAATATGTCTTCGATCTGCATCCGGACGACGTCTACTGGTGCACGGCGGACATCGGCTGGGTGACGGGGCACAGCTATGTGGTGTACGGCATTCTGCAAAATGGCGTGACATGCGTGATGTACGAAGGCGCGCCGAACTTCCCGGCATGGGATCGTTTCTGGGCGACGATCGCGCGGCACAAAGTGACGAAGTTCTACACCGCGCCGACGGCCATCCGCGCGTTCATGAAGCAGGGCGTCGAATGGCCGGGCAAGCACGACCTGACGAGCTTGAAGCTGCTCGGCACCGTGGGCGAACCGATCAATCCCGAGGCGTGGATGTGGTATCACGAGTACATCGGCATGGGCGGTTGCCCGATTGTCGACACCTGGTGGCAGACCGAAACGGGCGGGATTCTCATCGCGCCGCTGCCGGGCGCGACGCCGACGAAGCCGGGTTCGGCCACGTTGCCGTTACCGGGAATCGACGCGGCGATTGTCGATAAGTCTGGGGCAGTGCAGCCGGCAAACGGCGGGGGATACCTTTGCATTCGCAAGCCCTGGCCAGGAATGCTTCGTGGCATTTACGGCGACGAAGAGCGATTTCGGAAGCAATACTGGTCAGAGATTCCGGGTGTGTATTTCACGGGCGACGGAGCGCGGCGCGACGCTGACGGCTATTTCTGGATCATGGGCCGCGTCGACGACGTGATTAAAGTTTCCGGCCATCGCCTGGGAACGGCGGAAGTGGAATCGGCGCTGGTGTCGCATCCCAAGGTCGCGGAGGCGGCGGTGGTGGGATATCCCGATGAAATCACAGGCGAGGCGATCGCCGCATTTGTGACGGTCAAAGGCGGCGCAAAGCCGGATGAGGCGTTCAAAGAAGAGCTGAAAAAACACGTATCGTCGCAGGTGGGCGCGATCGCGCGGCCGAAGGACATCCGCTTTACCGACGCGCTGCCCAAGACGCGAAGCGGAAAAATCATGCGGCGATTGTTGAGGGAAATGGCCACGAAGGGCCGCGTAGAAGGCGATACAACGACTTTGGAGGACTTTACGACGATTGCATCGCTTCGAGATGACGAAGGATAAGGGCCTTTCGCATTAAGAGAATCTATGATATAATCCTGCCCTGAATACGGGGTATGTGAGAATTGCGGCGGGAAACAGGTTCTTTTGACGGCTCACCGTATTCCGGCCCGTTTGGTACGGGTTGATTCGACTGTTGCTTTTATAGGCGCGGCGCGGTCGCCTAGGGCCTCGCGCGAAATGCGGCCCAAGCAGGTCTGGGATGTTCGACATCGTCGGGCATGCCGCCTCGGGCAGCGATGAGACGCGAATCTGAGAAAAAGGATTGACTTCATGGCGATGGAATCAGCCTGCAAATTACAAGTCGGCCGGGACCATTACGATGGAAAAGTCCGCATGGAAGCGGATCACATCGATTTTTCCGGGCAGACAAAATTTCGCTTTCGAATCACGGAAATGACCGGCCCCCGGCGGCAAGACCTGAACATCCTGTTCGGCTTCCACGGTCACGGCGTGACCATCGAGTTGTCGAGCGAGCGCGCTGCGCAAAACTGGATCGAGTACATCCTGCATCCGCGAACGCTCGCGGACAAGCTGGGCGTGAAAGACGGTCACACGGTTCGGGTGATGAACCTGGACGACAGCGAGTTGATGGATTCCCTGCAGACGAAGAACACGAAGCTCGTCTCCCAGCCCTCTTCGCGCTGCGACATGGTCATGCTCGGCGTCGAGCGCTCCAGCGAGCTTCGACAGATCGAAGACCTCAGTGAAAACCTCCGCCCCAACGGAGCCATCTGGGTCGTGCTGCCCAAGAGTGGCCGGACGGTGACGAAGGCCAACGTCGTCGCGGCAGTCCGCGAAGCGGGCTTGAACCACGTCGAAGTCGTGGACTATTCCGAGACGCAAGCGGCGCACAAGATCGTGCGCAACAACCTCGCCCGTAACAAGCGCGGCAACGGACACTATCCCACCGATGTCGCGGACAGCGAGCCACCGGTCCCCCGGCGTGCCTCGCTCAAGGACAAGTAAAGCGCCGGACGATGCGCGTCCGTTTGCAGCCTCATTCGTCATGAACCCAATTCGCGGGGCGGTCATCTTCGATATGGACGGGACGTTGATCCGGTCGAATCTCGATTTCGACTTGATGCGCGCCGAAATCGGCATCGAAAACACGCCGATCCTCGAAGCGTTGGAAAAAATGTCGACCGACGACCGCCGTCGGGCCGAAGCGATCCTGCACCGTCATGAAGAGCGGGCGGCGGCAAGCAGCGAACTTCTTCCGGGCGCGCTTGAGGTCGTGGCGGCGATTCGCGCCGCCGGCTGGCCGATCGCCCTCATGACGCGAAACACGCGACTGTCGGTCGAGGCCTTTCAAAAGAAGCACGGGTTTTCGTTTGATTTCGTCCGTACGCGTGAAGACGGTCCCTACAAGCCGTCGCCGGAGCCGATTTTCGATATCTGCCGCGCGCTGCAGCGCGAGCCGACGGCCTCCTACGTCGTAGGGGACTTTCACTACGACGTCCGTTGCGGAAAGGCGGCGGGCGCTACAGCAGTGTTGCTGCTGGAGAACCGCGATGTTCGGCCGGATTGGGCCGACGAGGCGGATCACGTCATCCTGGAATTGACGGAACTGCCGGCGCTTCTGGGGCTGAACCGCACCGGACCTCGCCAGCCGGACTCGAGCGGACTAGAATCGCCTGCATGAATGCCTCGCCATCGAACGGAGGGCGCCCTTCGATTTCCCGCATGTGCCTGATCCAATTTTTCATTACGGCGTTATTTTCAGCCGGTTGTCTGGCCCAGGGCGGATCGCCGAAGGAGTCGGCGCCGACGAGCGCACCGGCCTTGTCTACGCAACCGGCCGGCAAGCCGTCGTCTGGCAACACGAAAGTCGACGCGATCCTGGACCGTCTGGAAGTGAAGGGACGAGCCATCAAGGGCTTGTCGTGCAAATTGATTTATCAATTCGTGACAGTCATGCCGGTCGAGGATCGCCAGACCAAGGAAGGCGAATTGCTCTTCGCCCGTGGGGAGCCGAATTCCAGGTTCTACATTCATTTCAAGAAGTTGATCGCGGACGGGATCGTGAAGGAAACGGGCGAGTATTGGTCGTTCGACGGGCAGTGGCTGGTCGAGCGCAACGATCTCACCAAAAAGATCATCAAACGCGAGGTGGCCAAGCCGGGCGAGCGGCAGGACCCCTTCAAAATCGGCAAGGGGCCGTTTCCTCTGCCGTTTGGCCAGAAGCGCGAAGACATTCTGTCGAATTTCAAAGTGACGCTCGCTGATTTCACGCTCGGCGACCCACGAAACAGCGATCACCTCCACTGCGTTCCCGTGCCGAATACGCCGTTGGCGGATAAATACAGCCGGGTGGAGATCTACGTGGACCGGACGTTGGAGTTGCCGGTGCGCGTCGTCTCCGAGCGCCTCAGCGACAGCAACCGAATCGAGGTCGATTTCAAGGACATCGATCTTCAGGAGGCCCCCGCCGGGTCGAGATTCCGCGTTGAAGAGCCGAAAGATTACGACGTGACGGTGGAACCCTTATCACCGGAAATTACGCCATGATGAAATCCGATATCGATCGACGTCTGCTCAAGGCGTTCGCGTTTGCAATAGCGTTCACGATCATCGTTGGCGGCTGCGCGTCCGTTCCGCGCGGTTCCACAAATCGCAACGACCTGTCTAAGATGCGGACGGTGTCGGTGACGATCACCGGAAAGACCACGTACATCGCCTACGTCGCCGATACGCCGGAGACGGAACAGCTCGGCCTGATGAATGTCACAGAGGCGGACCTGCCGACGGACCGGGGGATGATCTTCGTCTTCGATCACGATCAGTTGCTCTCCTTCTGGATGCGCAACACGATTATTCCGCTGGACATCGCCTACATCCGATCCGACGGGACGATCGTCAAGACCTACACCATGGAGCCGCTTAATGAGATGGGCTATTCCTCCATTGAGCCGGCCCGCTTCGCCCTGGAGGTTCGGGCGGGTCAGTTCGCCCAATGGGGGATCCGGGCGGGCGACCACGTCGAGTTACCGGCGGATTTATTCAAATAAACGCCCCTCCGTGGCGGTTTCGCTGCTTAACCCCGCGCCGATAAGGACCGAATTAGCAAGACGGCCCGCTCGAAGTGTGCGGGTGTGGGGTGGCAGCGATGAATTCGATTCCCCAAGCCAGCGTTCTCGAGTTGCCGACGAAACGGTCCGCGGCGAATTCCGATCCTCGTCCGTTAATGGAGGTCGGAGTTCTCGGCAACGCGTTTTCGGTCGAGGGTTTCGTCCGAATACTCACGTCTCAGGACGAAAAGTGGTGCCGCGTCGAAGCCCTCGGCACAGGCGATGGCCTTCGGGAAATCGACGCCGAGCGGTTCGACGTCGTTGTGATTTCGGACGATGGGTCGGCTGGTATCGATCGGCTTGAGGAGTGGATCGATCGGCTTGGCCGGTTGGGCGTCGGACAGATTGTGCTGTCGAGTCGGGTCACCGACGGCTACGGCGAAGGCACTGTATGTCTGTCACCGGACATCCCGTTGGAAAGGCTTCGCGGCGCCATGACCGCACTGGCACAGTGGCGATCGGCCATGCGCGCCCACGCGCGGCAACTGGCGGGCATGCACCTTCTTCACCAAAGCCTTCACAAGCACTTTGACGAGATCGACCGGGAACTTCAACTGGCGTCGCGGTTGCAGCGGGATTTCCTGCCACGCGGCGCGACGAAGGTCGGGCCGGTCCGCTTTTCGACGCTGTATCGGCCGTGCACGTGGGTCAGCGGAGATATCTTTGATATCTTTCAGCTCGACGAAAGGCATGTCGGGTTTTATCTGGCCGACGCAATCGGACACGGCGTTGCGGCCGGGTTACTCACGATGTACATCAAGCACGCCATCAAGCCCAAGCGGATTTCCTCGTCGGGAACCGAATTGGTCCGGCCTTCGGAGGTGCTGGCGATGCTCAACGATCAGCTTTCGGCCCAGGACCTGCCGGATTCGCAGTTCATCACCGGCTGGTACGGCGTGATCGACACACAGACGCTGCGCCTGGACTATGCCGTCGCGGGCCATCCGCCGCCGATGGTGGTCGACGGGGGGGAGGTCGTGCGGGAACTGCACGGCGAGGGATCGATGCTCGGGCTGTGTCCGGGTCAGACCTATAGCGATGAGTCGATCGTGCTTCGCCGCGGGCAGCGCGTGCTGCTTTACAGCGACGGGCTGGAGCCGGCGTTGATTTCCGAACGGTTGCCGCTGCCGGCGCTGTCGATCCTTCAGCCGGAGGCTCGCGCTCTGGTCGCAGCGCCGGCGGACGCGTTAATTCGCACGATCGTCGCCCAGCTCGATTCGCAGCCGGGCAGCCTGGTGCATGCCGACGACGTTTCGCTGTTGATTCTCGATATGGAAGCCGGCGGCGAAGTCTTCACGTCGGTTTAGGGCCATCTCGATACTGCGCGAAGAAGCCGTATGGCCGGCCTCCGATTCACCCCGGAAACTGAAAGTCTACGATTTCCATCTCCACCGAGCGGCGGTTGTTCCATTCATTGATGGTGGGGCGGAAAGCTACTTTGCAGCGGCGGTGGTCGAGCAATTGCGGGCGGAGCGGGGACTGGCCGAAGGCGATGCCTTTGCATTGGCGACGGCCCTGGCCGAGGGTGATTTGCAGATGGTGGCCGCCGTTTCCGACGGCGCGCGGTTCGCCGACGACGTCGAGCCAGTCGGTCGCCAGTCGCGCCGGGGCGTTGCCCGCGCCGCACGGTTCGAGTCGCTCCAGATCGGTGACGAGCGATTCATTCAACTGATCGAGGCCGACGACGTCGTCCAGACGGAGCCTGGGTCGGAGGTCCGCCGGTGTCAGACGCTGCGCGGCGCGGGCTTGAAAGGCTTCGCGGAATTGTTCGATGCAGGCCGCTTCGATGCGCAGGCCCGCAGCCATGGCGTGACCGCCGCACGTTAACAGGTATTCGTCGCATTCGTTCAAGGCTTCGATCAGTGGGAAATTTCGGATGCTCCGCGCGGAGCCCTGGCCGACGCCGTTTTCGATGGCAATGAGGACGGCGGGGCGGCCGAAGGTCTCGACGATTCGGCTGGCGACGATGCCGACGATGCCGGCGTGCCAGCCGGTCGAGGCCAGCACGATCGCGCGGATGGAATCATCGTCCTGCTTTTGGTCGATGACCATTTGTTTGGCTTGTGCGGCGATCTCGCGTTCGACGGATTGCCGGCGGCGGTTTTGCTCGTCGAGGTTTTGGGCGATGGCCAGCGCTTCGTCCGGGGTTGCCCGGGTTAGAAGCTGGACGGCCAGTTGTGCGTGACCCATGCGGCCGATGGCGTTCAGTCGCGGTGCGAGTTTGAAGCCGACGTCATAGCCGGCGATTTTTTTCCCGCTGAGACCGGCGGTTTTGATGAGGGCCTGCACGCCGGGCAGTCGGCAATTCGCGAGACCGAGAAGGCCGTGACGCGCGAGGACGCGGTTTTCACCAACGAGCGGGACGATGTCGGCGACGGTTCCCATCGCGGCCAGGCCCATCGCGTCGACGAGGAACTCGCGAAACTCCGGGCGGACTTTCGCGGTGCCGGAAACTTGCTGGGCGATGGCCCACGCGAGCTTCAAGGCGACGCCGGCGCCGCAGAGATTCGGATTGGTGTAGGGCGGATCGCCGGATTGTGCGACGGCGGGGTGAACGATTGTCGCGTCGGGCAGTCGCGGTCGGCCATCAGCGTCGAACTTGGGTTGATGGTGGTCGGTGATGATCAAGTCGACGCCGAGTTGGCGGGCGAGCGCGGCCGGCTCGATCGCGGTGACGCCGCAGTCAACGGAGATGATGACCTGCGCGCCGTCCGCGGCGAGCTTGGACAAGGCGGCGGCGTTGATGCCGTAGCCTTCCTCCATGCGATCCGGGATGTAGAAGGCGGGGTCCGCGCCCGCCAGACGCAGACAGTGCCACAGGATGGAGACGCCGGTGACGCCGTCGACGTCGTAATCGCCGTAGAGCACGATCTTTTTGCCGTCGCGGACGGCCTGGACAATGCGCTCGGCGGCGCGAATCGTCGCGGGGAAGGCGTCCGGCGGGGGCATGTCGGAGACGGCGGGCTTGAGGAATTGCCGCGCGGCCTCGGCCTCGACGACGCCGCGATTGCAGAGGACCTGTGCGACGACGGGTGAGATTCGCAGCGCGGTCGCGAGAGCGTCGCGACCTTCCGCCGGCGGGGCGATGACCCAATCCTTGGGCATAAGCATGACCTGGGTGGTGATTCGTATTCCGCTCTGCTTCCGAGCATGGTACGCTGTCAGGGGTCGTCGTCAAAAGTGCAGGGCGGAGAATGACGCGGATCAAGATTTGCGGGATCACACGGCCGCGCGACGCCGCACTTTGTGCTGAGGCGGGGGCGGACGCCATTGGTCTGGTTTTTGCGAGATCGCCGAGGCAGGTGACGATTCGGCAGGCCCAGGAGATCGTCGCGGAATTGCCGCCTTTTGTCGCGGCGGTCGGCGTCTTCGCCAACGTCAAGGCAGCGGCAATCCGAAAGATCGCCATCGAGGTCGGGCTGAGTGAAGCGCAACTCCACGGCGATGAGCCGCCGGCGTTGATCTCCGCCCTCAATGGACTTCGCGTCATCAAGGCGCTGCGCGTGCGGAGCCGCTTGTTCTTGGATGAGTTGCAAAGATTCGCCAAGGTCGGCGTCGGCGGCATCTTGCTCGACGCCTTTTCTCCGACGGCGCGCGGCGGCAGCGGAAAGCGATTCGATTGGGACCTTGTCGCGGGCGTCCGCGACGCCGGGGCGTTGGATGACGTTCCGCCGATCATCCTTGCCGGCGGGCTGACGGCTCAAAACGTGCGGGCGGCGATTCGACGGCTCCGCCCATGGGGCGTCGATGTTTCGACCGGAGTGGAAAGCAGTCCCGGCATCAAATCGGCGGAGAAGATATCGCGGTTCGTGGCGGCGGTTCGGGCGGCATCTTTTTGAAATGAGCCGGGCCGGCCTCGCTTGTCGATGCCCGGATGAACCCCTACACTACATTCCATGAAAACAATTCCTCAGGCTAAAGTTGTTGTGTTAATCGCGGGGGCGTATGTCGTGGCGATGGTCGGTTGCGCGGCTCCGCAGCGCATGGGCCAGGTGGCTCCCGAAATCACGCTCGACAATCTACAGGGTCAGAGTGTTTCGCTCTCCCAGTACAAGGGCAACGTCGTATTGCTCGGTTTCTGGGCGGTCGGGTGAGGACCCTGTCGTGCGGAGGCTCCGCACCTCAAGGCGCTGCATGAAAAGTATGGAGACCGCGGACTTCGAGTCGTTGCGGTTAACGCATGGGACGAACCAAAGGATCGAATCGCCAAATTCGTTGAGAAACAAACTCTGCCCTATGTCGTCCTGATGAACGGCAGCAAGACGTTTAAGGGGCACTACGGCGGCGGAGCGATACCCCGCCTTTTCCTTCTCGACCGCGATGGGAAGATCGTCCATACGCATCTGGGTTGGGGCGCGGGCGACGAAAAGGAGCTTGCGCGTCAAATTGAGGAACTGCTCAAGTCCTGATCGAATCTTTGAGAAACGCGAAATGCTCATGCACATTCGCGGCGGCTCGTTCCTGGTAATGACCGCAGCCCTATTGGGTGCAGGGTGTTCGAGCAGTTCCTCGTCCGGTCAGGCCCCTGATTTCAAGCTTCGTTCGCTGGACGACCACGAGGTTTCCCTTTCGTCGTTCAAGGGCAAGGTCGTCCTGATCGACTTCTGGGCCGTCGGTTGCGGGCCGTGTCGGATGGAGATGCCGCACCTCAAAAGTCTTTATGAAAAAAGCGGCGGGCGATTGGTCGTCCTCGCGGTCAATGCATGGGATGAGCCGCCGGAGGTCGTCAAGAACTTCGTTGAGTCGGAGAAGCTGCCCTTCACGGTCCTGCTGAACGGAAGCAAGGTGTTTGAATCGCAATATCACGGAAATGGCATTCCAATGGGCGTGCTGGTGGATTCCACGGGCAGAATCGTCTTCACGCATCTCGGATTCGACCAAGAGGGCATGGAGCAGCTCGACGCCAAGGTGAAACAACTCCTGGGATAAGGCGATACCGTCACTTCACGGGCGGGGCGATCGCCTCCTATACTACCTGCGCGTTACGAGGAACTTGATTGCAACATGGGCGGTCACCTGGAGTCCGCGAATTTGACCATCAGCGTCAACGGCGAGCACGAGACGCTGACCGGGCCGGCGACGGTCGCAACGCTCGTTGAAGCGCGACGACCGCGTCCGCCGTTCGCCGTGGAAGTGAACAAAAAGCTGATCCGGCGGGGGGAGTACGAATTGACCGCCTTGGTTGAGGGTGATGCGGTGGAGATCGTGACGCTGGTGGGGGGAGGATGACGACAGAATTTTGAATGACGAATTACGAATGATGAATTGCTCTTTCGATGCCCTTTTTTGTAATTCGTAATTCGTCATTAGCAATTGGAGCACGTGATGGACCCACAGCCACTACGAATCGGAAAACAGAATTTTCGTTCCCGGTTGTTCGTCGGTAGCGGGAAATATTCGACGTATGAGCTGATGCGCGAGTGTCTGGAGGCGAGTCGATGCGAGGTGGTGACGGTTGCCGTTCGCCGCGAACGGCTTTACGACGCCCAGCAGCGCAGCCTGCTCGATTTCATCGACACAAAGCGATATACGATCCTGCCGAACACCGCAGGGTGCTTTACGGCGGATGACGCGATTCGCGTGGCGCGCCTGGGCCGTGAACTTCTCGAGCAACTCAATAACCCCGGTGCGGCGTGGGTCAAACTTGAAGTGCTGCACGACAAGAAGACGCTCCTGCCGGACCCCGTGGCGACACTTGAGGCGGCGCGCGAGTTGGTCAAGGACGGTTTTTCCATTCTCGTTTATACGAGCGACGACGTGGCGGCGGCGTGTCGGCTCAAGGAGGCGGGCGCGGCGAGCGTCATGCCGGCGGGCAGCCCGATCGGCAGCGGCCAGGGCGTGCTCAACCCCAATAACATTCGCATCATTCTGGAGATGCTCAAGGAGGGCGACCCCGATTATCCCGTCATCGTCGACGCCGGGGTCGGCACGGCCAGCGACGTGGCAATCGCGATGGAGCTCGGCGCGGACGGGGTTTTGCTCAACACCGGCATCGCCTCGGCAAAGGATCCCGCGGCGATGGCCCGCGCGATGGCGCATGCGATCGACGCGGGCTACCTGGCCTTCCGCGCCGGGCGGATTCCGAGGAAGCTTTACGCGACGGCAAGTTCGCCGGTAGACGGCACGATCGTCTACTGACCACGCGGCGGACGCACCCTGCTCGATTCGACGACCCGCCTGGTCGGCGGTAATCTTTAGGCATGGACCGCCTCAAGCGAAACCACGTTTGCATCTGGCTCATGGTGCTGGGCCTGACCAACATCATTTTCTTCGCCGTGGTGTATGCGATGATCGGCGGCGACGCCCCGAACGGTTACATCAAGGAAGTGGACGGCAAGCTCATCTATTACATCCGCGGTCATTATGTCCATCGCATGATCGGCTACGAACAGGACGTGCCGCGCTGGGTCTGGATTTACAGCTACATCCATTCCATCTCGATCTGGCCGTCGCTGGCGACCCTGCTTCTCGCGATGCTGGTCATGGCCCGACCGCACATCATGGCCACCTATCAGGGCGGAATCATGAGCGGGCAGACGCTCGTCACCGTGATGGCCACGGTGATTGTGATCGTGACCGCCGCGATCATGCTATCCTTCATCGTGAGTTTTGTTCGCCTGATTTGACGGTGACGTTCCCTCCCATGACGCATTTGCCCGAACCAGCCCCCGAGCAGTTCATCGCGCGAGCCATCGCGAATTACGAGGTTCGCCCGCAACAGGCGGAAATGGCCCGCGCGGTCGGTGAAGCGTTTGAAAATCACCAGCATCTGCTCGTCGAGGCGGGGACGGGTGTCGGGAAAAGCTTCGCCTATCTGGTCCCGGCAATTCAGCGGATTCTCGCCCGGCGGCAGAAGATCGTCATCGCGACGTTTACCATCGCGTTGCAGGAGCAGTTGATCGAGAAGGACATCCCCGCGCTGGCGGCCGTGTTCAATGGAAAGTTCAAGGCCGTCCTGGTGAAGGGGCGGCACAATTATCTCGGCCTGCGCCGGCTCATGCAGGCCAGCCGGCGTCAGCAGGCGGTCTTTTCCGGTTCGATGGAGTTGGAGCAACTGCGTCATATTGAAGACTGGGCCTACGAGACGCAGGACGGTTCGCTCTCCGATCTCGATTTCCAGCCGTTGCCGCAGCTCTGGCACCGCGTCCGAAGCGAGAGCAACAACTGCATGGGGACCAAATGCGATTATTACGACCGATGCTTTTACCAGCGGGCCCGGCGCGAGGTCGAGGGGGCCGATCTGATCGTCGTGAATCACGCCCTGTTCTTCGCCGATCTGGCGTTGCGCCGCGCCGAGGTCTCGTTTCTGCCCGACTACGACTACGTCATCTTCGATGAGGCGCACAACATCGAATCCGTCGCCACGGACCATTTCGGCCTCGCGGTCTCCAGCCGGCAGGTGGAGCACCTGCTCAACGGCATCTTCAATCCGCGGACCGGCCGGGGATTTCTCGGGATGCTGGACGATCAGCGTTCGATGCAGATGGTGACGAATGCTCATCGCAAAGCGGACGCAATGTTTGATTCGCTTCGCGATTTCGCAGCAGGAAATCGCGGGACGATCCGGATTGCCCGGCCGGACTGCGTGCCGAATCTGCTGACAAAGCCGCTGCAGGAATTGAGCGAGCGGTTACGCGAGATCAAACTCCGCTTCGAAGGCGCGGACGAACAGTTTGAACTGGCCAGCCTGGCGGAGCGGTGCGAAGAGACCGGCAGTGCGGTCGCGGCGCTTCTATCTCAGCGGCACGAGGGATATGTCTATTGGCTTGAATCGAGCCATTCATCGGAAGAGCCGCCGGCGAAAGGCCGATTCAAGCGGGGCTCGGGCGGGCCTCCGACGACCACGCTCCAAGCCGCGCCGCTCGCTGTGGATGCCATTCTGCGCGAACAGCTCTTTGAGAAGACAAAGTCCATCGTGCTGACCAGCGCGACGCTCTCGACCGGTGGCGACAAGGGCTTCGAGTACATCCGCAAGCGGCTGGGGATCGTCGAGGCGGAGGAGTTGCTGCTCGATTCGCCATTCAATTTTGCCGAGCAGGCGACGCTGCACGTCGAGACGTCGCTGCCGGAGCCGAGCGATCCGTCGTTCCTGTCCGCCGCCTGCGAGAAGATTCAGGCGTACCTTCAACAATCCGACGGCGGGGCGTTTGTCCTTTTCACCAGTTATTCCGCCATGAATCAAGCCGCCGAATCCATGGCGGACTTCATCGATCGGAGCGGTCTGACGCTTTTCGTGCAGGGTCGCGGGCTGCCGCGCGGACGGATGATCGATCGCTTCAAGAAGACCAAAGGCGCGGTCATCTTCGGCACCGATTCGTTCTGGCAGGGCGTTGACGTGCCGGGCGACGCATTACAAACCGTCATTATCACGAAGTTGCCGTTCACCGTGCCCGACCGGCCGTTGCTCGCCGCGCGATGCGACGCGATTCGCGTCTCCGGCGGCGAGCCATTTAACCAATTGCAGGTGCCCGAGGCGGTGTTGAAGCTCAAACAAGGCTTCGGCCGGCTGATCCGATCGAAATCGGACAAGGGCATCGTCGTCATCCTCGACAAGCGGGTGAAAACGAAAGCCTACGGGCGGAAGTTTTTGGAGGCGCTGCCGAAGTGCAAGGTAGTATCCCATTGATACGAAGAGGATTCAGAATGAGATTGATCCGCAATGAGCAATCCCCGCCGCGGCGGGTAAACTCCAGCCGCAAGCTCTTTATTTGTGGATGTCTTGTTGCCATGGCTGCCGCTTCCGCTCTTGCGAGCGACGCCGGTGATCTTCGCAAGCTTTTTGACGACTACTGGCAGTATCGCCTGCGCCGCGATCCGGAGCGGGCGACCTATCTTGGCGACCATAAATATGACGATCAGCTTTTCGATTACAGCGAGAAGGCCCGGCTGGAAGAGTTGGCGACCTATCGGGATTTCAAGAAGCGACTCGATCTGATTCCGAAAGACAAACTCTCTGACGAGGATCGGATCAGCGCGGGGCTTTTCGAGCGCACGATGGTGGAGGCGCTCGAGCTGTCCGCCTATCCCGAACATTTGATGCCGATCAAGCAGCAGGAGAGTCCGCAGATTACGCTGGGGATGATTCAAACCAATCATCCCTTCAAGACGAGGCAGGATTGCGCCAATTACGCCAAGCGGCTGATGGGATTTTCGAAACAGGCCGACGACCTTATCGCCGCGATGGGCGAAGGGATTCAGAAGGGGGTCGTGCGGCCGAAGATCACGATGGAGCAGGCGATTCCACAGTTCGACAACTTGATCGCTGACGATCCCGCGAAGTCGGTTCTGGCCGAACCGGCAAAAACGCTGACGGATGCTGCCGGGGGTGAAGAGTCGAAAAAGATGATCATCGCTGCGACGGCGGACGCCATTCAGGCGTTGCGCCGGTTGCGAGATTTCCTGAAGAGCACTTATCTGCCGAAATGCCGAGACACCGTCGGCTACTGTTTTCTGCCGGAGGGCAAGACGTGGTATCGCCGGCTGGCGAAGGATCACACCACGACGGACATCTCGCCGGAGGAGGCCCATCAACTCGGCCTGGACGAACTCAAGAAGATTCACGCGGAGATGCGCAAGATCGCCGAGGAGGTCGGTTTCAAGGGCGATCTCAGGGCATTCATTGAAAAGATGCGCACGGACCCGGCGCAGCATAACAAGACCGCCGAAGAGATCCTGCGCCGATATGCGGCGATCTTGAAGCGCAGTGACGCCAACCTGCCGAAGCTTTTCGGCGTGCTGCCGAAGACGCCTTATGAATTGAAGGAGATGGAGCCGTTCCGCGCCGCCGCCGCGCCGGAGGCCTATTACTACAACGCTCCGGACGACGGATCGCGCCCGGCGTACTTCTACATTAATACTTACTTGCCGGAGACGCGGCCGATCTACACGATGGAGGCCCTCGCCTATCACGAGGCGCAGCCCGGCCATCATCTGCAAATCGCCATCGCGCAGGAGAAGAAGGGCTGGCCGGATTTTCGCCGTTTCGAGCACATCGATGCCTTCATCGAGGGCTGGGCGCTCTATTCCGAACGGCTCGGCTATGACTTGGGAGGCTACAAGGACCCCTACTCGCGCTTTGGACAACTGACCTTCGATACCTGGCGCTCCAGCCGCCTCGTTGTTGATACTGGCATGCACTATTTCGGCTGGACGCGGCAGAAGGCGATCGACTTCATGAAGGACAACACCGGTCTGTCGGAGCAGAACATCGTGTCGGAGGTCGATCGCTACATTGCGTGGCCGGGGCAGGCGCTGGCCTACAAGGTCGGGCAACTCGAAATCCTCAAGCTCCGGGCCGAAGCCGAGAAAAAGCTGGGCAAGCGTTTTGATATCCGGTCGTTCCACGACTGCGTTTTGGAGGACGGGTCGGTTCCGCTCAACATGCTTCGACGAAAGGTCGAAAAGTGGATTTCGACGCAGAGCGTTTATGTCCCACGTGATTCCAAAAAATGATCATCTCAGTCGGTGGATCGAGAGCAGCGGATAGCCGTACAGGCTGATCTCGTGGACTTTCGTCGAATTCTGTTCAAGGAACGGTTGAAACCGATGATCCCAGCCGGGACGTTGTAGAAACAACACAAAGCAGGTCGTGGACGGATCGATCGGTTCATCCAGCTTGAATTCCTTGACGCGAAGATCGGGCAGCAACCAGACGGGACCTGCCAGATCTAGGATGTGACCGGCGGCGGTGGCCTGGACGATGGAGTCCGGTGGGGCGTTCTGGTTGAGCCAATTGCAGGCTTGGCGGTAGGAATTTGCCCAATAGTCGACCGGCCGGCAATCATCGGGGGTCACCTTGAGACGATACAGTAATTCCTTCAAGGGCTCCCATTGCCAGAGGAGGTTTGAACGACCCAGCGCATTGACGTGCGCTGTCTCGAAGGGATGAGACGCGACATCGTTCCAGATCGCAGGCACCGTCGCCGACGCGATGACGACGGCGCCCGCGAGGTGACGGGCCCGCTTGCCTAACAACTTGTCAAGTCTGGCCCAGACCCAGAGTCCGCCGACGGCCGCGATCAGGGCCATTGCCGGGAGGAACTCGATGAAGTGACGGATGCCATCAAAATTGAGAATGCTTGGGGGCATCGATCGAAGCAAAGGCACGGCGAACCAGGCCAGGACCAAGGCGACGGCGGGCCAGATGCGGCGATAGTCTTTACAAGTAAAAAGGACGATGAGACCGACAACGGTCAGGATCGACATCACCGGCGGCGTGGCGATGGCTGTTTGCCAGAATGGGTAAATCTGCCAGACGCTACTCGGGCGCTCCGTGGCGCGCTCGAAGAACATCGACCAGTGCAGTTGCAATCGTGACCAGGTGTCTTCCCACAACCAGGGCCACGACGCGAAATAAAGCGCGACGGCAATGATCGGGACGGTTGCCAGCTTCACGAGCAAATATTTGCGCGGCGCCGCCGGTGCCTTGCGCTGCGCGAAGGCCCAGATGACCAACCAGGGGGCGAGCGTGACCGCGATAAAGATGGCGTTGAGTTTTGTTCCGAGCGCGCAGCCCAGGGAGAGTCCGGCAAGGATGCCCCATCGCCAATGGCCGCGCGAGACGAGCCGATAGACGGCGATCAGCGACCATGTGTAGAAAGCGCACTCGCCGATGTCTTTGGGGTTGTTGTGCGCGTGGCCCCAGAATTGCGGGTGCGCGGCGAGCATCAGGACCGCCAGCGCCGCCGCCCGGACCCCGAACAGTTCGCGTCCCAGGCTCCAAAGGCCGGCGAGCGTCAGGCCGGCGAGGAAGACAACGCCGGCGTGCCGCGCATCGATCGGATCGAAACATCCAAACTTGCGGTTCAGGAGATCGCCGAACGTCGCGACGATCATGTTGGTCACCGGCCAGTAATGTTGGGGGGCGGTTCGCCAGGGGCTTCGTTCAAAATCGACCTGGCCTGGCTGGTGGTAGTAGTGGATGACCTTCTCGTCGAACTGGAGGTAGCGGGGGTTGTAGCCGTGGGTAAAGTAGGCGTAGTACCGATCGCCGAAGAAGAAATCGCCCAGCGCTTCGTCCCAGGTCATGCCGTAGTCGGGCAGGGTCAGCCAGCCCAATGCGACGAACCCCCCGATGAGCAAAAGGGCCAGCCAGATGGGTCGATTTTTTTTCACGGTCGGAAGTCTCCGTGCAATCCTGTGCTGCGGCAACGGCTGTGAATATCCGGCATGAGAGGGCAACTTGATTCGTGGTTCGGGGGTCTTAGAATTAGGCAATCGTCCGCCGATGGGTCGGTCTTCGAGTTTTTTTTCCGATGATGTCCCATCCCGGACTCCAGCCTCTGGCCCCGTGACCGCGGTAGCCGGCGAGTTGAATAACCGATAGCAAAAGGGGAAACACATGCGTAGCGATGGTCACGCCGCCGAAGTGTCGAATCCCATCGATTGCCATCAAGTCGGGGAGGACGTGACGACCGAAGAGCCGGTCGCCGCCGATCCCAAGAAATCCAAGGGGCCGGCAATCAACCGCCTCTTCAAGGCCTGCACCAAGATGGGGGCGAGCGACGTCCATATCAAGGCGGGGCTTCCGCCGAGCTTTCGCCTCAAGGGGGATATTCGCCGGTCTCAGGAGCCGCCGCTGAGCAACGAGGAAATCGAGAAAATGGTGTTCGAGGTCCTCACAGACACCCAAAAAAAGTTTTTCATGGAGAACGGGGCTCTGGACTTCGCCCACCAGTGTCCGGGGCTCGATCGGTTTCGTGTGAACGTTTTTCGCCAGCGGGGAATGACTTCGCTGGCCGCGCGGCGGGTGGTCAAGGACATTCGCAATTTTGAAGAGCTGCACGTCCCGCCGGTCCTGAAGGAAATTTCAAAGTATCATCAGGGGTTGGTATTGCTCGCCGGCATCACGGGATCGGGCAAGTCGACGACGATCGCCGCGATGATCAATCACATCAATCAGTCGCGGGCCTGTCACATCGTGACGATCGAGGATCCGATTGAATACATCTTTGAGGACAACAAGGCCTTCATCAATCAGCGCGAGATCGGCATCGACGTAAAGGATTTTCACGCCGCGCTCAAATACCTGATGCGTGAAGACCCGGACGTCGTGCTGGTGGGCGAGATGCGCGACCGCGAGACGTTTGAGGCGGCCGTCCACGCGGCCGAGACGGGGCACCTTTGCCTCGGGACGATTCACGCCTCCAGCGCGGCGCAAACCGTCACGCGCATTCTGGACTTGTTTCCCGAGGAAGAGCGGGCCCAGGTGCGGCAGGCGCTCGTGTTCAATCTGAAGGCGGTGGTTTGTCAGAAACTGCTGCCGAGCATCCGGCCCGAACGACCGCGCGTGCCGTGCTGTGAGATCATGATTGCCAACGCCATCATCCGAAAACTGCTATCGGAAGGTCGGGATTTTGAAATCACGTCGGTCCTGAAGGCGTCCACGGAGGAAGGCATGCAGGACTTCACCGAGGCGATTTACCGGCTCTTGCAGGAGGAGTACATCGACATCAAGGTCGCCCTGGAGGTTGCGCCGAACCCCGATGAATTGAAGATGCGCATGAAGGGCATCCGGTCCAAGGCGGGGGGGATCTTGTCCTAGCGACGGAGTGACCGCAATTCAGGAGCCGCACGGCATCTTTTCCGCGCTGCTGTTTGTCCGTTCATTTTCGATTACATTGGGGGGCCAGGGGCCGGCGGGTTTCATATTGTCGACCGGCCATGGGCGATGCTGGATGGTCACGAGAGTTCATTGTCCTTGCGGGCATCAAGAAACCGTCGCGCCCGATGTCGTCAAACGACCACTTCGGTGCAAGGCGTGCGGCGCGAAGCTCCTGTTCGCCAGTGGAGATACCGTTCATTGGTTGGTCGCGGAAGAGGACGGCCCATCAACGGGATGGGCGGTATCGATCCCCCTGAATGTTCCGCTCAAGATCGGCAGCGCGGCAGGATCGTGGATTGTCGTTCCGCCCGCGATGGCTGACGACCGACAAGTGGAATTGACGTTAAAGCCGGATACCGCTGCGTTGATCAAACACGTCGGAAAGGACAAGAGCAAAGGGACCTGGATCAACCAGGCGAGAATCCTGTCCGGTGTATTGCACGATGGGGATGTGTTGCGAATCGGGTCCTGGTCGGTGCGATTGCTGGCGCATAGCGTGGTACTCGCACTTAGCAAGCCGATCGATTGCCATGTCGTTCCGGACGAGGAGCATGAAGAATTGGCCGAGACGCCGGCGGCGCCGGTCTTTGCAGGCGAACAGGACGTCGGCACTTCTCGGACCCGCGCGTTGAAAATCACGGCAATGGCCGTTGTGACTCTCTTCGCGTGGCTTTTCGTGATGCGATCGATGGTGTGGCCCGGCGTGTCAACGGAAATGCCCAGAGAAACAACGTTTTATTGCGCCGCCGACGGTACCGTCTTTCGGGCCCAGTGGTCGAACGGCCCGCCCAAGTGTCCGCATTGCGGGCAGGTATGCCTGGGGCCGATTCGATACAAACCTGAGGCTGATCCGAGAAGGCCGACGTCGATGCCGAAATCGGAAACGTCCACTGCCAACAAGAAACCGAGTGGAATTGGATCGACGAAGTCAGGAGGTGGGTGATGATCGCCACTTCAAATCGAAGCCATCGGGCCGCCTTCACGTTGATCGAGTTGCTGACGGTGATTTCCATTATTTCGATTCTCATGGCGATACTGTTACCTTCCCTTTCCGGAGCGCGGCAGCGGGCCCGTACCACCAAGTGTCAGGCCAATCTCCGGGAGGTGGATAATGCCACGCTTCGCTACGTCGGCGCCCACGACGACATTTTTCCGGTCAATGCCGACTGTACGGGAAGTGTTTGCGTGTATGAAAACGGTCATCAGTATTTTGGATGGGACGGGCGTCTCCCGAATGCGGCGGGGAATATTTGGAGCCGTCCGGTCAATCGGGAACTCGGGCTCGAACCGTCGGAACCCTCGTCGAGTAGCGCAAGGGTCGCCGAGTGTCCCGGCGATATTGGAGCGCCGGGCCAAACGGGAACGAATGATTCGGTATTTCTCGCGTTAGGCACAAGCTATCCGTTGAATCCGATCTTGTGCCAAGGGCGGTATTCGGATTGGAAATATCGCAACGGGGATATCAACCTGAGCCAGATCATTCAGCCATCGCTAAAAGTGCTTGTGGCCGACCATGTCGCCTTTGGTTTGACTTTCGACGGCTATTGGACGGGGATTCGTCCCGGTTGGCACGATCGATTTCGTCCGGCCGGCGTTGTCGGATTTATCGATGGCCACGCCGATTACGTCGTGGGCGGGGGTCGGCTGCATGAGTGGCAATGGTACGGCGAGGCCAATGGAGCCTCGTTCTCGCGAGGCCTCACACGAAAAGTAAACTGGAGTGTTCTGCCCGGCTGCGAATAGCAGACTCCAAGCTGTTGGCGGATCGGAAACGCCTCTATCACTCGCCGGCGACGTGTATTGAGTTTGTGTCGTTGCCTGGCGATCTTGCAAGAGATTCGATACCATAGTTCGAAGATTGCCATTTTCCTCAGTAGGGCGAATGTCCTAAACGTGGTTCGCCGCGCGGAGTATTGTGGGCTCTGTCGGCCGATCGAACAACGCGGATCGTGAATGCCTCGGCTCGAAATCGCATCACAGGGTCAGACGAAGGTCGTTCCGTTTGACGGGCCGCAAATGACGATCGGCCGTCAAGACGGCAACGATATCGTCCTTGCGGACAATAAGGCCTCTCGCCGTCACTGCGTCATCGAACAAAAAAACGGCGGATTTCAACTTCGGGACTTGGAGAGCCATAACGGCACCTGGGTGGGGGAAAACCGCATCCTTGAAACGACACTTCGCGTCGGAGACATGCTGCGCATCGGCGACACCTATATCCGCCTGCTTCCCGATGAAGGCGACGTGGTGGAAGTCACCGAAGATTTGGTCGTCGAGGCGGAAGTGGAAAAAATCCCGGAGAAACTGCGCTTTGATTCATCTTCAAAACGCGCCGAACCGGCCCGCGCGGCCGGTTCGGTGTCGTCGACCGCGATGGCCGCTCGCGCCCTCACGGGTGGTCCATTGGCCCGTCAGCTTTCCACGCTGATGCAAGCCTGCCAGGACGTTCCCGAGCCGCCCGACGCCCCTCAAAGCCCTCGGGATCTTCGCTTGATGAATCGGAAATCCGAGCCGGTCGCCACGGCTCAGGATTCGACGACCAAGTCCGCCGAAGCGCTGGATATGTTGCGCCAGCTTCTATTCGTGGCGTTTCGCACGCGCGCGACGGACATCCACATCGAACCGAAGTCGGACGTCTTTGCGATCCGATTCCGGATCGACGGCCTGCTGCACGGCGTCGGCGAGATCACCGAAAAGGTCGGATTGACGATTTTGAACATCATCAAGATTCTCTGCGAACAGGACATCGCCAAGCGGAGCATCGTTCAGGAGGGCAATTTCGCGGTCGAGTTGCCCAGTCGCCGCGTCGATTTTCGTGTCAACTTAACGCCGTCGGTGCACGGTCAAAAACTCGCCCTTCGGTTCCTGGACAAGGGGGCGGTGCCCAGCCACTTTGAAAATCTCGGGATGGATCTCGACGCGGTCTCTGAACTCATGCGGATTTGCGAACAGGATGCCGGAATGATCATCCTGGCCGGCCCGACGGGGAGTGGGAAGACCACTACGCTTTACACGGCGCTGCATTCCATTGATGCACAGTCGCGGCACATCGTGACGATCGAGGACCCCGTCGAATACGAGATGCAAAGCACGACGCAGATCTCTATCGATCCTTTGCACAACCTTACGTTTGCGTCCGTCTTGTCGTCGGTTTTGCGGCAGGACCCGGACGTCATATTGGTCGGCGAGATTCGCGATGAGGAGACGGCGAGAATGGCCATGCAGGCCGCGACAACCGGTCACCTCGTATTCACGACGATCCATGCGCGCGACACAGTCGGGACGGTTTTTCGGCTGCTGGATTTGGGCGTCGAGCCGTTCCTGGTCGCCAATGCGCTGACCATGTGCATTTCGCAGCGCCTCGTTCGTGTGTTGTGTCCGGATTGCAAGCGACCGTACAAGCCGGATACGGGGCTGGTCCGCCGAATGAAGCTGGAAGGACGCCCGTTCGGTTACTTTTACGAGGCCGTGGGTTGCAAGAAATGCATGAGCACCGGGTATCGAGGCCGGATGGCGCTTTTCGAGATTCTCCATTTCACGCCGCAGGTTCGCGACGTCATTCTCGGCGGCCCGACGATTGCCGATCTTCGCAAGGCGGCCGGTGAATGGATGTTCCATACGCTGGTCGATAGCGGCTATCGAAAGGTCATCGACGGCGTGACGACGGTACAGGAAGTGGAGCGCGTTTCATCGACCGGTTAGACAACATCCGGGGGGCTCATCACGCCATGCCGGGCGGAATTCAACTGGATGAATTGCGGGAGACGGCGATCGTGCTCGCGCAGCTCGGCGGACAGACTGCCGCCCGCTACTTCGGCAAAGTCACCGCGTCACGAAAGGCCGACGACAGCCCCGTGACCGAGGCGGATCATGCCGCCCAGGAAGTGATTTTGTCGGCGCTTGGGCACCGGTACCCCGCGCATTCCATCCTGGTCGAGGAGCACGTGGCCCGGCCGGATCGACACGCCGCTCTGGCCGGCAGCGACTATTGCTGGATCGTCGATCCCATCGACGGCACGCGGAACTTCAGCCGCGGCGTCAAGATTTATGCGACGAGCATCGCCGTGATGCAGGGAGGGCATCCGATCGCCGGTGCGATCTATGACGCCACGGCCGATGTCGTGTACTCCGCCGTTCGGGGTGGCGGCGCTTTTCGAGGCGACGACCGTATCGTGCTGGGCGATCGTCCGATCGACCGGGATACCACGATTGCGGTGGGATCGTTTCGACGGCGGGAAGTTCCGCCGGCGGTGCGAGGCTGGCTGGATCATTTCTTGCTGCGAAATTTCGGATCGACCAGTCTGCATCTGGCGTGGGTTGCCGCGGGATTAGTGGACGCGGCGTTTTCCGGGGAATGCAAATTGTGGGACATTGCCGCCGCCGCGCCATTCATCAATGAGGCAGGCGGATTGGCGACCGATCCCATCGGCCGAGAATTGTGGCCGATCGATGTGGTCACCTATGGCGGCGAGGACCTTCCGGTCCTTGCAGGCACACGAACCATGCACACACGTCTTGTATCAACGCTGCGCGTGAATACACAGCCGGAGTGATCTCCGCAAAATCAAGAAACCCCGTGTTTACGGGACTTTTCGCTTGACTGAGTGTCAAAGATCGGGAAAAATAATAGGGAAACCTCCGGTGGGAGGGCGGTCGGGTCTCCGCGTATCGTCGTGAGCCATTCTGGTTCGCAGTGCAGAAGCACCGCCCGGCGTCCGCAAGACAAATAATCGTCCGCCTTTTTGAGATGAGTTGAGGACCATGCCCTATGAATCGTAATTCATTATTGCTGGTGTTGAGTATCCTCGGTGTTGGCACGACGGCCGTGACAGTGCTGGCAGCGAATCCGCACGGCTTGGTTGAACCGGCGACGCCCAAGGGCATTCGCGCCGACGCGTTGGTCCATGTGGAAGAAGGACCCGCGGAGCGAACGACGCTGTACGCTGATGGGACTCAAGTCGAGGTGCCGACGCAATGGGTAACTCGCCCGATGTGCGGCAGCGACACCCGAAACATCACAAAGGCCGATCTCGCGCGATGGCGGCAGTTGCAGATTCAGGAGTTTGCGCCCGGCGCGAAGATCACCGTGCTGGATACGCCTCGTGCGCGCGGAGGCGGCTCCAATTTCGTCTTCAACCTATCGCCCTCTGTTCCGGCGGCGGCGGTGACCGCGATCGCGGAAGTCGAGGCCTATCTGGAGGATCAATGGGTCGACCCCGTCACGATCGAGATCAACCTGAGTTTCGCGTCGATGGGTCCGGGCGTTCTCGGCGCGACGGGTAGCAATTACCTGTTGGCGACCTATACCGCCGTGCGAGCGGGGCTGGTCAGCGGAATGGATCCGGACGACACGATTCAGAACTTCCTCCCCGTGGGTGCGACGGTTCCCGTTCGGTTCGACGGGAATACCGGCGTGGTGACGAACGTCAGCCAGGTGTACGTCACGCGCGGCAACTACAACGCCGCGATTGGTACGGCAAGCGGCGTGGTCGCCAATATGACCTACAACCTGGATTTCGGGTTTGACTTTACCCCGGCCAATGGGATCAACCCCGGGAATTACTGCTTTGAATCGGTGGCGGTCCACGAGGTCGGCCATGCCATGGGCTTTACCTCGGGCGCCGATTTTCGCGCCGCGGATATCGAACTGCTCGATCTATTTCGATTCCAGAACACCGATGGGGCCGGCGACTATAACCCCGATGACACTGCCGAATTCGGAACGACTCCCCGCACGGTGGACTACAACGTTCCCGATGACGATGCGATTTCCGATGTGATTTCCAGCGAATATCGCATGTCTGATGGAAGCCCCTATCAGGCAAGCCACTTTCGCGAGCAGGTGCCGAACATCGGCATCATGGACCCCGCGTTTTCGGCGGCGGTCACCTTCTCTCCAAACTTCTATCGCGGGGCCGATCGGACGATGTTCGACGCCATGGGCTGGGACAATACCAATCTCCCGCCGGACGTCACGCCGCCCGATCCGGATCCCATGACGTTTGAATTGGCCCCCACGGCGCTGGGGACCGATTCCATGACCATGATGGCGACCGGGGCGATCGACGACACGCCGCCGGTTCAGTACATGTTTCAATGCACCAGCGCAACGCCGGGCGGCACGAGCAGTTTCTGGCAGCTTGGCGTGAGCTACACGGACACCGGCCTGATTGCCAATACGCCCTATTCCTATCAACTGGCGTCACGGGACAACGTGCTGCCGACGCCCAATCAGACCGCATTCTCCAGCCCAATCACCGCGGCCACGGCCATCGAGACTCCGGTCGGACTGTCGACGGGCGTCTTGGGTTTCGATTCCGTTGAGCTGGTGGCCGTGGGAAGCTTTTCCAACCTGGCAGTCGGCGCATCGGGACTTTACTTTGAATCGCTGACGCCCGGCGGCGGCGGCGGGATCAACACCTGGGTGCAGACGACGATGGTCACGGTGACGGGACTCATGGCGGACACGGACTACGAGTTTCAAGTCAAGGCGAGAAACCGGGACGGGGTGGAAACGGCGTACGGCGAGCCCATCGTGATCCACACGTACTACATGCCGGGCGATTGCAACAACGATCTGGAATTCAGCGTCGAAAGCGATCTGGATTGCATCGTGGATGCGATGTTGGGCCTGGAGACGAGCCCGCCGGGCGGCGCGCATCGCATCGACCTGAATTATGACGAGATTACGGACGGACAAGACCTGCCGTTGATTATTGAGTGTCTGCGGTTCGGTGGTTGCTAGTCAATCTGGGTTGTGTGTTTACGCCCAATTACCGATCAACGAGATTTCAAGTCCGATAGTTCGCCTCGGGACTTGAAATGGGTATGATACTTCGTCACAATAAGGCGTTATCAGGGTGCGGGAGAGTTGCTCGTCGGGGGATTGGCTCTTCGGCATGAGTTGAATTGGGAAGTGGCATTCGTCTTGCCCTGCGTCCACCTTGTAAGTGGACATTTGGGAGTGTCTCGTTCGCCGGCGAATTTGCCGATCGGTGAAGTTCGGAAGAAGGCGCTATCGCGTAATGGGAGAGATGATTTATGCGTTCTAATGCGATTCAGGCTCGCCAGAATTGGCCTTTCGTCGTGATACTGGTTTTTCTGTTGAGCGCCACTGCGTTCATCGGCCGAATGTTGCATGCCAGCGAACCCGCCAAGGCCGATTGTGACGCGCGGCCGTTGTCGAGCGACTTCGTTGCCTCCAATTCGACCGAAGACTTTCCCATGGGCGTCGGCCAACCGCTTGAATTTTACAAAAAGTACTTTGGACCCCGCGATACCGGCGTGGGTCACGCCTGTGCTTGTTTTGCGCCCGGCACGGATGAACGGGTCGTGGCCTATGTTTCCGAACAGGAGCAGATCGATCCCATTGAGCGATATTTTCTGGGCAGCCGATGGTCCGGCGCGCAAGGGACGCCGCGCGCGCTGACCTGGAGTTTCGTGCCGGATGGCCTGAGCATTTCCGGCGGTGTTGGAGAGCCGGCGTCAAACAGCGAGCTCTTCAGCCGAATGGATACCCTGTTTGCCGCGCAAGGGGGCCGGGCGACCTGGATCAATCGCGTTCAACAATCTTTCGACCGCTGGGCCCAACTGTGTGGGTTGACCTACACGCGAGTGACCTTTGGCGGGAATGATTGGGACGATGGCGCTGCCTGGGGCACGGGCGGTTCGGCCGGCCTTCGCGGCGATATTCGCATCTCCATGCACACGATCGACGGCACCAATGGTATCTTGGCCTACACCTTCTTCCCGTCCAACGGCGACATGGTCTTCGACCGATCCGAAAACTGGGCGAGTTCCCTCAACGCGAACCGGTTTTTTAGAAACACCTTCATGCACGAACACGGCCATGGGGTAGGACTTTCTCACGTCTGTCCGGCCAATGGAACGAAGCTGTTGGAGCCGTTCTTGAACACGGGATTTGATGGCCTGCGCCACGACGACATTCGCGCCGGTCAACGTCATTACGGTGATATTTACGAGAACAACAACACCGCCGGTACGGCGACGAATCTCGGCACGCTTGCTCCCGGCACTCCCATCAATCTCGGCGCACTGCCGAATCCGCCGAGCGGGACGAGCCCGGCCAACAGCTCGACGCTGAGCATCGACGCCAACGGAAAGAACGATTATTACAAGTTTCATGTGGACACCGCCGTCTTTGTGACGATTACAATCACGCCGCAGGGGCTGACCTATCTCAACGGCGCCCAAAACGGTGACGGAAGCTGCTCCGCGGGAACGAATTTTAATAGTCTGGCCGTTGCGGATCTCGTTTTGGATCTCATCGACACCGACGGAACGACGGTCCTGTTTTCGGCCAACGCAACCGGAGCAGGTTCCGCTGAATCCATCGTGAATTTCCTGCTCCCCGTCGTCGGCGATTATTACATCAATGTATATGAGAACAACGTACCGAATGAATCTCAGCTCTATACGCTGTCGCTCTCCGCGATTTCGGGTTGCTCGGCGATCACCGTGAATCCGCCGACTTTGCCCGGCGCGGTCATCGGCCAGGCCTACAATGAAGCGCTGTCGGCCACGGGCGGCTCCGGATCCTATACTTTTTCCCTCGTCTTCGGTTCCTTGCCGCCTGAGTTGTCGCTCAGCCCGGCCGGCGTGATCTCCGGAACTCCCATCGACTCGATCGGGACGTTTAACATCACCGTTCAGGCTACCGATACGGGAAATTGCACCGGCGTCCGGGCGTATCCGTTCATGGTATCGTGTGGGTTATTGGGCGACGTAAACAACGACATGACGGTGGACGGCCTCGATATCCAGGGTTACACGGATTGCCTCCTCGGTGGTGGAAGTTCTCCCGGCGACTATTGCGGTTGCGCCGACATGAATGCCAACGGCTCAGTGACCGACGCGGCCGATACGCCACTGTTCATTAACGCTCTGGTGCCCTGACCCGGCTGAACAGTCACTCAGGACTCGAATCGCTCGATGGCGATCGCGCCGGCTTCGCCGCCGCCAATGCAGGCCGTCGCGATGCCGATCCGTCCCTTGCGAAGCTTCAAGGCATTCATCAGGCTGAGCGTGATCCTCGCGCCGCTGGCTCCGATGGGATGGCCGAGGGCGATCGCTCCGCCGAGCACGTTTACCTTTTCGTGCGAAAGATGAAGCTCTTTCATGGCGGCGAGCACGACTACGCTGAAGGCCTCATTGATCTCGAAGACGTCGACGTCGGTCGTTCGTAGCGAGAGTTTCATGCAGAGCCGACGGATCGCCTGAATCGGGGCGATCGTGAACCATTCCGGTTCGACCGCGACCGACGCATAGCCCAGGATCTTCGCCGCCCGGGGAATCCCCAGGGTCCTGGCCTTGTCTTCTCCCACGACGACAATCGCCGCGGCGCCGTCGCTGATACTGGAGGCGTTGCCCGCGGTGATCGTGCCTTCCTTTTTGTCAAAGGCCGGTGAAAGGGCCAGGAGCTTTTCCTCGTTAAACTTTGCCGGTTCCTCGTCCTGTTCGACGACGACAGCTCGCTTGCCGGCCCCGACGTGAACCGCGGTCAACTCTTCCTTGAAAACTCCCTCCGACTGGGCCGCGAGGGTTCGCCGATAGCTCTCAATCGCATAGGCGTCCTGATCCTGGCGGGTGATTTCGTACTTGCGGGCGCAAAGCTCGGCGCACTGACCCATGTGCAGCTTCTGATATGCGTCGACCAGTCCGTCGTGAAGCAGCGAGTCAAGAACTTCGCCGTTGCCCATCCGATAGCCGCCGCGGCCTTTCGGGAGGAGGTATGGCGCGCGAGTCATGTTCTCCGTGCCGCCTGCGAGGATGAGATCGGCGTCTCCGCATTGAATGGCCTGGGCCGCCATGCGGATCGCGCGCATCGCCGAACCGCACATCTTGTTGATCGTCGTCGCGCCGCAGGAGTTCGGTAGACCCGCGCCCAGGGCGGCCTGGCGGGCCACGTTTTGACCCGATCCCGCGCTCAGGACGTTTCCGAGAATCACTTCATCCACATCCTTCGGCTGCACCTTCGCGCGGCTGATCGCGGCGCGAATGGCGGCGGCGCCAAGTCCGGTCGCCGGTGATTCCGTGAAGGCGCCCATGAACGCGCCGAAGGGGGTTCGAGATCCGGGGGCGAGGTACACGTTTTTCGTCATGGCTGGTGTCTCCTGGTGTGAATGAGTTCCCGCCGCTTTCGCTCGTCGACGGGGTAGTCTTGCTGGTCACGATGGGGTATGCAATTTCCGCGCCAAACCGGATAGGGCGATGGCGTAGCGAGCGCATAATTTCTGGCGCCGGTGGAAATTACGGCGAATTTGGGGCCGTTGCCTCGGTTGCAATTCGAAACGCCTTGCGGTTCGCCAGATCGATCGCCAGTCGAATCGCCGCCTTCATGGAACCCGGATCCGCCCGGTTTTTTCCGGCGATGTCGTAGGCCGTTCCATGATCGACGCTCGTTCGAATGATCGGCAGGCCAAGGGTGACATTGACCGCCTGATCGAAGGCCAGCAGTTTCACAGGAATGAGTGCCTGATCGTGGTACATGGCCACGACGCCGTTGAACTCACCTTGCGCCGCCCGCCAGAAGAGCGTGTCGGCGGGAATGGGGCCGACGGCGTCGATGCCATGGCCTCGGGCCATGTCAATCGCCGGCTCGATGACCCGGGCCTCTTCGTCGCCGAACCGTCCATTTTCGCCGGCGTGTGGATTGAGTGCGGCGACCGCGATCCTGGGTTTTGGCAGATCAAACCAGTCCCGCAAAGCCTGGTGAAGCAGGTCGATCGGCTGAAAGACAAGTCCGATGGTGAAGAAGTTTCGTAAGTCAAAAAGAGGCTGATGGATGCTGGCGAGCGCCACCCGGAGCGCTCCGCCGACGAAAAGCATGGTGACGCGGCGCGATTTGAATCGCCGGGCCAGGAGTTCCGTGTGCCCCTCGTCACCAAAGCCGGCCAACTGCCAGGCGGTCTTGTTGATGGGGCCGGTGACGATGGCCTGGAGGGCACCGCTTCGGATATCGCGGATGGCTTCGTCGAGGAAACGCATCGATGCCCGGCCGGACTCGGCCGTGGGTTTACGGGGCGGCCTTCCGTCCACGAATTCCTCGTCGAAATCCGCGACCACGACGCCTTTGATCGTTGGCTTGGGCTCATCGTACGGTCGGCGCGACCAATAAGGGGTCAGCTCCGCCAGATCCGCGGCATACGCAATCGTCTCGTGCATGCCATAGATGACAAAATTTGCGCGGTTGCGCAGCGATTCGTCGGCAAGGGCTTTGACGATGACCTCGGCGCCGATCCCCGCAGGATCGCCCATGGTGATCCCGATGGTCGGGATTGGGCCTTCATCGGAGTGCGGCGAATCCCCGTTCATCAAGCTTAACTCCGCGCGCTCATGCGAATCCCTCATGACGTAACTTTTCCAGCGTCAGACCCGCGATGGGTGAACCGCCGGCGATCATGGATTCTAGGTAATGAACGGCCGTCCGTGCCAGAATGTCGGTTTCCAGATTGACGTGCGCGCCGATTTTTTTGTCGCCCAGAGTCGTTCGATGCAGCGTTGTGGGGATCAGTGCGACACTGAACAAATCCTCGCGGACCTCCGCGACGGTCAAGGAAATTCCATCGATCGCGATCGATCCCTTGGGAACGATGAATCGCATGGCCTCAAAGCCGGGTCGGAACCACCACAGGGATTCCTTCGGCGATTGTTCTACCTTCGCGACTTCCGCGATGGCGTCGATGTGTCCCTGGACGAAATGGCCGTCGATCCGGTCTCCAACGGAAAGAGATTTTTGAAGGTTGACGCGGCTGTCCGCGCGAAGCATGCCCAGCGTGGTTCGGCGCAGGGTTTCGGCGACAACGTCGAACCTGGCGTCCTGTTCATCCGCGCGGGTCAGCGTCAGGCAGACGCCGTCAATGGCGACGCTGGCCCCGTCTTCGAGGTCTTTCCAATAGCCGGGTGAGCGGATTGCCAGTTCGCTTCCGCCGGTGACGGAACGCGAAAATTGAACGAGTCCAACGGCGTCAATGATTCCGGAGAACATGGTCTATCGCACCTCGTGGGGTCGAGCTCGATGATCGTACCGCCGGAGGGTGGGGCGATCCAATCGTTGAGGCGCGAGAAAGGAAAAAACCTGCCCGGCGCCCAATGTCGCCGGGCAGGTTTATCGTTTCGAGCGTCATGATTCGCTCGTGCAGTTTGTCGAGCGCTCTGCAGGCCCGCGATACCGAAGGACCATCAAAGACCGGGAAACAGATTTTTCAAATCCTGTGGGGAAACAGAGTTGGGATCGAATTGCTGGTTGGTACCTTGGAACGCCTGGGCCAATGCGTTCAGACATTCTTGCGGGACACTCTGGGGATTGTTCTGCATTTCTTGCAGCTGAGTCGTATTATCGATCATTGCGCAGTCGAGGAATTTCACCAAGGCATCCGCCTGCTCCTGCGTCGGCGGCACAAAATTCGTGCCGTTCTGCTGGTTAAAAACAGCAAGGCCGGCTCCGACGACGGCGATGATTTCACTGCTGGTCAGCGAGCCAATCTGGCCGTTGGCCAACTTCTGCAAGCCACTGGAAAGATCAAAGACTCCGCAGCCCGTGGCCGACACGGCCGTAAAAGCCACCAATACCACCAGAACCGTACACTTGGACTTGATCATCAATTCGTCTCCTAAGAAAAGAGCGAGGGCACCTCTACCACCGGGGGGGAGCCCGACCACTGGACGACCGCCGTGAAGATTACGGCACGGTCAAGTTGAAAAGGAAGTCCACGAGCCGATCGCCGCTGGAATCCATGGGCGCCCCAATGGCGGTCCGAATGGCTTCACGTTTTTCGGCGTCCGTGAGCCTTTCGTCCTCCTGGATGTCCTTTAGCTCGGGAAGGGTAATTCCGGTCAATTGGTTTGGCAAGGTTGCTTGTTGCAGCCGTTCGAAACCACATCCGGCGCAGAGCCAAGCGGCCAAGCCGACGGTCATAAGGGAGAAAGAAAAATATGATCGAGTCGACATCGATACCTCGTGGGGACGATCCTCCGTTATCGCGAGGTCAGCCCATTCTATTCATCGGCCTCGCCGTTCGGCGACCATAAAACCGCGGAGACTCTTCGAGGCCGTGGCATCGCACGACTTTTGACGGATCCGCCTTGCGACCTATAATGATGCCCCGAACGCAATCAGGACTGCTCCAAACAGCGAATGTTGCACCCTGGTCGGCGGTTTTGGATCGGCAATGTCGTTACGAAGAAATGCCAGACGTCGATGTCTTTCCGCCGCACCCTTTTTCATCGTGCTGTTTTTTTTGTTTGAATGGACGCCCGTGCTGATGGCGGGTTTCTCCGTGTCGCCGAGTCCTGCGACCAGCCAGTCCGCCACGACCCAAGCCGACCTGGGTGAGCAGCCCTGCGCCGATTTGGAGAACAAGGCCGCGGCGGCGCGCGACGCATCGATGATCTGTCGCGCATCGATCGATACGGCCCGATGCATCCTTTCGACAGCGTGTTCGGATTCACTCACCCATGAACTCACCGGAATCGCCGTATCCGATGGTCGACTCCGGGAAGACGCCTCAAAGGCGCTGACCTGCCTGGATCGGGCGGAGACGGCCTTGGAGCAAATGCACGCGAATGCGGAAGCCATCGACGAGGCGAGGGAATGCATCGAGCTGCTTCGGTCGTTTGCGACGGCTTTTCGCGCGCTGGGCGCTGCCCCGACCACCGGACCGGCTCGCGACGAATTGCTCACCGCGTGCAGCGAGTTGGCGGGATATTTTGACGATGCCAGAGTCGGCATCGCGGAATCCGCCAAGTTCTGGCAGGGCGTTGCCTATCGACGGGCAGGGCGGCCGGACCGCGCACTTCAAGTTTTGCGTCCCGCAATCTCCGTTCCCGCCTCGCGCCGTATCGGCCTCTGGGCTCGACTGGAGCGATGTCGAGCGTTGGCGGACCAGGGAGATTACGCGGCGGCGCTGGCGTTGAACCTTCGCTTGTCAGTGCGGGTCGGCGCCTGGTTCGAAGAAGAAGACCCGACTACTCGCCGAAAGGCGGTTGACAGTGTTCGCTGGGTTCGAATCGAGCTGTTCAATCGCTGGAGCCAATATCTCAAACAGAATGGCCAAACTGAACTCGCCGTGGAAGCCCAGGCGGACGCGGATCGAACGCTGGGCTCAGACCCGTGGCCGGTCGGGCAGGATCGTTGGCTCGATCTCGGTCCACCCGTTTCCGATCTGCCGGAGTGCCTGGTAGCGACCACTCGTCGGCCCACGACGTCCCCATGACGATGACCTTTCCCGCCGGGGTTATTTTTTTTGAGTCGTGGTCTTCTTTTGAAGTAGTTGATTGACGCGGAAATCATCGATGTGTGCGCCCTGGTACGCTGCGATCCACACGCCGCACAGCATGGATCCACCTTCCAACAGCCGCTCTTCCAGGAAAGCCTTGCCGGAGGGTTTCTCCAGGTCACCGTGTTTTTCCATTTCGTAAAGCGGCTCGACCTGTTTGAAAGTTTCGTTGAGGTATTCGCAGGTCTGCGGCCAATAGTCTTCGGTCGAGATTTTTTTCGGCGCCCTCGCCCGGGAGGCCAGGTCCTCCTTGGTGATGTGTTGCTGTTCGATGACGCCGCCGTCGATGTAGGCGTGAAAGGATCGATCGGTTGTATAGTCCTTGGGATTGTCGCCGACCCAGCCGTTGTAGTGGCGGGTCAGATGCAAGGGTTGGCTTCCGTCGCCGGCGTAGTGGCTGAGAAGCCCCATTTGGTAAACGACGTTTTGCCGGGCGTTGTCGATCATGTCGTCGGTGACGTAGGAGCGATACTGTTCATAGGTCTTGAGCGTCGTCCAACTGGCCGCGAGCTTCCACTGGGTTTCGGCGATGCGATAGGGAAGCAAGCCCGGCACCAGCCGCGTGTAGTCTCTGTCTTTGTCGGGATCACGTTTTGGAAATGCCTCCGGCTCCTTCGTTCTCTTGACGGCCAGCAGGTCGATGAGTTCGCGGCGCAGCGGAGGGAGCGTCAGCAACGTCAGGCCGTAGGGCTTCAGGTCTTCCGCGTCGATGAAGTGATCCGGATTGTTGATGTGATCCAGGTGAATGTTGTGCTGACCTCGCCAGCGATCCGGTTCCGCTGAAAGATATTCCAGGCGATTGCGAACCTTTTCAGTACGCAGCCACGCCGGCATGTCCGGCGGCAATTTTTCATAAGCGACGTGGGTAATGATGACATGGCCCTCTTCATCCCAGGCCAAGGCGAAGGGGCCTGGCGCCAGCATGATTAGGATAGATAAGAGGGTCGTCATCAGTGGTCGGTGGCGCATCGAGTTGTACTCCCGACTAATCCGCTGTGTCGTGAAGGCGAGGCGCGGAGTTCGTCTTCGTCGATTCAGGTGGTTGGGAATCGTTGCCATCTTGACCCCTCCTCGCGGCAGGACTAGATTCTAATCGGTTTCTTGAAAGACATCTCATGGCAATCCATAGAAGGGAGCATTTCCATGGCGTATGAACTTCCACCGCTACCGTACAAGTTTGACGCTTTGCAGCCGCATATCGACGCCAAGACGATGGAAATCCATCACGGAAAGCACCATCAGGCGTACATTACCAACGTCAATAAGGCCCTCGAATCCCAGACCGCCCTGGCCTCCAAGCCGATCGATAAGCTCCTGAGGGAGATCAAGGATGTGCCCGACAGCATTCGCCAAGCCGTCATCAACAACGGCGGCGGCCACGCGAATCACTCCTTGTTCTGGCAGATCATGGGCCCGAACTGCGGAGGTCAGCCGAGCGGCACCGTGGCGGATGCGATCAAGAGCACGTTCGGCAGCTTTGAGACCTTTAAGGAAAAATTCGCCACGGCCGCGACCACTCGATTCGGCAGTGGGTGGGCCTGGCTGGCGGCCAAGGATGGCAAGCTGGAAGTGTTCAACACGCCGAACCAGGACTCGCCCTACATGACGGGTCACACGCCGATTCTCGGCCTGGACGTCTGGGAGCACGCGTACTATCTCAATTACCAGAACCGCCGGCCGGATTACGTCACCGCGTGGTGGAACGTGGTCAACTGGAAGAAGGTAGACGAGTTCTTCAAGTCCGCGAAATAGCAGCGAATGCTTGAGAATGTGGAAAAGGCCCCGGGAATATCCCCGGGGCTTATTTTTGGCGTCAAAACTTGAACGAGTACTGTAGGTAAAGATAGTCCGCGTCCCGACTCGGGCCGGACGTCTCGATGAAACTCTTGGGCCAGAAGTGGGAATAGCCGAAGAGGAAGGACGAGTGCACGTCCAGATCGTACTTGAGTGTCACGTCGAATTCGTCGCCGACGTCATTTCCCGATGACCCGGTCGCATTGCGACGGCTGGGGGCGCCGCTTGGGCTGTATAGGGCGTCCACATTCGAATCCAGCCAGAAGTGATAATAGAACAACCGGGCGGTAAGGTTTCTCATCGGTTTGAACGTGAAGTTCACACTAGGTGCGATAATGTTCTGGCGTCCGACGAGATCGATGTAGCCCAGGTACGCATGCCCCGTGGGAAACTGCTGAAAATAAGTTTGAATGCTGTGGTCGCGAGGATTGCGATCGCCCCGGGCGTAGTCGAAGCCCGTGCCGAATCGCGGCTGCCAGGGCACGGAGTTCCAGGTATAGCCGTCGTCGGTCGCCAGCATCCACGCGTGGATCTCGTCGCCGGCGAATTGGCCATGCTGCGCCGCACTTTCCAGGTCGTAGTCGAATCCGCGTTTGTTTCCGCCGAATCGCCCGCCCCAGGTGAAGATTTTGAAATCGCCGACGTGGCCATTCTCGTTGGCAATCGTTTGGCCGCTGTTGTCATCCTGAAGCCCGAGGAAGTACAACTCCAACGCATGATCCTTGATGCCCTTGTAAGTGGAGTACAGCCCGTAAAAGTGCTGCTGCTCGCGGTAATGGTCGGGCTTCCGGTTCAAACCCTCATCCACCCGGGGGCTGAGCGGGGAACGAAACGGTGCGCTGCGGAAGACGATCGGCTTCGTGTAAAAGACATCGATGTCAAGCTTGGGTGTTTGATACATGAGCTTGACGCCGTCAAATCGCTGCGGGGCATTGCGCCAATCTCTTCGGGCGATCACGCGCTCCCGGCCGTAGCTCAATTCCTGTCGACCCAAGCGGATCGCCAGCGGTTGGTCTTCGCCGAGAAGTCGAAAATCGAAAAACGCCTGATTCAAGTCGAATTGGTTTTCCTGGCCGGGGGTCTGCGGCTGGTCCCGCTGATAGCATTGCGCGTCGATCATCTCGACAAAGGTGCGGAAAAGCCTGCGATAATGAACGTCCGCGTGAAGGAGCGTGCGCTGCAGTAAAAAGGTGTCCTGCGTGGGATCGCTCGCACCGAAATTCCGGTTGGTCTCCGCCTCCATCCGCTCTCGAATCTCGCCGCCGAGACTGAGTTTCCAGTCGTCTCCCAGGTGAATGTTCTTAATCGGGTCGAAAAAGTCCGGCTGGTAGGAGCCCGGCTCGCCGTCGAGATAGGAAAAATCGTCGTCGGACCGAAGCGCCATGTATTTCGGCCCGGGACGAGCCGCCCTTTCCGCTGGTAGACGGGTTGGGATCGGCGAGTCGGAATGGTCGAGGGCGGAATCCGGCCGGGAGCTCGGCGCGCTGGACGCGTCTTGAAACCCTTGCACCGTGGAGATGACGCCGATGACCGTCACCGGAGCCAGAATCCAATGGAGCCTTCGAATGGTCATGAGGCTCGGGAATTAGGAAGGGAGCATTCTGACCTTCAATACCCTTCGGGCACGGCGCCTCAAGCAGGCAATCCGGCGTTTTGTCCGATGCCCTGAAGAAAAGGAACGATCAACGTCGTGGAAATTGCGCTGAACAATGTGTTGAAAACGCCGGTCAAAACGGCCCCGATCATGTTGATCAGGACGGCGAAGAATTGGTCGCCGAAACTTTGCACAAACGGGGGATACATGAGTCCACTCCTTACAGGGGGTGCGAAAACCACTCCCTTGTCCGCAGAGGTGGTATCGCATGCGATGGCAATCAATTCGTCAAGACGGGGACGCGTCCGTTTATTGCAACGCAATATCCATGATGCCGGGGGATTCCCAGCCCCAGCGGTTATCGGTCACCCAGCGAAGCGCGGCAAGCATTCCGGCGTATTCGCAGGCGCAGCAGAGGAGTTCTTCATCTCCGCAGGTACCGATCGGTTGACCAAACACGCTGACGGGGCAGGACAGGGCCAATGGGTGTTCGCGCCGAAAGTCCGGATCGTCGAACGCCTTCGGATCATGTCGCCGGCGTTGCTCGTGGCGCAACCGCCATAGGCCGCGCTGAACCTCTTCGAGCTTTTCGTAAACGTGCATCGGGCATCGAATGGTTTGATCGGCAGGTAACGGCTCAAACGAGATCGGTGTTTGGGGATTCATGTCCGGGAATAACCAGCACAGGGCCGTGAATTCTCCCCAAACCTGCCGCAGCCGCAGGGCGATTTCCTCGAGTGTGTAATCCTTCAGGACGTGGCGATCGATCAGGATTTCCCGCATTTTCTTGACCGTGCCGGGAGGCGGTGTTTGGATGTCGTGCATTCCCGCAGGTTGGCCAGTCTGCTTACACCAGGCCACGCGCAGGGCGACCAGATTGGCTTGAACCGCCTGCGCGGCCGCCGCGATCTCATTAATCCCTCGGGGGCAAAGGGCGGACATTAACTCCGGGGTCTGCATGGCGCCATTGTATGCTGGATGCCAGTGAACACCTCCCCCTGACCTGAAATTCGTCGGATGGTCGAAGTCCCAGGCAATTCTTGCGACGTTAGGGGCAAATGTGTGCAATACTGCGCACCATCCGAGAGTACCGGTGCTCCGATATTCAAGTCTGTTAACGCAAACCTTGGAGTTGTGCCCGGGAACTTCGGCGGGTTGCCCTTATCGCTTTGCGAAAGAGATTTTAGAAATGCCCCCTGGCGACCCTGAAATCGGGGACGGGTCGCTTACCGGGACCCGGTAGGGATGGACTCCCAGCACCGATAGGAATGTGTTTTTGGGCCCTATTTTGGCCGATAGGTCTTGACTATGAATCGTGTTTTTGTGTACGATGCGCATAGATTGTGGAGTGGCGAGCCAAGTTTAGGACAAAGAAGCTTCATCCCTGAAGTACAGTAATCGTTTTTTAGAGACGGAAATAATGCGGATAGCGCAGCGCCAAGATCGTGTTGTTTTCTCTGTTCTTCGTGGAGAAAAAGCCGCCGCGCACCGTCCAACGAATCGAGATTGATTTTGCGTAACACTCCGGTCGCCAGGTTGGCGGATCGGTTAGCAAGATGAAAAGTCGAGCCAAAGACAAGCGAGTTGATGCAAGGAAGGAGCAAGGATCGATGACCCAGCGAAAGACGATTTTAGCGATCGTGGGAATTTGCGCATGTATGTGCGGGGCGATCGTCGCCAGTGGCGTGACGCCCAGCACCAAAGGGATGCCGACCCGCAAGACGATCAAAGAGGGTGCGCCCGTCCTGAAAACGGAGACCGCGCCGGTTGATCCTCGCGAGGTTGTTGACCGAGCCTCTGAACCTCAGGTCAGCCCGGATCAGCTTCGCATTGCTCCTGTGGAGTTGATTGCTCCGGATTCGCCCCGGCTCCGCAACCGGACGCCCGAGGCTCGCGGTGCAAACCCGCCCTGCACGGCGGCGCCCTGCGAAACGGCGATTTATGAAAACGCCGATGTGGCCGGCTTTTTTGCTTATGGCGACATCAACGGCATACCCGCTTGCGACGACGTGAACATGGTCGGAACCGACCGGTTCATCTGTAAGTTCGTCTTCGCCCTGGGTGGCGACGGCTCTGCGGCCTCCGAGCCTGTGTTGCTGGAGGTTCACACCGGCAACCAGTCGCCGAATTGTCCCGACAATCCAACGCTTTCGCCGATCGTTCCCGCGTTTACCCAGACCAGAAATATCGATTTTTCAGGCGCGATCAATGACGTCGCCTTTGACGTCGACCCGCCCATCCTCCTGGACGAAAACTTCGTCTGGATTTGTCTGACTTGTACCAATGCGGGCGCGGGCTGGGGCGTTGGCGGCCAGGCCGAAATCGGATCGACGGCGGACTCGTTTGTCATTCCCAGCGGCAACGGCGTTTGTAGCTTTGGCGCGGGCGGCGACTACTTCTTCTTCGGCGGTAGTCCGTATGCCGGTATGTCGATCTCGATCTTTGCGAACCCCGGCCCTCCCGGGGCTTGCTGTTTTCGTGATGACGCCAATCCGGTGACTCGCTGCCACGACAGCGTTCTCCGCAATGACTGCGTGAGTACAGCGATCAACCCCAACAACATCGTCAACGTCTGGAAAGAAGGCCTTTGCGCCGATTTCAACCTCACCAACCCGCAATGTGTCCAGTGCATGTCGACGGCGGACTGCGAAATGAATCCCCTTGAGATGGAGCCCGATTGCGGCCCCGGCTATCTGGATTCGTACAACAACGGCTGTGTGACCGGCCAGAACCTCGCCGGCACCCGGAATTACATTCCGATCTCCTGCAATTCCACGATCTGCGGCAAGTCTGGAAACTACCAGACCTATTGCACCCAGGACAGCACCTGCGCCGCCGGCGTGGTTTGCGACACGGTCTTGAACTTCTGCAACGGCGAGACGGGCAACCGCGATAACGACTGGTATGAATTGACCCTCGCGGTGGAATCCTTCGTCACCGTGTCCCTCACCGCTCGCTTCCCTGCTGAAGTGGCGATCATGGACAACGGCGGCAGCCATGATTTCTGCCCGGTGGGCGGAAATGCGCAGTTGGTTCAGGCGGCCGGTCGGACCTGCGAAACACTCGTGATCAGCGACTGTCTGCCGGAAGGCGACTGGAAGATCCGGGTACGTCCCGCCAACTTCACCGGCGTTCCGTGTTCCGCGGAATACAAATTGAATGTTACGTGTACCAGCCCTTGTGATCCGGTATTGGCTCGCGGAGCGTGCTGTAACGTTGCCGGTTGTGAGGACAAGCCCCGCAAGGGTTGCACCCCGCAAGGCGGCCAGTATCTCGGCGACGGCACGACGTGTGCCATGGACGGCGGCAGTTGCGCGGGTGTCCCGGCGAACGACGAGTGCGTCAACGCGACCCCGATCACGGGCGTCTCGCTCATGGTGACGTTCAATTCGTCGTTCTCCAACAGCTCCGATCTTTCGCCGACCAACAGCCCGGTCGGCACGCCGGACGTTCCGGCGACCTGCGGGATCGGCGCCGGGCCCGATCCGCAACCGTCGATTCAGAACGACGTCTTTTACAAGTACACGATCCCCACGAACTATTTGGGTACGCCCTACACCAGTGGCCGGTTGATCATCAGCATGGCCGGCAGCGCCTTTGACGGCTTCCTCGTCATCTACGGCGACAAGTTCCCCACCGGTGGTACCGCGACCTGCGCAGCGCTCTGCAGCGAAACCAAGCAGACCGATTGCAACAACAGCATTCTGTTCAGCGCGACGAATCCCTTCGCCTTTAATGGATCGCCGCACCTGGATATCCCCGTCACCCTCGGCAGCACGATCGACTTCGATCCGGGCGACTGTATCCTGATCCGCGTCGGATCATCGATTGCCACCGGCAAGGGCCAGGGCGTCCTGGACATCGACCTGATTCCCACCGGCGACGTCAATGGGTCGCCCCCGCATTTCTGTGCCAATATTCCTTGCCAGGCACGATGCTGCACGTATTCGGGAATGGTGGCGGCTTGTTCGATTGCAGTTGACCCGACGGGTGCCACCAGCTCTCAAGCCTATTGCAATAACGTCCTGGGCGGTAAGTATCGGTATTACACCGACTTCTACGATGGTTCTCCGAACTTCCCGCCCGAGCAGCTCGGTGGCTGCAATGCGGATCCCTGTCCGGGGACCGGTGCCGCCTGCTATACGGCGCTCGATCTGAATACCGCCATGGGCGGCGGATCGGGAACCTATACCCGACTGATCGGCGACGTCTTCTACATGAAGTACACCCCGGCGGCCGGCATCAACAGCGTCGTCATCGACGCTTGCGGCAGCGCGGGCTTCTATGATCCCCAATTGGTCGTTTATGGCGGCGTCAACACCGTGGATGGCGACTGCAATACGAGACTTGCGCTGAATGACAACTGCTCGACCGCGGACTCGTCCGCCACGGCGGCCCTCACCGTAGCCTCGTGCTACGGCGGCGTGAATGCGACCAGCGATTCGTGTCTCTGTGTTGCAACGACGCCGGGCGTTCCGATCTACATTGCCTTCGGCGGCCACAACGAGTTCAACGGACAGGACATCTTCCCGGGCACGACTCGGGACGTGATTGACCCTGTGGCGAACGACTTCGGCGGAAACGTGTTGATGCAGATCAACGTCCTGGCGTCGACATCGTCTTGCTTCCAGTGCGATGTGCCTACGGCGGAATGCAATGCCGCCATGGCCGAAGGCGAGGCGCCGGCGCAGAATTCGAACAATCCCGGCGACGTCGATGCCATCAACCCCGGTCCCCAGGACCTTTACAACGGTGGCTGCTTCGCCAGCCCCATCAGTTTCCAGGCCCCCATTTCGTGTTCAACAACGCCGATCACGATCTGCGGCACCACCGGCAACTATCGACATCCGTACCCGTGCAATTCGCCGGCGGATTGTCCGGCGGGTCTGCCTTGCGATGGCCCGGCCAACGGTTGCCAGGGACAGCGGTTCATCAACCGAGACTACGATTGGTATGAGATTACCGTGCCCAATCCCGGGACCGTCAGTTGGAAGGTTCTAAAATCTGCGATTCCGCTCGACATCGGCATTCTCGCCGACGTCACCGGCGATTGCAGTAACGCCTTCTTTGTGGGCTTCAACTCACTGAATTTCCCCTGCCAGCCCCCGACGGGCACGCAGAATTCTCTTGAAGTCACCGCGGCGGTTTGCGGATCGCCCGCCGGCAGCAGCATCAAGTACTACGTGTACGTGACGGCGGCCATCTTCGGCGGCGTCGGTGATGCGGCTCCTGACAGCAAGTACCTGATGCAAGTCAGTTGTGCGCCGTTCGTGCAGTCGGAAGTCTGCTGCGTCGGCGATATGAACAACGACGGCAAGGTCAACGGCAAGGACATTCGGAAGTGGATCGACACGGTCTTCTTCCCGCCCACGCTGTTTGACGAATTCCAGGGCTGCTTCGCTCCGAATCTGTGCCGTGCGGACACTTCCGGAAACGGAAAGGTCGACACGAACGATCTGGCCGCGTTTGTCAATTTGCTCGTGCAGTCGAACAAGCCGGTGTGCCCGACGGCGCCGGTGGATTGCTACGATCCATCCTTCGGACAGCCTCCGGGTCCGCTGGGCGTCGGCCAGGCCGGCGCGATCCTCAGCGATTTGGATCCTTCGGACGACTTCCGCGCGGCGGATTGTTTCTGCCCGACGGAAAACGGAACGATCAGGGAACTTTGCTGGTGGGGCGCCTACGTGGACTTCACTGGTAATGAATGCGGTCCCGAGAAGGATTGCTTCCAGCTCGTGATCCATGCGGCGGATAACGGCCGCTGCCCCGGCACTCCGATTACTCCGCCAGGCGCTTCGCAGGCCCCGCAATACCTGCCGAACGCGATTCGCACGGATACGGGCGGAGCGCTTTCGCTGGACGGGCAACCGACGTCGCCCACATCGTCCGAGTTTATCTATACGGCAACGTTGCCGTTCCCGTACCCGGTCACGGCCGGAAACTGCTATTGGCTCGAGATCGTGAACAACACTCCTCAGAGCCAGTGCAAGTGGTATTGGGAGACCTCACCGTTCGGCGACACGATTCACGCCCAGTTGGACGTGGATCCGGCGACCGGCGACCTGCCGTCGGTCTACTCCGTTTGCACCGATCCGGGCAATGTCCAGACGATGGACATGGCGTTTAACCTCGGCCTCCACATCGAGAAGGAAGGCTGCGGCAAACCGCAAGGTCGCTGCTGCTACGACGTGCCGCCGTTGGGCACTCTCGATTGCATTGTCACGACCCAAGAGCGATGCCAGGACATTTACTTCGGTGAATGGTTCAAGGATGGCACTTGCCCGGCGAGTCCGGCTTGTACGGTCGGTCGCTGCTGCTACGCCAACCTCACGCCGGCATCGGTGTGCGTCGTCACGATGAAGTCCACCTGCGACAATCTGGATCGCCTGGTGCCTCAGATCACGACGCAACCCGGTTACTGGACAGCGGCGACGGATTGCAACACCGCTTGCCCTGTCGGCCGGTGCTGCCTCGACAATGGCGCTACCTGCCTTGGAACCGGCGGTTCGGGCCCTGCGGTGAGCCACGCGGTGTGCGACGCGATGGGTGGGTCTTGGGCGCAGAGCCCCGCCGCTTGTCCGTGTCCGGCGGAATTCTGCAATAACGCCACCAACGGCACCCGGTGCCAGGCTCCGGACGTCGTGAGCAATCTGCAGCGCGGCGGATACGTCGCCGACCTCGATCGAAACTCGACGGTGGCGGAAGATTTCCGCCCGACCAGCAACGTCTCCTTCACGCAAATGTGCTGGTACGGGTTCTACGGCAACACCAGTTGTCCGCTGGCGGCCGAAGACTTCGCCGTGAAGTTCTATAAAGGATTGGGCACGCCCAATCTGCCCGATGAAGCGCAGATCATCGGCAACTTCTCGACGACCACCGGCATGTCCGTGACTCGAAACGCGGTCGCGGGTCAGTCCTCGACGTTGGGTACCCAGTTGTACCAGTACGTCGCGACCTTCCCGTCGTCGGTGAACGTCAATTCCACGTCGGGCACGTGCTACTGGGTTTCGGTCCAGCAGACCAACACCAGCGTGACGTGCGACTTCCTCTGGGCAACGGCCGCGCCGAGCGACTCGCCCAGGAACTTCCGGGCGGCGATCAAGAACCCGAACTTCGTGGCTTCTCCGCCCATTGTCTCCAACGACAAGTGGCAGAACCTGGATCGCGATCTGGCGTTCTGCATGCCGTTCGTGTTGAACGGCTCAAGTTGCTCGTCGTCGCCTGCATCGCCGGCGAACGATCTGTGCGCAAACGCGATCACCGTCGCCAGCAATACGGTGGTGATCGGCACGACGATCGGCGCCAACACGGATAGCGACGTGTCTTGCGTTGTGGATCCGGCGTCCGGAGACGTCTGGTACAAGTTCACCACGGGTGCGTCGACCTTGACCATGACGACGACCACGTGTAACCCCCAGACGACCTTTGACTCGGTTCTCTCCGTTCACACCAACACGTGCCCGGCGTCGAGTGCGACGCAGGTCACACCGTTGGCTCAAGGCTGCAACGATGACGGTTGCACGAACGGTCTCGGGTCTCAACAGCTCTTCTACCCGAACCGCCAGTCGCAAAGGGTTTCGAACACGAACGCCATCCAGCCCAACACGACCTACCTGATCCGGGTGGGTGGAAAGCAGAGCGCTGCCCACCAGAACGTGAACGGCACGCCGGGTGGATCGCGTGGTGTCTTCTGGTTCAAGGTCACCCAGCCCTAAGTCGGGTGAGTGACAGCGACTGATTGTCTTAACTCATCGGTCTCCGGAGTGACATGCTCCGGAGACCGATGCTTTTTTACGGAGCGTCCATGGCGCCTTTTTTGAAGGCGGTCGCCGGCGGTATTGAGATGCGCGTCAAAGTCGTACCCGGCGCGTCGAAGTCCCGCGTCGATGGGCTTTACGGCGACTCCCTGAAGATCCGGGTCGCCGCGCCGCCCGAGCGCGGGAAAGCCAATGACGCACTGGTATCCATGCTCGCGGAGCTTTTTGAATTGAACAAGGCGCACATCGCCGTCGTCGCGGGAGCGGCATCGCCGCGAAAAACCGTGCGGATCACCGGATTGACAATCGCACAAGCCTCGCTGGCCCTGGAGCTGCCGTCGGCGTGAGAATGGACACACATGGAACGAGCATGAAGCGCCCCTTATCTTGAAGGCAGCGAAGGGGCCGATCCCCCGCCCAATTGCTCGTGGACCAAGAGATTATTGCGGACGATCAATCGGCCCCTGAAGTATCGGATGGTCCCCTCGCCGCCGTTGTCCTTCCAGGACTCCGGCTGAATCGACGACGTGATCGTCTCGATCAATCGTCGCGTGCTTTCGTCCGGCGTCGCGTTGGTTTCGTTGCCTTTTGCGGGGTTTGGATTGAAGATTCGAACGGGACCGCCCGACGGCGGGCCGAGCCGTCCGCCGGTGAATTGCGGAATCGTGAGCAAGAGATCCTGCACATCGTAGGTTCGTGTGATCATTTCACGGTAGAGATCCCGCGCGGTCGAGAGGATGAGCGTGTTGTCATCGGCCTTTGCCGCCAGTCGAACGGACGGGTCGTCGCGTTTCAACTGATCGAGGACGAGTTCGATGATCCTGCGCAGCGGCACGTTTTTCAGCTTCAGAGTGATGGGTTGAGTCCGATCGATGCCCGCCTTCTCCAGGAGTTTCCAGCGCACGATGACCGTCACCTTGGTGGTGCGTTCCAGCCATTCGACAAATTCCTCGAAAGGCATATCCTTGAATTCGGCGTCTTTGATGACCTTGCGAACGGCCCGCACGGCGAGATGGTGGGGGACGGGCCTGTTTTTTTCGGCGGGCCGGGTCGTCGTCGGCCCGGGCAAGCTCCGATTCGGCGCGGCCGCGGCGACGGTCGCCGGCGTCAAAGTGATGACGAGAGTGAGCACGCCTTTGAAGCCCGCAAGTGTCATCCGATCAATCTCGTCGTGGAGGTTTGTCAGGATCGACCGACCAAATGCCATTGGTCGAGCGGATCAGATCGAGAACGCGTCCGCGCACACCGGTGATTTCAATGCCTTGGTGGTCAATTTGGAGGTTCCACGGCCCGCGTCGCGGAGCGCCGTCCGGGAGCCTGTTGAGGTCGAGCGTGAGCCGGGTGACGTTTTGCGTTACGACTTGCAAGCGTTTTCCACCGGTCCACTGGTAGTTGCAAATCACGTCTGCGTCGGCATCGGCCGCCGTGCGAAAGATAATCCAGGAATCGATCGGCCGCTTGGGCTTCTTTCGTGGAGTCGGTTTCGAGACTTCGACGGTCGGCGATGGAAGGTTCGACAAAGGGGGTGTCTGTTCAAGTTGATCCGGCTCGGCGACGTTTGGCGCATTGCCGTTTGATGAATGCGGCGACGAGGGGCTCGCCGCGGGCTGGGAGGGATTCTGGCAGCCGCCCGAGGAGATGACGACGAAAACGCCCGCCAGAAAGGCGCCGACAAAGATTCTCCGAATCAAACAGGCGGGATGGTGCATGAATGCAGCGTGTTCCCGTTTGGCGACTGCCCCCTTACAATCTTACCCGGCCACAGGGTATGAGGTCGCCGGAAAAATATGACCAACGCAGCCAATCGGATTCGATCGACAACCATCCTGTCCGTACGACGGGACGGCCAGGTGGCGATGGGCGGCGACGGCCAAGTCACGTTGGGCGACTCTGTCGTGAAGTCCGATGCGGTCAAGGTCCGGCGGCTCTACAAGGGCAGGGTCGTGGCGGGTTTCGCGGGGTCGGCCGCCGACGCTTTCGCCCTTTTGGAGCGTTTCGAGGCCAAGCTGGAGGAATATAAAGGTGCGACCAAGCGGGCCGCGATTGAATTGGCCAAGGACTGGCGGACCGATCGCTCCCTGCGGCGGTTAGAGAGCCTGCTGGCCGTGGCGGATTCGGAGGCGAGCCTGATCATCGGCGGAAGCGGCGACGTGATCGAGCCGACCGACGGCGTTGTGGCCATCGGCAGCGGGGGCGTCCCGGCGATGTCCGCGGCAAGGGCCTTATTGGCCCACACGAAGCTCTCGGCCGAGCAGATCGTCGAAACATCGCTCAAGATCGCGGGCGAGATCAACGTGTACGCGAACGAGCATATCACCGTGGAGACGCTCTAACGTGGGACGGATTGAACAATTGGAAGCTCTTTTGGCCAAAGAGCCGAACGATGCGTTTCTGAATTTCGGCATGGCCATCGAACTGGCCAAGGCCGAGCGATACGCTGAAAGCCTGTCGAGATTCGATCGAGTCGTGGCGTCGGACCCCACCTACGTTGCGGCCCATCACCACAAGGCCAAGACGCTGATTACGATGGGCGACCTCGACGCGGCCAAGGCGGAACTGGAGAAAGGAATCGCCCAGGCCGACGCCTGCGGTGAAATGCACGCCAAGGGCGAGATGGAAGAACTGTTGAATTCCTTGTAGAATCCGCCCTGAGCCCGGGCGTATTCCGGGCCGAAAAAAGCCATGAGCGAAAGCCAACCGGAAGCCATTCGTAATCTCCCCATCGTCGACGAAATGCAGGATTCCTACCTGCGTTACGCGATGAGTGTCATTGTTGCCCGCGCTTTGCCCGATGTTCGCGACGGTCTCAAGCCGTCGCAGCGCCGCATCCTCGTGGCGATGAACGATCTGAAGCTCGGCCCGCGCAGCCCGCATCGAAAGTGCGCGAAGATTTCCGGCGATACGTCCGGCAACTACCACCCGCATGGCGAGGCGGTCGTCTATCCGACGCTCGTCCGCATGGCCCAGCCGTTTGCGATGCGCTATCCGCTGATCGACGGCCAGGGCAACTTCGGCTCGATCGACGGCGATCCTCCGGCGGCGATGCGCTATACCGAAGCCCGCATGGCCCTGCCGACGGTCGAGATGATGGAAGACCTCGACAAGGAGACCGTCGATTTCATCCCCAACTACGACGAAACCACGACCGAGCCGGTTGTACTACCTTCGAAGTTTCCAAATCTGCTCGTCAATGGCTGCACCGGCATCGCCGTCGGCATGGCGACGAACATTGCGCCGCACAATCTCGGCGAGATCTGCGACGGCCTGCTGGCCGTGATTGAAAACCCCGAAATCACGATCCCCGACTTGATGAAGATCATCCCCGGCCCGGACTTCCCGACCGGCGGCATGATCTGCGGTCGCCAGGGTATCCTCGACGCCTACACGCGCGGCCGGGGTTCTCTGACGCTTCGCGCGAAGACGCATCAGGAAGAGATGAAGGGCGATCGCGTCCGCATCGTGGTGGACGAGATTCCATACAACATCCTCAAGAATACGATTACCGAGAAGATCGCCGAATGCGTCAAGGAAGGCCGCCTCCCCGAGGTGAGCGACGTTCGCGACGAATCCGACCGCAAACACGCGATCCGCCTCGTCGTCGAGTGCAAGTCCGGCGTCAGCCCGGAGGTGGTGCTCAATAAGCTCTACGAATACACACCGCTCCAGACGACCTTCGCGGTGATCAATATCGCTCTCGTCGGCAAGCAGCCGCAGACGCTGACCATCAAGCAATTGATGGAGCACTATCTCGAACACCGCAAAGACATCATCACGCGGCGTACGCGCTTCCTGCTCCGCAAGGCGCGCCAGCGGGCCCATATTCTCGAAGGTCTCATACTGGCGGTCGGCGACATCGATGCGATCATCGATTTGATCCGCAAATCGCCCAATCCGGACACGGCCAAGACCCGCCTCATGGAGCGAAAGCTGCGTCTGGCGGAATCGGCCGCGTTTTACAAGCTGATCCCCGAGGTTTTCGCCCGTCGCGCGTCGACCAGCGACCAGTTTCTGACCGGCGTGCAGGCGTCGGCGATCCTGGCGATGCAATTGCAGCGATTGACCGGCCTGGAGGTTGAAAAGCTCGCCGGTGAATACACGAAGATTGTCGAGGAAATCGAGGGCTATCAGGCGATGCTCCGCGATCCGGCGCTCGTGCTCGACGTCATCCGCGAAGACCTGCACGAGATGAAGTCCAAGTACGCCGACAAGCGTCGGACGGAGATCACTGCGGCGGTCGGCGAGTTCCGCATGGAGGAACTCATCGAAGACCTGCCGATGATCGTGACGATCTCGCATGAGGGATACATTAAGCGCGTGCCGGTGGATACGTATCGCAGCCAGGGCCGCGGCGGCCGCGGCATTCGCGGCAGCGATACCAAGGAAGGCGATTTCATCGAAGACCTCTTCATCGCCAGTACACACAATTACCTGCTGTTCTTCACGAATCGCGGGCGCATCTACTGGCTCAAGGTCTATGACATCCCCGAAATGGCCCGCACCGCGCGCGGCCGTTCGATCGCCAACCTGCTCAAGCTCCAGGACAATGAACGCCATACGGCGGTCCTGCCCGTCTCGCAGTTCGAGGAGAAATTCGTCTTTTTTGCCACGGCCAAGGGCACGGTCAAGCGGACCGCGCTCGGCGCGTTTTCCAATCCGCGCCCTAGCGGCATCATTGCGATCAGTCTCGATCCCGACGACACGCTGATCGGCGCCGCGCTCTCCAGCGACGAAGACGAGATCGTCCTCGGCACGCGACAAGGCATGTCCATCCGCTACAAGCAAACCGACGTCCGCGCGATGGGCCGCGCCGCGGGCGGCGTTCGCGGCATCTCGCTGCATCGCGATGACGCCGTCGTCGATCTCGTGGTCATTCGCCCGGGTATGAGCCTGCTCACCGTCTGCGAAAATGGCTACGGCAAGCGCACCGACATCGAGGAATATCGCCTGCAAAAACGCGGCGGCAGCGGCGTCATCAATATCAAGACGACGGATCGCAACGGTCTCGTCGTCGCGTTGAAGAGCGTGACGGACGCCGACGAACTCATGCTCATTACCGCCAAAGGCATCATGCTCCGCACCGCCGTTTCCGAGACACGGGAAATCGGCCGTGCCACCCAGGGCGTGCGGCTCATCCGCCTTGACGAAGGCGACAAGGTCGTTTCGGTCGCCCGCGTCGCCAAGGATGACGACAATTCCGGGGAATCCGCCGAGGAGGGCGGCGCGACGCCGCCACCGCAAGATTCGGCGGGCGATGCCAACGCGCAAGGCGAGGCACCCACCGATGGTGAGCCGGCGGAGTGACCGTCACCAGGTCAAATGGAGCATGGCGTATCGGCCTTTGGCCGCAGCGTATCGTTCACGGTCTAACCGACTTGCTGATCCCGCCTGCCTGCGCGGCCTGCGGAGCAGGAGTCCTTCGCGAAGACGGACGCCTCTGCGTTCAGTGCGCGCTATCTCTGAATCGCTGTATTTCCGGTGACTACTGTCAATCGTGCGGAGAGGATCACGGGGCCCATCTGCTCATCGAGGGACGATGCACAGCCTGCCGATTGGGAAAACCGGCTCTTCGATTCGACCGGTTTGTTCGAGTGGGGCGATACGACGATGTTCTGAGGCGATTGGTTCTGGGCTTCAAGGTTCGCTATACGCTGGATCAACTCCTGGGCAATTTGATGGCCGACGCCATTGAGGGGCGCGTCGATCCATGCACGATTGATTATTGGGTTCCGATTCCTTCGCACTGGAGGCGGAAGTTGGCGGTGGGATATCAACCAACGGCACTGTTGGCCGAAGCGGCGGTGAAGCGATGGTCCGGAGCCGTTGTGCCTGCGCTCCTGGCAACGAAGTACGTTCGCGCGTTGCATCAACGCCCTGGCATGTCCGCCGCTGAGCGGGCCGAGGCCGTTCGAGGAGTTTTCGCACCCGCGCGAGGGGTCGATCTCAAGGGAAAGCGCATTGGTTTGATCGACGACGTGTCGAACACCGGGGCGACGCTTCGCGAGGCCAAGAGAGCGTTGAAGTCGGCGGGAGCCATTCCATTCGCCGCCGCAGTCTTAGCCAGAGTTTCCCGAATTCCCGGCTCTTTGTCGGGGGTTGACCCAAACGCCAAGAACGCATAAACTCCTATCGACTACAACGACGTGAAGATAAACACTTACATTTCAACGATTTATGCGGTTCGAGCCAGTTGCCGTGAAGGCGGAATGCCGCTGTCTAATCCGCGTCGATCTGCTATTCTGGAGTGGTCTTCCTTCGTTCGGAGTAACGACTTATGCGGATCACCGTAAGTGGGCGTCATACCGAAGTCCCCGACCGTCTTAAGGTTTACGCTGAGGAAAAGGCGGCCAAGCTCGAACGGTTCTACGATCGAGTCCAAACCGTCGAGGTCGTTTTTGGCCAGGAAGCCAGCCATCATTTGTGTGAAATCATCGCGAAAGCGGATCATCACACAACCTTCGTGGCCAAGGAAAAGCATGCGGACGCCTATGCATCCCTGGACGCCTCTGTTAAGGACCTGGAGCGTCAGCTGTCCCGCCACAAGGAAAAGTTCCGAAATCGGAAGCACCCGGATGGGCCTTCCGCGAAAGGCACGGTCGTCAACCCGGCGGAGCCCTCGTCGGAAGAGACTGAAGGATAGGGCGGATCTGCCATGAAACTGACGGATTTTGTCGTGCGGGGCGCGATCGTTCCAGCACTCTCGGCGTCGGATCGAAATGGGGCCATTCGCGAACTCATCAGCAGCCTGGCCGCCAGCGGTATGATGTCCGAGCAGGACGCCGACACCATCGCCAAGGCGGTGATCCAGCGCGAGAACCAGGGCAGCACCGGTTTCGGAAAAGGCGTCGCCGTGCCTCACGTCAAACATGAGAAGGTCCCGAAAATCATGGCTGCCGTCGGGCGAAGCGTCGCCGGGATCGATTTTGCCGCGTTGGACCGTGCCCCGGTGTATTCCGTCGTCGTACTCTTGTCGCCGCCTGACAACCCCGATGGCCACCTGCAGGCGATGGAAAATATCTTTCGCCATTTGCAGCGCGACAATTTCCGGCGGTTCTTGCGGCAATCGGAGACGGCCGACGCCGTCTGGGAATTGATCGAGGAGGCGGACCAACTCCCCACGGGCTGAAGGCCGGCTTTGATCCCGAGAGAGCCTCGCCGACGATGGCCAAGCGCAGCGGCGATTCGCGGGACGACAAAAACGGGGAATCCCGCTGGGAACGGTCATGGACGTAAGTCATGCACGACGACAACCATCGACATGTCGAAGTCGAGGTCACCATCTGCAACGTGCAGGGATTGCACGCGCGGCCGGTCATGCGCTTTGTCGATCTCGCGGGACAATACGTCAGCCGGATCCAGGTTTGCAAGGGCACTCAATGTGTCGATGGCAAGAGCCCCATGGAGATGATGCTGCTCGAGGGCACACGGGGAACGGTCCTCAAAGTGGTCGCCGATGGCGACGATGCGCCACAAGCGGCCGAAGCACTGGTCGGACTGATCAACGGCAAATTCGGCGAAGACTGACGCTTTCTTTGAAATTGGTGTGGTCGGAGGGCCGTCCATGCCGTTGAAGCGTGGAATCGGTGTTTCCGCCGGCGTCGTCATTGGCGACGCGGTCGTCCTTGAAACGGAGGAGACCCGCGTTCCCCGCCGCGCGGTCCCGCCCGACGAAATCCCTCACGAACTCGCCCTGCTCACACGGGCCTTCGAGGCCGCCGAAGGGGAGCTTTCCCGCGAACGCGAAGAACTTTCGCGGCGAGCCGGCGCCGACATGGGCGACATTCTCGGCTTTCATCAACGCTGGCTCGCCGACCCCAAGCCTCGCAAAGAGATCGCCGCGCTGGTGGAGAGCAAGTTTTACAGCTCCGCCTATGCGATCAGCGTATTCATGCGACGTTACCGGCGCCGCTTTCAGGAGATGGGCAGCCCCTATTTGCAGGAGCGGGCCAAGGACGTCCTCGACATCGAGCGACGACTGCTCCACCACGTCGGCGGTGAGACTCGCCAGGAACTTGCCGATGCCGAAGAGCCGGTCATCATCGTCGCCCACGATTTGACGCCCTCTCAGCTCGTCATGCTCGAAAAAACTCAGAAGCTGCTCGGCTTCGCCACGGACGCCGGCGGCGCGACCTCGCACACCGCCATCCTGGCCGCCGGGCTTGGCATTCCCGCCGTCATCGGCCTGGAGGACATCACCGCGCACGTTTCGGGCGGCGATACCCTCGTGATCGATGGTCTGCACGGCGTGGTCGTCATCAATCCCGATGAAAGCCAGCGAACTGAGTACACCACTCAGGTCGCCCACCTCAAAGAGGTTCGCGCGACGCTGGAGGAACTACGCGATCTCGGCGCGGAAACCCGCGATGGCCACAAGATCGACCTACTTGGCAATATCGAATTTCCGTCAGAGATTGCCGGATGCCTGGAAAAAGGCGCCACCGGAATCGGTCTCTTTCGCACCGAATTTCTCTTTATGCAGGATGGTCATTCGCCGACCGAAGATGAACAGTTCGAAACCTATCGCGCTGCGGCGGAGGCGCTGGGCGGCAAGCCCCTCGTCATCCGCACCATGGACCTGGGCGGCGACAAGTGTCAGCCGGGCTGGGAGCCGGAGAAAAACCCGTTCCTGGGATTGCGATCGATCCGCTACAGCCTGCAACACCTCGCCATGTTTCGACCGCAATTGCGCGCGATTGTCCGGGCCAGTGCCTTCGGCGACGTTCGTGTCATGTTCCCGCTGATCTCCCGGCTGATGGAGCTTCGCCAGGCGAAGTTTGTCCTCAATCTCGTCATGGAGGAACTGGAAGAAGCCGGATACGAATTTCGCACGTCGATCCCGGTCGGCGTCATGGTCGAGACGCCCGCCGCCGCGATTTGCGCGCGGGAACTTGCCGAGGAAACGGACTTCATGAGCATCGGGACCAACGATCTCGTGCAATACACGCTCGCGGTCGACCGGGCCAACGAACGGGTCGCGCAGCTCTATACCCCGGCCGATCCCTCGGTACTCCGGCTCATCCGCGGCGTCGTCCGTGACGGCAGTAGAATCGGCACGTCGATCAGCCTTTGCGGGGAAATGGCAGGCGATCCGATCTTCACTATCTTATTGATAGGACTGGGGTTACGGTCGCTTTCGATGGCGGCGAATAATGTCCCGATCGTGAAGAAAATTATCCGCAGCATCACTCTGGCCGATGCAGAGCGGGTCAAGCGGCGGGTTCTCTCTTTCGAGACTGAGCGGGAGGTGCTAAACTACCTTCGCGACGAGACCCGAAAGGTGTGGGGAGACATCTGACCATTGGGGGCAAGTTGCGGTGTCGCATGGGAAACCGTGCATCGCCGCAGCCTGCCCGATGGTCGGGCGGCAAGAAACGGTTCTCGATGCCGGCGCGGTGTCAGCGCCAACAGGCTTCGGGACAATGTAAAAGAGGGATCGCTAACGGGCTTGCGCAAGCGTTTGGCGATTCGGTACGCTGTTGACGGCGACCTTCGGTTCATCTCTCACCACGACACCCTGCGACTTTTCGAGCGGGCATTGGCGCGTGCGGAAATTCCGTTGCGCTTTTCGCAGGGATTCAATCCTCGCCCGCGGATGTCGATCGTGCTGCCTCGCCCGGTGGGCGTCGCCTCGCGCGATGAGCTCCTCGTGGTGGAGTTAGAACAAGAGATGGATCCGAAAGAAGCGCAGTCGCGGCTCTCACGGCACATGCCGGTGGGTTTGATGCTCATCTCCACGGAATGTCTGTCGGAGCAACAGCGGCGGGCGCCCGTTCGGGCGACCTACACGCTGGCGCTCGAAACTTCGGATCGCGAAGGCGTGACGCAAAAAGCGTCGACCCTTCTCGCCGCCGAATCCCTTCCGGTGGAACGCACCCTGCCGAAAAGCGCCTCGAAGCGGACGGTCGATATTCGACCATACCTCATCGAGGTCGAGACGACGCCCGATGGCGTCCGCTGGACGCAAACGATTTCGCAAAGCGGATCGGCTCGCGTCGGCGAAGTGCTCGAAGTGCTGGGACTACCGAGTCGAGACTATCTCCATCACGTTTGTCGCGAGCACGTCTCCTACGAGTCATGAGCCGGCGTCGTCCGCGCTCGCTCGAAGATCCCTGGAAAGGACTGTTGTGAAGAATATCAAAAAGCGTACGCGCTCCGGGAAAAAGCCCGGGGCCTCCGGACCCTCGTCGCCGCGCGGCGAAGGCCCTCCACCGAGCGAAATCGACGTCAGTGAGGCGATCGCGACGGCCAAAATCGTGCGGACCGCGAAACGTCGCCACGTGGTCGGCGGCGCGAGCGACGTGGACTTCAGCGCCGGCATTCTCGATTCCGACGAACGCCCCTCCGCGGGCGCCGCCGCGGTGATCGTTCCGATGCCGGCTGCGTTGCCATTGGACGACCTTTCGAATTCCCCCTCGGATTGGCATTCCGACGCGGGCCCGGCGGATGGATCGGGATCGATTTCGTCGGCCTTGGAAAACTCAGGCGGAAGCGCCACGGAATCCGCCACCCAGGATCAGCGCGAAGGCGTCTCGGAACTCCGCGATCAGGCGGATCGCCGGGAGACGCCTGGCGAGCCGGGTAGCGATCGGCCGCGACGCCGATCGCGCCGGCGCGGCGGTCGTGGACGCGGTCGTGGTCGTCGAAAGGATCAGGACTCCGAGACGTCGGCTGTCGGGGCAGACAAAAACGAATCGGCCGCTCCCGCGCCGGTATCGGATGAATCGATGGCTGCCGTAGCGGCCGCGGAGGACTCCCGCGACGGCGATACCACCGTCGTCGAGGAAGATCTTCAGGAAGTTGATGACGAACCTCAACGCGGTCGGAGGCGTTCGAAGCCCGCGAAGGCGGAAGCCGACGACGAAGAATCGCGGGCGCCGGCCACCGAGCGCCGCGAGATGCTCATCAACGTCTCCGATCCGGACGAAGTACGCATCGCATTACTTCGCGCGGGACGGTTGGACGAACTCTATATCGAGCGGACCGCCTCCGTTTCCAACGTCGGAAATATTTACAAGGGCCGCGTCACCAACGTCGAGCCCTCCATTCAGGCCGCGTTTGTCGATTTCGGCAAGCCCGCCCACGGTTTTTTGCATATCAGCGACTTGCACCCCAAGTACTTCCCCGAGAGCAAGGGCGAACCTGAATTGGTGGGCCGCAAGACGCCGCGCCGCAACCGACCGCCGATTCAGAATTGCCTGCGCCGCGGGCAGGAAGTGATTGTCCAGGTCATCAAGGAAGGCGTCGGCACCAAGGGTCCGACGCTGTCCAGCTACATTTCCTTGCCCGGTCGATTTTTGGTCATGATGCCCGGCATGGACGAGTTGGGCGTTTCCCGAAAGATCGAGGATGAAGAACAGCGCCGCAAGCTCCGCGGCTTGCTCGGCGAACTTTCTCTTCCCGACAACATGGGATTCATCGCCCGCACCGCTGCGATCGACCGCCACAAACGCGACCTGCAGCGCGATTTGAACTATCTCTCGCGCCTCTGGGACAAAGTCGAAGCGCGCATCAAGAAGGAACCCGCCCCGGCGGAGCTTTACAAGGAGTCCGACCTCGTCATCCGCACGATTCGCGACG